>CAMYZZ010000001.1 GCA_947304135.1 uncultured Candidatus Saccharibacteria bacterium
TATGACTGAACAAGAAATGGAAGAAAAGATATCCACCAAAAAAATAACCCAGGGATTTTCCCTGGGTTTTTCTGTGGTGGTTTAAGTCCCTAGTTCTAGGAACCTACGGATATCTTTAATATTGCGCTGGAGTGCTCGGTGTGCGCGTTCTTTGATGTAGTCCATGCTATCACCCCCCTTGATTGTCGTTTTTTGGTTCTGGATTGTTGATACACTCTGGTTTTTTGGTGTGCTCATCAATAAAACGCCGAGTCTCACGAGCACATTGCTCCATCATGGAGATATGTTGTTCGTAATATCTGATTGCTGTCGAATCTTTGACCACTTTATCTTTGAGTGTTTTTGCGTTGATGCGACTTTTTCTGGTTGCGAGATATGAAAAGAGCACGAGAACGTATGTGATTATCGAAACAACGACGATCCGATTTTTCATATCTGCATTGGGCGACAGAAACATAATGGCAATATTGAAGAGGACTATTACGACAAGAATTATAAGAACCAGGATAGCGGCCGCTTCGTCTAGCTTGCGGTTGAACTCGCCTAAGTCTCTGACCTCTTGTTGCACTTCTTCTTCGAGCCATTCTTCTTTGATGAAAAGCCTTCTATCGTCGAATTCCTCGGCCAGGATTTTTAAGTCTGACCTGTCATTTTGACTCAATACCTCTCCTGGATACAATAGACAGAGCAAATCGTATGGATAAGTTCTCTCTTCTGTCCAATGATATTTGACTATGAGATATTCAAAAAGATTATCAATGTTCATAATACCACCTCCTAAAAAACTATACCTTACCACCCCTAGGCATCTTTAAAAATTCTAGCATAAATCCTGAAGGCTGTCAAAGGGATTTTACAGGGGTGGAGGACGGGCTCTATCTTGACTTTTTGGCATATTTTTGATATAATAGAATTATGGTACTGCCAGGGGTGGAGCAGTAAGCAACTTTACAGGAGGTGGTTTGATGTTACCAGTATTATCATCAAAAAACGGGATCGTTAAAAACGTTGATCCAAAATTTAATAAGAGAGATGTCAGGGCAATGTCCTATATGTTGACTTGCCTAGATAGCGACATAAAAGAATACGAACTGAATGAACTTTTGTCTTATTCTTTTAAGCAATCTGGGAATATGCTAACAGAGGACGAGATCCAGAGCCTTAACGAGCTACTGACAAATTTGAAAGAGATTTGCGAGCTCGAAGAGGCACACTATAGCAGATTCCGTAGAGACAAGAAAGTGATTTATGAACGCTACTACGACTATCTATTTAAGAAGAGACGCAAGTGGGAAATGTTACAGAGATATACCGGCCCGGCTTTTATAGTTTCGGGGCTTGCCATTGTGGCAGCGTGTCTGATTGACACTCCTCTGAAGCTAATCTATCTTCTCTTAGCGCTCATATCTAGTGCCTTTTTCATTTTTGGAGTGTTTGGGACAATTATTTTCCCTACAGAAGCTAACAGATGTTCGGAAAGAATCAACAATGACAGAGAGTTTGTGGATTATTGGAATAATCACGACGGCAGGGGGCTAACCAAAAAGCAGAAAGACAAGATTGTGGGAAATCAATTCTATTCCGATCTTATCTATGACCCAACAGAGGTAAAGCGCGCAAGAGAATATATGCGCATTATCAAAGATTTTATTGAAAAATACACTCCTCATGATGAGGACTACCTAGAAAAAACCCAGGGATAATCCCTGGGTATTTTTTGTGCAGCTTTCTGTAGCTTATACAGTTTTTGAAGTGAAGACGCTAACTTCGGCGCTGCGTGGATGAGTGGTGATAATTTTAAAAACCTTGGTTAGTGGACCGAGGCCGTTTTCGGTCGGAGCACCGTACTCGAAAATTAGTATCAGCCCGTCTTCTTGATGAATGCTAAAAGTGCCGATGATTTTTTTGCTGCGGTTTTTGACCTCGATTGTGAAATCGTGATAACCCTCGAGCTCGATATGAACTTTTTTGTCTGGACGCAGGCTGAGCTGGACGATGCCGTCGGCCCTAATTTTTACAGTGCGGACTAAGTCAAAACAGCAGACTCCGTCAACTTTGAGAAATCCCCCAATTTCCCAAACAATATCATCATCCTTTTTGTCGGCGAGTGAATACATCCCCTCCATATACATTACTTCCATAGTTCCCCCCCTTTCTATGGTTTTGGTGGCCAATCTTCTATTAGTTTTAGGTTGCGGTCGACTTCTAGCGGGAGCGTCCGCATCTCGGTTGGGTGGTCGTTGTCGAAATTTGAGTACTCTACCAGCTTAGTCTGATACTTGTCAAAGTAAATTGTGTACCTATCGGTTAGTTTGTTCCTTTGGCAATAAACCTCAATGGTGATGCCAAGATTTTTCTGCGGTCTAACTGGTGCGTAGAACCAGTAGTTTGTAGTAAACTGAGATGGAATCTCAAAACCGATAAAAACACTGCCGTCTTTTAGAATGTAAACGCCACTGACGTCGGCATCGTCACTCTCGGCGAGGAGCGTACTCTCTAAATCTGGAACCCAAGCGTTTAGAAATGCGTCATTTTTGTTCAAGAGCTCGCATACTGGGACACTGCTTTTTATGACTATCTTGACATAGCGCAAGGAGCCTTTGGCATCAATCTTCCAGGCAAGCCAGCTGGGTTTTAGTTCACCAATATACGTCATCATTTCCCTACCCCCTTATTAATGTGCTAAACAACAGTTATTTGACTACTATACCACAGGGGTAGAGTTCTGTCAAAAACCGGGGTGTAAGGGCCCCGGGATTTGTGAGTTTGTGAGCTTGTGAGTTTGTGGTCAACCTAGCGGACAACGGCGAACTTGTTTTTGCCTTTTTTGAGGATGGATGGAGCGTTTACAACGGCGTTTTCGTCGGTGACTTTGTGGCCATTAACGGAGATAGCGCCGGATTTGATGAGCGTGCGGGCCTGAGACTTGGACGGGGCGAGGCCGGTGCAGACGAGATCGTCTACTAGGCTGGCACCAAGAGGACTCATTGGGAGAATCTCGGCGGCACGCTCGATGTCTTTGTCGGAGAAGGTGGCGGATTTGTCGAATAGTTTTTCTGAGAGGGCAATGACAGCCTCGGTGGCTTTTTTGCCATGGACAACTTCGGTAGCACCACGAGCGAGAGCCTCTTGGGCGAGGTGCTTTTCTGGGGCGGCGGCGTGTTTTTTCAAAATATCTTCTATCTCGGATTTGTCATAGATGGTGTAGATCTTGAGCAGGTATTCTACGGAGGCGTCTGGCTGGGAGAGCCAGAATTGGTAGAAATCGAAGACGGTGGTGTAGTTCCCTGACAAGGTGCCGTCGGCGGCGAGGGTTGGGATGCTGGCGAGCCAGATAGCGTTGCCCTCGGACTTGCCAAATTTGCGGCCGGTGGCTGGATCGATTACGAGCGGAGTGGACCAGACGTTGGCCTCGGCGTTTTCTTTTTTGCGAATTAGAGAGATGCCGGTGGAGGCGTTGCCGTATTGATCGGCGCCACAGAGCTGGAGATCGATGCCGTATTTTTTGTAGAGGTGGTAGAAATCGTAGCCCTGGATAAGCGTGTAGGAGAACTCGGCATAAGAGATGCCGGAGCCACCCTCGCCCATGCGGGATTTGATGAACTTACGATCCATGAGCTGGGTCATGGAGAAGTTTTTGCCGACTTCGCGGAGGAAATCTAGGTATTTGAAATCGCCGAACCAATCTAGGTTGTCTATGACTTTGAGGTTTTTGGCGGCGAGCTGGGCGTTTTTGCAGCCATCGCAGGCGTTTTCTAGGACGGATTTCATCTGACGGGCGATGCAGACTTTGTTGAACTCAACTTCTTCTAGGGGCTTTAATATGCGCTCTTCGGTGTCTTTTGGGTCGCCAATCTGGCCGGTAGCACCACCGACTAAGAGGTGTGGAGTGTAGCCATGGCGAGCAAAAACGGCGCACATCATCAGGGCGGCGAGGTTGCCGATGGTTAAAGAATCGGCGGATGGATCGGCACCAAAATAGAACTTGTGAGGCGCCTCATCTAGAAATTTAGGATCTTTGATGGTAGTTTCTGCGGAAAAACCGCGCCAAATGAGTTCTTCTGATAATGTCATAATAGATTGATTATAGCACTTTTATTCGGTGACGCCAAGGATGCCGCGGAGAGCATAAGCGGTGTCCTCGTGGCTTCTAACAGTGATGGTATCAATACCCATCTGGACGACTGGGTAATCGTTGCCGCCTGGCTGGGTCATGTCGCCAAAATAGAGGATATCTTTTTCGGTGACTTTTAGCTCTTCCATGAGGTGGGTCATGCCGAATTTTTTGTTCATGCCTGGGGTGATAGCGTTGATGGAGGTGGTGCCGCCAACCTCGTAATCAAACTCTGGGGCGAGTTCTTTGGCGCGAGCGACAATAGCATTGCGCTTTTTGCAATCTGGATCCCAAGCGTATTTCTCCTCAGTGCCGGCTTTTTGGCCGAGGGCAGAGAAGGTGACCTGACTGAGGCGGTTTTCGATGATTTCATCACCCTCTTTGAGCTTATCTTCTTCCCAGTAGCCTAGTTCTTTTGCGGCAGTTTCTATGGCACTAGTGATTTTTGCGACCTGCTCGTCAGTCAATGGGAAGTTGTAAACCTGCTGCCAGTTTTTTGGATTGTAGGCTCCGGAGCTGGCATAGCGATAATATTGTGTGCCCTGTGCAACGAAAAGGTGAAGGTGGGCTAGAGCCTCTGGTTTGACGCCGCGCTCTACTAGGCGGTCGACAATCTGAATCAGGAATTGGTCAAATTTTTGGCCGGAAATTGGGCAAATCTCAAAATGATCTAGACAGGAGATGAGAAGATCGGCAATCTCGTCTGGGATGGGCGTTTTGGCGATGTTTAGAGTTTGGTCAATGTCAAATGCTAATACTTTTTTCATAAATCCTCCACTTGATAGAGAAATTATAGCATAGACTAGAAACCTTAAAAAGTCCTTCAAAATCGTAATTATATTGCAACTATGATATAATAAAAGGAGCTTATGGAAAAGAATTCTAAGAAGAAAAACACAAAGGCCGCAAAGGCGCCAAAGCGTAGCTTTTTGAAGCGGCCATCAATTAAGAATAAGGCGATGAACACCTATTCTAGCCTCGTGCATCGCACGCGGGTTGGACGTGGTGGCAAGAAAAAATCGTCGCAGAAAAAGGCTCCGCAGGCGGCGTTGCCAAGCGACCCACGAAAGAGATTTTTGGCGCATTTTCAGCCAAAGCGCATGAAAGAATATTGGTTCTCTAAGCGCGGCGCAAAGATGGTGCTGAAGATTTTTGCTGGCCTGATTTTGGTCGGCATTATTGCAATTGGGGGTCTTTTCCTATACTTTAAGAAAGATTTGGACGAAATTCGCCTTGACGAGCTCAAGGTATCTGAGACGGTCAACACGTATCTCGATAGAAACGGTGAGGTGCTCTGGGAAGACCGCGGTGATGGCGACTACCGCCTAGTGGTGGACGGAGATCAGATTTCTACTTATATGCGTCAAGCGACTGTGGCGATTGAGGATAGAAACTTCTATAACCACTCTGGTATCGATTTCTGGGCACTGGTCCGTGCAACACTTTCTACGATTACTGGGCGCGGGGTGCAGGGCGGTTCGACGCTGACGCAGCAGTTGATTAAACAGGTTTATTTCTCTGACGAATCTGGTAACCGTACCTTGTCTGGTATCCCGCGTAAGATTAAGGAAGCTATCCTCGCAATAGAAGTCGAGAAGATGTACGACAAGGAACAGATTATTACGATGTACCTAAACGAGTCGCCTTATGGCGGACGTCGTAATGGTGTAGAATCTGGTGCGCAGGCCTACTTTGGTAAGAGCGCAAAAGATCTGACGCTGGCCGAGGCGGCACTTCTGGCATCTATTCCAAACAACCCGGCTGTGCTTAACCCATATAATGAATATGGCCATGAGGCTTTGATTGCTCGTCAGCACAAGACGCTCGACGTGATGGTGGAACTTGGATATATTTCTCAGGAAGAAGCTGACGAAGCGAAGGAAGTTAATATCCTAGACACAATCAAACCAGAGACCAGTACCTATGGCGATATCAAGGCGCCACACTTTGTGCTGGAGGTACGTGATTTGCTCGAGCAGAAATACGGCGTGAAGACAATGCGCGCTGGTGGCTACACAATCAAGACGACACTTGATCTGAAAGCACAGGGCTATGCTGAGCAGGCAGTAGCTAACGGTGCGGCACTGATGGGGACAAATGGTAGTGATAATATCGCGCTTGCATCTGTCGATGTTGAGACCGCGCAGGTGATTGCAATGGTTGGTTCGGTAGACTGGAATATCGCCGGCTATGGCGAGACCAACGCTGCGACATCACTACTTGAGCCAGGCTCTTCTATTAAACCTATTATCGACTATGGTCCACTATTTATGCAAAGAGAGGGTATCAACTATGGTCCTGGCAGCGTACTAAAAGACGAGAATATCGATTCCCTGTACTGCGCGGGCTATATCGGTAGCTGTGCACTACGCAACGCATCTGGTAGGTTCTATGGCAATATCACCATCAGAAATGCGCTGGGCAACTCTTTGAATATCCCGGCGGTGAAAGCGCTCTATATTAACGGAATTGAGAACAGCTTGAAGGTTGCGCAAGACCTGGGCGAGAAACATTATTGCGCCGAAGAGAACTTCTCTGGTGGGCTAGCGATTGCGATTGGTTCTGGTTGTAATACTACTCCAGTTGAGCATGCAAACGCTTATGCGTCGGTGGCACGTGGCGGTGTTTATAAAGAGCTGGCTTATGTCCTAGAAGTGAAGGATCCAAGCGGCAACGTTGTTGAGAGCTGGGAAGACACCGAGGGCGAGAGAGTTTATGACGAGCAGGTGGCATATATGCTTTCTAACATCTTGTCTGACGCTTCTGCTAGAACCGTGACGTTTGGCCAGCAAGCGACTTCGTTTGGCTTTGTGGTGCCGGGAGTCTGGACTGCTTCTAAGACTGGTACGACTACTACAACCAATGCATCCCAGGCAAAGGATTCTTGGATGATGAGCTATTCTACTGCTGTAGCAACGGCGGTATGGAACGGTAATCATAATGGTTCGGCACTTGGAAACAGCTCCAACACGGTGGTACGCCGCGTGGTGAATGACTACATGGGGCCAGTGCATACGGATGTTTACGCTAATGCTGGCAAGTGGAAGTCTGGCGATCAGCCGGCAAGACCAGCTGGTATCCAGAACCTGACCATCAACGGCAAGAACGATATTTGGCCAAGCTGGTATAACTCTAGGAACTCTGGTGTATCCAAAGAGACTTTGACGTTTAACAAGTATACTCACAAGCTTGCAACCGATTGTACACCGGAAGCACAGAAAATTCAGGTCGAGGTGACCAAGTCTTATGACCCAATCACTAAGAGAGAGATTTGGGATGTGCCGGAGCCATACAATAAAGATGAGACGGATGACTGCTCTTACAAGGCGCCATCTATTAGCACATTCTCTGGTGCAGGCAAACTCCGCGCAACTGGTTCGTTTGGTTCGGTAGGCAGCATCAGCTATACACTGACCGACAACGGCAAGACCGTAGAGACCGGTAACGTACAGAAGAATGCCGACGGCAGCTTTGCCATCAACTTTGACTACGACCTGGGCGGAAGCCTGACTGGCAATGTATTGAAAGTCACCATCAGCTCTGGAGATTTGAGCGATAGTGCGTCGTGCAAGGTCGATAAAGATAAGAAGTGTAGCTAGACTAGCTAGCGTCTCTTGGACTTAGCCGCTGAACTCTTGGCGGCTAAGTTTTTTGTGTGGTTTTTTGGAAGAGAGCCTTTGACGGCGGCGAAGACGATGAGCCCGGAGACGGTTTGGTAGAAGCGGATGATCTCTGCCTCGACTTCTTTGCCAACGCTGCCGGCGGCGTGGTCCACAACGACCATGGTGCCGTTTTCTAGGTGGCCGATTCCCTGGCTGCGCTTGTCGCCTTTTTCGGTAATCTTGACGGTAATTATGTCGCCGATAGAAAGGTCACCGGCGATGGCGGTGGCGAGGTTGTTGACGTTCAAAACATCAATATGCTCGGCAGCGGCTACCTTCATGAGATTGAAATCGTTGGTCATGATGAGGCCGTGGTTTTGTTTGGCGAGCTTGATAAGCTTGTCGTCTACAGGGGTGCGATCGGACTCGTCTGGGTAGATTTCGGTATTGCAATAGACCACGCGCTCTAGCTCGTTGACATTGTCTAGGCCGCGGCGGGCGAGGGCACGCTTGTCACCATCTTTGCCATCGGCAAGGAGCTGGAGCTCGTGAATAACACTGCGAGGAATGAGGAGATCGTCGCCGATGAAGCCGGTCTTGGCGACATCGAGGATACGACCATCTATCAGAGCGGAGGTATCGACAAAGACTTTGCGGCGGCCGGATTTTTTGGCGCTGGAGTTTTTGAGAGATTTAACAAAAAGGACCGAAGTCTCGGCGAGCAAAATCAAAACAATAACTAATATCAAAATATCCATAAGGATATTATATCATATTTTGCTGATCTTCGCCATGCTCCGCGGCATAGGTGGAGTTTCTATCGATAATTCCCTGGTATTTGGCGACGAGATCGTCGCGACCTTCGCGGCGGGCGATATCGATGGCGAGATCGTAGCGGGAAGCGTGGTTTAAGCGCAGCATTTCGAACGGAGTGGTGGTGCTGCCCTGCTCCTCGAAACCGTGGATGCTGAGGCGGTAGGAGTTGGCGTAGTTTGTGAGGATGTTTTTGAGATCATCGGCATAGCCATGGAAATTGCCGATGATGGGCTTATCTTCTGTGAAATACTCGTTGAAGAGGCTCTGTGGCATTTTGTGGTCCGTGGTGCCGATGGCGCGATAAGAAAGAGCGTTGATGCCAACAAAGCGGAAGCGGCGGCCAGGAATATCCTTTTTGAGAATGAGGATGGCGTTGATTGCTTCGCGAGTGGCGATATCGCCGGCAGCGGTGAAGATGTAGTCTGGGTCGTTATCGGAAATGAAGCCAAAGATACTGGCACCGTATTCGTATTGGAAGGCGGCGTGGTTTTTGTCAATCCAGATAGGCTCTTCGGTTTTGTTAAATGTTGTAAGATTTACAACATTTTCGGCGTTCATCATGAAGTCCATGGAGGCGGCGGCGGCGTGCTTATCGACTGGGAAAAGACAGTTGGCATTGCCGCCAGGATAGGAAAGGAGCGTGGAAATTAGGGCTGGGGACTGGTGGGAGAAGCCGTTGTGGTCTTGGCGCCAGCAAGTACTGGTGGAGAGGAGATTGAGGGCCGGGACGGGTTCGCGCCAGGCTACTGCGCTAGATTGCTTTAAGAATTTGAGATATTGGATGAGCTGGGCGGAGATAATCTGGAAGAAAGCCTCGTAGCTGGTCATGAAGGCGCGTTTTTTGCTTCCTAAAATATGGCCGACCATGACAGAAAAGAGGGTGTTTTCTGAGAGGAGCTCGACGATGCGGCCGCTTTCGGACTCGGGGAGATCCCAAGACTTGCGCGGGAGAGCCCAGGCGCGGGAGGTGACATTATAGACCGCGTCTAGCTTGTTGCTGGTGGTTTCGTCTGGAGAGAAGAGGTAGAGATCTGGGTCTTTTTTCATGGCATATTCTAGGAAATGCCCAATCTCTATGGCGGGGGAGGCTTTTTTGGAGCCAGGGTACATGACATACTGCGGGCCCATAAAATCGGATGGGAAGGAGAAACGGGTCATAGCGTAAAGCCCTCCTCTTCGTTAAATAGCTCACCAAAATAGTAGCTTTTTAGCCAGACTTCTAGCATATGGAGCTCGGCCTCGTCGGTCTTGGGATTCTTTAGCGGGATTTGGTGGGCAAGGTAGTTGCCAGCGATTTTTTCGCCATTAAAGTATCTTGGGCCAGTGGCGCCTTTTTCGGATTTCATGATGATAAAGGCTGGCTGATGACGCTCGGCAAGTTTATTAACTTGAGACAAGGCATCTTGGAAAGCGTCCGCATCTTCGCCATCAATCAGAATCGGCGTGTAGCCAAAGCCCCTAATCTGCTCTTTTAGTTCCCTCTCGGATTTTCTGGCAGAGATGGTTGGGGCGGAAATTTTGTAGCCGTTGAGATGGAGAATCGGGAGAACTCTGCCATTGCTCTCTGTAGCAAAAAGTTTGACGAGGTTCATCGAGGCAAGTGCCGTGGCGGTTTCCATTTCGCCATCGCCAAGGAGGACGGCGATAATCTTTTGTGGCTGACCAAGTGTGGCGCCATAGGCCGTGGCAAGTGCATAGCCAAGCTCACCACCTTCGGAGATTACTCCAGGCGTAACTGGGCTAGCGTGGGACGGAAAGCCATCTGGCCAAGAAAAGTTCTTGCAAATATATTCTATGCCGGCGGTGTTTCTGGCGGCTTTGCCGTCTACTTTTAGTAAATCGCCATCTATAAAGAGGTTGGCCTGCAGCGCTGGGAAGCCGTGGCCGGGGCCAAGGATAAAAGAGAAATTTGGGTTGTCTTTGTAGAAACTCTTGAGATTGGCGTAGGCCAAGTTGATGCCGTGACAAGTGCCCCAATGGCCAAGGAGGCGAGGTTTGATATCGTCGCTAGAGAGGGGGAGTTTTAAGAGGAAGTTATCCTTTAAATAAAGCTGGGCAACAACAAGATAGTCACATGCGCGCACGCGACGACGAATAATTTCCGGATCAATGCCCAACCCGTACATATATATTATTATAGCATAAGCGAGGTAGGTTTGACTGAGAAAACCGGGTCCTGGCTAACATAAAAATTGCCGAACTGGTGAAGCCGTAAAAATTACAACACACAAGGTGTTGTAATTTTTACTTGGCTTCAGCCTGGAAAATTCTTGCAATTTTTATGTTTAGCCACCCGGTTTTTAGCCCATTTCAATCCCCCCTCCCCAAGGAGAAAACTCAAATTTCTCCAGGAGACGAGGCTAGGGCGAAGGAAGCCTAAACAGGGGCTACCGAGCCACACACCTAACGGTAAACCCGCCGTACTTATCGAAGTCGTCCGCAGGGCGGACATCCGAGCTAAGGAGGTATAGGTAGTACGCGCCGCGAGAATCGTACGCCGTACTAGACCAGTAGAGGCCGTCGCTACCCTGATAGAAGGTACTGCTGCTGAACCGGAAGCCAGACAGGACAAAGTTGACTGGGGAGCTCATCATAGCGGAGACAGAGTTGTAATATCCATATAGGGTCTGAAATTCTCCACTAGAGCCCCCGGTTGGGAGACGCCAACCACGTGGGCAAATAGAGTTAGACACACTACCGGAGGACGTCTCATATTTGCCGGTTCCAGCTGTGGCGGCATACCAGTTGTAATATGAACCATAGGTATCACTGCCAGAGTTTAGAACCATAGACTGGTTGTCACAAGCGGCAGAGCTGTCAGTGCACCAAGTTCCGCTATCCGAGGCCGTAAGAGAAAAACCCGAGGAAGGGACGTCGGAGTCAGAAGTCGTTAGATTCTTTGGGCCGACTAAGCGTAGATTCTGTGTCATCCAACATTTGCCATCAGCGAGCTTTGCAACCGTATATTTTTCTCCGTCTCTGGAATCATAGAGGTTATATGTTGTGCCGGTAGCGGCATTTTTACATGTATTGATAGCTGTTTGGTTTTGCAATGTTGGTAGGACTTGTGCGGTCATAGATCCAGTCCACATGCTGCCACTTGTTCCCGCAACATATATAGCTATTGTGCCAGTCTGACCTGGGGTACCACCACTACAGGAATATCCTTGTCCGCAATTTCCAATTTGATCAAACGCATAGCCACTGTCGGTCTTTACGAAGAAGGTCTTAGAGGTGTCGCTATTCTTGAATGTGAGTGTTATTGAGCTAGCCCATGGCCCACCTTGACCCGTACTGACAGTTGCACCAGTACTTGCGTTGACAGTAATTGTATATGTTCGCTCCCAAATCGCATAGAGGTTATCCGTCACCGGGAATCCATCCGCAGACGGGGTGGAGCCCGCACTGGAGGAGTTGAGAGTGCGAGAAGTAACATATGTTGTACCGGTTGAGGTAGTGGCCCAGCCGAGGAAGTTGTAGCCAGTTCTGGTTGGGGCGTAGCTGTTGAGGTTCGTGAAGGTATGGGAAGTATCAGTAGTGCCACCAGAAGATGGGTAGTTGAGGATTTGTTTGTCCGAGGTGCCATCATTTTTGTTGAGGTTCAAGGTGTAGGTGTATTTCTTAGTCCACTTAGCATAAAGCTGTTTTGTAGTGCCATGGGTACCACACCAGCTAGCGGCTTGAGTGGCAGTGATGTTGCCACCGCTAGTGGTGATTACAGCAGTGCCGCCAGCAGATTCTGCCCAACCAGCCCAGTTGTAACCGGTGGCAGAGAAGCCATTGGCGGTGGTTGCGGTGACAGTATTGTAGTTAAAGTTGGAGTCGGCGGTGGAGCCAGAAGAGGTAGTACCGCTTGGCGTATTGACATTGTAGTGAATAGAGCAGGTATTGATGGCGCCATTGGCAGTGACGGAGACATCGTTATCTGGCATGATGAAGGAGTCATTAGAAATGGTTACTCCACCAGAGTTGACAGTCCATTTTGGATTGGCAAAGTGATAGCCAGCAGAGAGAGTGGCGCCGATGGCTACATTAGTACCATAGTCGTGGCTACCAGAGCCGGTAGTAGAGGCAATACCGGTGCCGGCGGTGACGGTGACGTTATGCGGGTTGGCAGTACAGACAGCGAAGAATTCCGTGTTGGCAGAGATCGTGACGTTTGTTTCCCCACTGGTGTGGGAAGTGCCGGAGGCGCTGTTCTCGTGCCAGGTGCAGGTGTGGCCAGTCTTGGTGATGGTTGGGAGAGTGAAGGTATTTGATGTAGTATTATAGCCGGCGGTTAGGGCGTCACTAGCAATATTGTAGGTATAGGTATTTGTAGTTGTGTCAAAGGAGCCAGATGGAGAGCCGCCGCCAGTTGCAGTTAGTGTCCAGCCAGTGAAAGGCCTACTGACGCTGGTTGGGGCTGGAGGGTTAGGACTATAGGTTGCGCTTTGGGAGTTGTCATTGTAGGAGATAGTGTAGGAGGCTGACGGATTAGCTATAACCTTTGTATCTCCATAGTCTCCTGGGAAGGTTTGCGTAGAGGTGGAGCCGCTCCAGGTGCCACCATTTGGATCTACTGTAAGGGTGGAGCTAACAATACCCCACTGCGCTGTCAGTGTAGCGGAGCCGGTGTAATCGATGTCGCCTTGGACAGTGATGGCGTCGCCCGGTTGGTATGTTGTGCTGGTGGACTCGTCTAAGTAACCAGTAAAGTTATAGCCATCTCTAGTTGGGGAGTATTGCTGGAGGGTTGGGATAGTGAATGTGTGGGAAGCAGCTACAACGGAGGCTGTTTGAGTTGGCGGGAGATTGGAGACTTCTGTTGGGTCTGTGGTACCTGGAAGGAAGTAGAGAGAATAGTCTGTGGTAATTGGATTTCCTACGGCAGAGAAAGTAAGTTGGTTCTTGTAGACGCCAGAAGGTTTCTCTACGTTGACGTTCATGCCAATATAGACTGGAGTCTTAGTTCCGGCAGTTGGGGTGTCATGGGAACCTATTTGGGTTGGAGCAGAGTTAGCTGGGACTGGGCTGTAGGTAGCGTCATCTAGGCTGTAGGCCCATTTGTTGGCGTTAGTAGAGCCTGGAGCAGCGGTTCCGAGATCGGTCTTAGTGGTAGCAACTGGAACGGTTGAGATAGTATAGCTAGTGTTGGTTTGGTTAACGAGATCTGTGGTATATGTACTCGTGGAGGTATCTTGGTAGCTAGAGCTCATGTAGAGCTTGTAGCCGGTTTTGTTGGCTGTAGATACTTCTACTTTGAAATCATCCGCAACAAAAGTACCAGTTGGAGCAGCGGTGGCGGAGAGGTCTAGTTCGGTAATTTCTGCGGTGGCAGCGCTGTCCAGGATACGGATGGCGACGCCATTGACGAGGTTAACGTTAACATCTACGTTTTCCTTGGAAATGGTGGAGGCAGGCAAAATAAAAGAAGCCTGGATTGCGCCAAAAAGGGCGAATGCCAAGCTGGCTAAGAGAATCCTGTTTCTATACGACCTAAATAATATCATTTGCCTCCTTGAGATATTTATTTTTGGCCGCACGTCAAATGAGGCGGCCCCCTATGAGTCGCCGCAAAAACGGCCCCAAAGGGGGCACACATTATGCAAAAAATTGCGTTCTTTAATGGGTGCCACTTTCATTATAGCACGTATAAAGCATAAACATTAAAAAAGTGTTGTGAAATCTACAACACTTTTAGACGTTTTTGACTTTGACCATGGCCGGGCGAATGACGGCGCCGCCATATTTGTAGCCGGCGCGGAGAGTCTCGGCGATAACCTGCTTGTCGCCCTCGGTGTCTTCCATCATCACAGCGTCGTGGAGATCTGGGTTGAAATCTTCGTCCTGTTTGGAGCTGATTTTTTCTAATTTTAGTTCACTCAAGGTTTTTTCTAGGGATTTTTCTAGAGGCTTGAGCTCTGGAGTGGAGGCGATGGCGCGGTCGATATCATCTAGGAGGGGGAGGACTTTTTTGACGGTCTCGTATTTGGCGTATTCTACGGCTTGGGCTTTTTGGGCGTCCATCTGTTTGCGGTAGTTCTCGAAATCGGCGCGGGTGCGCTGAAGATCGTTTGTCAGCTCAGTGATTTTGTCGTTTTTTGGCTGCTCTGCTTTTTCGTCTTTTTTCATTATAATACCTCCTCTAATGCTTGGCCGGCGCCTTGTACGAGCGACATGACGCGGGCATAATTTAATCTGGTTGGACCGAGTACACCAATATAGCTCTTGTCGGAATATGGCGAGCGGAACTTGCTGATGATAAGCGAGACGCCGGATGTGCGGCCAATGGGGTTTTCCCCGCCGATGAAAATGTTGAGTGGCTCGCCTGGGGCGGCCTCGCGGAGCCATGGCTCGAGATTGTCTAGAAGGTTTGCAACACCCTGGACGCGGTTGATATCTAGGAACTCTGGCTGGTTAAACAAACGGCTCATGCCGGTGACATAGAGACGGCCATCTATGGTGGCGATGCCGAGGTTGCCGGTCATCTCGGCGAGTGCGTCTACGGCCTCGCGGATAGCAAGGTCTGCGCGCTGCTGAGAGTTGATGCGGATTTCTAGTGCGTGGACGCCACGATCGCCCTTGCCAGGAAGCAGGCGAGCAGGGTTGATTTCTGTCTTAGTTTCTTGGGCCTGGGCGGGTTCGGATTTTTCTGTGAGAGAATTGACGTAGCAGCGATAGCCAGCGTCGGTTGGGATGCGGCCGGCGGAAGTGTGCGGCTGAGAGACAAGGTCTGCTTCCTCTAGCTTGGACATCTCTGAGCGGATGGTGGCAGAAGAAACACCAAAAAGTTTAGCAAGGGTGACAGAACCAACCGGGGCGGCGGTTTCTGAATATTCCTCTATGATTGCGAAAAGAATTTCTTTTTGGCGTTTGGTAATTTCCATGGTTATATTATATATAATTAGCACTTATAGGTCAAGAGTGCTAGAAATCCTGTGGTGTGGTATAATGTAGGTATGGAAGAAAAAATTGCATTTTTGAAAGAATGGCTCGGGACCGGGTCGATTGATATTTTTGGACTACCGATGAGTGGTAAAGATACGGTGGGGATTAAGCTCGCCGAGATGCTGGGCGCGAGATTCTTGTCTTCTGGTATGATTATTCGCGCGATGGAAAAAGAAGAAAACCAGCACTATACCGAAGGCGGTGATCTTGCACCAACAGACGTGTTCTATAAATGGGTGCTTCCCTATTTTGGGCGCGAGGACCTAGCAGACTCGGCGCTAGTACTATCTTCTGTGGGGCGCTGGAGTGGCGAAGAAGACAAGGTGATGGAAGCGGCAGCTAATGCTGGGCACCCTATCAAGGCAGTGGTGCTTCTAAATGTTTCTGAGGCTGACGTGATGGAGCGCTGGGAACTTGTGCAGCAGACTGGCCAACGTATTGGACAGGATCAATTACCAGTGCGGGCGGACGACAAAGAAAAGGATGTATTTAACAAGCGCGTGGCGGAGTTCAAAGAAAAAACTATGCCAGTGATGAATCACTATCAGCAGCTTGGATTGCTTGTGCCAGTGCTTGCGGATATGACGCGTGAGGAAGTCATGGAAGCGGTGGTTGACAGTTTATACAAGTTTGCAGTTAAGCAAAACTAGAGAAATTCCTTTTGAGTTTGGGACTTGAGAGCTAGTAAAAAATACAACGAGAGTTGTATTTTTTACGCTCTCAAATCTGGTCTAAATCTCATTACAAACTCAAAAGAAATTTCTCTAGTTTTGGTCTAAATCTCATTACAAACTCGAAAACAGTTTCCTAGCTTTGCTTAATCGCGTTTTAGCATTACTGTGAAGGCTTCGCTTGGGATGTCGACTTTGCCGAAGCGTTTCATGCGAGCTTTGCCGCGTTTTTGCTTCTCTAGGAGCTTGGCTTTTCTATCACGGTCGCCGGTGTGGATCTTGACAGTGACGTCTTTTCTATAGGCGCCGATGGTTTCGCGGGCGATGATGCGGGCGCCGATGGCCGCCTGTAAGGCAACTTCGAAGCTCTGACGTGGGATGACTTCTTTTAATTTTTTGGTGACTTCGCGACCAAGCGCCTCGGCCTCGGAACGGTGGCACATACAAGCGAGTGCATCGATTTTTTGGCCGGCCACAAGGAAATCTACGCGCACCAAATCCTCTGCGCGATAGTCGGAAAGCTCATAATTAAACGAGGCGTAGCCGGAAGTGGAAGATTTGAGCTGGTCATAAAAGTCTGTCAAAAGATTTGCCATTGGGGCTTCAAAATCTATCACGGCGCGGTCTTCTATGTAGCTCAGGTTGGTCTGATGCCCGCGTTTTTCTACAATCAGGTTTAGGACATTTCCAATCATTTCTTTTGGTACGATAATCTCGCCTTTGACCCAAGGCTCGCGAATCTCTAGGACCTCGGTCTGGTCTGGCAAGTCACCAGCGGATTTGATTTCTAGTTCTTCGCCATTGTTCAATGTGACCTGATAGTTGGTAGATGGGTTGGTGACGACTAGGTCGAGATTGAACTCGCGCTCCAAACGCTCGCGGATGATATCCATGTGGAGCATGCCAAGGAAGCCAATGCGGAGACCAAAGCCTAGGACTGGAGAATTTTCTGGCTCGAACTGCAAAGCGGAGTCGGAGAGGGCGAGTTTTTCTATGGCCTCTTTTAAGGCTTTATAATCTTCGTTGGAGACTGGGAAAAAGCCAGCATAGACAAACGGTTGGACGTTTTTGTAGCCTGGGAGAGGCTCGGTGGCGGGAGATTTGGCAAGAGTAACAGTATCACCGACCTTGGCCTCGCGGGTGGTTTTGAGGTTCGTGACGATATAGCCAATCTCACCGACTTCTAGTTCTGGCTTGGGTGACATCTCTGGTTTTAGAATACCGACTTCTAGGGCGAGGCCGTTTTTCTCGGCGGCCATCATGCGGATTTCGGAGTTTTTTGGGAGGGTGCCGTCAAAGATGCGGACGTAGAGGACTACGCCGCGATAGTCGTCGAAATAGGAATCAAAGATCAAAGCACGCAAAGGAACGGGATGCGAAGCCTCCTTTCGTTCGCTTGCTTGCTCGCTCCCGTCGTTACGGGGCTCGCTGCGCAAAAACGCTCCCGTTGTCGCTAGATGCTCACTCGAGGAGCTTCGCATTCCGTTCCTGGGGCTGGGGGCTTTTTCGACGATGCGATCGAGGACTTTTTCGACGTTGAAGCCGGTTTTGGCGGAGACGCCGATGATATCTTCGCGGGCGCAGCCGAGTAAATTAATAATCTGGTCTTCTACTTTTTTGACGTCGGCGGCGGGGAGGTCGATTTTGTTGATGACTGGAATGATATATAAATCTTGCTCCAAAGCGAGATAGACGTTGGCAAGGGTCTGGGCTTGGATGCCCTGTGTAGCATCGACGACCAAAATAGCAGACTCCACGGCCTGAAGACTGCGGGAAACCTCATAAGAAAAATCAACATGGCCCGGAGTGTCAATCAAGTTTAGCTCGTAACCTTTGTAGTGCATCTGGACTGGCGTGAGCTTGATTGTGATGCCCTTTTCGCGCTCGAGTTCCATAGAGTCTAAAAGCTGCGCTTTCATCTCGCGTTTTTCGACGGTGCCGGTGATTTCCATCATGCGGTCGGCAAGGGTAGATTTGCCATGATCAATGTGAGCGATAATACAAAAATTACGGATTTTGTCAGAATTCATATGGTATAATTATACAATATGAAGTTCATCTTGGCAATCTCGGGTGGGATTGATTCGGTGGTCCTGCTGGATGATTTTGATGCTAAACACCACGGCGAATACGCGGTGGCACATTTTGACCATGGGATGCGACCATCGGCTAGCACGGATGCCGAGTTTGTACGCAAAAAAGCCGAGCAGCTTGGCGCTAGGTTTTATTTGGATGAAGGACACCTGGGCGCATCTGCGTCCGAGGCAGAAGCTCGAGATGCGCGCTATAAGTTTTTGCGCGAGGTGGCGAAAAAAGAGGGTGGTGAGATTGTTACCGCGCATCATTTGAACGACCTGGCAGAGACGATTGCTATCAACCTATTACGCGGGACTGGGTGGCGAGGGCTGGCGCCGTTTTCCAACGATATTTTGCGGCCATTTGTTTTTGGCGAAAACGCTTTGACGAAGTTTGATATTTACAAGATTGCAAGCGAGAAAGGCCTGAGCTTTCGGCAAGACCCAACTAATAACGAAGATAAATATTTGCGAAACCGTGTGAGGGAGAAAATTTTTGAGAGCTTCTCTGCTTCCGACTATTCTAAACTGGCCTGGCTTTTTGAAAAGCAGACCAAGATTAGAAAAGAAGTTGAGGAACTGGTGGTAGAGATTTTGCCGGAAGACGGACGCTTCAAAAGAAGTTGGTTTTTTGAGCTTGACGATGATACTGCGATGGAGATTTTGCGAGCAGGGCTAGCGCGAGCTGGAGCTTCTTTGACAAGGCCGCAGCTGATGGATTTTTTGAACGCGATTCGCGAGTATGCGCCAGGAAAAAAATTCAACCTGCCGGGCGGGAGGCTCGTCACCCTGCACAAGGACTTTTTTGTGTTATAATGAGCTTATGCTAATAGATGCGACCAAGCTGCTTTCTGCGCCAGTACTAAGCCTACACATGGGCGGGATGATTGCAAAAACGACGGAAATAATTGTCGATCCGGACAGTTTGAAGGTTGTGGCGTTTAAAGTCTCTGGACCAGAAACCGGGAATGGAGAGATTGGCGAATATCTGCAAGTCAAAGACGTGCGTGAGTATTCTCCGATTGGGATGGTGATTGATTCGTCTGATGATTTTGTGGACATGGGCGATGTGGTAAAGCTCAAAAAAGTGCTTGAGCTAAACTTCTCGCTTGACGGAATGAGAGTGGTCACCAAAAAAGGCACCAGGCTCGGCAAAGTTGCTAATTATACTATCAATACAGATGGATTTTTGGTGCAGCAGCTGATAGTACAGCGGCCGTTTTTGAAATCTTTTGTCGACCCGGAGCTGACGATTGGACGTAGCGAAATTGTCAAAATTTCCGACACAGAAATTGTCGTGAAAGACGAGGAAGCAAAAATCCGGACCAATGCCACGCGCGAAGATTTTGTACCTAATTTTGTGAACCCGTTTCGCGAACCAAATCTTTCGACTGCTGATAGTCAAAACCCTGGCGAACCAAATACATTATAAGTTTTTCGTCGTCATATTTTTTGCGTTTTCTCATGATGATTTTTTTGATTTCTTCGGACTCGTCCCGAGGGGATTCTGCTAAAACTTGTTCTATGAGATCTTGACTGACGCCTTTTTGGGCGAGGTCTTGGCGAATTTTTTTGAGACTAATTCCCTTTTTGACATTCTTGTTTTCTATGTAGAAGCGGACGAATTTTTCGTCGTCTAGGTAGCCTTTTGCAATTAGCCGGGCGATGACTTTTTCGATATCGTCATCTGTAAAGAGCGGGAGCTCTTTGGTCTTTAAGCGGGTGCCAAATTTTTCGGCGAGTGCTTTGCGAGATACGCGTTCTTCTTTGGTCTCGTTTTTGATGCGCTCGCGGTTTCTGGCGGTTTGCAAGTTTGTAAGCTCACGTTTTTTGCGATTTTGCACTAGATGGTCGCGGGTTTCTTTGATAGAATGTGGACGTGACAGGACATATTCTAATGTACGTTGATAGAGCTTGCCAAACTCGGAGGCATGGCGACAATCTTTTAGCTCTTTTTCGGTCAGGACTTGACCTTTTTTGAGTTTTAGATCAACAACCTGGGCGATGTCTAGAGAAAAATCAAACTTGTCGTTAATAAAAATATTGACGCGATTTTCCGTGCGAACCGCTTGCTTGATATCGGTGATGACAAACGAGGGGGACAAAACCCCCTCGTCTTTTTTGTTGGACAAAATTTCCATTATTTGTCAGCTGGTTTCTTGGCAGAATCGTCTGCGCCAGGCATGGCCTTTTCGCGAACCTGTTTTTCGATCTCTGCCATGAGTTTTGGATTTTCTTTGAAAGCACGCTTGGCGGCTTCGCGGCCTTGGCCGATAGTCTCGCCTTTGTATTTGATGAAAGCGCCGGATTTTTCTAGGACGCCGTATTCAACAGCGAGATCCAAAATGTCGCCGGTTTTGCTAATACCCTCGTTGTACATGATGTCGAACTCGGCAGTTCTGAATGGTGCGGCAATCTTGTTTTTGACAATCTTGACCTTGGTGCGGTTACCAGAAATATTGTCGCCATCTTTGATCTGGCCGATGCGGCGGATATCCATACGGACAGAAGCGTAGAACTTGAGCGCGTTGCCGCCGGTAGTGGTTTCTGGGTTGCCAAACATGACACCGATTTTCATGCGGATTTGATTGATGAAGATGACGGTGGCTTTGGATTTGCTGATGATGGCGGTCAATTTTCTCATGGCCTGAGACATGAGACGAGCCTGGAGGCCCATTTGGGCGTCGCCCATGTCGCCGTCAATCTCGGCCTGAGGGACGAGAGCGGCAACCGAGTCGACGACGATCAAATCGACAGCGCCAGAGCGAACGAGAGTCTCACAAATTTCTAGGGCTTGCTCACCATTGTCTGGCTGAGAGATAAGAAGGTCTGCCGTGTTGACGCCGATACGTTTGGCATAAGCTGGGTCAAGAGCGTGCTCCGCATCGATAAATGCAGCCTGGCCGCCTTGTTTCTGAATCTCGGAAATAGCGTGGAGTGCGAGAGTGGTTTTGCCAGAGGATTCTGGGCCATAGATTTCGATAATGCGGCCTTTTGGATAGCCGCCGCCAAGTGCTAAATCTAGAGAGAGTGAGCCAGATGGAAGTAGCTCAACGTTGATTTTGTGATTGTCGCCGAGTTTCATGATAGAACCGTCGCCGAACTGTTTAGTAATCTGGGCAATAGCAAGGTCTAGGGCCTGGCTTTTGCCGTCTTTGCCCCCACCGGTAATTTCTGTAGTTTTCTTTGCCATGATTTCTCCTTTTCAATAATTATATCTTATTTTTGGGTTCATTGGCAAAAATAGTGGTCTTGACTCTAGCGTAGCATGCTGGAATTAGAAACACAAGCACGAGGGGAATATAGAGTGCTAGGACGGCGGGATTATTTTGGTTGGTTTCTATAAGAAAGATTTTTTGCTCACTAAAGAAGGTGACGACGGAAATTTGATAATCAAGCAGGAGGGTTGTGAGCTTGCCGAAGATAAAGGCGAGTGGAGGGAGGATAATCGCGGAGAGGCCAGTGGCGAAGCTGAGCCCCATGGCGATGGAGACTGTCGGAAGAATTAGTAGATTGGCGACGATGGAGATCAACGAGATTTGACCAAAGAAATACAGGAGGATTGGCGTACAGATTAACGCGGCAGAGAGGGACGTGATGAGGGTGCTAAAAATAAAATTGGGCTTTTTAGTTTTACCATAGAAGAATGTGGTAATTTTGGGGGCCAAAATCAGGATGCCAGTAAACGAGCCGAAAGAAAGTAGCCAGGCGAGGTCGGTGAGATAGTTTGGACTAAAGACAAGCGTGGCAGCGGCGACAAAAATAATTAAATTTTGCGGTTTTATTTCTCTGCCAAAATATTTGGTGATGAGCGAGAGAAATGTTACCAGCCCGGCACGAATCATACTGGCAGAAAGTCCGGTGATGAGGATAAAAATTATCGTCATGAGTGCGCCAGCCAAAGTGCCAGCAAAGCGCGAGAGTCTGCCAAAAATCTTTTTTGAGGCGGAGGTCAATACTCCGAGATGTGCGCCGGATGCGACGACGATGTGGGTGAGTCCAACAATTCTCAACGCATCTTGGAATGTTTGGTCGACTCCAGATTTTTGGCCAAGCAGGTAGCCAAGCGCAAGGCTGTTTTCTGGGGATGGGATATAGTCTTTGATTTTGTCGGCAAAGAAATCGCGGAAGTCTAGGAAGATATCGCCGGGGGTTGGGCGACTGGCAGAGACAATTTTTGGGCGTATAATCGAGCCACTGTAAGAGCCAAAGCCTTCTGCAAAAGTGCCTTCTAGCTCGACAATATCGGAACGACGCAAAGTAAGCTCGTCGGAAATTTTGAGCGAGCTGAGCGAAACAAAAATCTCGCCCGGCAAGGGTTGATTGATTTCGATATCTGACAAAATAACACTATATTTGCCGCTGCTTGACTCGGTGGGATCTTTGGCGATTTTGCCTTTTATTGTAATATTCTGGCCAACTAAGTTTTGATAATAGTCGCCGGCAATAACAGTTGGCGTAGTGCGATAAAATGGGATGGTAAGGCCGGCCAAAATTGCAAGGACGATTGCGATACGACGAGAGATAATTATCGATACAACAAGAAGCACTACAGCAAGAACTAGCCACAAAAAAGAACCGAGGATTTTGGCTCTCAAAATCAAAGCAGCCACGTCGCCAATGATAATGCTGATGCAAAATATGAGAGCCGGCACCGACGGGTGGATCCTTTTAAAAAAGTGCATGGCCTAAAAGTAGCACGCAAAAATTGCACTTGCAAGCAAAAGCGTTTTGAGATTTGAGGCTATTCGTGGTAGAGCATGATGTCGAGATAAGAGGCGATGACGCCGACAAGCACAAGTGGGCCTTCTATAGAAGAGATGAAATTTGAGATCTGGCCAGAGAGCGAATCAAACGGAAGATATTTGGCAATCGTGGCAGAAAGGAGAGCGGTCATAATACAAGCAAAGACTGCGGCTTCTGCAATGCGAAGGATGCCGAACAGACCGCCATGGTGAGAACGGAGATAGAGTAAAAGTGGGAAGACAAGGATGAGAGCAAGATAAATGATGGTCTGGGCAAGGTCTAGTGGGATACCGGAGGCGATTTTGTGAAGCCACTCGGTGAACTGAACGCCAAACATTTCGTAGACGGAAAGACCAGCGATCATGGCGAGGTGGGCCGGGCCGGCATGATGGCGAATAAAAAAGAATAGGACAAACAAACCAACGAGGACTGCAATAATAACCATAAGCATATTATACCACAAAAATCCGCCACGGTGAAGTGTGGCGGACTAGACTTTTTAGGCGCCGATTTTGTCTTTGAGCTTTTTGCGGCTGGCGTTTTGTTCGACGTATTCGATGATTTTTTCGGCGACGTTTCTACCGGTGACTTTTTCGATACCGAATCCTGGAGATGCGTTGACCTCGAGGACGAGTGGTCCACGTTTGGAGCGCATCAAATCTACGCCGGCGATATGGAGCCCCATGGCCTTGGCAGCGCGGATAGCGATTTTTTCTTCTTCTGCGGTGAGCTTGATGGTCTTTCCCTCTCCGCCTTTGTGGAGGTTAGAACGGAAATCGTCGTCTAGAGATTGACGTTTCATGCTAGCGACAACACGGGAGCCGACTACAAAGGCACGAATGTCAGAACCGGCGGATTCTTCGATGTATTCTTGCAAGAGGATGTTGGTGCCGTCCTCGTTGTAGAGGTAGAAGGCCTGAAGTGCGGATTTGGCAGCTTTCTTGGTATCGGCAAGGACGACGCCGTTGCCATGAGTGCCTGTAGCAAGCTTGATGATGACAGGAAGACCAATCTGCTCGATGAGGCCATCGATATCGGTGGAGTTGCGAGAGACAAGGGTCTTTGGTGTGTTGACACCGGCCTTGGTCAAAATCTGAGCGGCACGCAGCTTATCACGAGCGCGAGTGATAGCGATAGAGCTTGAAGCGGTCCATTTGCCCTGCATCTCGAACTGACGCACGATAGCACAGCCGTAGCGGGTCATATTATTTGAAATGCGCGGAATAATTGCACTGAAGCCCTCTAGCTTTTCGCCATGATAATAGACGTCTGGGTGTTTTTCATCGAGAGAAAGGTAGCAGTTCTTGTACTTGACGACTCTGACCTCGTGACCTTTTTTCTCGGCTTCTTCTACGAGGCGCTGAGTTGAGTAATTGGCATTTCCGTTGCTCAGGATTGCGATTCTCATTTTATTTTTCTCCTTTCTTTACGTATAGTTTATGAAATTTTTGAGGGTCTTCTTTTAGTAGTTTGAGATCTAGCCTGCCGCGACGTTTGGGCTTGGGGCTGTATTTGATATTGGGGAGAGATACATCGACAACGAACTTACCTTTTAAAGTTCTCTTGCCAATGAGGACTGGGAAGTTGTTGCGGCTGCGATCGGCAAGCGAGAAAAGAACGCGAATGGTGTGCTCATTAATCGTAATAGGGATGAAAACTCTGTAGCGGACTTGCTCCTGACCCATGGCAGAGCGAGTGACGATGACTTTGTAATCTTTGGTCTTGATGACTTTGCCATCGTAAAACGGGCTACTCTCGCCAAAAAGACAGAATGTGAGTGCGCCATCTTCGTTGATAGAAATGCCACTAGCCCAGATAGCCGAAGCCTCGGCGCCGGTGTCGATTTTGGCAGGGACGTCATCGTGTCCTGCGACGGAAATATAGGCCGACGGGCCAATTACTTGAAGATTGTCTGACTGTTTTTTGTCTTTTGTCATAGAAAAAATCCCGTCAAGTGATTACTCAGTAATAGTATCATATTTGACGGGACTTGTCGATATTTTGGGTGTAGGCTATAGTTGGTTGCGCTCTGGAATTAGATGGACTCTAGGTATTCTACCCATTTTTCTACACAGATAGTAGAAGCTGGGCCATCTACAGGATGATAGAGGCCTGGGGTACTGTTTACTTCTACACAGTGGTCGCCAAAATAATCGATGCCGATGACTGGAAGACGAGTGATATTAGCGATAGCTTCGGCTTCTTGGCGCTTGGCGTCGGTGATTTTGTCTGTGATATCAACCATAGTGCCACCTTTGCCGGTGTTGCACATGCCTACGACCTGGACTTTTTCGCCAGACTCTGGAGTGTAATCTGCGAGATTGTGTTTTTTGAGATATTCGTCGGAAGATTTTTTGTCTATGTAGTTTAGATTGGAGTGGTATGGCTCGGTGCGGATGGTTGAGTTTTCTATATCTATCAGCTCGGAGACCATATGGACACCATCGCCAGTGACCTGAGCTGGAATGCGTGCATAGGCTGCGACGAACTTGCCACCAATGCAAATGATGCGAATTTCCGGCTCGTCGGAAAATAGCTGCTGCTGAGCTAGAATAGTAGTTTTGGAATTACGCGAATAGATATAGTCGTTGGTAGCAACTGCGTCCTCGTAGGTTGTGAGGTCGGTAAATACATCGTTGCCATGAGCGCCGTCGGACGGCTTGATAACAATTGAGCCGTGTTTTTTAACTAAGTCTCTAAGCTCGTTCTTGTAATTATCTCTGGATAGAACGATGGTTTCTGGCTGAGGCACGCTAATAGACTGGAGTAAATGATAAGTCGCGAGTTTGTCGTCTGCTAGGACGCCAGAAAAATACGAAGTGGCTGGGGCAGCGCAAGAACAGAACTCTAGCTTTTTGCCGTCTGGACGAGTCGCAAAAATAAAGCTCTCTTTGCCACGAATAACGCTGGCTTCTTTCCAGCCGTGGGCTTTGAAGATTGGGACAGCGGAGCGCAACGTCATAGGGAGAATATTTGGGTCAATTTCGAAAAGATTTTCCATAACGTCATTATACATCTTAAAACAAAAAAATGCGACAGGAGAGCTCTGTCGTATTATTTTTATAGGGCGGCGCCGACGATACGTTCTTCGACGAGGCCGGTGGACATATTTCGCACAACGAGATCGACGCCATTGGCGGAGCGCTCGATGCGGTGGGTAGCCCAACCCGATGCGTCACGTATGACAAGTGACATGTATTACCTCCTCACTTTCGTAATATTTTAGCGCGGGTGGGAAGTAATGTAAAGATTAATTTTTGGAAGCTTCTGCGGCTGGGATGCCAAGCGATTCGTCGGACAAAGGAGTGGCAGAGAAAGGAGATTCTAGGTTGTCTATCACATCGACAGCTTCTTCATAATGGTCGATAAAATCGTTTAAAACTGGCGCGTCAACGTTGCCGGTGGAGCTGAACGAGTAGTTGGACTCTGGCTTGGTTTCTACTTCTTCTTCGTCTGGGAGGAAGCCTGGGCGGGAGCGATCTAGATAGATGTCTCCGGAATTGTGGTAGATTACGAGACTGGCGATGGTGGTGACTAGTGAAATGGAAATCGCTAGGACGCCAAGGATGAGGAGATTTTTGGAGTGAAGGCCGCTTTCTTGCATTATTTGTTCTCCTTTTCGGTTTGATCTGTTGAGGTAAGTGAGTTTCTGAGAAGTTTGACGTCGGTCAAATATTCTGAGAAAAGATTGCGCATGTTGGTAGTAGTAGTGGAGAGAGTGGCGCGCTTCTCGCGAGTGTTGACAAGCTTAGTATAGAACTCTTCTGGAGAGCTTTGACAATCTGTGGCGATGAGGTCTTCTAGGGCTTGGCTATAGCTGGTGTAATCGGAGATGAACTGTTTGCGAGTATCAATGATGCGCGAGTGGATGGTGGTGAGATTGGCATTTGGGCGACCGCTGCTAATGAGACGGAGGTCTAGTGGGGTGATGTAGTTTGCAATTAATGATTCGTAAGCAGAACCAAGATAAGCACGGGAGCGGGCATCGGTGCGCTGGAGAGTTTTGAGAGACTGTTTGGTGGTGGCGCAGTGTTGAGAGATGGCGCCTTTTTGATCGTCGTTTAGGTCGGTAGCGCTGGCAGACGCGGCAAAGCAGAAAATAGAAACTAGGGCGAGTGCTGGGACGGCTGCCAAAATAAGCTGTTTCTTAGACATATTCATATTATAGCACGAAAAAACATCTTCAAAGGAAGATGCTAGACATGGTCGGGGCGACAGGGCTCGAACCTGCGACCTCACGGTCCCAAACCGCGTGCGCTACCAACTGCGCTACGCCCCGAACATATAATATATTGTAGCATATCAGGTGGGAAAATTCAAGGGGAGTTATTTGGAGAGCTCAAAAGCGGTAAGATGCTTATCGGAAAAATCGGAAACAATATGGTAGTCTTTGAGAACGTCTGGGAATTCGTAGTCTGTGGTATTTTCTGGGACCTCACTAGTTTTGACTAGGTACCAGATTTTGTCTTGGCCTTTTAGGAATTCTGCGTCGTTTTCGACCATATTATATTTGTAACGTTCTATCGGCAGGAAGGAGTCGTATGGAGTGTTGACGAGCGCATCTAGACCATAGACTGGAGTCTTGTCATTAGAATAGAAGACTGCATCATAATAAACCCACTCGTCTGCTGGAATGATTGGCGTACCTGATTCGGAAATTGCATCAATAGCAAGGACAGCTTGCTTAACGTAGCTTTCGGTTTCGCGAGTTTCGACATTGATGACGCCAAGGATGGCGGTGCTAATAGTAGGTAGGACAAGGGCGGCGGAGAGCGCAAGTCTGACAAGGACGGTGGCGTGGATGGATTTTTGCTTGGAGTGCTCGGCTAGATTTTTTTGGTGGTTCTGGCAAACGAATTTTGCAACGATAGTGCCAATCAGTGCCCAAAGGAGGGCAGCGGCATAGGTGACGTAGCGACTGACAAAAATCGGTTTGAATGGCGGGACGCTCAGGAGCATTAGAATAATTGGCGGGATAAAAACTAGACTTGCGAGCAATAGGAAGCTTTGTTTTTCTCTTGCTTTGAAAGCTTTGTAGATTTTGGCTCCAGCGAAAATAACGGCAAGAATTGTGGCGAGGAGGAGTACTACCAGCCAGTTTTTTGCAGCACTAGCATCTTTAAAAATGAGGGCTTCGGAAATATAGCTGGCGGCAGTACCGAATGACAATTCCGGGATCCAGAAGCCACTTTGGACGGAATTGGTCTGAGCGAGGAACGACGGTATCCATGGAATGTAAAGCAAGACGGCTAGCGCATAGGTCAGCAGGAATTTTTTGTCCCAAATTTTGGCGCGACGGGCGGCCATATAATATATAATATGCGCGAGCCAGGCGATGGCGGTGAAATAGTGCGTCCACATGCCAAGTGAAATCAGGATCGCATATAATATATAGTAACGAGTTTTCTTGGTTTCTAATGCTATGTCTAGAACATAAGTCGCAAGAGCGACGATGAAAAAGACCAGCATATACATGCGCATTTCTTGGCCATAGCGGACAAACATCGGGGAGAGTGTAAGGAAAAATGTGGCGACGGATGCGATTTTGAGACCGAACCAGCGCCTTAGTAAATAGAACAAAATAATAATCGTAAGAGCGCCAAAAAATACTGACATGAAACGGAGCGCAACGTCGGAATAGCCAAAAATTAGCGACCAAATTTTGAGACAGAAATAGTAGAACGGCGGGTGGACGTCGGAAGCGGTTAGACTCCAAATGTCGCCAAAATTGCCACGAATAAGGTAGGCTGAATAGGACTCGTCAAACCAAATTGAATTTTTGAGGCCAACCATGCATAAGACCATAAATAAAACGGCGCATGAAACTGGCACTATGATACTAAAAAAGATTTTTAGACGGTTTGATTTTTTACCTTTTTGGTTTTCCCTGTTCATATAGATATTTTAACAGTTATTTGATAAAATATAAAGGCGAATCAGGGTGTAGCGCAGTTGGTAGCGCGCAGCGTTCGGGACGCTGAGGTCGTCGGTTCAAGTCCGATCACCCTGACCATTTTTTGTGTTTAGCTATTTGGAGAGAGGAAGAGTTTGACCATTTTGAGGAACATTTGACGGTCGGATTTTTCTAGTTTTCTGTAGGATTCGTAGATTTTTGGAATGACGCTTGGGCCGGTTTTCATCATGTCGTTTGGAGTGCCAACTCCGCTATCTTCTAGGACTTTAAAAACAAGGTCGAAGAAGGCTTCTTTTTCTTTGTTGGTGAGCTTGTTGATCCAGCGTTTGAGAGCACGGTCGGCAATGTCAGACTTTTTGTTGATGGTGGTGCGGATGAGCTTGCCGGTTTTGAGGCTGACATGCCAGGAATAAATATTGTGCTGGAATAGTAGCTTAGCATCGCTTTTTACGACTACGGTTTTTTCGGTATGGTTAAGCAAACGGCCGACAAAAGAATCTTGCGGAATATAGTTGACGACGTTTTCTGGAATGCTGTGCGCAAATTTTTGGGAAAGACCAGGTGCGTCAAAGCTGTAGACATTTTTGATTTTTGACTTGATGGATTTTTTGGCAGTCGTGACAGCATACATGGAAAGCGTGCCACCTTTGGAATGGCCAACTAGACAATAATCAAATTCTGGATATAGCTTGAATATGTATTTGAGATATTTTTTGGCGGATTTTTGAGCAGGAATAGTATCCAGAATCGCCATGTTGCAATCTTCGCGCCAGCCGTTTAATGTGCTGTCTGTGCCAGTGTAAGAAATCACAACTGTACCACCAGGAATGTAAACTGAGATAGCAGAAAACTGTTCCGTGGTTCTTTTGTTGGCACGTTTTTTGAATTCGAAAGCAGGCAAATCGCGGTAGCGTTTGGTTTTGCTCATTCTTTCTATGAGCTTTTTGTCTTCTGGCCAAATGTAATGTTTGTCGGCAACATGTTCCATTTTTTTAGCAATGGAAGAAACAGACTCGACTTTTTGCATTTTGATTTGATCGAACGGAAGATAGGAAAAACGCGACAAAATCATGGCGTCAATTTCAGTTAGCGGGCTTTTGGCGGAAAACTTTTCTTTGCAATTTTTGTTGAGATAGTCAAAGACGTCCATATCTTATATTATACCAAAAAGCTACGCCTTTTGACGTAGCTTTTTGTAAGTTTAACGGCGTACTAGCGCATCATGCCGCGACCGGTTTGGCCAGGCTGCTGGTTGGTCCGGCCGGGCTGCTGACCACCGCCACCGTTTGCAAATTGATTGGTGATTTCGGTGGTTTCAGTACCGTTTACAATCATTTTGCCACCAGTGTATTTTGCGGTACCGTCGTAGTCGAATGGAGACTGGGCGGTAATTGTAAGTGTACCACCATTGATGTAGAGATCGCCATTTGAGTCAATGGCGTCAGTATCGCCCTGACCCATGTCAATCGTGATATCTCCGCCATTGATCTCGACCTTGACGGAATATTTGTCGGATTTGTTGGCGGCGTTGATACCGTCGTCTGTGGCGGTAATTTTGAGTGTACCGCCATCAATCACGACATAAGTAGCCTCAAGACCTTCGGCAGCAGTGATGGCGACATCGCCGTTTTTGATTGTAAGTTTGCCATCCGCGTGGATACCGTCGTCATCAGCTTTTACCACGAGCGAGCCCTCGCCGGCGATGGTTAGATCGCCTTCGGAATTGATACCGTCGCTATCTACAGCGCTGGTGATTTTATTCACGCCAATGAGCTGGATTTCTACGTTACTTCCCTCCTGACATTTGATAGCGGCGCCATCGTTGCCGGTGGTTGTAACGCCGTTTAATATAATTGTGACTTTTTCTGTAGTATCAACAGAAATTTTGCCCGTGATAGCTCCAGTAAAAGTATAGGTGCCGCCGGAAGCAATTTTGTTGCTACCGTTTTTTAGCTCTGTGGAGCTTGTAGCAGCGCTAGAGGTTTGACTGTCAACAACTTCTGTGTCGGCAGAAACGATAGTTTCTGATTCGGTTGCCTGGTGACTTATAACATAAAATCCACCAAACCCTAGTCCCGCCACCAACGCACTGGCGCCGATGCCGAGTGCGATTTTTTGACCTAATTTGAGGCCGCCAAATTTATAAACTTTGTTACTCATTTATAATTCCTCCTCTATCATTGGATGTGACAAAGCAACTTTGAGGTTGCCGTTTTTGACACGAATTTTATCTATAAAATCTTTTTCGTTGATTTTATTCTTTGTCTCGATATCATAGGTTAGCTCAAACATACTACCCATGTTGGTAGTTTTGGTTTTGATGAGCTTGTGCTTTTTGGTGTAAATTTTGAAAATATCATCAAACATTTCGGTGTAGTCAAGATCTTCTGGAATAAGAATGGCGAGCTTTTTGTTGAACGAATTGTTTTCGCCAAAATTAACATATTTTAGGAATGCGATAATCGCAGAAACGATGGCCGTGAAGATTGCTGCAAAGGCAACATAGCCGGTACCGACCGCAAGACCAATCGCCATCGCAAAGAAAATGGAAAGGATGCTTCTGGAATTTCCTGGAATAGAACGGAAGCGGACAAGCGAGAAGACGCCGACCGTGGCGACACCTGCGCCAAGGTTGCCGTTGACAAGCATGATAGCCATTGCGACGAGCATTGGTAAAATTGCAAGCGTGGTGACAAAACCGCTACTGGCGCGGCTGGTCTTTTTGTGGACTAATGCTACGATTAGTCCGAGTACGAGGGCGACGCCCAGACAAATGAAGAAATTCGCCGGAGTTACGCCCGAAGTAATAATACTTTGAAACATATTTCTCCTTAATAAACATTGTGATTATATATTACTTTTTCGGTGACGCGTCCGTATTTTGAAAATGACGCGGGATAAATTTTTAGCTTGGAAAGTGCACGGACAAAGAAAAATGGATAGGCATCTAGTGCTTTTACTTCCATCACGACAATTCCTTTTTTGAAAAATTTTTTGCCATGATCGCCTTTTTCTAGCCTTAAATTGTTGTTCCTGCTACGAACGTTGCGGTCAAAGGTGACACGGAAAGTCGGGTCATCTTTGCTACAATACGAGGTTCGATCGTAGGCTAAGAACATGGTTGGCTCAAGGCTATATCTCTCTATACAAGTGTCTAATTCTTTTTTGATAACTTCCGAATTGCTGTCTAGCTGCCCGGTTTTTAGATATTTGTAGAAATCGGAAAGCTTGACTGGGATACGGCGTTTACTGCCGACACCGTTAAATTTCTTCTTGATTTCTAGAAAAACTGTGTCGCTTAGTTTTGGGACACCATAACTTCTAATACGGATTTTTTCTTTGTACACTGGCTTTTCCATGGAATGAATTGCAAGGTAACGATTTTTGTTATCGAAATAAACACTGCAGTTCGTTCCTTTGAAATATTTATCCTTTTTTAGATATGGCGAAACCTGCCACATCAAGTCTTGGACCTGCTTTTCCGTCAGCAAGTATTTGATTTCTTGGCGACGGAAAATTTGTTGAGCCATGTTAATCCTTTCTACCAAAACATTCATTTTGGTAGCTTTATTATAACTTTTATAACTTAAAAGAACCTTAACGGAACGTGGGCGACTAAAACAGACTATTGCAGTTCGGGACTTGCGAACTTGTAAAAAATACAACACCTTCTAGGTGCTGTATTTTTTACGTTCGCAAATCTGGTCTAAATCTCATTACGAACTGCAATAGTCTGTTTTAGCCACCCGTTCCTAGTCTTCTGGCTCGATAATAGCGATTCCGGCTTCTTCGAGTTGGACGTCGTCGACTGCGGCTGGGGAGTTCATCATGAGATCTACGCCGGCGCCGTTCTTTGGGAAGGCGACGATGTCGCGGATGTTTTTGTTGTCGTTTAGGATCATAAAGATGCGGTCTAGGCCTGGAGCACAACCAGCATGTGGAGGCGCACCAAATTTGAAGGCGTTGAGCAAACCGCCGAAACGTTTTTCTACATAGGCCTGATTGTAACCAAGTAAACCAAAGACTTTGTACATGATTTCTGGATTGTGGTTTCTGACAGCGCCGGAAGCGACTTCGTAGCCGTTCATAACCATGTCGTATTGGTCGGCAACGATAGCGAGTTTTTCTGCATCTGTCTTGGCATTTTTTAGAGCTTCCATACCGCCTTTTGGCATAGAGAATGGATTGTGGCCAAAGTCTAGTTTCTGGTTATTTTCGTCCCATTCGTAGAATGGAAAATCGATCACCCAGCAGAGGGCGATTTCGTTGTCTTTTTTGAGTTCAAAATGATCTGCAAAGGCGATGCGGAGCTGGCCTAGGACCTTGTTGACTTTGTCGCGAGTGTCTGCACCAAAGAATACGGCGTCGCCATCTTCTGCGCCGGTAAGCTCTTTGATTTTGGCAAGCTCTTCTGGTTTTAAGAACTTGGCAATTGGAGATTTTTCTTCGCCAGATTCATATAATATATATGCAAGGCCGCCGGCACCAAGTTTTTTGGCTTGGTCTGTAAAATTGTCGATTTGAGAACGAGTGAGAGAAGCGCCACCCTTAACACATAGAGCTTTGACGCATGGGCTCTGAAAAACTTTGAACTCGGTGTCTTTTAGTGCGTCGGTAAGCTCGATGAGCTCCATGCCATAGCGAAGGTCTGGCTTGTCGACGCCGTAAAGATTCATTGCGTCGCGATATGGGATGCGTGGGATAGTCTCTCCACTAGGAATAAACTTTTTGGCAGACTCGGAGCGAAGGATGATTTTTTTGCTCACGAATTTTGTAGCTAAATCGATATAAAGTGGCTCGATTTCTTTTCGGACAACCTCACCGTCGTCAACAAATGACATCTCTAAATCTAGCTGGTAAAAATCGCCATAAAGACGGTCTGCGCGAGGGTCCTCGTCACGGAAACATGGGGCGATTTGGTAATATTTTGGAACGCCACCAACCATAAGAAGCTGCTTGAACTGCTGTGGGGCCTGTGGCAAAGCATAGAACTGGCCTGGATGAAGGCGGGATGGAATCAGAAAATCACGGGCACCTTCTGGAGAAGAGTTGGCCAAGATTGGCGTGGCTACCTCGATGAAATCGTGAGCCTCCATGTAATCGCGGATGAACTTGTAGTACTCGGCGCGGCGTTTTAGTGTGCGCTGCATGGAAGGACGGCGAAGATCAAGATAACGATATTTGAGACGCATTTCTTCTGAAGACTCATCGCCCTCGTCGTGAGTGTTGACCGGGAGAGGCTCGGAGCGATTTAGGAGTGTTAGGCTATCTACGACAAGCTCGATATTGCCGGTCTCGATGTTTGGGTTTTTGAGATCGTCTGCACGCTCGCGGATGGAGCCGCTAGCTTTTATCACGAACTCGTCACGTAAGGTTTCTGCGAGAGCAAAAGCATCTTTGGTGTCTGGCGTAATAACGAGCTGAATAATTCCCTTGTGGTCGCGGAGGTCGATAAAGATTAGGCCGCCATGATCGCGGCGAGAATTAACCCAGCCAGCTACAGTGACAGTGTTTCCGATTTGTGATTTTAGGTCAGTAGATAATGCTCTCATAACTTATATATTATATCACAAGTTCCAGAGGTGAACAAGCGGAGTTTAGCCTTTGATTTCTCGTTTCATGACGGCAGCTATGGACGTGTCGTCGTCGAAATTGTCCTTGTCTTTTGGGATGTAGCCGAGGAGGCAAGCAACCAGAGTTGGGAAAGTGAGCAGACCGACGAGGTGGCCGCCTTTGTCGACGACCAGGAAGAAGAAGCAATTCGTGCGCATAAATGCTGTCATAGCTTGCTCTAGATTGTAGTCTGAGCGGAGATAATAAACCTTTGGGTCGATAAATTTGGAGGCACGGTCGGTATCTTTGATTTCTAGAGAGTTGAGATGGCTGGTGTGGATGAGACCGACAACTTGGTGGCCATCGGAAGATAGGACTGGAAAATGCGAGAGACCGGATTGGTATAGCTTGTCTAGCATCAAAGGTCCAAGAAAATCGTGCTCAAAGACAAAAGTAATATCCGCGCGCGGGGTCATGATATCGCCGACTTTACAGTCTTTGAAACTCATACAGGCGACAATCATGGCACGCTCTTTGCCAGATAAATAGTCTTTGGGAGTGCGGCCAATAACGCCTATCAAATCTTCTGTGGATTTTGGCACATAAGGAGGCTGGGGCTCCGGAGGTTTTTTCTCGCGGTATTTTTCAAGAATAGGATCCACCCATTTGGTAAGTTTGATCATGAAATTACTCATGGCACTAATCCCTTTTTTATGCTAGTATTATTATATCATATTCGAATTGCAAGGAGGAGAATGAACGAAAAAGGAAAAAATATCGGGTGGATTGTAGCAGTCGTAGTTCTGATCGTTGGGTTTTTGGGCGTTGTGATTTGGAGAATGGCTGACAAAAAAGCAAATCAAGTTGACTATAGTAAATATGATGTTAACTCTATAATTGCCGGGAACGAAGACAACGGCGGGATTGGTGACCATGTCAAAGGATCTGCTGACGCGCCGGTGGTGATATATGAATATGCGGACTATCAATGTTCTGGGTGTGCCTCGGCGAATCCACGCGTAAACAAGTTGCTTACGGAATACGACGGCAAGCTAGCGGTGGTGTACCGAAATTTCTTATTAAGCTATCACCAGAATGGAACGGCGGCAGCTAGCGCGGCGGAAGCGGCGGGGCTCCAGGGCTATTTTAAAGAATACGCGGACAAGCTATTTGCCAACCAATCTGTCTGGTCTAGCGCAACTGGCAATTCTCGCACGGACATGTTTGTAGATTTGTTTAGAAACGTGACTGGTGGCGAGGGTGACGAAGAAAAGTTTATTGCCGATATGGGCAGCGCCGAGGTGAAGGCTAAAATCGACTTTGATACGGGACTATCAGAAGATCTTGATATTCCTGGGACACCTTCATTCTTCTTAAACGGGGAGAGGATTGACCTAACTAATGTCTCCACTGAAGACGAATTTATGAAGCTGATGCGCGAGAAGATTGACGCTGCGCTGAAAGTGGCAAAATAGTATTTGAAAAAAGCGGCCGTGGTGGCCGCTTTTTTGTTGGTGTGCTGGCTGGACAAGAACACGAGAAAAGCCTCCGGCTATCCTGCCAGAGGCTTTTGCGCTTTTTACCAGCGAAACTTATATGGTGCTGTCACGTTCGAGCAGTAAGGGACTGCTGAGTAAAATCGCAACTTACACCCCCTAAACAATTTTCGTTTCGATGAACTCAAGGCCGAGGCCTAAAGGTTCGTGCGACTTTTTACGTGCATAAGCACGCTTAAGTCCGATACGCATGTACTGACGTACTCCTGTTTAGTTTTATCGGCTTACGACGTCTTGGAAAAAGCCGACCTATTTATTGTATCAAAAAATGGCCAAAAAAGCAACCCCTGACACCGGTTATGGCTTTAGTTGGAAATTTTTGCGGTTTTTATGTCTGGTTAGGTGAGAGAACTAATCATTTTTATAAAGCGTGGTGGTGATGTCGTAGAGTTTTTGGATATGATTTTCAAGAAAGTAATAATGTTTAATATAGAAGGCGGTGATAATAAAGAGCAAAGCCGCAATAATGGAAGCAAAAATTGTAAATGGGCCGCCAACAAAAATGATACCATGGAGAGCAATTGTCATCATGACGAGGGTCAAAGCGACGAAAAATAGCATGACTATAAGATGTACAGCGCGCTCGTGTTGGAAATTTCTGACCATTTCGGAGTGATAAATTTTGAGCTCGGAAGTTGGGTGCTTGGCGGCTTCTTTGATGAATTTTTCGTAGTTTTTGATGCGGTTTTCCATAAGGTAATTATAGCACGGTCTCTTGCTGTAGTAGCTTTTGGCTTCAGCCTGGAAAATTCTTGCAATTTTTATGTTTAGCCAGGCGGTTTTTAAAGCTAGGTTAGCGAACAAGACAAACCACATCGAGCGAGCCCGTACGATAGGTGTCGCTGTAGATGAAGGCGTACACGCTATCGACGTGGAGGTAGTAGGCGCGGTTAGTAGAAGCGCGCGGAGTAGACGACCAATAGTTGCCGGACCAGCCCGTAGTATTGTATAGAGCTTCGTCCTCACCATAGGTGTTGATTAGGGATTGAAATTCAGATTGAGATGGAACGCCAGTACCGGAAGGACAAAGGGATGCGGTATTATCGAAGGTTGCGGTTCCTTGGCTAGATTTGGTATAGCAAGCACCGGTAGCTCCAAAGTCACCAATTAGTTTAATGTATTCAACGCTATTATAGGTAAAGGTGCCTTTGTTTGCGGTTGCAACACATGCGCCCTGTAGCGATGGGCGTGGTAGTGCGTAAAATGTTATAGTAGTTGTACTTATAGAGTCATTATTTGTTACTGTTATAGTTTGCTGTCCAGTACTGTCGAGTCCGGTAGAATATCCCGTACAGCTATATCCAGATGGACAAGTAACTCTAGATAGATAGTAGCCAGAGCTTGGTGTGACGGTTACGGTCTTACTGCCGCCATATGGCACGGAGAGGCTAGATGCGCCGGAAGTAGTGTTGTTGTTGCTGATGTTGACGGTATAGTTATTGGCGGCACAGACGGCATAGTAGGTAGTGTTGCCAGTAATAGTTCTAGAAGTTCCGCCAGTATACTGTGTGCCGGAAGCGCTACCTTCGGCCCATTTACAACTATGGCCAGTCTTAGAGATGGCTGGGAGAGTGAAGGAGTTGGAAGTATTGCTATAGGAGGCTGTCAAAGTAGCTGCACCAGCACCGTAGGTAAACGTATTGGTCGAGCCGACCCAAGTACCGGAACCGCTAAGGCTCCAGGAGGAGAATGGACGAGTGACACTGGTTGGGGAGCCTGTATAGGAAGCCCCCTGTCCGTTACCGTCATAGGAGATTGTATAGCTAGGGCCAGCGGTTGGGTTAGAGATGATAATAGATTCGTTGTAGGTGCCGGTACGCTGATTGTTAACGAACCCAGATTGTGACCAGGTGCCACCATTGGGGTTGACTGTTAAGGTGTAGTGGTTATCCCACTTAGCGTAAAGATTCTTGGTAGTATTATGTGTGCCACAATAGCTTGCAGTCTGGGCGGCGGTGAGAGTGGCGCCATTAGCGAACACTACCGAACCACTAGCAGATTCTGCCCATCCTAAGAAAGTATAGCCCGTGATTGAGAATGCATTGCTGGTTAATGTTACTGCCTGGTTGTATGTCATTGACGAATCGCTCATTGAGCCACTGGCAGTAGTGCCGGATGGGGCGTTAGAGTTGTAAGTGATAGGACAGGTATTGATGGCGCCATTAGCAGTGACGGAGACGTCATTGTCTGGCATGGTAAATTGATTGTTATTGATAGTCACACCACCAGAGTTGACGGTCCAGCTGGAGAAATGGTAGCCAGTACTAGCGGTGGCGCCAATGTTAACTGTACTACCATAATTATGGCTGCCAGAGCCTGTAGTAGATGCAATGTTTGTGCCTGCAGTGACAGTGACGTTGTGAGAGTTAACAGCACACACAGCATAGAACTCCGTGTTGGCGGTGATGGTGACGTTGGTTTCTCCGCTAGCGTGGGAGGCTCCGGAGGCACTGTTCTCATGCCAGGTGCAGGTATGGCCGGTCTTGGTGACAGTTGGGAGAGTGAAGGTGTTTGAAGTGCTGTTATAGCCGGCGGTTAGGGTGTCGCTAGCGATATTGTAGGTATAGGTATTTGTAGTTGTGTCAAAGGAGCCAGATGGAGAGCCGCCGCCAGTTGCAGTTAGTGTCCAGCCAGTGAAAGGCCTACTGACGCTGGTTGGGGCTGGAGGGTTAGGATTATAGGTTGCACTTTGAGAGTTGTCATTGTAGGAGATTGTATATGTGGCGTTGGCAGATGGAGTACCAATAACTTTTGTACTGCCGTAGTCTCCTGGGAAGGTTTGCGTAGAGGTGGAGCCGCTCCAGGTGCCGCCATTTGGATCTACTGTAAGGGTGGAGCTAACAATAGTCCACTGCGCATTAAGAGTTTTTGTACCAGAGATGACAGATGCGGTTGGGTCAGCTGTAACAGTGACATTATCGCCTGGTAGATACGGATTTGTTCTACTTCCCTTTTCCCCTTCTTCTGCTTCTGGATCTACGTAATTACCAAAGGTATACCCTACTAAGGTTGGGGCGGTATCTGGAATAGTGAAGGTGTAGGATGTTGCGGAGGCAGAGGCGGTTTGGTTGACTGGGAAGTTCTCAATATCTGATGGGTCTACACCACTTGGTGCGTTCTTGTCGAAGTAGAGAGTGTAGTCAATGGACTCTGCATTAGCGATAGCAGTGAAGAGGAGCTGGTTGGTGTAGGAACCGGCGGTGATAGTAGTATCTACGCCAACATTAATATCTACATTAGCCTTTGTAGAAGTGGTTGGTGACATGAGCATGCCAATCTGGTCTGGGTTACCATGGGCTGGGACTACAGTAGCAGAAGATGTGAGAGGGTTGGTGTAGTTCCAGAAGTTGAGGTTAGAGGCTGTACTAGTGGAGGTTGGGATGACATGGGAGTCCGCAGTGTCTCCTTGGACGAGGTCTGTGGTGTATTGGTTGTTGTGGTCTTTGCCATTAGCCTCTACATAGAGTTTGTAGCCGGTAATGTTACTGGTAGAGACATCCACGATGGCGCGCTTGGTGGAAGTAACGCCAGCTGCAGTTGGGGTGAGATCGAAGGAGAGGAGGGAGAGGTCAGAGGTGGCGGTACTATCTAGGATGCGGACGGAGATAGAATTGCCTAGGGTGAGGTTAACATCTAGGGATTTGCTGGTTTGGTCGGCGAAGGCGGGAGTGGAGAGGGTGGTTAAGATGGCTAGGGATAGAGTGGCGGCGGTGCCGAGGCCCAGTATACCCTTGATACTAATCATGCCAAAGGAGGAAATACCGCAAAAAGATAAAATAATTGTTGCTAAACATCGACATAGGGTTCTATGTGCGCTTTTTGCTAGCTCCTTGAAGCTTGGCATTTGACCTCCTTTAGTATGATTAGTAAGTGTCTGGTCGCACAACCCCGCCAGGAGTATCAAGGCTAAAATAACAATCCACTATTATTTTTATGCCAGGTATCGCATTCATAGAACGAAAAATGCGACCATCTACTAGTCGCTAAACCAAGTCTGCTCCAAAAAACGAACAAACGCGTAGATGATCGCATCTCACGCTCGTTTCTTGGATATAAAAATATTAAACAGACTGGTTTAGCAATTTAATTATACCAACATAAAAAATTTAGCGCAAGTTTTTTGCGCTAAATTGAATAATAGTATCTATATCTGAATCAGGAGGATGATGAGGACGATGAGGGAGATAATGACGCGGTAGATACCAAAAGCCTTTAAGGAGTTGGACTTTTTGAGGTATTTGAGACAGAAAGAGATCGCAAAGAGGCCGGAGGCAAAGGCTACGATGTTGGCCAGGGTGAGGACACTGAAATTGCTTATCAGATAATCACGCGTAGTGGAAGAAATGAGAGTCTTAGCGCAGACTGCCGTCATGAGTGGAATAGAGACTAAGAAGGAATAATCAGCTGAAGATTTAGAGTTAAGACCCATGAGGCGACCAGCAACGATAGTGCTGCCAGAGCGAGAGACACCCGGGATGAGCGCAAAGACCTGGGCAAGACCAATAATAAGGGCGCGTGGCTTGGTGAGGTAATTCTCGTTTTTTAGCGCAGACTTTTTAGGAAGTTTATCAACGATAATCATCAAGATACCAACGACACCCATGGCGATGGCGATAGTGTAGAGCGAGGAGAAAAACGGGGATTCTTCGATGAAGTGGCTCAACGCCAGACCAGCGAGACCAGCTGGGATGCAGGTGATGATGATGTTGAGGGCTAATTTATAATTGTGCTTTTTGAAGATGTCTTTTATAATCTCGACGATGCGCTTGCGATAGTAGATGAGAAGGGCGAGGAGAGTGCCAAAGTTGATTAGCTCTAAAAAGAGATGGAAATCGTCTGCGCGGCCGCCGATGAGCTGTTGGACGAGTTCTAGGTGCCCAGATGAAGAGACTGGGATGAATTCTGTGAGGCCTTGGACAAGGCCGAGTAGTAAACCGATAAAAATATTCATAATCTATATTATATACTAATTAGTTGGCTTGATCCTGCGGAAGGTCGGAGATTGGGATGCGGCCATAGGTATCTGTGCCGTTTGAGAGGAGTTGGTCGCCACCGCTGGCTTGGTCGTTTCCTGGTTGGTCGTTTTCTGGGGCTGGATTATCTGGCGAGTCTGGGCTTGGGCCGTCTTCTGGCTCTGGATCAGTGTCTCCGTAGGTCGTAATAGTATTCATTACGTTAATTGCCTCTATCACGGTTTCGTTGTTGATAGCAACTGAGTAGGTACCGTATTTGAGCGATGAGCTAGAGTAGATAATTGTGCGGAAACTATTGCCAGCGGTAACCTTGATGATTTCGTTACTTCCAGAATCTAGAATAGCAAGAGTAGATTTAGCATCATAGGCTTTGTCCAGCGTGATTACAAGCGTGTTCTGCTTGGAGCTGTCGCTTGGTTTCTCTAGCATATCTGAGCCTAGGGCGATTAGGGTACCACCATTGATAGTGTAGCCGGTCTCAGTGTCAATGCCGGCGTTACCGCCGTTGCTCGAACCTACGACGTAGGTTGCGCCGCCGTTGATAATAAGATCCTTATTAGAGTCAATACCGTCACCATCAGCCTGAATGAAGATTTCGCCATCGTTAATAGTGATTGTACCGCCATCGCCGCCAGCATTGATACCATCATCAGTAGCAAAGACATTGATGACGCCACCATCTATGGTAATGTCATTGGATTTAGTAGTGATTCCCTCACCCTCGGCCTGTTTGCCGGTGACGTCAAGCTTGCCAGAATCGCCCTTGATAGTAAGAGCGCCGTCAGAATAAATACAGCCATCATAGTCGGAAGCTCCGCCGTCAGAGAGGATATTCTCTGTCCCGTCGGCAAGTTCAATAGTGAGAGCGTTTGGCGTAACATTGGCAATTGCAGCCATTTCAACAGCAGAGATAGTGGCATTATTTAGATAGAGAGTAACCTCGCCGTTAGCATTGACGATGACTGAATGGTCTATAAGTTCACCTGTCAGCTCGTAGACGCCTGGCTCAGTGATTTCTAGGTTGGCAGACTGCTCTGTAAGATCAAAGCTATCTGTGAAATCTTTGTCCACTACTGCTGGACTTGGAGAAGGATTATTAGGGGTTTTATTATTGTTAGCATTTGTAATCATGATAATTGCTACTACGGCGCAGACAACCAAAGCGGCCGCAATGATAATGAGAGCGATCATACGAGTGTTGACTGGAGGCTTAGGAGAGCGAACCGGAATGTCTGGCATAGGGTCGGAGTCTGGGATGGTTGAGGCTGGCTGGATTGGAGATGGCTGAGCCGGGAGTGGCTGAACTGGAGATATAGCTGGAGATGACTCTGGGACTGGTTGCGGTTCTGGAGTTAGCGCAGGAGCAGGCTCAGCGATTGGCTGTGGAGCAGGCTGCGGCGCCGGCGTTGGCGCTGGGTTAGTTGGCTCCGGGATGGGGTTTTGGTTTGGAGAAAAAGATTGGTTGTCGTTATTCATAGATATATTATAGCATAAGCATTTTAGGAATAAAATCCGAGACCAAAAAACCGGCGCGAATTGCACCGGTTTAGAAATACTTGGTGAGGCAATTATGCTAAGTTGGTGTGGACGGCGGTGACGTCGTCTAGGTCGTCAATTGCGTCTAGGAGTTTTTCGGCTTTTTCTAGATCGTCGCCGGCAAGCTCGACAGGAGTATTGGAAAGATATTTGAGCTCGGCGCTGGTAACATTTAGGCCGGCGTCAACTAGGGCCTGGCGAACTTTGGCAAGGTCGCTATCGGCGGTGATAATCTCGATGCCATCATCTTCTTCGGTGGCATCCTCAGCACCGGCATCTAGAGCAATCATCATAGCATCGTCACCTTTGTCGGTGATAACAATCTCACCTTTGCGCTGGAACTGGAACATCACGCTGCCTGGATCTGCCATGCGGCCACCATTTTTGGTGAGGGCATTTCTGACTTCTGGCATGGTGCGATTCTTATTGTCGGTTGCGACTTCGATGATGATGCCGATGCCACCTGGGCCGTAGGCTTCGTAAATCTCCTCGACAAGAGCCGCAGAAGACTTGTCTGCTGCACGAGCAATAGCGCGCTCAATGTTGGCTTTTGGCATGTTGGCATGACGAGCTTTTTCTAGAACCATAGCGAGGCTAGGGTTCATGTTTGGGTCTGTGCCACCGCGAGCAGCAATCGCAATCTGATTGCCAATCTTAGTAAAGAGTGCGCCGCGTTTTGCATCGACGACGGCTTTTTGACGCTTGGTGGTTGCCCATTTACTGTGTCCAGACATATAAATCCTCAAAAATTAATGATATAAAACTTGTAATGATTATAACATTTTTTGCTAATTAAAACAAGCGGTTCTTCTGCTCTTCTTTTTTGCGAGAGATGAGGTAGGCTACGAGGCTGGCAGTAAAAATGCCGAGGCAGACGACCAGGACAATGAGGCTGCCGGTCATGACATCTGCAGGGATGACGATGGCGCCAATAGCGGCAACTGGGATGGCGGTGGCGATTGGAGCGTCGGAGGTGACACCGAGAGGTTCGGCAAAGGCTTCTTCGCCAGAGGCGGACTCTGCGGGAGCCTGGTCTGACTCGGAGACGGCAACTGTCTCGTCTGACGAGGCAGGCTCAAAGGCGATAGAATTATCACTAATGGCGATGCCGGTTTTGTCGCTGACAATTTTTGCAAGAAAGGCGACTTTGTCGGAAACTACGCCAGAAGCAGAAGGAGTAACAGAATATCTAAAATAGACCGTATTGTCACTACTGCCGCCTGTGCCGAGGTATATTTCTGAGGAGAGCTTAAAACTATCTTCGTCTTCGCCAGGAGCAACAATGGCGACTGGTGTCCAAGAGTTAGAGGCGTCTGGATAGTAGGAATATTCTAGCGAACTTGAATCAAGCGGAAGAAAGCCTTTTAGCTCTCCATCGATATAGGAAGCAACGTGAGTAATAGAAGCGGGGTTGTTTGAATCTGTATTTGTGACTGATGTAGTATAGACGATATGATCGCCTGCTACTTTAGAGCTTGTCTGGCTAGAGAGAGTATTTGCCATGTCGTAATCTACCCAGGACGCAGGAATGCCGTTTTGATTGGCGATGGTAACATCATCGACTTCGGCCGATAAGTGGTTGACAGTATAGGCAGTAAAGCCAGCGAACGCAATAAAAATAGCTACCGCGATAATACAAATGGCTTTACCTGGTTTTTTTGACATGGCGCTCATGCTTTTATTCTACTTGTTTTTGGACTTTTTAGCAAGAGAGGTTTTACCTTTGGATGTCTTAGCCCTGTCTTTGGATTTTAGGAATTTGAGCAACTCGTTTTGACGGAAGTAGAGGAAGGCAAAAATTAAGACAGAAACTACCGTAATGATAACGACGACAATTGGGTTGCCCTCACCGCTGAAGCCCATGCCGATATAGTTGTTGGAAACGACTGCAGGAAGGCGGCCAAGAGCGAAGATTAAAATAAGTTTCTTTAGCGGGACGTCTGTAAGGCCGGCGACGTAGCAGACGATGTCGTCTGGCAGGCCAGGGATGATAAAAATCAAGAATAGAATCAGGCTGGCACGCTTGCCGATGACGAAGTCGAATTTTTCTAGAGATTCTTTTTTGACAAGTTTTTCGACGAGTTTGCGACCATAGCGGCGGGATAGCCAGAAGACGACAGCGGCGCCAAGTGTGGCACCGATTGTGGTCCAGAGCACGCCCAGCCAGCCAAAAAGGAAGCCGCCGACAATACCGACGAGATTACTCGGAATTGGCGCGACAATTCCCTGCAAAGCTTGGAGTAGCATATAGACAACCGGGCCAAACGGACCGAGGCCTTGGACGATACGGATTAGCTCGTCACGGTTAGAGAAAAGCTGCGTGAGAGGACCGCCAGCTGCAACATCCCAAATGATGTAGCCGATGATTAGAATGACAGCGAGAGTGCCGATGACAATCTCGGCCTGGGTCTTGCGGCTGAGGCCTTTTAGAGATTGCCTGATTTTGGACTGAGTTTTATTTGGCATATTCTACCGCGCGAGTCTCGCGAATGACATTAACTTTGATAACACCTGGATAGGACATGGTGGCTTCAATTTTGTTTGCAATGTCACGGGCGAGTTTGAGGGCGGTAAGATCGTCAATTTGTTTTGGTTCAACAATGACGCGGATTTCGCGACCGGCAGAAATGGCATAGGCCTTGTCGATGCCTGGAAAACTTGTGGCAATGTTTTCTAGGTCGCGCATGCGCTCGGCAAAGTTCTCTGCGGAGATATTGCGGGCGCCCGGGCGAGCGGCAGACATAGCGTCACAAATCTTGACGATGATAGCTTCTGGAGTGGTTGGCTCGATGTCGTCGTGATGAGCGGCGATAGCATGGACAACCTCGTCTGGCATGCCATATTTTTTGGCGAGTTCAGCACCAATGTCTGCGTGTTTGCCTTCGATTTTGTGAGTAACAGCTTTGCCCATATCGTGCATCAAGGCAGCAGTCTTGGCGATGCGTTTGTCGGCGCCGATTTCTTCGGCAATCATGCCAGCAACGTGAGCCATCTCGACAGAATGAAGAAGAACGTTTTGGCCATAGGAAGTGCGGAATTTGAGCTCGCCCAAAAGGTGGACTAACTCACGCGGGATACCAACAAGGCCAACCTCGCGAACGGCGTCTTCGCCGGCACGAACAACTTCTTTTTCGATTTCTTTTTCGCCTTTGGCGACGGCTTCTTCAATGCTGGAAGGGTTGATGCGGCCATCTTTCATGAGACGCTCCAAAGCGTAGCGAGCAACCTGGCGACGGATTGGATCAAAGGAAGACAAGACAACCATGCCTGGAGTATCGTCAACCATGATATCAACACCAGTGGCACGTTGAAGAGCTTGAATATTGCGGCCTTCTTTGCCGATGATGCGACCTTTCATTTCGTCGTCTGGGAGTTTGAGGCTAGTGACGGTGCGGTCTGCGGTGACCTCGGAGCTCATGCGTTCCATAGCGGTCAAAAGAATAGACTGGGCAGTCTCGTCGATGTCATGTTTGATTTCTTTTTGCTCTTTGGCGACGAGATTGACGAGATCTTGTTTGATGTCGTTTTCGGTCATTTTCATGAGTTTGTCACGAGCGTCTTGTTTGGAGAGACCAGCGATTTTTTCGAGTTTCTCGTGCTGCTTGTCGCGGATACCGCGAATCTCGGATTTCAAATCTTCTAGCTCTTTTTCTTGCTTGACGAGTCGCTCAGATTTTTTCTCGATTTGATCTAGCTTACTATCTAGAGTAACTTCGCGCTCAGCGAGACGGTTTTCTGTGCGTTTCCATTCGCGGCGACGCTCGGACTCTTCGTTCTTGGTCTTTTCGGCGATGTCAGCAGCTTCTTTGCGGGCCTTGGAAACGATGTCTTGGGCTTCGTTTTTGGCTTTTCGGACTAGATCCTCGGCGCGGTTTTTGCCACCGTTTTCGTTCTTTTTATTAACAACATAAAGCCCACCAACACCAGCCCCAAGACCGAGGATGGCGGCAATTATAATACCTGCTATTTCCATAGCTTACCTTTCTTTTTTGCCGATATTTTCCTGATATCAGCGGGTTAACATTAAATATAACAAAAAATTTATAGTTCCACTTTTTATTATACCACGCGGGGGGATTATTTTGTAGACTATTTCTTTTGCTTGGTGATATTGGCTGGGCGACCGTAATCCGGCATAATAAGCTTGTGCTTTTCTCCGTTTTGATCGGCAATAGGAATATCTAAATAGTCGGCGAGCGTATTAATAACGCTAGCGCCAATGCGTAGGCCGGTAAAGCTGCCTGGGCCGGACATAAACTCTAGCTCCGTGATATCGTCAAAGGTTTTGTTGTTTTCTGCTAATTTTTCTTTGATAAAACCGAGGAGCTTTTCGGCCATTTCGTGGCCAAGTTCAGACTCATAGACTTTGTCGTCTAGTTTTAAAATACATTTGGAAGTTGAAGTATCTAGGGATAATTTCATAATGTGGTCTCCACGGTGCGAGTGCCATCTTCGTTTAAGGAAATAAAAATAGAAATATGATCTTCTGGAAGGATATTTTCTACAGTGTCAGCCCATTCTACGAGCGTGATAGTGTTTTCGTCGGCGATTGATTCGGCTAAATCTTCTGACATAATGCCTGGATCTGGCAGGCGGTAAAAATCGTAGTGGGCAAGGTATTTTTCTTCGTTTTCGCGATTTAGAAAAGAATATCTTTTGACAATAGTGAAGCTTGGGGAGGTGACTGGCTCTTTGACGCCAAGCCCCTCGGCAATACCGCGAGCTAAAGTAGTTTTGCCGGCACCAACATCACCAACAAGTTCTATTACTACAGAAGATTTGAGTCCGCGCCCAATATTTCTACCGTATTCTAGCATTTCTTTTTCGCTTGAAAAAATCATATAATATATTATAGCATAAATTTAGATGACACGGGAAACTTCTTCTAGGGAAGTCTCGCCTTTTAGGGCTAGGATGACACCCTTTTGTTCTAGGGTGAGCATGCCATTTTTGATGGCAACTTCTGTAATTGCATCAGTATTGACGTCTTTGATATCTCCGCGAATGAAGGCCTGGATTTCGTCGTTAACGATGAGTTGCTCCATGATGACGGTGCGGCCACGATAGCCGAACGGATCACCCTCGGTTGGGACTGGTTCGTAAAGGGTGATATTGTCTAGATCTACGCCGTAGGTTTTTAGTTTTTCGGCTGGGATACTGTCTAGGACTTTGTGGATGTATTCCAGGGTTGCCTTGTCTGGCTGATAGGATTTTTTGCTGGAAGAGAGCTTGCGGACGAGGCGCTGGGCGATGACTAGGCGGATGGAGCTGGAGAAAATTGGATTGGTGCCAATCATGTCGATCATGCGAGAGAAGGCGGCCGGAGCGCTGCTGGCGTGGAAGGACGAAAGCACGAGATGGCCTGTGATAGAAGCCTGGATGGCGGTGCGAGCGGTGTCGGCGTCGCGAATTTCACCAACCATGACAACATCTGGATCGAGACGAAGGACCGAGCGTAAGCTGTCGGCAAAATTCTCGCCATGAGTTGTGTCGATGGAAATTTGGGAAATGCCAGCAATACCATATTCTATTGGGTCTTCTAGAGTGATGATTTTTCTTTCGGTGGAATTTAGGGCGTTCAAAATTGAATAGAGCGTGGTGGATTTGCCCGAGCCGGTTGGACCAACCATGAGAACGAGGCCGTGTGGATGAGAGATGACGTTGTTGATTTCGGCGCGCTCGTCTTTTTCTAGGCCAAGCAGGTCCAAATTCATAAGGCTCTCGTCAAAATTAAATAGGCGGAGGACCGCATCTTGGCCGTAGAGAGTCGGGACGGTCTCTACGCGAATATTGAGGAGATGTGAACCGTTGTCGTCGTAAATGTCCGTTTGCATATGGCCGGATTGAGGAGTGGTGGCAGCAGTAGAAACGTTGGCGCGGCTAGAAAGTTCGCCCATGATAACACGGTAGCGCTCGCGAGAGACCGAGGCGACTGGGTGCAGGATACCATCCACACGCATGCGGATGCGGATGTCGTCGCGCTGATTTTCTATGTGGATGTCGGAGGCACCGAGTTTGTCGGCTTGATTGATGAGATAGTCGAAAACCTTGTCACTTGGGACTTCTTCTAGGGTCTGCGAAACCGAGCCAAAAGTTTTGGAATCGCCCTCGTCTGCGATTTCGATATCGTCAAAATGGGCTTCTTTTGGTGGATCGTAGCGAAGCATGAAAGCCTTATAGGCGGATTCAGAAATGAGGAAGAAATCGGCGCGCTCGCCACCATTTAGATATTGCTCGCGCATCTTGTCTACGGCGCTTTTTGGAGTGGCGCTAGTGACTAGGAACTGATAGTGACTTTCTTCGGAACCTTTTTGGAGGGGGATGATTTGCTTTTCTTTCATTTCTTCGACAGTAAGAACGCCTTTGACTAGCGGAATGTCATTTTCGAAACGGCGAGTGTCAAGATATGGAAAACCAAGCACACGCGCGCGTTCGGCGGTGCCGCGCTCTTCGTTTGCACGACGCTTTCTCTGTACTTCTTGCTCGTCCATAAGTGGTAATGCCCTCTTTGTTCCTTTTTGTGATATAATTATAGCACATAAACTCGGAGGATGATATTATGTATCATATCGTTACGGGGAGAAAAGAACGCTTGAAAAACCGACAGGATCCGCGGTATTTGGCAATTCACAAGAGATATTTGCAGGCCGTGGGGAAATCGATCTGTCGTGGGAAAATGTCCAGAATGAAGATCAAAGAACTTTCAGATAGCGCACGCGTCTGGAAGTCTACTTTTTATGATCACTTTTTGCATATGGATGATGCAATAGACCAGTTTTGGCACGCAAAAGATGCTGAGCTAGTAAAGCTAAAACAAAGCCTCGGCAACAACAGTATTGAGAAAACTATTTCCAAGATTTTGTTTTTTATTTATCGTAATCGTGATTATTACTACGTAGTAGTGAAGAAAGAAAACCCGGCTCCGCTCAAAGCAATTGTAGAAATATTTCGCGATAAAATCGAACGGAGCTGGAGCCACTACGAAAAAGATGTCATGCAAAGATGTATGCTGATTTTTTCGTGGGAATTTTCTGCAGCAATTTGCTATTGGGGCAAATATGAGAAGTTTAATTTTGACATGATTCCTAAAAAAGTTCGAGAGCTAGCAAGACTTTGTAGAAATGCTACGCAAAGATTAGTATAAGTGTTATAATAATATATATGTTTGCCTTTGATTTAGCAAAGTGGTGGTATGCCAAAGGTTGGCATGTGTTTTTTGCGGATTTTAAAACCAAGCTGCGCGACACGACAGATACTTTTTCGATTGGCGAGCTGGTTCGGACACTTTTTAAACCATATAAGCAAATCGGCACAGAAAGTAAGGCTGGAGAGCCGGGGCTAAATATTTTTCTCGATAAACTTATTTCTAGGATTGTTGGTATGGCATCGAGGCTGGTTTTGATTGTGACGGGGCTCGTCGTGATTTTGGTTGAGGCTATCCTAGGAATTGTTATTACTGTAATTTGGCCGCTAGTTCCCTTGCTGCCGATTGCGGGGATTGCGCTGACAGTGATTGGGGTTAAGCTATGGTAGAAAGGGTGTGCTATGAATTTTGATCATGGTTCCCTGCGTGCGAGAGAGGCCCGGGCTGGGAAGGTTTTGGGGGCTCCGGCTGGGTTTGTTTTGATGATTCTGTTGGTTTTGATTTTGCTTGGCGGCGGGGTTGCATTGTTTGTTTTGAAGACGCCGTTTTTCTGGCTGTGTTTATCTGGCATTGTGATTGTGCTAATGATTCTTTATTATACGCGCAAGGAGCTGGTGCCGGTGCCAGCAATTAATGATGGCGAGGCTCTTAATATTAATAATTTATTATCTAATGATATGTTGGCGGCATTGCCAAAAAATCCGACAGTGCGCGATTTGGCGGCGGCGGTAGCCAAGACTAATAGCGGCCGTTTTATGCATGTGCGGTATGGAATTTCTCCGCAAATGCTTGCGGCTATTGCCGAGCAGCTGACTGTTGACGTTGGTCCGATTTTCCAGACGGCAATCAAAATCCAGCAGGGGACGGATTCGGAAGAAATCCATGGAGCGATGGTTGGCGTGGCTATTATTGCAAATCATCCTGATAATGAGATGATTTTGAAAAAAATGCGCCTTGAAATGGTGGATTTACTTGATGGTATTATTTGGTTTAACTATCTAAATGGGCTGGTCAAGAGCATCGGGAAAAGACGCCATACCGGCGGAATTGGACGCGATCTTTCGTTTGGCTATATCCCGACACTTGAAAAATATGGGCAAAATATTTCTGAGCAATTACCTGCAAAAAGAACCCACATTCACCTTGCGTCACACAAAGAAATATTGTCGCAAATGGTGGAGATTTTTGGGAGTGCCGGACGTCAGAATGTGGCTTTGATTGGGCCGGAAGGCAGTGGCAGAACGACAATCGTGCAAGCATTTTCTGAACTTTTGATGGACGCAGATAACGACCTGCCACGTGGGCTGAAATATCGTCAGATTTTTAAACTTGATGCGGCATCACTAATTAGCTCATCACCGGAAAGGGGCGATGTGGAAGGTTTGATTATGCGGGTGCTAGGCGAGGCCTATGCGGCAAGGAATATTATTATATGGCTAGAAAATGCGCAGCTGTTTTTTGAGGATGGGACTGGAAGTATAGATATTACGAATCTGCTTTTGCCGATTTTGGAGGCTGGGAAACTCCGCATGATTTTGACGATGGATAGACAAAGGTTCTTGGAAATTTCTGCACGGAAGCCTTCGCTTGCTAATGCACTAAATAAAATCATGGTACGCCCGGCAAACCAGCAGGAAACCATGAAGGTGATGCAAGATCAGGCGCCGCTGATTGAATACCAGCATAAGTGCTCGTTTACAATTTGGGCGCTAAAGGATGCTTATAGACTGAGTGAGAAATACGTGCATGACGTGGAGCAACCAGGACGGGCGATAACTTTGCTCGAAGCGGCGGCGAATTATGCAGACGTGAGGACAAGGCTTGTGACTGCAGAGAGCGTGCAGGAAGCAGTCGAGAAAACTGCGGGGGTAAAAGTCTTCTCAGCTGGCGGAGCGTCGGCAGATGATAAATCCAGGTTGCTGAATTTGGAAGCACTACTTCATGAGAGAATGGTTGACCAGGAAGAGGCTGTGAAGACAGTTTCTGATGCCTTGCGCCGAGCGGCGGCAGGCGTGCGGAATGAGGGTAAACCGATTGGAACTTTCCTGTTCCTTGGCCCAACCGGTGTAGGTAAAACTGAGCTAGCTAAGGCACTTTCGGAAGTATATTTTGGCGGAGAAAAACACGTTATTCGGCTTGATATGAATGAGTTTGTGACGGCAGAGGACGTATCGAGATTAATTGCGGACGGCGCGGAAGACGAGATGAGCTTGACGGCGCAGGTGATGAAGCAGCCGTTTGCAGTGGTGCTGCTCGACGAGATTGAAAAGGCGCACCCGCAAGTTTTGACGACATTACTCCAGATGCTTGACGAAGGCATTTTACGCGATGTGCGCGGACGAGAGATTAGTTTCCGTGATACGATTGTGATTGCGACAAGCAATGCAGGTGCGGAGATGATTCGGGGGATGGTTGGTGGAGCTAATGGTGGTTTTATGGTTGGCGCAGATGGCGCTGCTACACGCAAAGATTTTACTACTCTCAAGGATAATATATTAAATGAACTGATGAAAAGTGGCGTGTTTAAGCCGGAATTTATTAACCGCTTTGATGAGATTTGTTTGTTTAAGCCATTATCGCCAGAGGATTGTTTGAAGGTGCTAGACCTTTTGGTTGTGAGTGTGAATAAAACTTTGGCACCACAAAAAATCGCTGTGAGCGTGGACGACGATGCAAAGAGGTTGTTGGTTGAGCGAGGGTATGATCCACAGCTTGGTGCTAGGCCGATGAAGAGGATTGTGACCAAGACTGTTGAGAATCTAGTGGCAAAGATTATGCTGAGCGGACAAGCGGAAAGTGGCGCGACGATTCGGATTACCCGCGAGATGATTGAGGGTGAGCTTGGGCGATAGAAGATGAGCTCAGCTGATTGAGCGCGTGCTTGGTTGATTGAGGGTGAGCTTGGCACAAAATAAGCCGGCGCATAGCCGGTTTTAAGGTTGGTACCGCCTGAGGGATTCGAACCCACGACCCCTTGTTCCGAAGACAAGTGCTCTAATCCGCTGAGCTAAGGCGGCACGGTATTTTGTTGCGTATCACGTTGCGAAAAAGGCAGGCGTGAGCTGTTGTACTGCTTGGCCTGCCGAGCAAACTATTTGTTGTGTTTGCGTTTTTCGCTGTGCTTGTGATTGTTATTGCGATTTAATTTCGCAATACGTACTGATTTAGCCATAAATATATTATATCATGTTTTAGCCGAAAATGCCACGCTTTTTGGCGCCTTTGAATTCTTCTAGTAGTTCCCTTTGCTTTCTGGAGAGATTCTTTGGTGTCTCTACGATAATCGTAACGATATGTGGGCCACGATCGCCATCGGCACGGAACGGGACGCCATGGCCGGATAGCTTGAACGGTGTGCCAGACTGGGTGCCGGCTGGAACTTTCATGGTGATTGGGCCATCGACGGTTTCTACCTCGATCTCGCAGCCAAGTGCGGCGTCAACCATGTTGATCTTTTGCTCAGAAAGGATGAGTGTGCCTTCGCGAGTCAAAGTCTTGTGTGGACGGACACGAACGACGACATAAAGATCACCCTTTTCGCCGCCTTCGGCTGGGGCTGGGCCGCCGCGACCTTTGAGGCGGATGCTCATACCATCATCAATGCCGGCTGGAACTTTAATTTTGATGTTCTTGCCCTCTGAAGAGATGGTCTTGGTGGTGCCAAAAATTGCATCTTTGAAATCAATCGTGATCTGAGTGCGATAGTCTGCGCCGCGCATAGGGCGACGACGGCCGCCACCGAAACCAAAGAGACTACCTAGAATATCGTCGAGACCAGCGCCAGAAAATGCGCCACCCTGGCCGCCGCCAAAGTCGAAGTGAAACTCCTGACCGTTGAAGTTGAAGGCGCCGCCCTGGCCAAAAGGATTGCCACCGGCAAACGGATTGCTGCCAGCGCCGCCATTTACACCAGCGTGACCGAATTGGTCGTAGCGAGCGCGTTTTTGCTTGTCGGACAAAACTTCGTGAGCCTCGGAAACTTCTTTGAATTTTTCTTCGGCCTCTTTGTTGCCTGGGTTTTTGTCGGGATGATATTTAACAGCAAGCTTGCGGTATGCTTTTTTGATCTCGTCATCAGATGCGTTTTTTGATACGCCTAGAACCTCATAATAGTCTCTTTTTGCCATATTTATTATTATAGTTAGCTAGCACTCTAAAGTCAAGAGTGCTAATTGTGGGGACTTAACGTCTGGCCTTTTTCATGATATAATTGGTGGCAAATAAGGAGTTTTTGATGAAAAATAAACTGATTCTGATTACAAACCCAGGAAGCTCAAGCCGTAAATATGCGCTTTATAAAGGTAATGATGAGGTCTGTTCCCTACACTTTGAATTTGAAGGAAAAGATGTTATCTGCACCCTCAAAAAAGCTGATGGCAAGAAGAAAGTTCTGAAACAAGATTTTAAAGAGCTTACTTCGACTGTTGCCAATATTAACCGTATTTTGACCGAGGAAGGTATCCTTGGAGGCATGGCCAAGATTGACGCAATTCTCGCACGCGTGGCTTGCCCAGGTGAGTATTTTACTCAGGATCACATTGTTGATGAAGATTATCTAAAGGCTCTCGACAAGGCTAAGAAACGCGCTCCACTTCACGTGCCTGTAGTTGCGGCTGAAATTGAGCACCTTGTTAAAAGCTTTAAGGGTACTCCAGTTATTGCTATTTCCGATTCTTCGTTCCATGCGGACCGTCCAGAACTGATGAAATATTACGCGTTTGATACCGAGCTTGCTGACAAAGCCGATGTAAAACGATTTGGCTATCATGGTCTTTCTGTTGGTTCCATTGTCAACTACATGAAATCTCAGGATATTTTGCCACAGAAATTGATTGTCTGTCACCTTGGCTCTGGTTCTTCTATTACCGCTGTGTTTGAAGGTAAGTCTCTTGACACCACTATGGGCTATACTCCACTTGAGGGCCTAATGATGGCGACTCGCTGTGGCAATATCGATCCAGCTGCCGCACTTGCAGTTAAACATTATCTCAAATACGAGAGTGATGAATCTATTGAAAAGTATCTCAACAAGGAATGTGGCCTGAAGGGCGTTTCTGGACAAAGTGATGATATGCGCGAGATTTTGAAACTTCGCGACGAAGGCGACAAACGCGGTACGTTTGCGCATGCGATGTATGTCTATAAGGTTCAGAGCTTGATTGGCCAGATGGCTGCTTCGCTTGGTGGAGTAGATGCAATTGTGTTTACTGCAACTATTGGCGAGCGCTCTGACGAAATCCGCCGCACTGTTTCCCAGAAACTCAACTATCTTGGATTTGCAATTGATGAAAAGAAAAATGTGGCTGACATGCCAGAGCGTCATACGAATATTGCCGCCGACGGCAGTAAGCCGGTTTGGGTTATCCGTACGGATGAAAGCGAAGAAATGATTCGCCGTGCAGGTGCAATTCTTGACACTAACAAAGACGGCGAAGTTTCTGACGAAGAGCTCAAAGATGCGGCGTAACTCGCACACTGAATATTTGCAGCAGGTCTCCGACATGGAGACCTCTGTGATTTTGGATTGTTTACGAAAAGTCCTAGGCGCTAGGATCCCTGGCGACGTGACAGAGTTTGGGTGCTATCGTGGCGATACTTCCCTTTTGATGGAAAAGATTTTGGAGCGGGAGTTTCCCGACTCTCTATCTCGGCTCTGGATATACGATTCGTTTGAGGGCTTGCCAGACAAAACCCGCGAAGACTCTTCGTCGGCTGGCGAAGAGTTTAAGGAGGGCGAACTTTTTGTAACGAAACGCGAGGTCGTGGAGCGGTTTAAGAAAGCGGGGTTATATGTTCCGCGAGTGAGAAAAGGATTTTTTGAAAATTTGAATCCACAAACCGACTTACCAGAAAAAATTTGTTTCGCGTTTTTAGACGGCGATTTATATCAGTCAATTAAAACTTCGCTTGCCCTTGTGACTCCACGAATGGCACGTGATGAAAATGACAAGATACTTGGAACGATTATCGTGCACGATTATAATAATCCTCAACTCCCAGGGGTCTCTAGGGCGGTTGACGAGTGGATGGCGGCACAAAAAACGGCGCCGCAATTGCAGCGCCGGGAAACTCTTGCGATTATTTCTTGGTAGTTTTCTTAGCTTTAGCCTCTTTGACTTCTTCTACTTTTTCTTTGATAGCTTTGGCGGCTTTGGCAAGTGGCTTGTCCTGACCGACGAGACGAACGTGGTATTCGGCCATGGTAGTTTCAATATATGGAACGACCCAGACATAGGCAATGCCAAGGGTGGCAATGCCAAGAAGATGCCATGGGATAAAGGAGAGCTGGAGGACGAAATATTCCCATTTGTGACCCTCCATCATTTCCATAGATTTTCTCTGGGCGGCGCCAGCTTCTAGCTTTTCATCGTCTGCCATGAGGTAGAACATCTGGGAGTAAGAAATGCTCTTGATGATGCCTGGAATAATAAAGAGTAAGGTCCAGAGGAAGACAAAGACTTCGTAGCGAATATAGGCGATTAGTGTGCGAAGAAAATTGTCACCCTTAAAACCGATTAATAAGTCCTCAATTTTTGGCATGCGAGATTTTTTGGTGATGCCAAGATAGATGAAAGCCTGGGCCAAAGCGATTGGGCCGGCGATCAACAATGTGACAATGCCGCTGATTGGGCCCAGCACAAAGCTGATGATTGAGCTCACGGCAAAAACGATGATATAGATTGCGAGAAGCGTGAAGATCTTACCTTCAATTTGCTTCTTCGCGTGTTCTTTCATAGATACGCGATCCATAAAAACTCCTTAAATATTATTACTTTTATGATAACATAGATATATGAAAACTGTAGTAAAAATCTTAAAATATACCTTAGCGGCACTCGGTGTGTTCTTAGTGGTTCTATTTTTTATACCAAATACTGGATATACGAAAGTTTGGAGCTATCTTGCAACGATTTTGCTGCCTTTTGCAGTAGATATTGTTCGCTTGTTTGGAGTGAAAGTATCTAGGGAATTTGAAATGTGCTATTTGATATTTTTGATTCCGGCGATGGTGCTCGGGATTGATTTTGACCTTTATAAAGTATTCTACCCGCTTGATAAAATTGCGCATGGATTCTCTGGAGTTTTATCTGCGTTTGGCGCAAAAGAAATATTGGACCAGGCGAGTGGTAAACCAGACGAAAAATGGTTCAAGGTGCTCTGGACAATTGCTTTTGTAGGATTTGTAGCGATGGTTTGGGAATGCTTTGAGTTTGCCTGCGATCAGATTGGCGGAACATCTATGCAGCAGTTGATTGCACCGGGAATCGCCGATACGATGTATGATATGATTGTAGCGATGATTGGTGGGGTTGTTGGGACAATATTTATCTTTGTTAGAAAGACGAGATAAATTGCCTTCCATCTCTGTATTGGCACTCTTGACATGAGAGTGCTAATTTGCTAGAATAAGGTCAAGAATTAGCAGTCTTCTGGTGTGAGTGCTAACGCTTATCAGAGGCCCGGCTAATAGCAAACAACCTAATAAAATCCTAGAAGGAGGAAAAATGGGAAAAATTATTGGTATTGACCTTGGTACTACCAACTCGGCATTTGCCTATATGGTAGCAGGCAAGCCTGAGGTGATTACTAACGCTGAGGGCGATAGAACTACGCCATCAGTAGTCGCTGTCACCAAAAAAGGTGAGCGTCTAGTTGGCAAAGTTGCGCAGCGTCAGCGCGTGACTAACCCAAAGAATACTATCTATGGTATTAAGCGCCTGATTGGTCGTAAGTTTGACGACAAAGAGGTTCAGCGTGATCTTGATATCATGCCATACAAGATTGTTAAGAAGGGCACCCAAGCCGCAGTAGAGATGGACGGCAAAACTTATACTCCAGAGGAAATTTCTGCAATGGTGCTTTCTAAGATTAAGGCTGATGCCGAAGCTTTCCTTGGTGAAAAAGTTACTGAAGCTATCATTACTGTTCCAGCTTACTTTGACGATTCCCAGCGTCAGGCAACCAAGGATGCTGGTAAAATTGCCGGGCTTGAAGTTCGCCGTATTATCAACGAACCAACTGCAGCTGCACTAGCTTATGGCCTCGAGTCTAAGAAAGACGAGCAGATTGCTGTGTTTGACCTTGGCGGTGGTACATTTGATGTCTCTATCCTTGAGCTTGGCGATGGCGTTTTTGAAGTGAAATCTACAAACGGTGATACCCACCTTGGTGGTGAAGATTTTGATAATATCATTGTTAATTACTTGATTGATGAGTTTAAGAAAGAAAGTGGCGTCGATATCCGTGACGACGCGGCAGCAATGCAGCGCATCAAGGACGAGGCTGAGAAGGCCAAGAAGGAGCTTTCCTCTGCTACTTCGACTGATATCAACTTGCCATTTTTGACCGCTGACGCTGATGGTCCAAAGCATTTTGAGCACACTTTGACTCGTGCAAAGCTCGAGGAACTAGTTGAGCCGCTGCTTGAAAGACTTGCTGAACCGGTTGAGAAAGCACTCAAGGATGCAAAACTCAAGGCCTCTGACATCGACGAGGTAGTGATGGTTGGCGGTATGACTCGTATGCCAGCTGTGGTCGAAAAAGTGAAAAAGATTTTTGGCAAAGATCCAATGCAGGGCGTCAACCCAGACGAAGTTGTGGCTGTAGGTGCTGCAATCCAGGGCGGTGTGCTCCAGGGTGATGTCAAAGACGTGTTACTACTTGACGTTACTCCTCTTTCTCTTGGCATTGAGACTATGGGTGGTGTTTCTACTAAACTAATCGAGCGCAACACTACTATCCCTACTTCTAAATCTGAAGTATTTTCTACCGCCTCTGACAACCAGCCACAGGTTGAGATTCACGTGCTCCAGGGCGAACGTGAATTTGCAAACGACAATAAGTCACTTGGTCGTTTTATTCTTGATGGTATCGCACCAGCTCCACGCGGCGTGCCACAAATTGAAGTGACCTTTAATATCGATGCAAACGGTATTTTGAATGTAACTGCAAAGGATAAGGGCACCAGTAAAGAGCAATCTATTACGATCCAGAACTCTGGCAATATGAGCAAAGAAGATATCGAGAAGGCCCAGGCCGAGGCTGAGGCACATGCCGAGGAAGATGCCAAAAAGCGCGAGGCAATTGACGCCAAAAACAAGCTAGAGAATGCAATTTACCAGGCAGAAAAGATGCCAAAGGATTTTAAAGACAAAATTTCTGAGGACGACGCAAAGACTATCAAAGAGGCTGCCGAAGAGGCAAAGAAAGTTTTGAATGATTCTTCTGCAGATAAAGACGCACTAGAAAAAGCTGCTTCTGATTTGTCTGAAAAAATCATGCCGATTGGAGCAAAGATGTACCAGCAAGCTGGCGGGGCTGACGCTTCTAAAGATGCTTCCGAGGCTACTGGCGCTGGTGCTGATAAGAAGTCTGGTGACGACGACGAGCCAGTTGAAGGCGAAGTGGTAGACAAATAATATTGCTCCTACTCAGAAAATATCCCCTCCCTACGAGGGGATATTTTTAGTGTCGGATTTTGGTGATGAGACTATGGAAGAAATAGATGATTTCGCGACGGAATTGGAAGACGACGTAGACTAGACCAAGTCCGGCTATGGCAAGAATAGCCCAAAGTGCAACAAACGAGGTTTGGTCTTCTGTATTTGTAATTGGCACAACGGGATAATCGGCGCCGGAATTGTTTTTGATTTTGCGGCAACGGTTGGTTTCTGGGTTTCGTTCGTAACCTTCTTGACATGGAGCTTGTTCACTATCTTTTGATGAGTAGGATTTGCAACGGCCAGTTTCTGGATTTCTGTATTTCCCTGCCCCACAATCATTAAGTGAAGATTTCATAGTCGAGACATTGACACAGTTGCCGGTCAACACATTAATGATTTTACCAGCAGGACAAGTTTGGAATTCTTGAAAGACGTTAGCGGATCCGGGAGTTATATTATATGTGATTTGCCAAATCTCTGAGCCATCCGGATTGTGGCCAGTGAGGGCGTAGGAGGTCTTTTTCTTTTGGCCGTGCGGGAGACTTAGAGAATCTACGATATCGCCGTTTGTGTCGACAATTTCAAACAGTAGATCAGATGTTGGGTTTTTGGTAAGAGCGGTTTCTGGACGATAGACGTAATACGCGCCCGGAAGAACCAAAGAAGAAGGCGTAGAATTGAGAGCCGCAGGACTAGCTAGGTTGTAGAGCTTCTTTTTGTAGCGCAAGCTGCACTTTGAGATGTCGACGGACTTTTCTGAGCTATTGTAAATTTCGATAAATTGCTCGGAGGGATTATCGGAATAGTATGTTAGAATCTCGGAAAATTTTAGTCCGGTGCAGACCGGCGAAGCGCTGGGATTAAAGCCAGACGATGCGTTGGTTTTGGAAGAGGAAGATGAAGTCGAGCCAGAATCGTTAGAAGCTGACGAGGCTGAGTCGGGTGCTTCTGGAGGGAGGTATAAGCCGGAGGATTCTGGGCTAAATAATAGTTCTGGATTATTTACGTGAGAGTATTCGCCAGTTTCATCGTCTCGTAAAATCGTTGTGTAGGACCGGGATTTGACCGTGGTCGAAAAAACCGGAAGACAGCCTTCTTCGCCCGTCCAGCAGACTTGGCTGAGAGCTGTTTCAGATTCAGTAGCGCCGATAATAGAATCCGAATTGGCACTCGTGGAAGGTTTAATTAGGGCTAGCGAGCCAGCCATAGCGATTGATGTATCATAGACCAAATCCTCGGCATCATCAGAGACTTCTGGTGCGCCAGAATATCTCAATAAAATCGACCCGCCGACGAATCGTGCGCCAGCTGGAAATTCATAAAGAACCGTGGGATTTGCTGCGGATTTTGATTTGTAGACAAGCTGTAATCCGTCTAGCAAAACTTCGTCATCAGACAGGTTGATCAGCTCAATTAGCTCGCCGGTGTTTTTCCCAGCATCTGTAGTATAGCCAGGATTAACGGCGCGGATGGCGACATTATCCGAACTGGCCAAGGCGGCGCTTGCAATACTTGCTACTTCATTTTCTGGACTAGAGGCTAAAGTAGCAGAATCACCCTCTAGTGATAAGGTCCTTAGAGTGGTTACTCCAGACAGTAAGCCACTCGGCGCGCTAACGGCAGAAGCTGGGCAAGCAACGCTGCTAGCACACAAGACCAATACCGGAAGTGGAAAGAGTATTGCCCTTGAAGCTGATTGTAAAGAACACATAGTGGCAGTCTAGCATGCGGGAAATTATCTTTCAAGCATAAGCAAAATGTTATATAATATATAGTATGGATCATGATATCTTTATCGTAGTGTTGGCCGGGCTAATCCACGCGATGCTGCAGCTTGGCGTTGGGACGCTACTTTTGCTTTATCATGCAAGCGCAGGTAAACATATTAAAAGAAAAACTGGCGAGCTTGCAACTAGTTATATTTTTGGAAATGGCTTTTTGATACTCACTATGGTCGCCGCAATTGCTTTTGTAATTTGGACGATTTTTGGAGATAAAATGAATCCGGCGATGATGACCATCGCTGTCGGAATTTTGGTTGCTCTGTCGGCTTCGGTCTGGCTGTTTTATTATCGTTGGGGTGGTAAAAGTACCGAGTTATGGTTGCCGAAATCTGTGGCAAAATTCATTAATAAGCGCGCGAATTTGACCGATAACAATACCGAGGCTTTTGGGCTGGGGCTACTGGCCTGTTTTGCAGAGCTGCCTTTTACAATAATGCTGATGATAGCGGCCGCAAATAGTATACTGAGTCTCCCCGAAGGATTGAGACTTTTTATGACGACAGTTTATGCACTACTTTCGGTTTCTCCAATGGTCGCTTTTCGCATTGCTATCACAAATGGTCAGACGGTTGTCGATATTCAAAAGTGGCGTCTTAAAAATAAGAATTTTCTCCGCGTTTGGTCGGGTGCGGCGTTTGCTGTTTTAGCATTCTTCTTGTTAGCATTTAAAATTATCGGAGGCTAGGTGATGTTTAAAAAAGCAAAAGCGAAATCAAAATTAGCAGAAGCGCAATCGGCAAAAACACGAGCGGAATTGTTCACCAAAGAGCTTGTGGTAAAAGATTTACTAAAACAAGCACGAGCATTAAATATCTCAGAGGCTGTTGTGGAGGAGTATGCTGGCAAGGTGGGAGAGAAAGTTGAGAAGTGGGTGCGAGCTCGCGGTGGAGTAACAGAAGATGATGTTAACTCGATAATCGCAAGAGAAATCAAGAAATATAACAGAGATATTGCGTTTATCTATGAGAATCGTGGTAAAATTATTTAGAGGACAGATATGGGAAAAAGATTTGACTTTGAATATATAGTGATAGGTGGCGGTCCAGCCGGGATTACCGCTGCAACTCAACTCGCAGAGGCTGGCAGAAAAGTTGCAATTGTCGAAAAGAGCAAGTTGGGCGGGTCTGACGTTTGTTATAGGAACATGCCTCAGAAGGCGCTTAATAGTTTTTCTCATCTTTATTCAGAAGCGGTTGCTGGCGCAAGATTTGGGATGTCTTCAGCAAGCATGAGATATAACTATCCGACGGTTCAGCATTGGAAGGAGCGTGCAGTTGATCGAGCAACAAAGGTTAATTCCAAGAAAGGCTTGGAAGAGATTGGTATAACCGTCCTAAGAGGGCAGGCTCACTTTGTAGGCCCATATGACGTCGTGGTTGGCGGGCAAGATAAGCAAGTTTCTGCAAGTAAGTTTTTGATTGCGACAGGCTCTGTTCTTAATACAGACGGGATTTCCGGAATTGACGCCGTACCATTTTATACGGCAGAGTCGATTTTGAGCATTCCGCGCGTACCGAAAACGGCACTGATTGTCGGCGGTGGAGCTTCGGGATGCGAGGTTGCGCAATATCTTGCAGAACTCGGGACAAAGGTTGTGCTTGTCGAGGCCGCAGATTCTATTCTTCCAAATGAGAACGAAGAAGTTGGCCGTGTGATGAGCGAGTACCTCGCAAAGCGAAATGGTATTAAATTCTTTACTAAAACAAAAGTTATCGCACTGGAAAGAGATAAGGTATCGGCTCGGGTGGTCTTTGTCCGGGGCGGACAGGAACGCACAGTGCGCGTTGAGACGATCGTTCTTGCAACTGGCAGTAAACCAGCAATAGACATTGGCCTAAAAAATGCGAAGGTTAGCTTTGATAAGAATGGGATTATTGCCGATAAGACACTCCAGACTAGCGCAAGAAACATTTTTGTGGCTGGTGATGTACTAGGCGGACAGAGCTCAACAGAAAGAGCTGTTTATTCTGCTGAAGTGGCTGTAGCAAACATGATTGGTAGGAATAAGAAGTTTGCTAACTATGCTGGTTTTATGAGAATAGTTGATACTGACCCACAGATTGCTTCGGTTGGAAGGACGGAAGCTGAGTTAGCAGCAAAAAAGCGAAAATATAAGCGTGTGTTTGTGCCACTTTCTAGCATTTCTGCGTCTATCGCGGCGGACTTTAGAATTGGATTCTTGAAAATTTTGGCAGATTCACAAGGAAAAATTTTGGGTGCTACCATGGTTGGCCCACATGCGGCAGATGTATTGCAGGAAATTTCTCTGGCAATCCGTCATGATTTGCCACTGGTTCAAATCGCAAGCACGCCACATCCAGCCAACGAATGGTCGGCAATAGTGAAGCTGGCAGCAAGAAGATTACTGCTTTCTAAGTAAAACAAAATAGACGCCGCTATGGGGGAATAGTGGCGTCTATTTTGTTCGCGAAGTTGGTGAAAAGCGGCGTGGCTTTTCTTTCGTGAAAACATGGTGGCGGGAGTTGGATTTGAACCAACGACCTTTTGGTTATGAGCCAAACGAGCTACCAGGCTGCTCTATCCCGCGACATAATGAAGATACTGAGCTAGCGTTTCTAGCTCTGTTATGTATTGTAGCACAAGTAACCAAAAAAGTCAACAGATTAGACTCTACCAGAGTTGCCGCAGGTGCTGGCATTGCCATTTTGGACGAGCCAACAGTTTTTGGTAGCCCAGAGATTTTTCTCAAGTGCATCGGAGACTTCTATCACGAACTCTGGGTATGGGAAGCCAGTATCGACAAGTTCAATGCGGGTTTCTACACGACGATACATATCGTTGGCTCGGCCAGTGGAATCAACGCGAGCCTGGACTGCAGTAAATGTGCGAGTATTTTCTGAGCCGCCGCCAGAAACACTGGTAGCACAGGCCTCGTTGTTGCAGAGACTAATTGAGAAGTCGGTGGCTGGGGCGCCATAAGGTAAAGTCACGCGGAAGAAGAAGGTGTTGGGGTTGCGGTTGGCGCCAGTATTACCATTGTATGTTGGCGGGAGTTGGATGTAGGTGCCACAGTAGAAACCATCTGCGTTAGAGGAGGAGCCACAGTTGACATTGATTGGGGTATTGTCGGATTTGTCAGAGACGTCAAGTACACGACCGGAGTTGATAGAATTAGTGCCTCCTGTGGAAACCGGATTTAGAACAAGCATTGCATGATCAGTTCCCTTGCCAGAAGTGCCATTATTGACGGATAGTTCGCCAAGTGAGAAGGTCATGTCGGTCTGGACAAACTCAAAGGTTACGACTGGCGGAGCATAGGATTTACTGAGGTTATTTGACCTTAGGGTGGTGCCCATCATGTTGTTACCGTCGCCGTTGTTGTCGGAATACCATTGGAAATAGACACCTGTAATATCATCAATAGAATCTGCACGAACAGGAATAATGCGTTGGCGATTGTCTGCATTGAGATAGGCACGATAATCTTCTAACTCTTCTTCGATCGTCACACATGTGTAAGCCTGATCAAGAACGGTGGCTTTGTTTTCGCTGGTGGAGTTTGTCTCTTGGACCATGACCTCGCCACTATCTTCTTTTGGACGATTGAGAACATTGGAAACCGTGTCACAGGATTTGTCGCGGATTCCGTCTTGCATGGCTGCAACAATGTAACTACAGGTGCCTTTCGGAGCAGTGATACTGCCGGTCTTAGTGCCGCTACTGAGACACTGGTGATATTTGAGCAGGGCAACTTTTGCATCTTCTATGCCAGCGAGGGCGGAGTCGTAGGCGGACTGAGAGAGATCATAGTTGCTAGTCTGCTCAGCTTCGGAAATCATAATGCGGACAAAACTAATTGTCAAAATGCTGAGCACCATAGTAGTAAAGACTACTACGTAGATTGACGTGGCGCCTTTCTTAGTGCTTATGGTTTTCTTGAAACTTCTCATGGTTATTCCCTTTCCTCCTATGCTTAGTAGTGTCCCATGGCAGAGCGGTCAGCGTCAGTGAGCTCGCCGGTGGCGCGGACGGCAAAATTAAATTTGTTAACGGCACAGTAATTAAATTCGGTATCTAGACTATCAGTAGATGGGGCGGTACAGAAATCGCCTGTAGACATGATATTGACACCACCTTGGAGAGTGCCAAGAATGAAAGTGATAGAGTAGAAGGAGTGCTGAGTAATAGCGTGGGAAGCTGCTGGGAACGGAACAAAGTCGTAGAGAGTGAGATTGTCTTCCGAACCGGAAAGAAGCTCAATCGGGTTATCATCCGAAGAAAGATTATAGGAATATTTGTTACCACCATTGCCACTGTAACGATAGGAGTTGCTATTCATGTAAGCACCACAAAGTTTGCGATCGTCATCGTTGACACGCATAATACGGAATTTGTCCCCATAATTAATATCGTTGACAATTAGCTCGGCACGATGCTTATCATTGGAACTTTTGAGGGCATAGCCGGTGTTCCAAATATATGAGAAGCGGCCGGTACAGAAAACGCCATGAACCGGAACGTCGGCATCATCAATTCTGGCCGTATCCTGGTGATACATGAAGAGGTTTGCTTCGCCTGCTTCGCAAGCTGCGCGAGCGGCTTCGTTGCTGCCATAATAGGAGCTACATAGATATGACACGCCTTTGGACGGGGCGGAGCTGATACCGCGAGTGAATTCGTCTACCAATTCCCTGCCGGTTGAGTTAACGGCACGGAGGGCGAGACCTTTTTGGTAGATTGACATCATCTGCATGATAACCAGTGCGACAGTGATAAGGAGTGTCGCAACAAAAGTCATAGCGATAGTGATTTCTACAATAGTAAATCCGCGGCGTCTCATTTGGCTTTCTCCAATAGTTCTGGGTTATATAGACGGATGATTGTACCGATAGTAGACGGAACGTTGGCGCCTGGGGCGTACCAACAAGTGCGGATATGGAAATCGTAATATTCTGGAACTCCGGTATAGACAGAGTTGCTAGTGTTTTTGACGCCGGCGATAGTTGTAATCCAGATACCTTCGGCGCTAGCAATAGTGGTGTATTTTTGGCCCGAAGCTAGGATGTCGTCGTCGGAGTTTTGGTCGTTATTAAGGTTGCCAGTATTGCTATAGATTATGCGCGGATAGAGACTAGTTGGGGAGAACTTAGTCTGAGAATATGGGATGATAGTATCATTGACGTTTGTAGGATCAATCTTTCTAGTATTAACAACGAAGCCATGGACAGACTGGATGCTATTTGGCTGGCTATTGTCGTATGGAACTTTGCAGTCTGAATAGTTTAGATCTGGAACATCGGTATAGTCATTAGCGAGGCCGCCAGCAACATTACTGTCGGTGAGACGTTTCCAAAGAGCCTTGTAAACCTGCTCGGACTCGGCATATTCGCGCTCTGAGAGGAAGGAATTATGAATGAAGCGGAGAGCTTCGGCTTGGGCATCGATTTCGTTTCTGGCCATAGTGACTTCTAGTGAACCTTGAGCGGTCTCAATGCTATCGTTCATAGCAGCGAGGGAGATAACGGCGACAAGCGAGAAGACAGAAATCGCAAAGATGACTTCTATAAGGGTGTCGCCACGGCGGAATTTTGCGCGAGCCATTGTAGTGGCTTTTTTAATTATTTGCATCTGTTGTCCTCCGAGTCAGTTTCGACGAATTCTACGGCTGAAGTATTGCGACCGTCAGCTTTGATTCGTAAATCACGGCGACTGGAGCCGGCAGCATAAAGATCTGGAGAGTTGATACAAATATCTACGTCGCCAACTTCAAAATTGTCACGGTTTAGATGGTAGTTGATACCCTGGATAGTGTTGGATTTGGCGATAAGTGAGTTGGCATTACCACCACAGCTAAAGGCGCCTGCTTCTAACTCTTTAGCAATATTGACCGTGTTGCCTGGTTTGAGACGGTAGGTGTGGACTGCACCAGAGATTGGAGAGCGGATGATCATATAGGCGGTTTTTAAGAGGTCGCTACCGCCAGTAGCTTCTAGTCTAGCATCCCAAAGTGGAGTGAAGGTGCTGGAAGTGCCGGCAGTAGAAACGATACACTGAGTAGAATCAGCTCCATAATCAAAGGCGTAAGCATCAGCACCGACAACTTTTAGTGCGTCAAAAATACTGCTGACGCCACCCTCCGCCTCGGACGAGCGAAGCTGCCCAACGACTGTGTAGACACGAGCCTTAGTTTCGTCGTTTTCACCAAAGGTAACAAGCTTGCCATAGATAGAACATTTAGAGCGCCCGGCGTGAGTACCTTCATCTGAGTCAATAATCTTGGCGGAATTGTTATTTTTTAGAGTCTCCACCTGGAATGGGCCAGAACAAAATGATTGATTGAACGCGATATCGTCGCGGCCGTTTTCAACATTGATAACCTCGGAATAGACGCTGCGCAAAAAATCTTCGACATGTTGAACAGTGTCGGTGTAGCGCTGCGCGGCAACACGAACGTTGATGGCGCCAAGGATACCAAAAAGCATTAAGCCGGTGACCGCAAGAACAATTGCGGCCTCGACCATGGTGAAACCTTTTTTGATATGACACTTCGCCATGGTATTATTATAGCATTAGCGGAATGAAAAAACGAGGGTTATTCGGCGGATTCTTGGTCAGTTTTCTGGTCGGATGATTCATCGGAATCTTGATCTACATCTGCACCACATTTATGCGTCCAGTCGTCGTATAGTAGCTGGTATTTAGCGGCTAGATCTGAACTACCAAATTTACCATAAGCATCAGCGAGATGCTGGTATAGATAAAGAAGATCTTCCCCGCTAACTGCGTAATACTCTAACTCTTTAAGTGTCATTACGGCGGTATTGTACTTTTGAAGACCATAATAATACTCAGCTTTGGCTTTCAAGGTTTTAGCATAGCTATTACGCGTATTTTCGTTGTCCGTCTCCTCTAATAGGCGCTTGATATCTGACTCTATCTCTTCGTTGTGGCCGTTGCTATAATCATAGTTTTGAACTTTCTCATAGAGTTCATCTGCGGTGGCTGGAGCAGTAGCGTCGATGATGTTTCTGGCAATAAAGAATACTCCTACCCAAATTGTGCCAAAAATTACGGCGATAGATAGTGCGGCAAACGCAATTTTAAACGTTTTATAAGACTTTTTGGTTCTTGTTTTTTTTGGTGCTGGAATGTTTGACTGAGTGATTTTCTGACGTTTTTTGAACATGGTTGCTCCTTAGTATCGTGGCGAAAGTTCGCGACTGTAGGTGATAGTTGCCTGAGAGAAATTCTGTGATTGTTGATAACCCCAAAGATAAGCATCTGGGCGGAGATTGAAGATTTCTGCTGGAGTCATGGAGCCATCATCCGTAAGGTTATTTGATGCTCCAGGTCCATTGTTTTGTACCCAGGTTGAGCGAGTATAAGCACCAGCAGTGCGGTTTAGAACCAGATCATTTGCAATGGTTGGACCATTTACTATCAATGTTTTGGAACATGTATCACTGCTAGATGCACCAATGTTGAGCTGGTAGCAGGTATTTATCACTCCAGATGAGCCGAGTGCAACCAGCCAGGCGTCGAGCTGCGTAACGTTTTCGGAGATATTAATATTATTTGCAATGATAATAACCTGTGGAAGCTCAGAAAGATTAGAGAACCTTTGACTATTACGGCCGCCTAGGACAAGCGCGTTATCATATCCCTGGCAAGTGCCAGAGCCGTAACAGATATTGGAATTAATGGTGAGCGTCCCTGGAACACGAATAACAAGTAGTGGACTATTCGCTCCGCGAACTATTGTACCATTTATTACTCCGTCGCCAGAAGTCATCACATACTCCCCAGTACGTGTGCCAGTTGTGGTGTTGGATAGTGGGGAGGCCGCAGCGACATTGATATTAACTCCAGAGTTTACTGGCATGGACGTTGACGCTGGACTATATCGAGTGACCATCCTGGAAAGAATAGCATTGTTTAGATTGATCTTGGACAAACCGACGTGATTACAGTTTTCATTTGAGATAGACATGTGCGATAGATCACAGAAGTTCCCCGTCGGCGAGTGACCTCCAGTAATTCTCATGGTCGAGCCTTCATAGCCGAGTGCGGCGCCAGAAGCAAATCCGGTGATATCTCCCTTGGAAATAGCAAGATACTCTTCCCAAGAGCCAAAGATTCTGTCTGGAGAGCTGTTGGTTCCAAGAGCTGCGCCCTCGTATTTGCTTGCAATCGCCGTATTTATCCCGGCAAATGTATAGAGATTTGCATTCCAAGCCTGGAAGTTTGGCTTTTTGGCAATAGTGCGGCAAGAGAGCGAGACGCGCCATCTGCCGTCAAAGTTATGCCAGCCACTAACCGTACCAGAGTCGCCGTTTGGATGACTATTTGCAATAGTCATACCGATAGCGACGCAATACTTGGAGCCAATGTCTGCATTGTTTGGCACATTGTAGGTTGCGCTCATGCTCCAGGTCCAGCCATTATAGCGACCTTCGGCATTTTTCCAGTTGTTGCCTGTATTGCTGACTGGAATAGTGCCACACTGAGTTCCGCCAAAGTAGCTACACATGCTACTGCCGATTGGGAGCACGCCACTAGTCTGAGCTGGGATAGAGGAGTTTGGTCCAATGATAAATTGTTCGACGCGAATATCGCCTGGATAGACTGTAGCATAGGCCGAGGTAGTACTCTTGATAGAAGAGTTGACTACTGGCAAGACGGATGCAGTGAAGGCTGAGGAGACGGTTTCGCCAGCGTAAATTGTACTGCCGGCATTGATAGACGAGGTGTCGGAAGTGCGGAAATTATAAGGAATGTAGACGTTGGCAACAGATACGCGATTGCCATAATCACGGAAGCGAACTGGGTGTCGAGTACCGATAATACCGTAGCTATACCAGCCATTACATCCGCTGATCGTACTACCGCGATGATAATGACAGGTCTTAGAATGATGCACTGAATCTACTGCCGTATACACACCATTAACCATGCCATAAATTGTTTCATCCCAAGAGCAATCATAGTCATAATCATCACCGGCATCGCTACAATAGCACCCGTTCTGACCTGCCATGCCTGGACAATTGAGGTCATACTGAGTCTCCGAGCAGGAGGTACTACCACAGTTAGGAATAGAACTATAATATGAAGAGCCATAGCGGTCGGTGGCAATACTACCATTATTGTTGCCATAACCAAGGTTTGTGTAGTTGGTATAAACTGAACTATTGACAGAGGTTGATCTTGTCCCGCAGTTACAGGTCCCGCCATTATGCGAGTGGCCTTCATATACCCAGGCTTGTTGATATGGGTAAGTGATCTGTTGGGAAATTGTAGTGCCGACTTCATTAGTGCGGCCGGTCGCATTTGAAGCGGTACAACTACCGCGCCAAGATTCAAACCCTGGGATTTGAAAACCGTTCGCAATAAATCCTGAGAAATCAAAGACCAAACAATTATAGCGGTTTGCATCAACTGAATTCTTTGACGGCGACATGAGAACTAACTCGTAATTACCATTTGATTCTGCGTCGATTTCTCCGTAGGAATAAACAGGCACCCAGTAAATACGCCAATTGCGTCCATCATAGTATTCCCTCGGTATATATTGAACTTGGCGGCCGCCATCTAGATTGCGAGCGACAGAACTAAAGCGTTGGAGAGTTACGCGGGAGCCGATAGAGCCTTGGTCTCTTCTTAGTCCGAAGAGATATTGGCTTCCTCTATTTGAGCTAATCTGGAACCAGCTTTCGCCCACTCTGTCGCTAAGTGCGGTTGCCGAGCTTGGCGACGAGCGACTTCCACCATAGGAGTCTGATTTCGTGACAGCTTGTACACCCCAGGAGAAACAGTGTGCAAAGCTGATTGTATCACCCGGCTTAGCCCAAACTGTGCTAAGCCATCCGGTATCGCCAGAGATATTACTTGCGTTCATCACTCTCGATACACCGTTGGTGTCGCCGTAATTTACACTCTTTGTTGATACTCCTCCGAGGGTGGCACAGGTTGGCGTCGGAATAGTGACTGGGCGGAGATTGATACAGGCTGTGGAGCTGCCAGTGCCGCTATATGTAACATTGGTCCCAGTGATAACATAGCTTTTTGGACTATGTGTTATGGTTTGGCAATATAATCCACTTGATCCAACTGGAACACTGATACTCGTTGAGACGACTTTTTCCCACTTGCCATCTGTTCTGGCTGTCCAACCGGTCGATCCAAGATTCAGGACGCCACTAGGGGGATTATTGCGAGAAGCATAAACGCCACCAACGGACCAACTAACATTGACAAGGTTCACGCCTGACGATGGATCTTTTGACGATACAATTCGGTGAGTAAAGACCGCTGTAGAGCTTGCATTTGCCGAGCTTGATGGGACTACCATAGTTGTCGTTCCGTCGAGAGGGGAAGTCTGTGTAGTGCTGGCGAATGTTACAGATGATGTACTATAGACCTGGCTCCCACTACCGCCACCACTAGTACCATAGCAGAACCAGTCTAGAGTGCTATCGTAGCTCCAGGTCTGACCATTTCTTGCATCTGCGGCTAGGCTTTCGAAGTGGTCCCTAACGGTTGCTAGGCTTTCACCCCATCTTTCACTGACTGCGCCATTACCAAAATCGTCTGTATATCTATCCACGCTAATAAACCAAGGTGTATTTGTATCTCCTTTTTCGCGATAGACATAGTTGCCGCCATAGCCTTGAAGCTTTCCAAGTTTCTGAGTGCCGTATGTTCCGCCTGTATAATTGCCGTTATCATCATGCTCAAAATTAACTAGGACATAAAAGCCACCAAACTGCCTACACTTTGCGGGGATTCTAACCCAGCTAGCTGATCCTGACCAGTATGTATGACGAACATCAAGATCGCCACTACCTGTGCCAACGTATTTGTAGTAAACCCATGTAGCACCATATTTAGAGCCATATCTGCCCTTGCCGGATGTGTTTGAGTTGTTACCAAAATAGGCGGCACTACCTGCGGCGCCATCCTCAGCGTAGGCATTGTGCCCTATCACTAAGCTACCTAGGGAAAGGATACTAATCGCTATAGCGACAAACAGTTTGACTCTTGTTCTATTCAGCATTTTGGCTTTCCTCGTCTTTTGGTGAAGTTAAATCGTCTGGGTCCACTTCTTCTAGCCCCTCTGAGCTTGGCCACTCTCCAGTCTGGCAAAATTCTTCTTGGTCAGAGGCGAGATTATTGTAATGATCAGAGTCTGAAGTCTCGGTGCCATTATTTAATACTATATATGCTAAGGCATAAGCACTATAGTAGCGCTCTATCTGGAAACATCCCATATCGTCTATATCAAGTGTTTTGAGCAGGCTTAGCGAAAGATCTACGTATCCTCTTCTTGCTAACTCTTCTGCGTATATTGTGCTGAGGTCAATAGCCTTTGGTTCTCGTTTTTGTGCCTCAATCAAGTTTGCATAATAGCTCCTAAAGTCATCGTCAGATAGTTTACTACCCTCACCTGCGATGTTAGCGAGCTCCATACCCCACTTCTCTGCTTCTTCGTCGCTAAGCGGAGTGGTGTCTTTGTTTTGCTTCTGCCAGACTGTAAGGTTGAGGATGATAAGGACCACAACAATAACAATCGCAACAAACAACAAAATGGTGACAATTTTGTGTTTGCCACGGAATGGGTGCTTGATATAGTTCAAGAATTTTACGCCAACAAATTTGAAGGATTTGCCAATTTTGCCCAAAATAGCTCCGAGACTGAATCTGGCACGCCGCGCGGCCTTCTCGTTTGAAGCCACAAAAAAGTCAGGCTGTTTCTTCTCTGAAATTTTCTCAGAGGAAAATTGAACAGGATGACCTTCTTTATCCATATCTATATTTTAGCGTAAGCGAGATGTTTTTGCAATAAAAAGACCGCTCTACTAAAGCGGTCTGTTTTTTGAAATTACGCGATTTTGTATAGACGGACAGTTGAGACGTGGAAGCCTTCGTTGAATGCAGCACTGGTGAATGGATCCTTGCGTAAGTCTGCCTCAGTACTTGGAGAGTTGATAATCTCGAACGCCACAACCACACCAAGTAGTCTTGGGTCAATCTGAGCCAAGACTTCTGCGATGCTTGGCTTAAAAAAGCCTTGGAATCCATAGCGATGAAGACACCTAAAGTCTTTCCCTTTGATTGGAGCGATTGTGCCATCAGGAACTCGCCGATCAAAGTTATCGCCCCAAGTGTAGGCTACGTGGCGCAGCTCGTCGTCGCTGAACTCTCGGAGCCAGTAAAGCTCGCCGCTGCCAGCCTTTTTCATCACGGGCTTAATTCGTGAATACAGCTGTCTTAATCTTTCATCCGTAATTTCTGGAATTTGCAAATCAGTCATACAAAACATCCCCTTCTCTGTTTGCTGTACACTGGTTACTTATATTATTATAGCATATTCTATGTATTTTTGCAATAAATAAGCGCCCTTTCAAGAGCGCATGGTGCGGGCGGTTGGGTTCGAACCAACGACCAAGCGGTTATGAGCCGCCTGCTCTAACCCCTGAGCTACGCCCGCATAAACTGGACTTATTATAGCAAGAAATGCTATAATAAAAAAGCATAAATGGAAAAGATTAAACTACGCTTTAGGAGGCTTGGCTACCGGATAAAACACTGGTTCAACCAGGACCGTTTGATTTTTGTCGTAGCTGTTTCTATGTGTTTGATCTGGACCTGGGGCGCGATTTCTGCGATGAGCAGAAACTGGTCTCTGGAGCAAAGATTGGTTTCTCGCAGACAAGAACTGGCGCTTTTGCAGCTAGAAATCGATTCGCTGGAGCTCGAAAATCGCTATTATGCTTCCGAAGAGTACCAGGAGTTGGCTGCACGAGCCAAACAAAACAAGCTACTAGAAGGCGAGTCTTTGGTTTATCTCCCAGAGAATTCTGACTATGCCAGAAGCAAGCACAAAGAGATTATTGTCGCCGATGAAGAAGTCAAAGAAGAACCAAAAAATTACGAGCAGTGGCTCTCGTTTATCTTTGGATCTTAGCTTACATGGTTGAATATTAAAAAGTCCGGATCTAGGTCCGGACTTTTTTATATGGTCTAAACTTAAGCTTTCTTCTTAAGAGTCAAGAAGCCGTTGCGTGGGTTTTCATTAACAACGCGATCTGCTGGAAGATCAATTGGGGTACCCTTGCCGCCTTCGGCATTCTTGGTGAAGAAGTAGATCGTCTGGTGCTTGCCACCACGAAGGACAACTTCGCTCTGACGTAGGTAATAGGTAACGCCCTTGCTGTTAGTATGTTGGTAGGCCATAAATTCCTCCTTAGTTGTTGTACTTCTTATCTTATGACCCCCACGCGTCTATGTCAAGGGGTTTTTCTAATTTTTTATAAAGATAAGCGCAATTTTAAGCAAAAGCCAGATGATAAAACGAATTAGCACAATGATGGCTAGAATTAAACAAATAATCCCGATGATACCTACGGGAGAAAATGTCCATATCGGCGAGGCAAAATCATAACGGAACAGGTTTGTGGATGGCAAGGTAGCGGCATAAGTATCTTCGATTTTATCAGTGGTTGGATATTTGGCAATCTCATTGGTGTAGCAATTTATATATTCTGGAGTATCCCAGGACCAACCGTTTTGTTGAGCAAGGGGTTGGCAAACGGCCATAGCCTTGGCAAAGACGTTGCCATTTGGGTTTTCGTCGGTGGCAGCATGCTCTTCAGCCTCGGCGAGAGCGGCGGAAGCTTTACGATTGTACTGCTTCTCCAGATAGACAGGGCCAGAACCAAAGGTGATACTTGAGATGCCGTTTTTTTCTACAACATTGACAACAGTGTGAGAGTTGACATAGTCTTTGAGTTTATTCAGGGCATTTTTGATAGCTTCTTCGTCGCCGGACTCATCGGCGGCCGCTACTTCGGCTTTTATATCGGTCATATGAATATGGTTAAAACGAAGAAGCGTAGCTTCAATGAAGAGGGAAAGTATCAAAATGATGAGCAGCTGCCAGGTTTTGACAGTTCTCATTTTGCGTAGTGCAGCCTTGAGATTTTTCCTTTTGATACCACCCATAGATGCTATAATTATAGCATATGAATATCTATATTTCTGGGATTTCTGGAACGGGGCTTGGGCCACTCGCGCTAATGGCAAAGAAGGCCGGAATGGAGGTTTCTGGCTCCGACAAAAGCGAGGGTGCTGTTACTGGCGAGCTGGTGCGTGCAAATATTGACATGGAAATCGGCAAACAAGACGGAAGTTTTTTGAAAAAACAATTTGACAAAGGAAAGGTAGATTGGTTTGTTTATACTTCCGCATTGCCAGAGAACCATCCGGAGTTAGTCTTAGCACGCGAGCTTGGAGTGAGAATTTCTAAGCGCGATGAGCTAATCTCTTACCTTGTTGACAAAATGGGCCTCAAAATGGTCGCCGTGGCAGGAACGCATGGCAAGACTACAACCACCGCTATGATTATATATGGATGCCTCGCACTGGGTATGCCAATTTCCTACCTCGTTGGCACGACGCTCCCTTTTGCAGAGTCTGGAAGGTATGATAGCGACTCGGATTTCTTGATTTATGAAGCTGATGAGTATGATAGAAACTTCTTACATTTTTACCCCTGGCTTTCGGTAATCACTACGGTGTCTTACGATCATCCAGACATCTATAAAACCAAGCTTGAATATTTGCAGGCTTTTGCTAAATTTGAGGGGCAGAGCGAAAACGTGATACGTGGGCGCGAGCTGGAAGGCGCAGCAGTGGACGCTGGCGCAGCAGAGACAATTGATTTGTCTGGCAAGTTTTCGCTTGCGGGGAAAGCTCGGCGCTATGATGCAAGCTTAGCAATGCAAGCAATTTTTGAGATGGTAGAAGAGCTCGATATGATGGAGGCCAAACCTAGCCTGATTGATGGGGTAGACTACGCAGGTCAGGAAATCAATGAGGCCCTGGTCGTTGAAATTCTGAATTCGTTCCCTGGTGTGGGCCGGAGATTTGAGCGAATCATTGACGGAGTCTACTCGGACTATGGACATCATCCAGAAGAGATTGCTGCAACAATCGAAATGGCACGCGAGGAGGCTGACCGTCTTGGACTACCTGGCGTAGTGGCAATTTACGAGCCGCACCAGAATGTGCGTCAACACGAGATTTTTGATGGGTATAAAGATGCTTTTTCTGGGGTATCTAAACTCTTTTGGTTGCCAACATATTTAGTACGCGAAGACCCAGCACTCAAAGTGATCACGCCGGCAGATTTTATTGCAAGTCTTTCCAATAGTGAGGTTGGCGAGCCGGCAGAAGTAGGGCCAGAGCTAGCCGCTAGACTTCGCGAGCTTCGTGACTCAGGGAATTTGATTTTACTTATGACAGCTGGTCCAGCAGACAAGTGGCTACGCAAGGAAGTTTTTAAATCTGGTAGCAAAGACTAGCGGAGAGATGGCGATGACAAAAATTGCGTTCTGCGAATGGAAAAATGAGGTAATAGCACAGGCGATTCGCGACTGCTCGGATTCTGAAGATTTCCCTGGTTTTGAGCCGGTGAGCTGCGAGAATCTAGAGGCGGCCTGCGTAGCGGTGCGAGAGGGCATTGCGGACACCCTGATTGCTGGGATAGATTATCCGTCCCGTGATATAATTTTGGCTTGTCGAGATATTATCGGTGTGAACGGCGCAACTTTTTCTGCCTCGTTCCTGTTTGAAAAAGGTGAACAAAAGTTGATTGTTGGTGACTGTGCAGCCTGTAAAAATCCAACCGAGGAGCAACTTTATGATATTGTTTTACAGACAACAGCGACGGCCGCACGGCTTCTCGACGAGGAACCTCGGGTAGCACTGCTTTCCTTTTCGACATTTGGTAGTGGCGGAAAAGATCCGTCAATTGAAAAGATTCAAGCCGTGGTGGCCAAGCTCCACACAGAGCATCCAGAGATTTTGGTGGATGGGGAAATGCAGCTTGATGCCGCAGTGAACCCGCAGGTAGCACTAAAGAAGGCTCCTGATTCCCCAGTGGCTGGGCGCGCAAATGTGTTGATTGCACCAGATTTAAACTCGGGGAACATATTATACAAATCCCTAGAGCAGTTTGGTGGGTTTACGGTAGCAGGACCGATTCTCCAGGGATTCAAGAAACCAGTTTCTGATTTGTCGCGCGGAAGCACAGCAAGAGACGTAAAACTCGTAATAAAAACTATGCTAAAGCTAGCTTTAAAGAGTTAGTAGAAAGGAAATATATCACCAGATGAATAAAATATTAAAGTTTGTGGGCGTTGGTATCACGGTGACACTAATAGACTTTTTGGCCTATAACTTTGCTTTGAAAGTCCTTCTTGGAGGAAATAATGACCTAATCTGGCTTGCCTCAATTATCTCTGGTGTCGCCGGGACAATCGCGGCATATCTTCTGCATAGCAATATTACCTGGAAAGGTCGCGACCCAGGGAAGTATGGCGTTTATAAATTTTTTGCCTGGAATGTACTCCTGGTAGTTGCGATCCGTCCAGCATTGACGTTTGTTTTCGGCGTGATGGACGGACTCTATGAGTTTGCATTTATGATTACGAGTGGAATGGGGCTACCATTTGCTTTTGAGTTTGTTGAAAGTACCGTAATTTATCTATTGATGACGGTTGTTATTATGGTGTTAAACTTTTTGTTTTACGATCGGGTAGTTTTCGGAAGTGTCAGCAAGAAAGATAATCACAAGGAAAAAGTAGATATGAATCGCGTTCGGAAGTCCGGAGAAAAAGAGAAGCGAACAGAGAAACGCGACAAGCGTACCAATAAATAAGGCAGAAGGTTTTTTCTGACAGCTTTTGATTGCGACAACTGCAACGATTATAATTGCGGCGATGCCGATGATGCCCGTCTCTAGGAGGAGACTAACGTATTCGTTTTGAACAATCTCTTTTGGTCCAATTTCCTCTGGAGCTAGCTCGTGCATGGCGAGCCCGGCAGCACCGAGACCAGTACCAAGGAGCATGTAGCGCGGGGAACTGAGCCAGGTTTTGAACGCGCGAGAATTGAGGCCGAGGCGGATATCGGTCGATTCGGGAACGTAGCCGTCGAAGCTAGAGCTATCATTTTGGGTGTCGGTTTTGGAGTCGTCAGAGTTTGTGTCGGAGCTATCGGTTTGACTAGGCTGAGCATCTTTGACTTCTTCGGAGCGAAGGTCGAGTTTGCCCAGGGTGAGCTGATGTAAAGATTTGGTGACACCAGCTGTAAAGTTGTCTGTAGTTGGGCCAACGGCAGCAAAAACGCCTTGGGCGCAGAGGGAAAGGAAAAAGCTAATCAATACGATAATAGTGGATTTAAGAAAACTCGTCTGTTTTTTGTGAATTCTGATTGTAATTTGCTGGACGATGAGGCCGATGATTGTAGCATAAATTGCGCCACGAGAAAAAGTAATAAATAGCGTCGTTGCCAGAAAAATAGTGGTGACGACAAGAAGCTTTCTATGCGGGTATTTGGCGACCGACAGGATATAGAAACAGAGAAGAATTGGTGCGATTAGGAGATTCCCCATAAACTGCGGCTCTATAGCGAAACCATTTGGATGAGGGAAGCCAAAGGTGGTAGAGATACAACCACGGCAGAGAAGCGTATAGTCTCGCGGAACGCCGGCAAGATCAAGCAGGCATTGGAGCCAACAAAAGCTTGAGGCAACAACCGCGGAGATAATCATAGATTTGATCATGAGCGCAAGTAGAGAACTAGAAGATTTGAGTTTTCTGGCTGGCTCAGTTTTTAATATATATATTATATATAGTGTGACATAAACGATTAGGCTAAAAAGTCCGGCGGTGAGCAGGGCACGAAGATGGTTTTTGGACCAGATAGCTGTCAATAAAAAGTAGGCTGGGACCACGGCGGCAAGAAGCAGTTTTTTGGCGCCATAAAATTTGACTGCGCTAACAAGATGGGGCAGAGAAGCAAGGAAAAGCAGTATTAGCCAGATTTCTGCAATAGAAAACTCTAAGTTCATTGTCTCGGTTTCGGCCAGGGAAATGACCGGGTGATAGGAAAGAAAAAGGGCTGGGGGAAGCAGGATTAGTAAATATCTGGTCAGTTTGGTTGAAAATTTTTTGAGGGAAAAGCTCGGTTTTTTATTTGAGTTTTTCATTGATAAGTTCCTTCATTTTTTGTTTGAAAATTTTTTTATCAAATCGACTGACAGAATCTTGGATTGCTTTGCGGGTAGTAGCAGACTTGCTGCAGAGCTTTGACTTTTGGAATTTTTGCATAGCGTCAGTGAGAGAGCTGACAGTTTGACGGTCAAAGAAAAGCCCGTTTGTATTTTTTACAACATAATCTTTGGCGCCGCCCTCGGCGTAGGCTAGGACTGGGATGCCGGCAGCCATGGCTTCTATTGGGGCAAGGCCAAATGGCTCTAGGCTCGGAAAAAGGAAGGCGTCGGACGCGGCAAGATGCTTGGCGACTTGAGATTGGGACATGGTCGGGAGGAAATGGATATTGGAAGCGCCGTTTGCAAGACGAGCGAGATTGTCATGCTCGGGACCGCTACCTATCAATGTGAGGTTGTCACCGGTTTTTAGGCATGCTTTAACACAAAGATCTAATCTCTTCCAGTTGACTTGTCTGGAAGTTGTGATGTAATTTAGCTTGTCTTTTGTTTGACTTTTTGTATTTTTATTATGTTCTATAGTGGAAAAGTTTGCTTCCCTTGTGGAAAACTTTTTTAGGTCTGCAGGTGGATAAACAATGACTGATTCCCTCTTGTAGTATCTTTTAATCTGCTCAGCAGCGTAAGTGGAGATAGTAATAAATTGGTCTGGATTTTTAGCTGAGTGAAAATCTTTCTTTCGCATTGGGCCAACGAAGAGCTTGAGACCGAGGCGGGCAAGCGGGTTTAGGATGCCGAAGCCTGGGTTTTTGAGGTAATCCTCATACATGCCCCAGTAGTACTGGGTTGGCACGTGACAATAACAGAGGTGAGTGCAACGGTGTTCGGTTTGTTCGGGCTGTTCGGTTTTATTCGGATTTGTTCGGGATTTCCCTTTCCATGTTTTGACAGCCTTGGCCTCGGCGCCAGTAACAGAGATTACTAAATCGTAGTCTGATAAGTCTAGGTGAGAAAAATAGTATTGGCGAAGTGGGCCCAAAAAGCGACGGAGACCATTTGGAAAATGTTGGAGAAAGCCCGTGCGAACATCCGCATCATCAAACCAATCGATTCCCTTTTTGTCGTATTTGGAGGTGTAGATTGGGGCGGATGGGTACATTTCGTGGAGCGACAGCAAGACGGACTCTGCACCGCCAACCATGGTAAGCCAATCGCAAACCAAAGCGATGCGTGGCTCCTGCGCCATTATTTTGCGCCTTTCCCAGAGAAGACAGCACCAATAGTGCGGAAAAGAATACTGATATCAAGCCATAGAGACCAGTTTTGGATATAGTAGAGGTCGAGAGAGCGACGCTCCTCAAACGAAATGTCGCGACGACCAGAAACTTGGGCGAGACCGGTAAGGCCAGACTTGACTGAAAGAAGAAGAGAGCGATCACCATAGTCGCGGAGCTCGCCCGGAACAAGTGCGCGTGGACCGACTAAAGCGATGTCCCCTTTTATGACGTTGATTAGCTGCGGAAGTTCGTCGAGCGAAGTCTCACGCAGGAAGTGACCAATTTTAGTAATGCGTGGATCGTCTGGAAGATAATCGCCATTTTTGCGATACTTCTCTATTAGCTCGGGCTTCCCCATCTTTTTGAAGGCGTCTTCTGGCGACATACCAGAGTAGGCTGGTTTCATGGAGCGGAATTTGAAAATCTTAACTTTTTTGTTGTAGCGCGAGAGGCGGTATTCGGAATAGATTGCGTTGTGTTTGATGTCGGAAAGTTTGACAATGAGCCAAATAATTGCCATTGGAATGGCTGCGATAATTAGCGCAAGGGTGCCCAGGACAATATCCATAGCGCGCTTGACGATTCTTGCTCCTCCGATAAGTGGAGTAACTTTGACGAGAATAGCTGGAGTGCCACCGATTAGTTCTAGATTACCAATGTGAGAAGATAGGGCGGCTTCTGACGGGACAAAATAGTATGATAAGTGGTTTTTGATGGCCTGACCATAGACATATTCGTTGTTTTTTTCGTCTGTCTGAAAGATCACATCTGGGTTGGTCCATTTGAGAGCCTCCTTCAAAGAGGTGAATCTCTTACCATGGAAGCCTATCGGAACAAATGTTTTGTTTGCAACGACAGCAGCAAGATTGTAACCCTCTTCCGGAAAATCGGAGATATGATCGATGAGGCGGGAGGTGTTGATGTTGTTGCCGATGATAACTGCGCGAAGGACGCCGCGATTTTTGTGAACAAAACGACGGCGGATGCCATGGGCCGCTCCGCGAAAGAGGCAAAGCATGACAAAACTAATGAGGAGTGCATAGAGAGCGACAGCGCGAGTTGGGATGATGGTGCGTTCTGTAAAGAATCCATAGGTGATAATACTCATGATGCCTAGAATTGAGGCTATAAACAGCCTGGATAGCTCTGGAAAATGGGAACGCGAAAAGATGACTGACTTACTATAGAGCCCGAGGATGGCGTGCAAAATGAGCCAGACCGGAACAATTAGGGCGATGGTAGACAGAACCGTCTCTAGCTCCGCTTCAAAATAATATGGGCGGCTATCGATATGAATGCGAATGAGATACGCAATCAGAAAGGCGGCTATTACGGCGATCGCATCGGTAAAAATCAGGATGACACGGAAGATAAGTCCTGGGTCTTTTTTCATGCATTAATTATAACATTTTTGATATAATTAGTTAAGATACAAGGAGGAAACATGAAAATTTTAGTGACGGGTGGAACAGGATATATTGGTTCACATACGGCGGTAGAGTTGATTCAGGCTGGGCATGAAGTAGAAATATTGGATAATCTTTTTAACAGCAAAATTGAGGTTCTTGATATTATCAAAGATTTGACTGGCGTGAAGCCAAAGTTCTATGAGGTAGATTTGCTAGATGCGGCAGCGACCGACAAGGTTTTTGCCGATAACAAGTTTGATGCGGTAATACATTTTGCAGGACTAAAAGCCGTGGGCGAAAGCGTGGAGCAGCCGCTACGCTACTACGAAAACAATATCTCTGGCACGGTCAATTTATTAAAGAGCATGCAGGCGCATGATGTAAAAAAGATCATTTTCTCCTCTTCGGCAACAGTTTATGGCGACCCAGGAGTTGATGCGTTTACAGAAGATTTGCCAACCGGCCAAGGTATTTCCAACCCATATGGCCGCACAAAATACATGATTGAAGAGATACTAAAAGATGTTTCTGTGGCTGATCCTGATTTTGAAGTGACGATTCTCCGCTATTTTAACCCGGTCGGTGCACATAAATCTGGCAAGCTTGGCGAAAACCCAAATGGCAGACCAAATAATTTGATGCCTATCGTGATGAAGGTTGCAAAGGGTGAATACGAAAAACTATCCGTCTATGGCGACGATTATCCAACAGCAGACGGGACATGTGTACGTGATTATATCCACGTGGTGGATTTGGCACTTGGACACATTGCAGCGCTTAATAAGATGGCGCCTGGAGTGCAAATTTATAACCTTGGCTCCGGCAAAGGTACTTCGGTACTAGAAATGATTGCGGCGTTTGAAAAAGCTAGCGGCGAGAAACTACCTTATGAAATTGCTCCGCGTCGCGCAGGAGATTTGCCAACACTCTATGCAAATCCAGAAAAAGCCTTGCGCGAACTTAGCTGGAAAACTGCGCTCACGATTGATGATGCGATGGAAGATACAATGCGCTACCTGCGGAATGCCGAGTAGGCTTGCCAAGATAATCTGAAGATTGATTTGCCAAGCAAAAGCGTATAGATTGCAAGTTTGTCACGAAGTGTGGCGTATGGGTTTTTGGTGATATACTGCTTGTTGGATTTGAGATAGTTGATGATTTCCTGCTCTTTTTGTTTCTGAGCACTGGTGAGGCTCTTGGCAAGAGCCATCTGGCGGAGCACAGAAAAGCGGGCGTGCATACGGCGAAGGTTGACAGTGCTGATGAGATATGGGAAGTTCGTCTCGGCACTACTGCACATTTCGTCAGTTAGTTTGATGATATCAAGTTTTTTGTCGGAGAACTCAGCGGTAGAAATAGAGTTTTTGCGCTTTCTGTAAATGTATTTTGGGTCTGGACCGTAAGCAACTTTTGGGCATTTTTCGATGAGCTTATAGGTAGTGCCAAGGTCTTCGTGGACACTACCTTCTGGAAATGTGATTCCCTGCCAAAGGTCGCGGCGATACATTTTGGCATAGGCAGAAACATTGAATCCTTCCTCGCGAAGCATGCGCCCAAAAGCCTCTTCGGTACTCATGGCCTTTTCTTGGTAGTCGGCGCCATAATTGATTTGGTGATTTTTGATGGTAAGCTCAGAGATAGCGCAGATAGACATAAGTGTGCCATGGCGGGTGATAAGCGAAAAAAGATAGGAGATGCAATCTGGAGCAATGTAGTCATCGGAGTCGACAAAGGTGATATATGTACCAGTGGCAACCTTTAGGCCGGCGTTCCTAGCAGCCGAGAGGCCGGCGTTGGCCTGGTGAATAACCTTGACACGCGGATCTTTTTTGGCAAATTCATCACAAACAACGCCGCTGCCATCGGTAGAGCCGTCGTCAATTAGGATGATTTCTAGCTTGGGGTAGTTTTGCTTCTTTAAGGAATCGAGACAAGCGTCCAAATATTCACGAACATTATAAACAGGGACAATAATAGAGATTAGTGGCGTTTCCATAGCTTTTTAACCTTTTCTGTGATTTTTAGTTGATGAATCTTTGGAATAATGAGCACCCATCCCATGGCAGAAAATGGAATTATTAGAAGGAATGGTGGAAACATATATTGGGTTTTGGTTTCCCAGAATAAGTAGACTGCAAACAGACCGAGAGCTGCGATAAATGCGCCCATCTGGGTGATATCTAGTTTTTTGCGAAGGCCAATTAGTGCAGCTAGGAGGCCAACTGGGATGATGGTTTGGAGGGCGTCCAAAATTAAGACGATGACCGCATGAGCTTTGTCATAATAAAACGACCTACCCAGCACGGTATATTGACGGTTACACAGGCTGCGCGGGTTAGAATCTCCTGGGTCTATCCAGTTGCTTGCTAGGAAAGCCTCGTAAGTTGGCTCAGTCCACTCTATGGCTAGCTTGTTTGCGAAAAATCCAAAAAACAGCTTTGGGTCTGAGGCAAAATGCTCGATGCGTTTTTTGAGATATTTAGAGTTGGCCTCGTTGAAACTTTCTGGTGAATACGTTTCTCCTGGGGTGGCCCATGGGTAACCATCGTAGTAGCCAGCATCGGCTGTGTTGTTACTCGTGTCTTCACCAGTAATATCGGAAAAATATTCGCTACTGCCGCCAACTCCCATAGTAATCCAGGTTGCAATCGGGACACCATTATGAAGGTTTGCGCCGGTCTTTGCTTCGACTAGAGCATTGATAGGCAACACGGCGTAATTTGCAAGAATAACACTAATCACAGCTACTGCTAGATACTGAAATTTATGATTCTGCAAACCCCAGACTATATAGACGATTGCGGCGGCAAGGACGACAATAAGAATTTGTTTTTTCAGGATAACCGCAACGGCTCCTAATAATATTGAGGAGACAATAAGTGCGGCTCGCTTTTTCCCTTCCTTGGAGTCGAGTGCCTTTTTTTGTAAAATTAGACAGCCCAGTATAAACGGAAGGCAGATGAGATTGCCATAGATGAATGTGGCGTACAAAATTAGTGGCGCAAAGAGCATTACCAAGATTCCAGAGAGCGTAGTAGCAGTTTTGTTTTTGAAGATAAGGTGCGTATATTTTACGATGAGATACATAGTTAGGCCGCAAGCGACACAGTTTATTATTTCTAGAAAAATAACATAGTTGCTGCCAGCAAATTTCATGGCAAATAGCATGATCAAAGCAATAGGAGTCTGGTATGGATATCGTTCCATGTATGAACCTTGCGCCCAGCCATAAGTATTGGCAAAATCTTGGGAGCTGCCAAGTTCTGTTGCAGCGCGAGAAATATCGTATGGATCCCACATCGGAAAGGCGTCGGCGATAAATACCCAGACAAGTGATAGAATTAGCCCCCAAAGCAAAGCGGCGCGCGCAAATGTTTCTGGATTGATATTTTTGGTCTTATTAAAAACTGGCTTGCATGAAATAATGCCGACAAAAATCGTAATAACAATTATAATGTATGGAGCAAAAGTTATCTCAATTCCTTTGGAAAAGCAGGCTGGCATCACGGCCGTGAACAAAAAAGTGACAAGCGAAACAATTGCCGCAAAAATAATCCCAAAATAAATAGAAGAGTTTTTAATAAAAGCCGCGAGCTTTTTACTCATATTGCTATTATATCATTTCCGTAAAAGATATGATAAAATAAGACCAATGCACAACAGTTTTAGTAGAAGAAATCGTGTGCTCCTAGCCGAGCTAATTAAGACAGATTTTAAACTTAGGTATCAGGGTTCGATGCTTGGGTATATGTGGGCGATCCTGCGCCCGCTTTTGATGTTTGCAATTTTGTATGTGGTTTTTGCAAAAGTGTTGCGTTTTGGTGACGGAATTCCGCATTATCCAGTATATCTCCTCACCGGGACTGTGCTCTGGAACTTTTTTACGGAATGTACGTTCCAAGGGATTCACGCAATCGAGCAACGCGGAGATTTGATTCGCAAAATTAGTTTTCCAAAGTATGTAGTGGTGGTTTCTGCAACTTCTACCGCGTTAATTAACCTTTTGATTAATCTCGTTGTAGTGGTCGTGTTTGCGCTCATTAATGGAGTAGTACCAACTTGGAGCTGGCTGCTTGTGCCACTTTCTGTCGTGGAGCTTTATGTATTGGCGCTAGGCATTTCCCTGCTACTTGGCGCAATCAATGTGAAATTCCGTGATATTGGTTCTATTTGGGAAGTTTTGATGCAGGCAATGTTTTATGCAGTGCCAATTATTTATCCAATTACCATGGTTACTGCAACAAGCGAAGTGATTGCAAAAATTATGCTACTGAATCCTATTGCGCAGGTAATCCAAGATGCTCGAAATAATCTAATCACAACTGAGGCTGTGACGACATGGGAGCTGGTTGGTCCGCTCGGTGGAATAGCCTCTGTCGGTATTGTTGTTGCAGTATTTGTGATTGCAGTTTTGTATTTTAGGAAGAAAGCTAAATACTTTGCGGAGGAAGTGTAATGAAGTGGACTGAAAAATATCTAAAGCGAATGCGTGAAAAAGCCCATGAGGAAGCTGAAGCTTCTGAGATTGCTATTTCCGTGAATGATCTTTATAAGTCTTTTAAACTGCCTACTGAAAGAGCTTGGGGGCTGAAGCAGGCCATATTTAATAGGCTGAAAGGTATCAAAGGGTTTAGAAAACAAGAGGTTTTGCGCGGGCTGAGTTTTGACGTAAAACGCGGAGAGTTTCTTGGAATTGTCGGGCGAAACGGGTCTGGCAAGTCCACGCTACTAAAGGTTCTTTCGGAAATTTATGTACCGGACAAAGGCTCCGTCAAAATAAATGGGACGCTTGTGCCTTTTATCGAACTTGGCGTTGGGTTTAATCCGGAGCTAACTGGCCGCGAAAATGTTTATCTTAACGGCGCTCTTTTAGGCTTCTCAAACAAAGAGATGGACGAAATGTTTGAAGACATCGTGAAGTTTGCTGAGCTAGAAGATTTTATGGACCAAAAGCTCAAAAACTATTCTTCTGGCATGCAGGTACGCTTGGCGTTCTCTATCGCGATTCGGGCACGTGGAGACATTCTTATTCTAGACGAGGTCCTAGCAGTTGGCGATGCAGCGTTCCAGGAAAAGTGTAACGAATACTTTAAGAGTCTACACGGAAATCAGACAGTTATCTTGGTTACGCATGATATGGGGAATGTTGAGAGGTTTTGTGATAGGGCGATACTTATTGAGGAAGGTAAGATTAAGTGTCAGGGGAAGCCATCTAAGGTTACAAAAGAATATCTCAAGCTTTGGGACTAGGGGCGGGTCCTGGCTAAACAAAAAATCGCTGCACTGGTGAAGCCGTAAAAATTACATTTCATTGTAATTTTTACTTGGCTTCAGCCTGGAAAATGCTGCGATTTTTTGTTTGCGCCACCCGCCCTAGTTCAGGGTTTTGGACAATTCTAAGGCGTTTTTGATGGCGAGGTCCATGTCCCAGTAGCGGTAGGCGCCGAGGCGGCCGCCGAGGATGAGGTTTGGATATCTTTCTTTTGCTAGCGCGACGTAGTCGTTATATAGTTTTTCTGACTCATCATTGTTGACTGGATAGTATGCTTCCCCGCCCTTCTCAAAGTCGGCTGGGTACTCGTGACAGATGATAGAAGTTTTGTTTGTGACAACTTCTGGCTGGTGAATCTGATAATATTTGTAGTCATGCGAACGAGTATATGGGACGTCGGCGTCGGCCTCGTTGATGACGGCCTGGCCGAGAGAATCTTCGGTTCGCTCTTCTTCAAAACGGAGACTGCGATATGGAAGGACGCCTAGCTCATAGTCTAGAAGTTCGTCGATCTGGCCGCAGTAAATAATCTTGGCGGTCTCTGGGATTTCTGATTTGATATCGTTGAAGCTTGTGCCAAGTTTGGTATCAATATTGTCGGAGCTTAAAAGATTTTCGACAATTTTGGTGTAACCTTCTTTTGGAATACCCTGGTGCTTGGCGGTAATAAAATAGCGATTGTCGTGAGAAAAACGAACTGGGATGCGCGACAAAATTGCGGCAGAGATATTGGTGGCTTTTTCGTGCCACTGCTTCTCGGTGTAATTCTTGAGAAATGCCGTGTAGAGTTTTTTGCCAACAAGAGAGAGACCTTTTTCTTCGAAATTCTTTGGGTCTTTTATGCCAGTCTTTGCTGCTTCTTCGGCGACAAACTTCTCGGCTTCTTCGGCAGTCATATTGGTACCATATAGGAGATTGATAGTATCCAAGTTGATTGGCATCGGATAGAGCTTGCCGTCATGTCTGGTATCTACAGTATGAACATAATCGTTAAACTCGCCAAACTTGGTAATATAATCCCAGACCTCGTCGAGCTCGGTATGAAAAATGTGTGAGCCGTATTTGTGGATTTCGATGCCGGTTTCTGCGTCGGTATAGCTATAGATATTACCGGCGAGATGATCACGACGATCGATTACTAGAACTTTTTTATCTTTTTCTGCTAGTCTCTCTGCCACCACTGCGCCAAAGATACCAGCGCCAACAATAATATAATCGTACTTTTCCATATGATTATTATAGCATAGGTGGTGCGGGTGCACGGACTAGAGGCCAGCTTTTTTCTTTTTGCGGTAGGTCTTGAAAACTACCGTAAAGGCTTTTGGCGAAATGTCTAGGATCATACGAAGAGCACGCCAGTGGTTTTTTGGAAAATAGGAGCGCTTTAACATGCCCTTATTATCGGCATCGTGGAATTCTGCGCGCATGCGGAGGAGGAATTTTTCTAGGTCTTTGTCGGAAAGACGAAGCATATTCCAATGATAGCCGGCAAATTTGGCGGCCTGAAAAATACAGCCGTAAGCATCCATAAGCTTTCGTTTTTTAAGGAAATCCTCTATCTCGGCATATTCTTTGTTAACGGCAAAAACTTTCTCGCCGCTTTTTACAGAAGAAGTTTCGTTGTCGCGGCGATAGTGTAAATAGGCCTTTTCCGAAAAGACGATCTTGCCACCGGCAGCCAAAGTCTTAAAATTGAAGCTGGTGTCCTGATAAGATGCACCTGGAGTATCTAGGAAAAAGATTTTTTCTTTGATGAGGAAGGCTTTTTTGTAGAGTCCTGCCCAGATGGCCGGACCATAATAAAAGACACGGCTATCTTCCAGCGGGTTTACAATTTTGTTGGCGTCTGCTTCGGTAAAGTTTTCGTGCAGGAGATCTTCACCGTTTCGATATTCGAAGTAGTTGCAGCGGACAACATCGGCGTCGTATTTTTTGGCGAGCGCATAAAGCTCAATGAACATGGCTGGGTCGACAAAATCGTCTGGCTCGACAATGCCGATATATTCGCCTTTGGCCAGTTTGATTCCCTGGTTCAATGTGTCGCCATAGCCTGTGTTCTTTTTGGTGACGATTTTGATGCGCGGCTCTTTTTTGGCAAAATCTTTTAGGATGTCTGGGCTGCTATCCGTGGAGCCATCATCAAGACAAAGGATTTCCATATCGTCTAGAATTTGGTTGTGTAGACTCTCTAGGCACTGGAGAAGATATTTTTCTACATTATAAATCGGGACAAGGACGGTAACGCGAGGATTCTTGGCTGGTGCTTCTTTGGTCGCCATAGCTTATCTTAGCCCCAATTTACCAAGCGCTTTTTTGGCGGCTTCGTTGCGACGTGAGCCTGGAGGCAAAAGCTTGGTCATTTTCCCACGCGCGCGACCATCCACTGGGAACAGTTTTGCTACGACTGGCTTTTTTGGGTTCTGATTTTTGATGGCAAAACGCATCTGGAAGGTCTGGAGGTTTTCGTAGAGAGGCGTCTTTCTGGCATACTTCCAGAAATCTGCGTAGATGCGATTATATTCAAAGCCGAACGGATCGTCATCTACGTAGCAAATGACGGCTGGCGCGGACTGGGCTTTTTGGAGTTCTTTGTATAGACTAAATGGGGCGTATGGGAGCTGCCTTTCTAGCTCGGCGTTACTGTCAAACCAGACGTTCCATTTTTGATCGATCCATTCTATATCGTCCTCGCAAAGAACATTCAGCATCTCTTCTTTGTGCCTTAGCTCGTCGGTCTTCCCTCTCCAGAAATAATACTTAACTATATCCTTGCAAGAATACTTTTTGCGGTATTTTTCCATGTTCCAGACAAAGGCTGCGATACCAAAGAACAGTAGAGGATTTTTTAGCTGCTTTTTTAGATGTAGCTCAAGCGTTTCTGGGTAGATGTCGTTGACTTTGGATATTGTGGCAACATTTTTGGCGGCGGCAACTAAGTTGCTAGTCTGGCCATATTTCTGCCAAAGCTCGACTGGGTCACTTTCTATAATGATGTTTTCGTCAAAGACGATGGCGCGGTTGATATCTTTGAAAAGAAGCGGGAGTATAGGGAGAACCGGAACGGTTGGGAGCTTGTCAAATGGGTGCTTTACTTTTTTGCGCTTGATGATGGCGGACATTCTGTCGGAGCAGCGCTCATCAATCATATCTCTTAGCATTTTGGCGGCAACTACATTGAGGCAAACATTTTTGTTTGTGTTCATCTCTTGGTAGGTTTTTTCTAGCTCCTTGCTTAGATCGGCAATGAGAAAAACATTGTATTTTTGGGCTGGATTAATATTATCAAGGAAAGATTGCCAGATTGGAGCAAACAAGGTTGGGTTGTTGTCGGCTTGGTTGAAAATAACTGGGACATAGCCTTTTTTGTCTTCGATCTGGAGAGGATCTGTGTAGTTGAAATAGACTAGTGGGATGTGTTTTACTTTGTATTTGCCTGATTTTTCGATGTAGTAGAAATATGAGCTGCTAATAATCTCGGCCATAAACCCGTAGATCCTGGTTAGCTGCTGGTGGTAGTTGGATAAGTCTACTTCTTTTTCTAGGCGAGACAAAGTCTCGAACTCGATTTCACAAAGCTCATTGAATAAATCTTTTTTGGCGATGAAACAGTTGAAACCCAGGAACTCTTTGGTGTTTAGATATTCTCTGGCTGCTCTGCCAATCTTTGGAGAGACCTGGCTCAAAGTCTTAAGCATCTGATCTAGATCTTTTTTCATGATAAGTGCGCGGTCGTGCTGAGCCCAGTGCTGATAAGCTGTAAACTGAATCCCGCGGGGGGTGTATAGTTTTGGAACGCTCTGAGCATCGCCGATGATTAGATCGTATTTTTCGATCTCTTTTTGCATGTAATCTTCGTCTTCTAGGCCAAAGCGGTCAAAATTGAACTGATCTGGGATAGTGGCCTGGATCTGGTTTCTTAGGTCTCTTTTGGCGCCTGGGTTTTTGAACGCTAGGAACCTGCGGTAGTGACATAAGCCATAGTAGTCTGCTTTGACATTTTTCCAGAGCCAATACTGGGCAGTCAGCTCGCAGTATTCTGGGTTTTTTGCTGAGATGTTGTCCCCCGTGTCGTCGTGCTCCATACCTTCAAGTTTGGTCTTGGCAAGCTTAGAACCAACCTGGACAGGAAGAAATAGTTTGTTTTTTGGCAGGATAGAAGGCTTATGACAAGCCACAGCAATTTTTATATCTGACACGAGCGCCTCCTTTATACATATTACTTGTTTCATAATAACATAAAATGGTATAATTTGTAATATGAAGGCGAGGGTCAAACAGTTATTACCTTATTTTCTTGCAGCCATAATTCCGATGACGGTGTTTGTCGTTGCTATTTTGATGATGCCGCTTTTTGGATTTGACCGATCTATATTGTTTCAAGACCCAGGCCAACAATATATAGATTTTCTCAACTACTACAAGTCTATTTTTAGCGGTGAGAATAGTCTTCTTTATACGTTTAATTCTGGCATGGGAGCTGGAACCATCCCGTTTTTTGCGTATTATCTACTCAGCCCATTTAATCTTGTTGTGCTACTTTTTCCAAATGCGCTCGTCGGCGTTGCCTATATAGTGATTGTTACATTAAAAATTGGGGCGATTGGGCTTGCGTCGTATTGGGCGTTCAAAAAACTATCGCAAAAGAGTGGGTATTTTCCTTTACTTTTTTCCCTGGCCTACACACTAAGCGCCTATACACTGAACTACTTTATTCATTTTGAGTGGCTAGACGCAGTAATTTTGCTACCGATTATTTGCGTGGGTATCGACAGAATACTCAGCGGAAAAAAGTCTATACTGTATATCGTTTCGCTCGGGCTCACGCTAATTACGAATTACTATACCGGATTCATGGTTTGCATCTTTGCCGTGATTTGGTTTATCTTTAGGCTCGTAAATCGCCCTGATTTTTCAAAGAAACTGACCTTGATATCTTTGCGACGTTTTGTTATTGCGTCGCTAATTGCAGGTGGCATATCTGCAGTTGTTTTGGCCCCTACCGTGTTCGGAATGATGGGCGGACAAGGGCGTTTTAGCGCTGAGGCTTTTTTGCTTGATGACCGGTTTCCTTTGATAACCTTGATTGAACAGCTGACTAGTAATTCTTCGTTCAACTATCCTTTGCTGTTTGTCGGTATGCCCGTCATCCTACTATTAATTCTCTTCTTCGCTAACCCGAAAATTTCGCACAAAGAAAAAATATCTTCGGGGCTAATCTTGGCTTTCTTTGTACTAAGCGTATCCATCAATTTCTTCTGTGCGCTCTGGCATGCTGGCTCACTTGAACGTGGCGCACCAGCAAGGTTTACTTTTGTTTGTGCGTTCTTTATTTGCTATCTAGCAATGCGGAGTCTGCAGGAGTGTAAACACCTCCGGGCAAAAACCGTCATGGCTGTCTGTTTTGGATTCGCAATCCTTTATCTGCTTGTTCTACAAAGGGAGTTGAGCGAGATCGAAACAGGGCTAATGCTAATTGATTTAGTTCTAATTGCTCTGACTGTTTGGATCTTAAACAGCTATATTTCAAAGAAGCTCCAAGGAAAACATCTGGTAGGATTACTGCTTGGGCTAAACCTGCTCTGTCTATCTATTTTCGCAATATACAGTCTGCCCGCTCTTGCTGAGCTCGAGCATGGATTAACCCCAATTAGAACAGTCTACAACAATATTCGTACGATTGCTCCTGTAATGGATGAATCTAAGAAGCAAAATCAGTCGTTTTGTCGGACTGAAAAAACTTTTGTCCGCTCAGAAAATGATGGCTTACAGTTCTTATATGATGGTATTTCCGTCTATGCTTCATCTTCGAATGGCGGTGCAGACAATGCACTAAAAATACTTGGTGTAGAAGGCCAATATGGGTTAAACACAGTTTACGACAATGCAAACAACGGTGCCGTGTCTTATGGCGATGTGCAGCCACTAACTACGACCAGTTTGCTCGGTATTTGCCAGATTGTGTCCAACAAAGAGTTGGGTCAGAAAAATTACACAAAAATTGGCGAAGCAAATGGATATGTGGTCTATAAGTTTAATAACGCTCTTGGCGTAGGGGTTATTAGCAAGGATAGCTTGGCTAGCTATGACCTAGAAGATGAGAGCCTTAGTGAAAATTCTTTTGCAAATCTAAATAAAATTTCGAGCGAGATAACTGGTAAGGAGCTTAAGATCTTCAAGCCAGTAGAAGAATACGAGAGAACTCTTAAGAATCTCGTTAAGAATGGTAACCGCTACACTAAAATCGACAGTGGCATAGACGGAGAAATAATATTAAAGATTCATAATCCTGCAAAAAATACCGTTTATTATCTTGAGAGATATCTTGAGACTGATCCACAGGCGCTTACGAGTAGAAGCACGATTTCTATTACCGATGTATTAAAGAAGAATAAGGCCGGTGATTACGAACATTTGACCCATCTAAATAATGGCACACTCAGTTTTGGTTCGGACGAAGAAATTGAGATTAAGATTCGTGTGTTTACAGATGAGCTGACAATCGAGCCAGAAGAACTATACTATGAAGATGCTAAGGAGTTTGAAAAATTCTATGCGGTAGTTAGTAGCCAGCCTGTGGAGATTACAAAGACTAGTAACACTTCCCTGCAGGTCAGGACGTCCACTGATGAGGATGAGTACCTACTACTAACCATCCCATACGACAAAGGCTGGAAGATTATTGTCGACAGTACAGAAGTCCAGCCACAAAAAGCACTCGGAGCATTTATGTCGATCCCAATTTCTGCTGGTGAACACACTATTACTATGGAGTATAAGCCACGTGGACTGGTTGCTGGCGGAGCTATTAGTGCTTTGTCTCTGCTGGCTTTTGTGTGGCTTTGCATAACTGAACGAAAGGACAAGAATGAAACAGCCAAAAATTAGTATAGTGATTCCGATTTATAATGTAGAAAAATATCTTGAGGAATGCCTAACCAGTATCACAAAACAAACTCTAAAAGAAATCGAAATCATTGCGGTTGATGATGGCTCTACAGATTCTAGCGGGAAAATCTTGGATAGTTTTGCGGCGAAAGATAAAAGAATCAAGGCTATCCACCAAAAAAATACTGGCTATAGTGCGGCGGTGAATTTGGGAATTGAGAAGGCTTCTGGCGAATATGTCGGGATAGTCGAGAGTGATGATTTGATAGATAAAGCAATGTATGAAAAACTATTTGACGCAGCAAGGACTAGCGATGCGGACATTGCTAAGTGTATGTTTTATAAGTTCAATCCCCTTTCTAAGAAAGCGCCTCTACTTGTCTATAAGAATCCTGGCGGCGTAGACTTGGAGCTAGCACCATCGACATTCTCTCCAGAAGAATGGCCAGCGATAATTGCTTTTCATGCTTCTATTTGGTCTGCGATTTATAAAAAAGATTTGATCAAGCATAATCCTATCCCAGATACGCCAGGGGCTAGCTATCAGGATCTTCCATTTATGATGGGGGTGATGACAAAAGCAAAGAAGATTGCCGTCGTCAAAAAACCTCTTTATTATTGGCGAAACGAGCCTGGGCAAGTCCATTCTACAAGTGCTAACGGAGAGAAGGCCCTGCTCATGGCAAGAAACACATTGCTTAGCCTGGATATTTTGAAAAAGAGTGGAAAATTTGGACAGCTAAAGGATGGTTTCTTTGCACAAGCATATTGGACGAACATCGCTTTCTTTTCTAGGATTCAGCCAAAATACCGCCAGCAATATTTTATCCTGCTTAAAAAGATTTTTGCCGACGTTAATCTAGACGAGCTGGATGGATACAGATACCTAAGACCAGAGGATAAATTTGCTATCAAGCAAATTTTGACTAAAAAGAATTGGAGAGCGCTGTTTACGGCTTACTCGCTGGGCCGCGCGAAAAGATTGATTTCTAGAGCTTAGCTTTAGAGCTTTGTTAGCTTCCACTTCTGGGACTTGGTGTCGTTTTGGTCCCAGATTTGGACATTGGTGCCACCTGCACTGACTCCACCACTAACATCTAACGTCATATTAGAACAGGAAGAGATGAGGTAGTAGTAGCCGTCTACAGTTGGATAGATGTGCCAGAACTGTGCACAGACGGTTGGGTTGTATCCCCAAACCTGTACATTAGTGCCGGGTTTTGTGCCAGAATTACTTACATCGAAGACGCGGTCTGCAACTGCGTTCTTGATTAAATATGCTTTCTTTGTGGAATTATAGCTGAGTGCGAACTTTTGAGCGTTAGTATTGTTGTCTGGCCAGATTTGAAGATTAGTGCCATCTATAGCAATCTCTGCGCCACCGGCAAGGTCGAGTGCTTTACTACTATCTAATGCGGTCGTTATTTTATAGTTTCCGTCAGCAACTGAGTTAAGCGTATGGAAATACCAATACTGCGCTGCGGTGTTGTTTTTGTCCCAGATTTGAAGTTTTTGGTTGTTCTGGCGAATATTACCATTTGGAACGTCTAGAGCCTTGCCAGAGCAAGTAGAGACTAGGACGTATTTGTTGTTCTCTTTTCTAATCATCCATTTTTGGGCGCAAGTTGTGGAATTGTAATCCCAAAGCTGGACTGCAGTCCCATTGTCGGTGCCGGCGTTCGAGACGTCTAGCACTTTGCCGGATGTGACATTTTTGATTTGATAGAATCCATCAACCCCGCGAGAGACTATGTATTGCTGGTTAGAGCCGTAGGTAATGTCGTATGTGTGGATCCTAGTGCCGTTTCTGGTGTTGCCAAATTCTATATCTGCGGCCTTGGTCCCGCTGTCCGTTAGAACGTAGTTGCCACTTTCGATGGCGGCAGCAGATAAGTCGACAAGGGTCCAGCGCTCGGTGCTGGCGCCTGTTGGGTTGTTAATTTGGAGTTTGGCGCCGTCCACTGTGGAGTTGCCGCCGGAAACGTTGATTGATTTGTATGAGCACTCTGATTTTAGACTGTAGCCGTCGCCGCTATTTCTGATTAGCCATTTTTGTGCGCAGGTACCGTTGCTGGAATATAGTTGCAGGTTAGTGCCATCATCCACATTGCCACCAACTACGTCTAATACTAAGCCCGTAGCAACATGCTTGATTGTATAGAAATCTCCGTTTCTGATAAGCTGGAATTTGCGGCTGGCCTCGCTGGCGTTACTTGAAATAATCATCTTTGAGCCCTGAGTGTTGCCGTCTGGGACGAGGTATTTTCCGGAATCAGCTTTGATCTCAAAAGTGGCACCATCATTAAAGTAGATACTGCCGATAGTCTTGTGCGTATCGCCAAACCAGCGTGTAAAATAGAAGTAGAAATTGCTATTGCCGTAAGCACCGCAAGAGACGACCACGCCCGGATTGCTGTTTAGGACAGCGCTATTTGGTTGGTATGGAGTGTATTGGTAGAGTGCAGAGGTGGCACGGTTTTTGACATAGACCGTGGAACTGCCACAGTTGCCGTTTGGATTGTACTTAATATTGTTATTCCCTACTGGGTAATATCTAGAGCCGTTGTCTAAAATATAGCGGAAGAAGTAGGCGGCGTTTCTGACCTGGTTCTTGAAACCATAATACTCGGAATCGCAGGCGGCTGTGTCTGGGCAGCCGTAGCCGGTGGCCGAGCGATATTGAAGGCTATTTGGAAAGGAATCTGTGACTAAGCCCTGCTCTTTTTCTAGGAGGACGATTAGGACACGCGGATTGATGCGATAGTCTTGAGCAGCGCGATAGATGATATGAGCGGCAGACTCGCCGTTGAAACTTTCGTCGGCCATACAAACATAGTGGCCATCCACAAGGTGGTGAGAGACTGGCAATCTATCGGAAAAATAGTTTACTTGATTATAAGAAACGTGGTTGCCGTCTGGGCGCTGATCGCATTTGGCTTTGGATTTGAGAAAAGCCTGGATGGTGCCTTCGTCCATGGAATTGTAGTCGCTCATGACATAGTCGGAAATGATGTTCCCTGCCTCAAACCCAGCATAGGCAGCATTGATAGCGCTGGTCTCTTCGCTGTTTTTGAAAGAGCTAAAACCAAAAGCTGCGGCGACAATAAATGCAAAAATAGCTAGCAGAAAACATCTTTTGTCGATGCGGCGTTTTGCTACCATTAGACATTGACCTCGCCGACAATTTTGCCGGTCTTGTTAGAACTTTTGACGATGATTTCTATTTTGTAGGTGCCAGATTTGACCGGGCCAAGATTGACAGAATCGATACAGAAGCTGGAAGATGGGCCAGCATCAAGGCTGTTTGAGGCGCCGGTGATTGTCTCGCCGGACGGAGTGGTGATAGTAGCCTGGCAGGTGCCAGAAACGGTCTGGTCGATGGTGGCACGGATGGAAATCTTGGAGTCGGCAATCTCGGCGCTAACAATGCCGGTTAAGTCGGAATAAGAATTGGCATCTGGGCCGTCGTAGGCGGCAGGTTTTTTGTCGTTGACTTCTTCTGCTGGAGTAGATTCTTTTGAGTCTGTACTGGACTTATCTGTGGAGGAACCTGAGCTAGTTGGGCTGGTGCTGGCAGACGAGTTATCTGTCTGCTCACTAGGCTGCCCGCCGTTTTGGCGGTTGATAAGATAGGCGATGCCAAACGAGCCTAAACCTACAAGAAGCGCCAAAAAGATGACAAGGATGACGTACTTTGCGTTGCTTCCAGAGCGGAGCTTTCTATGTTGCGCAGTATCCATACTCTAATTTTACAACAGAAAATACAAAAAATCAAAAACCTTATGATTTGAAAAGACCGAGGTGTTTTTTGCCGTCATAGATGGCGGTTGGGATGCCTTTTGGCTTGATTTTTTCTGTGATAATCTGAGCGTCGGTGAGGAGCTGCTGCTCGACGGTCTCAGAATAGGTCTCGGTCTTAATATTCTCTAGAGCGCTGCCGGTGATACCCCAGCCGATGAGCCAACTATCTATGAGCGCAGTGGCTTGGTCGCGGCCAAGATTATTATTGAAGACAGATTGGTAAATTACACCTTCGGTGTCATACTCTGCGAAGATACGGTTGAGAATCTTTTTGGAGACTGGAGCAGAATCGTCGCCAATAGTTATATCACTAGTAGCTAGCAGGTAGCGTGTGACGAGCTCGGAATTTTGGAAGCGGTATTCCCCGCTCGGGTTTTTGATTGGGTAGGCGACAAAATAGACTGTGTGTTTGTTTAGAAATTCTGTATTGTCTAAAATATTTTTGTAGGACTGGAGGCAGACGGAGCAGCCTGGGTCAATAATTTCTAGAGCAATATCGCTGCCGGTGCCTACGGTGAAGATTGGGGTGAGCTTGCCAGAGGTAGAGGCAGAATCGGCGCTAGTTGGGTCCGTATCGACATAGTCGGCGGCGTTCCAGGTCCTTACACGATCTGGGATGTTGCTAAAAATCTCGCCCCATTCGGTAAACCAGTTGAGGTTGTTTTCGTCTATGCTGCAAGACTCAGCACCAAGCGCACAGTTGCTTGGCTGAGAAACGTTACAGGTGCCAAACACCCAGAGTGCAAAGCCGGCTTTGACGGCCTCAATGATAGACCATGCGGTCAAAACAACAAGTAGAACTGAGGCGATTTCTATGCTGATGGAAAGCGGTTTGACTAACTTTGGTTTTTTGATAATAACTTTTTTGAGCAGGGCGGTTTTGACGTCGTCGGAAAAATTGGTGTCGCATTTTTGAAGACGGATACGCTTGCCAAAACAGTGGAAAGATTTTTTGAGAGCGGCAAGGTATTTGCGACCAAAGTCGCGATTGAAAATGGAGATAAAGATGGCGGCAACGCCAACAAGTACTAAAATAATAAATGCAGCTATACAAACCATGTATCTATTATAGCACAGCTAGACCTGCCGGGCGGGCGCGGAAGGGGTGCCCAGGCTAGATCTTTTTTAGAATATCTATAACCTTGTCGATGTCAGACTCGCGAGTATGGTAGCCGAGCGAGAAGCGGATGAGTGGCGGATAGTGCTTGACGTGGTCAAGATAATAATGAACACAGAAATAACCGGTGCGAGCCATGATTCCCTCGTCGGCAAGGGCGGCGCCAAGCGTATGGCTATCGAAACCGACTTCTTTTTTGTCAACATAAAATGACATGGTGGAGGCTGGAGTTTTGTTGATTAGGTGCAGGTGCTTTTGGCCTTTGAGGAAATCGAAGAGCTTCTTTTCGCAATGTTCTAGGTTTTCTTTGTCGGCCTTAGTGCGAGAGTTTAGCCAGTCTATGGCGGCGCCAAGAGCGATAATCTCGCCCCAGGCCTGGAGGCCAGACTCAAATTGAGTGTAGGCGTGTTCTGGATTGTCTTTTGAGAGGAGGAAGGTTTCTTTGTCTACGTCGTCTACCATACCGCCGCCAATGAAATTGACGTCGATAAGTTTGGCAAAATCGCGACGAATGATGATGCCACCAAGAGACGGAGCGTACATTTTGTGGGCGGAAAAACAGATGGCGTCGGCCTCGGTCTTATGCAAAATATCTGAAGAATGCGCCATGGCCTGGGCGGCATCTATAATGATATAGCCACCGGATTTGTGGACTGCCTTGACAACGTCTTTGATATTTATAAGCAAGCGGCCATCAATATTGGACGCACAGTTGACGACGACAAGAGCGTTTTTCGGAATATCCGCTAGTGGGAGTGAGCCATCGGCGTTTCTGGTGATAACTTTGCGTGGAAGATTGTTGCGCTTAGCACAAGAAATAGTAGAAAGAAATGGTGAGTTGTGTTCAATGTCTGATGTAACGATAGTTTTGATGCCAGCTGCCGCAATATTAATCTGACTGAGGAGAAGGTTTAGTCCATAGGTAGTATTGAGAGTAAAAGAAACAAAATATTTGCGTGGGCTGAGTTTTAAATATTTTAGTAACTTGGCGCGAGTGGCCTCTACTTTTTCGTCAGTTTCGCGGCCCCACTGGTATTTGACACGCTCGCCGCAGGAATTGTGTTTAGTGTAATAATTGTTCAAAGCATCAATTACTGGCTGCGGGCGAAGTGACTGGCAGGCAGAATCAAGATAAATATCGTTTTCGGATAGATAGGCAAAATCGTTCATATATATTATTATAGCACGCACAAAAAAGCACCGCGGGAAGTGGCGCTTTTATTTATTTGAGGTTCTTGGATTTTTTACGATCAATAATATAGAGCGGGCGGCCCTGAGTCTCGGCATGGATATGAGAAATATAGAGAGCGATGGTAGCTTGGGAAATTAGCACGATGCCAACTAGGAAAGTGATAAAGATAGACATCTGGACGGCGCCGTTCCAGTAAAGATGGAGTGGGTCGCCAAGGATGTATTGGTTGATGATGCAAAAGAGGCCAAGACAGACAGAGAGAAAGGTGATGATTCCGCCGAGATAACCAAGGATGACGAGCGGAGTGGTGGACATAGAAATGAAACTGTCCATGGCAAGGCGGAAAAGTTTTTTGAGACTATAGGAGGGCTTGCCAGCCATGCGGACGCCATAGGTATATTCTATGTATTGCTGGTTGAACCCAAGCCAATCAATGAGGCCGCGAGTGATGCGGTTGTGTTCCGAGAGATTATTGAACTCGTCTATCACAACACGGTCTATTAGGCGGAAGTCGGTGCTGCCTGGAACGGTGTGCTTGTTCCCCATTTTGCGAAGGAGGAAGTAAAAAAGTTTGCTGCCGAGCTTCTGGATAAAGCCGTGCTTGGTGTAATGATCGCGGACGCCAGTGACGATCTCGGCGCCGTCTTCCCATTTTTTGATAAACTTTGGAATGAGTTCTGGAGGTTGCTGGCCGTCGGCATCGATGGTGATGGCGGCATCGCCTTCTGCGATTTTGAGACCAGCAGAAAGGGCTGGCTCTTTGCCAAAGTTGCGCGAGAGCGCGACAACCTTGAACATTGGGTCTTTTTCTGCAAAGGATTGGAGAATTTTGAGCGAATCGTCGGTGGAGCCGTCATCAACAAGGATAATCTCGGTTTTGTAATCCTTGATATCAGAGACAACCGGAAGTAGTTTTTTGTCCAAAAAATCTTTTATCCCTTCTGACTCGTTGTGGACTGGGATAATAATAGAGAGTTTTTTCATAATTATTCCTCGGATTCAGATAAATCTATGTCTAATATTTTAGCAGATTTTCGGAGAATTTCAAGCTCCTCCTCTGTGGCGGTGGCCATTTTTTGGCGGAAAAGCGCGACGGTTTCTGGGTAGGTAATGTCTACTACTTCTAGAGAACGGGCGGCTTTAGGAGACTTCCTGAGAGCGCCCAGAGTGATAAGGTTGTCAATATGTTCGGCAACAGCGGAAACAGACGAGAGGCCAAGGCCGGCGCAGACCTCGCGGTAGGTTGGTGAGGTGCCGTGGTCTTTGACGTATTCGGCGATGTAATCGTAGACGAGCTTTTGTTTTTTAGTTAGTTTGATCATTGTTCTTTTCTCCTAGGATGATTACAAAATCGTAGCCATCTGCGTTGATGCCAGCTGGGAGCTCTGCGGCTGGGCGTGGCTCAGCAACGAGTTCTTCTTTCAGTATAATCAGCGAGCCGGTCTTGCCGTCGGTCATCTGGTAGAGATAGGCTGGCTCTGTGTACTCGCCGGCAGGAGCGTCAGCAACGTCAACATTCTTGAATCCAGCATTTTCTAGTTCGGCCTGTTTGGTGCCGGCGAGGCCGTTGACGCCAGAGCCGTTCAAGACGAGGACATGGGCGTCTTCGCGGGTGGCAGGATTGCTGGAAGTCATCTGGTGGACATATTCTTGAATCTTAGAATAGTCACGGGTGCCAGCAGCTGGGACGACATAAGAGATGCCGTTCATATTGGCGGTGGAGAGATAATAAATACCATTTATGTAATCTACGAGTGGAATTTGGCGGACGCTATCCATGGAGGTGTCTTTGGCTAGATAGAAGACAGACTTGAGCTCATCCAAAGAGAAGTTCATGCGGACGTTATCGCCAATGACATCAACAAGTTTCAACACCGTGCCAAGATCTACGCCGCCTTCCATAATTTTCTTTTGAAGTGCAGCAAGGATTTTTTGCTGAGATGCGCCACGGGTAAAATCGCCGGCCGCAGTGCCATGGCGAGCGCGGGCAAGGGCCACGGCATGCCAACCATCAAGAGTGACAGGTTCGCCGGCCTTGATATAGGTGCCGGTCCAATCGTCCTCAATATCCTCGTCCAAGGTGACAGTGATGCCGCCAACGCCATCAACTAACTGCATCAAAGCACCCCAGTTGACGTGGACCCAATATTGAATATCCATGTCAAAAATTTCGGAAATAGTGTTCTGCAAAGCCTCGGCGCCAGATTTTTCGTCGTCGCCATATAGGTTAGAGCAATAGTAGACCTCGTTGACTTTGCCGGTGGCGGTGCAGGTGTTGCCAACATAGAGATCACGAGGGAGGCTAACCATGGCAACATCATTGCTATCTTGGTCTACTGACAATAGCATGATAGAGTCTGTTAGCTGGGCTCCGTCGTGGACGTAATCACCATCGGTGCCTTCCATGTCAAAACCAGAGGTGCCAAAGATCAGGACATTGGTGCGGCCGTTTTTGTCGGTTTTTAGATCTACGTTGCTACCGATAGCACCGATAAATTCTATCAGGCCAGAGTTACCGCCGGTGAGTTTAGAAATAAGACTATTGCCCCAAATCGCAAGGGCGCCAGCGCTAACAACGAGGATAGCTAGGACAGCAATGGCAAAATTGCGGAACTTGTGAGATTTCTTAGCTTTCTTGTGTTTTAGCTTGCCCTTTTTAAGCTTTGGTTGCTCGGAAAGGTCGCGTTTTTTGAGAGAATAATCAGGTTTTAGGTCTTTTGAGGATAAGTCAAATTCTAAAGTAGAAACTGGGGTGAGAAAATCTGAGGTGGCCTTGGCACGGAGCTCTTCCCTATCTAGTTCTAGCTCTTCTTGACCAATACTAGTTGGGGCTGGGCGGCGAACTTTGACCGGGCGAGGGGCCTGGCGCATGTGTTGCGCGCGTTTGATTTTTTCGGCTTGGCGACGCTCAGATTTGGTTGCACCAAAACCTACCGTCCTCCTAGATGGATCAACGGTACGCACTCTCATGCCATCAATGGTCCTCGCAGTTTTCTCCATTACATATAATTATAGCATGAGCGGGAAGGTTTTGGGAAGAAATTGTGGGAAAACTTGAGGCTTGGCGTAGTCTCAAAAAACCCGGGTCCTGGCTAGACACGAATTTCCGACTGCCGACTAGAAACTAGAAAATAAATCATTACATGACTTATTTTCTAGTTTCTAATCTTCTTACGTTCAAAGGCAGTCGGAAATTGTGTCTACGCCACCCGGTTTTAGCGAGCTGTGCATCTTACGGATAGCCCCTTTACTAATCCCCAGCGTGAGGTTGGAGAAATTCCCTCCGGTTCAATGCGAAGCCACAATATGCGAGCATTCTGCGCAAACTGTTCGCTACTATCATCTTTATAGCTTGTCCAATAATACGCCTGTTGTCCTTGGTTCTGCATTATTCCTGATGAGGAGGCAATGCCTCCAGCCAGTTGAAGGTTGACGGGTGAAGTAGTCAACTCGGCTAAAGTTTTGTATTCTTTTGTAATCGAGCTAAATGTCGATGGGAGCTTCCACCCCTTAGGACATATTGACTCTTGCGCTATCGCTCGCGGCGTAGGTGTATCATAGGTACCTGATGACGCTGTTGCTGTATACCAATTGTAATATGCGCCATAATCGCTATTGCCGCTGTCATACATGATTGCTTTATCTGTGCAGCTTGCTGCATCCTCCGTGCACCAGTGGGTCACACTAGGGTCGGTCGACGCTGGGACACTGAAAGACTTTCCACTTGCTATATCTGAATTTGAGGAAGTTATCGTTAGTGGCCCAACCAAGCGGAGATTCTCTGTCATCCAGCAGTTTTCGTCGGCGAGTTTGGCGACAGTGTAGGTGTTGTCGTCGCGGACATCGGTTAAGGTCTTGGTGCCGCCGACGTTCATGGCGTTACAGACGGAGGTTTGCATTTGCTGCATCTGGGTGATGTTTGACGGCGTGCGGAGGATATAGTATTTCTGAGCGGTGTTAGTTTTTACTCTAGTCTCAATTCCCGCGCTTGATGCTGTGAACGTCAGTATGTTTACAGTATTACTATCAACTTCTGTTGACGACCATGCTGCTGGCCCTACCCATCCAGTAGCAGTTTTTAGTGCACCGTCTGACCCATATATAGTAATGAGGTTCTCGAATTCTGCCTTTGTTGGAAGGGTGGCTCCTGCCGGACTCGTTGACATGGCACTGCTCCATGTAGTGCTTCCACCATTCATAGTATAACAGTTCCCGTCGGCGAGCTTCTTATATCTTGTTGTAGCATCCGCATAGAACCCTGCGCCCGTTACTGACGACTCGCAAGAAGCTATAGCCGGTAGATATCCAGGGGTAATCGTAAGGTCAAGGTCTCCGCTTGTCACGCTATTATTTGTAACCGTTATTGTCTGTTCTTCTGTATGGCTTTGCCCTGTACTATAGCCGGAACACGTAAACCCAGTTGGGCAGGTAACCGAATCTAGATATACACCCGTAGCAGGGGTGACCGTTATCGATACGCTTCTACCTTTTCGCACGCTGATCTTTTTCCCGTTCACTGAACTGCCTGAAACTTTTACAGCCATAGCAGTACTCGTAGAAGTAGATGGGATTCCTGTGATATTAGGCACGAGGTTCGTAGTAGCTACATTTGCGATGCAACGCACTTGCGTACCGCGATACTTTTCCAAGAAATTATATGGGTTGACTTGGAGATTGGCAGTTGGATTAATGGCCAGTGTCCACGATTGATTTACTGTAGCAGTGGCTGTGCTAGACCAATAATAGCCTTGTGCCACCCCAAAAAAGGAATTCCGGCTCTCTGTGGCGTACCAGCCATAGAAGCCCTCCGATACGAAGTTTGGATTCGGGGATTGAATTTTTTCCGCCGTATCATAATATCCCTTTAGCCCAACATACTCCGAGTTTCTCGGCAATCTCCAGCCTTTAGGGCAGATTGATGAGGTTGCGTCTGCTCCACTAGCCATGGAACGAGTTCCGGTTCCGGCCGTAGCGGCATACCAGTTATACATGTAGCCTTTTCGTTTATCAAGAGCGCCATATATACCGTTAAACACGTAAACTGCATTAATACATTCATCGGTGTTATCAGCACACCATTGCGCATCAGTATTCTGTAGTGTAAAACTAGATGATACATCGGAATCATCTGGAGTCAATACAATTCCCGTGCCCGCGTTAAGCCTTAGACTTTCCGTCATCCAGCAGTTGCCATCATTTAGCCTTACTACTAGGTAATCCTTGTGGACGTTTTCTCTTATGTCGACTAATCGCGCTGAGGAACCAATGCCTACATTATCACATATAGTCCCTGTCATTTCTTGCATGTAGCTAATGCTAGCAAATGTCGCAGTCTCGCAAACTGCGTAAAAAGTAGTGTCTTCCGTAATAGTAATAGGAGTAACAGCGCCACCAACGTACTTGGTACCAGATGCGGAACCTTTAGCCCATTTACAAGTATATCCGTCTTTCATAATAATCGGGAGCTTGAACCCATCTGAGGTGGTACTATACTGCGCAGTGAGCGTACCATTGCCTGCAGCGTAGGTATAAGTGCCACCTACAAATGTGCCGGAGCCGCTTAGCGACCAGGAAGTAAAGGAGCGATTGGCACTAGTTGGAGAAGCAGTATAAGTTGCGCCTTGACCGTTATCGTTATATGTTATAGTGTATTTTGCGCCGGCGGTTGGATTGGAGATAGTTTTGGTAGTGCCGTAGTTTTGGGAGAAATTCTGGCTACTGGTGGAGCCGCCCCAAGTACCACCGTTCGGGTTGACGGTGAGGGTATATTGGTTGACTGTGCAAACGACATAAAATTCCGTATTGGCAGAGATTGTAACGTTTGCTTCCCCACTAGTATGAGAGGTGCCAGAGGCGGAACCTTCGTGCCAAGTACAGGTATGTCCGGTTTTGGTGACTTGCGGGAGGTTGAAGGTGTCTGATGTGGTATTATATCCAGCAGTTAAGGTGTCGCTAGCGATATTATAGGTATACGTGTTCGTAGTTGTATCGAAGGAGCCAGATGGGGAGCCACCACCAGTGGCTGTTAGGGACCAGCCGATGAAGGCTCTATTGATACTGGTTGGGGCTGGTGGGTTAGGACTGTAGGTTGCGCCTTGGGAATTGTCGTTGTAGGAGATGGTGTAGGAGGCTGACGGATTAGCTATAACCTTTGTATCTCCATAGTCTCCTGGGAAGGTCTGCGTAGAAGTGGAGCCGCTCCAGGTACCACCATTTGGATCTACTGTGAGAGTGGAGTTTATGATAGTCCAGCTAGCAACTAGCTCTAGAGAGCCAGACATTGTGGATGTAGATGGGTCAGCATAGACGGTGACGTTTTCTCCTGGGAGATATGGATTTTCTACACTTCCTTTCTCTCCTGGTTCAGCGTCTTCGTCAATAAATCCGTTGAAGCTGTACCCAGTTTTGAGTGGTGGATTGGTTGGAAGAGTAAACGTATATGATGCGGCAGCTGCAGTAACGCTCCTGGTGGCATAGTCGCCTGGAGTTTGTTCTGAGCCTCCGTTTAGGTCAAAGGAGAGTGTATACCCGATGGACTCTGCATTGGCGATAGCAGTGAAGAGGAGTTGGTTGGTATAGGAACCGGCAGTGATGGTAGTATCTACGCCAACATTAATATCTACGTTAGACTTTGTAGAAGTGGTTGGCTCTAGGAGGTAACCAATCTGGTCTGGATTGCCATGGGCTGGGACTACCGTGGCAGTAGATGTAGCAGGGTTGACATAGTTCCAGAAGTTCTTGTTAGAAGAAGTACTGGTGGAGGTTGGAATAACGTGGGAATCTGCAGTGTCTCCTTGGACTAGGTCTGTAGTGTATTGGTTGTTGTGGTCTTTGCCATTAGCCTCTACATAGAGTTTGTAGCCGGTGATGTTACTGGTAGATACGTCTACAATGGCGCGTTTGGTGGAGGTGACACCGGTGGCGGTTGGGGTGAGGTCAAATGAGAGGAGGGAGAGGTCGGAGGTGGCGGTGCTATCTAGGATACGGACGGAGATGGAGTTGCCGAGAGTGAGGTTAACGTCTAAGGATTTGCTGGTCTGGTCGGCGAAAGCGGGAGTGGATGCGGCAATGCCAAGTGTGGCAATAGCGCAAAAAGCGACAAATGATTTTAGTAGTTTAGAAAACAGTGTATCTGTTACTATCATTAAAATTAACCCTATATATGACGTTTAGCAATTTTATTATAGCAAGCATAAAAAATAAGCACAAGAGCTTTGTGCTTATTTTTTCTGGTTGCTTTTATTCTTCGGAGGAGCCGTCATCTGTTGGCTCGATGACGAGCTGACGTTCGCGACCTTCACCCTCGGAGTGGGTGGAGATGCCGGAGTAATCCTCGGCAAGTTTGTGGACGACGCGGCGGTCGGCCGGAGAGAGGTCTAGGCGCATTGGCTGGCCGGTCTCGCGGACTTTTTTGATCCAGCCCTCGGCTTTCTCGGCGATGCGGTCGGCGCGCTGACGCTTGTAATCCGCAACGTCGACGTTGACACGGGTGACCTCGGCGCCTTTGGCGGTGAGAGCCTGAGAGACGACATATTGGAGGGCACGCAAGTTGTCGGCGTTCCTACCGATTAGAAGCGAGTTCATTGAGGTGGATGGGACGGAAAGCTGGATGACTTCGTCGTCTATTGTGGAGTCTACGGCTACGTTGATACCAAAGAAGCTGAGCAGATCTTCTACGTATTTGGTCGCAAAGCGAACTGATTCATCTCTATCCATTGTTATTTTCTCCTTTTCTTTTTAGTATCTTTGGCAGAAATTCTGGTGATTTTGGTTCCGGTTTTTTTGTTTTCTACAACTTCGGCTTCTTTGATTTTGCGGAGCTCTTTTAGGACAGCCTTGTCGGCGCCTTCTTCCATCTCGTCCTCGGCTTGCCTCAAAGCGATTCTCTGCTGGATGACGGAAATACCACTAGACAAGAGATAGTAAAATACGAGCGCGCCAGGCAAAGCAAACATGATAAAGAACATCATGATAGGCATAAGGCCGGTCATCTGGCGGGAGGCCAGAGCGTTGATCTCTGACTGGTCTGGCTCTTTGTCGGCGCTGGCGGCTTCTTTCATGAGCTGCTTGAAGCTCTTGCCTTTTTTCTTGTTTGATGGGTTGAGCTGGCGAGAAGTGATAAATTGGAGCACGGAGGCGCCAACTGCAAAGAGGAGGACGACAATGGTGCTGAGGTTGACCTTGCCATGGAAGACCTCGGACGGAGAGACGGCGAGATCTATCACGCCAAAGAGTTTTGGCTCGAACTCGTAGGTTGGCTCGGTGTATTCTTCGCCGGCGTCTTTGGCAGTTTGAGCCGCATCCTTTGCCTCGAAATAGTGGTTTTGCTTCTCGATGATATCTTTGACGTGGTCTAGGTTTCTGACTGGCTCGTAGGCACAGTTAGATACGTTGGTGTAGCCGCAGGTATCAGCAGATGGGCGAGGGTTGACCATGGCAGAGATAGACATAAAGAGGGCAAGGAAAATTGGGAGCTGGATCAAGGTGGTGACCACGGTGCGGAAAGGTTTGATGTTGTGGCGCTTGTAGAGATCCATCATCTGGAGAGATTCCATCTGACGGTTCCCTTTGCAATTCTTTTTGATCTCGGTAAGCTCTGGCTGGATTTTTTTCATCAGCTTGGTCTGGTGGAGCTGGCGTTTGACAAGGGGCCACATCAGGAACTTGACAAGAATGGTGAAGAGGATGATGGCAAGGCCAAAATCACCCACAAAATTATAGATAACGAAAAGAATATTTACGATCGGACGAATGATAACAAAATCAATTAACCAAAACATATTGGGGTAATTATATCATACTCTGTTCTAAAAGTGAACGGATGAGGGCACGGAGCTCTGTAAACTCCATAGTTAAGATATCTTTGCTATAGATAACAAAAATATTGTCGCGTGGCTCGCGGAAATGTTCGCGTTCCTGGCGGATGGCCTCGTAGACACGGCGGCGGATGCGGTTTCTGCCAACGGCGGTCTTTTCTATCTTCTTGGAGACAACGACGCCGTAGCGCTGGAACCCACGGGAATTATCATTATAGACTAGAGACATTTTGGGTGTGCGAATAGTCTTGCCGTGGGCGTAAGTGTATCTCACTCCCCCGCGAGAATGGAACCGGTATTTTCTGGATAACATATATAATATATTATATCATTTTTGGAGGAGCTGGTAAAACTTGTTGTGGAGGAGATTCTGATGAGTGCCGCGACCAACCATTCTTCCCTCGTCTAGCACGATTAGCTCGTCCATGGCGCGCATAACCTCTGGCTTATGAGTGACAACTAGGACGGTGTGGTCTTTTTTGAGAAGTTTCAATACGCTGATAACTTGTTTGGTAGTATCGCTATCTAGCGTGGAAGTAACCTCGTCGAAGAGGAGGACCTCGGACTTACTAAGCAAAGTGCGAGCGAGAGAAAGCAGCTGCTTGTGGCCAGCAGAGAGGTTGGCGCCGTCTTGGACAAGGACTGTGTCGTAGCCTTTTTCTAGACTCATGATAAAATCGTGGATGCCAGCTTTTTTACAGGCGTCTATCTGGCGCTCTATGTTTCTATCTACCATATTGAGGTTTTCCCTGATGGAGAGATCGAAGACAAAAGGTTTTTGAGTGACAATGCTGACGTTGGTAGCATAAACTTCTTTGTTGTAATCTTTGATGTTTTTGCCATCTATCGTGATCTTGCCGCGGGTTGGCTTGTAGAGGCGGAGGAGTAGACGGAGGATGGTGGATTTGCCAGAGCCGGATTTGCCAACGATACCAGTGAGGCTGCCTGGCTCTAGGGTGAAGCTAATGTCCCTAATGAGTGGTTTTCTACCATAGGTAAACGAGACACGATCAAAGCAAACCTCGCCTCTAATATAATCGTTGTCGTGTAGGCCGAATTTGAGTTTTTTGTTGGGGCGATAGTTCAATAATTTGTGGACACGGTTGATAGCAACCTTGGACTTAGACAACTCATAGAGGATACCAACTATACCATCATAGCCATCGTGCATGTTTTCGTAATAGCCGACAACAAGGACGAGAGTGGCGATGTTGTACTCCCCTTTTAGAATGAGTGTGCCAGCGATAAAATAGGCAAGGACGCGGCCAATACCCTGAAGGAATGGGGTAAGTGCGCGGCCGAGGTCGTTGTGCCAGCGCTGCTTGAGATAGATACGTTTCCATTCGCGCTTTTCCCTGTTTAGAATTGTACGGAGGCTGTTTTCTAGATTGAAGGCATGGACTTCTTTGTGACCATCAATGATCTGGCTCATCAGCCCAGAAATCTCGTCTTGGTGAGCACGGCGGAGCTCGGCGTAGTGGTCGCGTTTTTTCATATGGGCGATGAAGATGACGATAGAGGCCGCGGTAAGGCCAAGAGTGATACCACCAATGAGTGGGTCGACAAATACCAAAATCACTGCATCCGCAATAATAGTGACGGTTTTTAAGATAATCTCAAAGAGGTAGTCTGGGATGCGTTGGCAGGTGGTGACGTCTTGAAAACCCGTGTTGACGATTTCGGCATGAGAGATAGATTTGGTGTAATCTTGATCTAGGGTGACGACCTTGTTTAAAATTTTGCGCTGAAGCGTATTGTGGATATAGTTGGCGTTTTTGGCATAAGCCTTGTAGTTGAGATGGCCAAAAATAATATAGGTTGTGGTAATTAATAAGAATATGCCAGTCATGATAAAGGCGCGAGGAAAATCTTGGTCGGTGGCAGCATCAACAATGGCGGCAGCAGCGAGAGGAATCATAAGCCCGGTGATTGTGCGGAGGATTAGTGCAAAAAGGAGGCCGCCCAGGAGCTTTTTGTCTGTCACTCCAAAGCTAAAGAATTTTTTGACGAGATCTATGTAATATTTCATAGATCACCTCCGGAGCTCTGCATAACTTGGAGGGCGCGATAGAGCGCGCTTCTTTTGATGAGGCCGCCATGCGTACCAGAAGCAACAATCTCGCCATGATCTAAAACGATGATACGGTCAGCAATTTTCATAAGCTCCGGTTTTTTAGTAATCATAATGACGGTGTGGTCTTTGCGGATGTTCTTAATCAGCCTGGGGATGAGTTTGGCGGTGTCTGGATCTAGCGAGGTGGAGATGTCATCCAAGAGGAAAATTTCGGCATTAGTCAAGAGAGTGCGGGCGATCGATATCATCTGGCGCTGGCCGCCAGAAATGTTGCCGCCGTTTTCTCTTAGTATCGTATTGTAGCCAAGCGGGAGGGTTTCTATGAAATTATGAATCCCGGCGGTTTTACAGGCGTCGATTTGATGCTTAATATCTGGATCGACAAGACCAAGGTTTTTTCTAATACTGGTATTAAAAATAAATGGAACCTGGTTGGCGACAGTGACGTTGGAAGCGTAAATATCCCTGGAGAATTCGTTGATATCGATGTTATCTAGTGTGATTTTGCCATGAGTCGGTTTATAAAGACGAAGGATGAGATCAAAGAGTTTAGTCTTGCCAGAGCCTGGGTAGCCAACTATGGCTACAACCTCGCGCGGGCGAATGTTAAAACTGATGTTTTTGAGGATTTTTTGATGATTAATATCTAGTGAGACGTTTTTCATAGAGAGCGCTCCAGAAATATGGTCGAGCTCTAGGTTGCCAAATTCGACTGGGGCCACCGCGCGGTAGTTCATGATTGAGTCTAGGCGTTTGACCGCTGCGTTGGTGAGGCGAATTTTAACCGAGCTGTCTATTAGATTGCCTGTGTAACTAATGATTTGCTCATGATATGCGACCAACATGATTAGGATATCTATCTCCATGTGGCCACTCATCATTGAGATAAGGCAGACTATAAAAATTATTGTGCGAAAGAGATAGACGGTGTAGTTGACATCGTTGTCGCGGAGTGTCACTTGGCTTCGTTGGTTGGCGTAGTTTTTATCATAGCGGTCCTGAATCCTGTCTAGATGGCCGTGTAAGTGCGAGAGCATATTAAAGACTTTAACTTCTTGGAGTCCAGTTAGGATTTGGTTTAGGAAGCTACTAAACTTATCGTTCTCTAGCTGGCATTTCCACCAGAAAAAGTTAAACCTGCGGTCTGCATGAGTGCGAATGGCTGCGTATACAAAAATGGAGGCTAACATAAGCAAAGAGACAAAAATATTAAAGCGGAAGGCGATAATGGCGACGACGATAATCTCTATGGTGGTGGTAAAAAACTCTACGACCTCATTGTTCATCTCGCCAATTTCGAAAAGGTCGGTGTTGATGACGTTTAGGAGTTTGCCGCGGCTGATTTTTTTGTTGAAATTATAGTCTACAGATAGGAGCTTACTAAAAACCTTGTCCTGAAGGTTTTGGTAACTATAGATCATGTTGTGAGTAAAAACTCGCCAGTTTAAGAAAAGCATCGCTCGATAAAAAATATAAACAACCGCAAAAATACCTATATACATATAAGTGTCGCCGGCGTTCTGCTCTGTCAGGGCTTTGATGATAAGAGCGGCGATAAATGGGCGGGCAACAGCGGCGGCTTTAGCAAAAACAGAAGTGAAAACGGCGCATGCAAAATAAAACGGGTTCAACTCCGCAACTTTCAGATACTCGCGAATGAACTTGCCCTGCTCCCTAAACATTAGCTTTATTGTACCACAAAAAAGACCTCTTAGCGAGGCCTGTTTTGTTAAGCGGTGAGGCGGGCGCGGCCTTTGATGCGGCGGCGTTTTAGAACTTTTTGGCCATTTTTGGTGGCATTTCTTTTCATGAAGCCGTGCTCAACTTTGCGCTGGCGCTTGTGCGGCTGATAAGTGCGTTTTGGCATGATAATTTCCTATTAGTTTAAATATTAGTAAAACTTTGTTATAGTATAGCACTTTTTTGCACAAAAATAAAGGAGTTTTCCACATTTTCCCCAGGTTTGAGGGTTTGTTTGTGGAAAAGTTCACCCCTGTTATGTAAATTTGTAGTTATGAAATATTATTTTTCTCCCTTGATTCTTGTGGAAAAGTTGCCGATTTGGTGTATAATGAGTTTAAGTATTTAGGTCATGTAAAGAGGTAGGAGGTTGCCAATTATGTTTGATGTGTGGAAAAATGTACTTGCCGAGGTAGAGCAAGCTATTCCTGCGTCAGCGTTTGCAACTTGGTTTAAGGATGTAAGTCTCGCCTCCATCTCCCCCGACGGGGTTGTAACAATTAAGACCCCTAATGTATTCAAAGAGGGGCAGATTCGTAAGAAGTACGACGACGTAATCCGTGATGCTCTGAAGCGGAACGGCGTAAAGTTTACCGACGTGACTTATATTGTCTCTGGCGAGCAGCGGATAAAACCGCGCTCGCGCGAGATTTCTCGCGAGGAGATATCTCGAGTAAACGATGGCGCAGCTAAAGCGCCGGTCAGTGATAATATTGCTAGCTCAGCTCCTCGCAATACAAAGCGTGGCTTTGCGTCATCTAGTTTTAATTCTTCGTCCAGGTTTGAATCTGGGTTAAATCCAGCCTATACAATGGATAATTTCGTGATTGGGTCTAATAATGACGTGGCGGCGGCGATTGCGCAGAGAGTAGTGAAAGACCCGGGCGGGAGATATAATCCGTTTTATCTCTATGGTGGACCGGGGCTTGGTAAAACCCACCTCGTACAAGCGATTGGTAATGCGCTCCAGGCGGAGCACCCGGAGTTTAAGATTGCATATGTGCCGACGAATAGCTTCTATAATGAATTTATTTCCGATCTCAAATCGCGCCAGGCGGATAAGTTTACCAAGAAGTACCAGAGCGTTGACGCTTTAATTATTGACGATATCCAGATGATTATGGGGAAAGACGCAACCCAGAACGCATTCTTTGATATCTTTAATGAGCTCCAGCAACATGGTAAGCAAGTGATTATCACATCGGACCGTCTGCCAGATCAACTTGAGCAGCTAGACCCAAGGCTTACCTCTAGGCTGGCTAGTGGTGGTTCGTTTGATATCCAGCTGCCAAAGTTTGAGGATAAGTGTGCAATTTTGCGCGTAAAAGCTGATTATGACGCAGTAGAGATTGAAGATGAGGCAATTGAATATATTGCAAACATGGTGAAAACCAATGTCCGCGACCTTGAAGGCGAGTATAAGAAGATATTAGCATTTGCAGAGTTTAAGGGTATTACGCCACTAGCCGTAATAAATAGCGGAATGGTGAGCAGTGGGTCTTCATCACATAAGAATGTGGTTTCTCCGCGGCACGTTGTTGATACGGTGGCTAAGTGCCTGAATTTGACCGTGAAAGAGATGTGTGGAAAGAGTCGCGTAGCCCACATCAAGACCGCCAGGCAGATAGCGATGTATCTTCTCTCGGAGGAGCTCGGGATGAGCACTACTAAGATAGCACTAGAGGTGGGAGTAAAAGATCATACCACTGTGATGCACGGGATTAAAAAGATTCGCGAGGATATAAAATGTGATTTTGCACTGCGGGAGCAGGTTGCTTCGATTCGGGAGGAAGTTTATGCCTAAGTTGTGGAAAAACTTGCGAAAAAGCCTGGGGGAAAGTATGTTTAAAAAATGCGAACAACTTTCCACAACACGAACATATGTTCGGTTTTTAAAAATACAGGGGTGGATAAGTTCGGTTTTCCACTTTGTTTTACGCAGGAATTACACGGAGATTTGCACGGGTTTTAATGCACAATCTTCCCTGTTTGGTAGGAGGTTTTGCACATTTTCCACATAGCTTATTACTATAATTACTATTTAATTAAATAATATAATAATATAAAAGGAGTGAGTATGGAGATTGAGGTTGCACAGGAAAAGCTAGCGAGAGCTTTAAATGTGGTAAGTAGAGTAGCTGTAGGAGCTAAGTCTACATTACCTATCTTGTCTAATGTCATGATAAAGGTAGATAGTGGTAAGGTTAGCTTGACTACAACCAATCTAGATATGGCAGTAGTAGATTATGTACCGGTGATAAATGCTAAAGACGGAGTAATTACTGTTCCCGCTAGGCTTTTAGCGGAGTTTGTACAGAATTTACCTCGTGGAGAAAAGATCACGATTTCCACTGACGGTGTAAAAGTGAAAACTTCGGCTGGAAAGTATTCCTCTACTATCAATGGGGCGATTGCGGATGATTTTCCGGAATTACCAGAGATTAACGAAGAAAAAGCCGTGATTTATAAGATGGGGGTGGATGAGTTTAAGGCTGGATTGTCCCAAGTAGTTATCGCGGCGAGCGGTGATACTACCAGGCCATCACTTACGGGTGTGTATTTTAATACGGCGGATGAAAGCCTTTTTGTGGCAGCAACTGATGGATACCGGTTGGCGGAACGAAAGTTTATTGAAAAAGTTAAAAGTGAGGTGGCGGCAATTGTGCCGACCTCTTCCCTGCAAGAAGTATTGCGTTCTATTCCGGAAGAAGCGGATGAGATTGAGATTTTGTTTGATGATAATCAGGTCCGGTTTAGAGCGGCAGAAATCGAAGTGACTTCTAAACTGATTGATGGAACATTTCCAGATTATAGGCAGTTGATTCCGAAAGATAATGAGGTAAAGATTGAAGTTGATAGGAATGAGCTAAATCGCATAGTGAAGATTGCGGCATTATTTGCAAGAGAGTCTAACCGTGCAATCACTTGCGAAACAGACGCAGAGAAAAAAGTGTTTTCTGTATCTTCCATCTCTAACGAAGTTGGTGAAAATAAATCTGAGATTGAGACTGAGGTTGAGAAAACTGGAAAAGTCAAACTTGATTCTAGATTTTTGATTGATGCACTAAATGCGCTGACGGAAGAAAAAGTAAAAATTGAGTTTGCTTTGTCGAGTGCGCCAGTGCTTGTAACGAATGCAAAAAGTAAAGATTATCGACATATTATTATGCCGCTAAATGTCTAACCATGAATGATATTATTATCAAAAATGTGAAGCTAAATAATTTTCGGATTCACGAAAATTATGAGCAGGATTTTGATGATAACACGACGCTAATTTTAGGTGAGAATGGGTGTGGTAAAACGTCTGTACTTGAGGCGATTTATATTGCGTTGCAGGGAAAAAGTTTTCGGGCGGTAGACCGGGAGATTATTCGGAAAAAAGCAGAATTTTATCGCGCGGAAATAAACTATTGTAACGGCGAAAAAGTGACGGTTTTTTATGACGGGTTAAAAGATAAAAAACAGTTTTTAATAAAGGACAAAAAAACTGCGCGACTTTCTAAACAAAATAAATATCCGATAATTTTGTTTTTGCCAGAAGATTTGCATCTTGTGATTAGCTCGCCAACTAGTAAGCGAGAATATTTCGATCGGTTAATTTCTCAACTGGACGATAAATACAGTAATTCCCTTTCGCGTTACAATAAAGTTTTAAAGCAGCGAAACGAAATTTTGAAACAGGAATATGTGGACGCGGACACACTCTTTTCTTGGAATATTTTACTTGCAAGATATGGGGTGGAGGCGCGTGAAAAAAGGCGAGAAATTGTTGCTCGGATTAATGAGTTTTTGACAGAGACTTACCGTTCGATTGCGAAGAATGATGATATGGTGGAGATAAAATACAAGAGTTATACGGGAGAAATTTTGGAAAGCGAATATTTGAGACTTCTTGCGATGGATTTTGAGCGTGACAAGATTACGGGGCATACAAATTTTGGTATCCATAAAGACGATTTTGAATTTATATTTAATGGGTTTAATGCGGACGGAAATGCGTCGCGCGGAGAAACTAGAAGTATAATTTTGGCATTAAAATTTATTGAAGCGAATTTGATTTTTGAAACACTTGGCAAAAAGCCAGTAGTATTGCTTGATGACGTGTTTTCTGAGCTGGATAGTGTGCGGCAAAAAAGTTTGGTGGAAAATTTCAAAAATCATCAGGTGATTTTGACAAGCGTGAAGGGTGTAGAATTATAGCTTACTAATATCTACATTGATGTCGGTGTAAGACCAATCTGTGTCAAGCGAGACGAGAAACTCTTGCTTGGTGTCGGTGATAATTTTGAATTCAGACTTTGTGACTTCTTCTTCGGAGGTGTATTTAAAACTATCTTTTTCATAGCTAACTGTGGCGGCGGAAGGAGCTTCTTTTGTAATGTAGTCTTTTACAACATTATAGATTTCTTCTTGTTGAGAGGCGGAGAAACCAAAATCATATAGAACATTGAAGCCAATAATGACTAGCTCTGATTCTCCTTCTGGCTCAGCATTAGAATCATAAACGTCTAGACCGGATGGATCATTAACTTTAGTGGATGATTCGGTGAAACCATTTTGGCCTGTGATATTGATTATTATTGCGGTGATACCAGCAATAATAATTGCGGCGCTGATAATTATTAATGTGATCTTGCCTGCTTTGGTTTTTAGAAAATTCTCTAAGCGTTCCATTTATTTTACTCCTACTGCCCAAACATTGCCAACTTGCATGCCGGCATTGATGACAGCTTGTGGTTTATACTCTCCGCTTGGTCCGCGACTAGAAGAATCGGCGACTAACCAGTTGCCATTTTCTAAGTGGGAAACAATTGCGATGTAGTGACCACCGCGAGTGAACGGTGCGGAGCCTTTGCCAGAGGTATGAATCATGTAGCCCTGGTCTAGATACTTATTTATTTCCGTAATATTGCCGGCGATACGGATGACTTCTAGCCCGTAATGATTGCCGAGATAGTTGGTAATTTGGTGACTACTGCCAACGCCTTGGACATGCATTCCGCCAATGCCGGCGATATCGGAGGTCTCGGCGGGAGTGATGGATTTATGAAGAAGATTGGTTGCAATAACGGCGAATGAAGTTGGGCCACAACCAGATGAACAAATTGTGCCAATATTATTGTTTCCACGGACACCAGCTTTGCCGTAATTGAGGTTTTTCCAGGCTGGATCACACTGACTGTAGAAAACTAGAGAATCTGTATCAATTGGTTTGTGATTACAAACAACAGACTTGTCTTCGCTTAAAACTACACTGGTTGGGGTGACACCAAGGAGCTTTTGGGCAGCATTGAAGGTCTTGGTGAGCTCATAATATACACCAGGGGTTTTGGTTTCGCTGACTTCGGAAAGACTGTTTGGAACGTAGTCGTTGTAATATTTTCCGTCATGCGTGTCATAAACCATGCGGGCCGGACCTTCATAGTAACGGCGAACCCTAAATACTGCTTCGTCAAGACCAAGGTTATTAAGTTTATCTGGGCTGACCGTAGAGCTATAAGCACCGGTGAGTTCACGAATCAGAAAACCAAGCTGAGCAGCCATAGTGGCGACATTGAGATTCTTGGAATCGGCATATTCTTGAAGTTTACTAACGCGGCCAGCAGAAGTCCATTGGGCTAGGCCGAAGCCGCCGCTAAAAGTTTTGGAGCCGTTTCTATAGGCAACAAAATCATCGGAAACAATGGCGCCGCCTTGGAGTTTTTTAGGATTTACGCCAGATTCTACGAGGAGGTTGCCCACAATTGCAACTGCGGCAGTTTGAGTGTAGCCATTTTGCATAAGGAAGCCAATGGCGGTGCTGGCATTGTCGTCGCCTAGCTCAATAGTATCCTCCACTCCACTGGCGATGTCGCCATACTCACAGCCGTAAGAAGTCTTTTCGTCTGGATTCCAGAACATAAGACCATTTTCTTTGAAAATGGTACGATGGCGGTCTGATAGGGCAAAAGAAGAAGTGGTGGAAACTGTAACTATGGTTACAGCAATTAAAAAGCAAGCAAGACAAGAAAGAAAGCGGTGCAACTTTTTATGACCCATATATTATATATTATAGCACGGCTTATGCTTATTCTAGTGGGGTAATTGGTGTGTAGGTATAGACGATTTCGTAATTGTCGGGATTAATTCCCTGCTCCTTCATTTTTTGTTTAGCAACCTCGTAGTTGCCGCCAGTAGTGTCGGTGATTTTAAGACAAAAATCTGCGACACACTCGGAGAATTTTCCACCGTCAATGCGGTATTCTGTGTAATTGTATTGATCGTCGTAGTTTGCATAAATGATAGGTAGTTTGGAGATTGCGTTATATGATTTTGTGAATTCTTGCGCCTCGATGTTTGCGTTGAAACTTCCAATTTTTGTAAGTAGCAAGGCGTCGGTTTCGTGATTTAGATACCAAGAATAAGTGCCATCGGTCTGCTCAAGATATTCATAAATTCTATCCGTATCATTGGTATTGAAAGAAAAATCTTTGGAGACGAAATTTTCTTTTTCTAGATGAACTTGATAAGTTCCCTCTTTAAACTTGTAGGTGCCGTTTTCGTAAGATTTGCCATCTATTTTGATAGTGGCGGAGGCTGGCGCGACCACAATTTCTATTTCTTTGGTTTGGCCAAGGTTAATCATTGCAATAATAATAACTATGGCAATAAAGATAAGCAGGGGTATAGTAATAAGCGCTATTGGTTTGGATTTTATGAGGGTTTTCATTAGATTTTGGCTCCCTTAAATCTAAAAATACGATAGGCGGAGTCTGCGTAGTAGTTGATGGCGTGGTCGGAAGTGCGGTTACCATAGGAGGCGGAGGCGATTTTACCGTTGCCGTTTTCGTCGATAACATACATTTCTACGTGGGAAGGCTTAGCGCGGATATCGCCAGCCTGGAGGTTGGAGGTGTTGCCGAGATTTGGGATTTCTTCGTAGAGGCTGGAGTTTGCAAAATAATTGAGCATGTTAGCTGCGCCGCAGCACCTAACGTTTGGATCGAGGCCGGAAAATCTAAGGACGGTTGCGACAAAGGCATCGCAGCTGGCACCAATTTGGACGAATTTGTCGCCATAGTTGCTAAGCCCCACAGTGGATAAGGCGGAAGTGTACGCTGCGATAGCATCGGTTATTGAGTGGTTGCGATCTGGCCAAGAAAGGGCTAGGGCGGTGGAGTTTAGGTCGCCATTACCATAGGTTGTGGATGAGCAGCCGTGGAAGAAATTGTAGGCTGAGGCCACAAGTGAGGCGACCCAATTTTTCTCGGAGGCGCGATTTTGGATAGCTTTGATCAGGCCGCTGATTTTTGGGACGTAGTTTGGATCGGTGGCATAGCCAGCATTTTTTATTGCTTGGATGTAGCCATACGGATCGTTCTTGTAGTTAAAAGCACCGGCGGTGGCGTAGCGGGAGTTGTTTTTGATGAATTCGTAATAACCTTTCCATCCTTCTTGTGGGGTTGAGTAGGAAGTGGCTTTGTTTGGATCGCTATCTACGGCGTTGATACCAAAAAAGTTGTTGCGCTCACGGGCAAATTTTGAGGTGCCAGAAGCAGACTCTAAAATCCCCTGTGCCATGACGGCTTCCCAAGGGATACCGTATTCGCTGCTTAATTGGATGGCGATGGTGTGATATTTATCAACGAATTCTGATTGCAAAGCGGAGAGGCCAGCAGAGACAATACCATCGTAACTACCAAGGCCGACGAAGCAGCCACTAGAATAGCCATCTGGGTTGTAATAGTAAATGCCGTTTTTGCCAAAATAATTTAGGAGTGATGGTGAAATTGCACCAACGGAAGAGGTGGTGAGGGTGGTCGCAAGGAGGATGGATAATATTAACTTTTTCATCCCGTAACCTCCGTAGTACGACGCTTAACGAGTGAATTGGCGGCACCGGTCGTTCGGCCCGTCGTTACGGGCGAACTCCCTATCCTTCGCTCCCGTTGTCGCGAAAGATCCGCCAATTCACTCGTTTTCGCGTCGTTGAATAAGTAAGCTTCTTCGGGGTTGTAGGTGGCGATGAAGTTGTAATAGTCGATGAGGGCGAGGACGGTTTCAGAGTCGTCTTTGGTGAGACCGGAGATGCGGGCGAGGTAGCCAGAGCGGGAGTTGTCTAGTGGATGAGCGGCGTCGTATTCTTCGCGATAAGCGGTGAGAGGGCTTTTGCTATCTTTGTAAAAACCGAGGTTTTCTTTGACGCGAGTGTTCAAAACCCAGAGCTGATGATATTTTTCTGTTTCCCAATACGGATTTTCTTCGGAATTGACATAGCGTGAGCCGTCAGCGACAGTCCTACAATACTCATTGTCAATAGATTTAACCATAGAAACGATGTCGGATAAAATTGGAATATTACCGGAAATGTTTTCTTTGCAGGCGTTGGCGATATTAGCGTCGTAGACTCCCGGCATGGAATAACGACCCATCCAATAAGTGATAAAATCGGCGAGTGGAGAGCCATCTTTGACTTTTTCGTTCCCTTCTGAATCTATTTCGATTGAGTCGGAAATGACACTTTGATATGTTGAGTCATTTTCTGGAGTGTTTAAAATAGACGTGTCGTTTATGGCGATCATGTTGCAAAAAGCGTTGCCGACAGCGCCGATGGCATCAACTTTACTACAATAGTTGCCAAAGGTGGTTAAGAATGAGGTGTTTTCGCCATCGGCATAGGTGGAGTTTAGTGAGGCTAGAGAGGTTCCGGAAATAGTAGACAAGGTGGAGACTGGTGATGCGATAGTGTTTGACGTGGTGGCGAGTGGAAGGAGTGAGCTTACAATAGAACCTAGGAAGGTGTTTGGGTTGCTAACATCAAGTGGGCTGTGGTTTTTGCGATCGATTTCGGCGAGGCTGGCAATGGTCTCGTTGTTAATTTTGTTGTAGGCTAAAATTTTTTGACGAGAGGCGCCGGTGGCGGCGGAGTTTTGTTGGCTGGCGAGCTGGTTAATATTTGCGGCGCCCATGCCAAACTCTTCTCCGCCGGAAATACCAATGGAGTTCTCGTGCGCGTTGCCATAGAGAACATCGGCAATTTCTGGAATGAGCAGACTGAGAGTGGTACTGGCAGAGATTTTGATGCCGTCGCCCAGGGTGGCATCTAGCAAAGTGCCAATAGTTGAGCGGATAAAGCTGCTGCCGGGGATGGCGTTGGCGCTTAGACTAATAACAGTGTTGCTGGCGCGTTCATTGGCGCAAGAGTCGGTAGAAAGGCCGGCATTTTTGATGCTAGTATCGGTAGAGCTAAAGGAGCGTTCTAGAGAGTAGGCGGCGGTTTTTTCTTGATTGATTGGAGTGCTAGACAAGATACTTTTCATAGCTTCGGACTCTAGTGGCGAGCCGGTAATTTCGGTAGTTTCGCCAGTGGAAGGGTTGTAGACTTTGGATGTCTGGACGCCCGTGAACCAGTTGAGGACGGAGTTGATGGCGGAGCTATCACCGTCTCCGGCCATAGCTTTGCTGATACTTTCCATTTTAGTCATGAAGCTTTGGGCGTAAGTATATTTAGCATTGCTTGCAACAGCGGTTGCAACCATATCGCCAACCTTCTGTGCCGTACAACCTTCGGACTGACTTGCAGTTTTGTCGCCAACGGAGTCAAGGAAGTTTTTGGCGCGTTCTTTGATGTCGGAGCCAGAAATGCTGCTTGCAGAAATGGCACCGGTAGAAGAAGTTGTCTCCGAGGTGGTTTTGCCGGAGGCATCTTTTTCTGTGGTGGTTTCAGCAGTATCGATTGTGGAGCCGGAGTCGACATCAAAATATTTGGTCATGAGCTCATTATAAGTTTTGTTATCGGTGGTATCATCGCCGGTAGTTTTGTAATCGTGCAAAACGTCGCGCGAGAGGCCGAGTTTTTCGTAGAAAGTTTTGGCGGTATTGTCGTAGAAAAGTTCGGCGCGGCCACCGCGTGCATAAAGGACAGCTTCGCGGAAACCTACGTCGCCGTTATACATAGACATGTAATTATCATAAGTGATGTCCTGGCCTTTATATTCTAGAGTTTGACTATCTTTGACTTTGATTCCCTCTTTTTCCAATGCGGACTTATATGTATCTGGCATAGATAAATCACCATGTAAGATTTGGAGGGTGATATTGTTGGCCTCAGCATTGTAGGCGGCAAAATCGGTTTGGGTGGCTTCTGTGACAAGTGCGGAGATGTGTGGACCAAGTAGGGTACCTGAAGCGAAAATTGCAACAACGGCAATAATGACAAAGATGACTAAAATAAAAGCTGGAGTAGCTTTCAAAAAGGAAGTAGGCTTCTTAACCTTAGACTTGGCGACAAAACGACGAGCCTCGCCGGAGCCGACATAAAGACCGCTACTGACCATATATAATATATATTATAGCAAAAACTAGCGTTGTTTGGTAGTGGCTGGATTGGTAGTGATAAGGGATTCTTCGGTTTCTGAAGCAATAACTTGGATGTGGACATGGTTTTGGCCAGCAAAGAAGAGACCTTGGCCAACTGGGAAGCTGGCGAGGCGCTTCTTTTCTTCGTTGGTGAGCTTGAAAACGTCGGACAAAACATCGACTGCGGAGCTAGATTGCTTTAAGAGGAGCTGCATAGAGGAGTTACCAACAATGGCGCGGCCAAGTTTGGTGCCCATGAAATCTTCAACGTCCTGAGTGATGGTAGTAAGACCGAGATAGTATTTACGAGCGCGTTTAGCAAGGCTAAAGAGGAAGTTGGCAGAATCTTCGTATTGCATAAGTTGCCAGGCCTCATCAACAATAAGGATGCGGCGCTTCTGCTCGGCGCGAACAATACTCCAAATATGGGAAAGGACGATATACATGGCGACTGGACGAAGTTCGTCTTCTAGGTCGCGGATATTGAAGACGACCATCTGGTTGTTGATATCGACATTGGATTGTTGAGAGAAGATACCGGCAAAAGTTCCTGTAGTGTATTTGCGAAGACGTGCGGCAAGAGTTGGGCCAGAGCCGCCCATGTGAAGAAGGGTGTCGTAGAAGTTGGCGATGGTTGGTGGGGTAGACTGGTGAGTAAGTGGGTCGGAAGTGATACCAGCGCGAGCGTAAGTATCGATTAAGGCTTGGTCAAGATCAGCCTCCTCGTTTGGTGTGAGAACCGGGGCGTTTGAAGCGCCTGGTTGATTGGAGGCGCCACCAAGCATAAGGCGGAAAAGGCCATGAAGTGTAACAAGGTTGGCGCGAAGGGCGTCGTTAGCATCCTCGGCGTCGATAACTTTTGGGAGATCAAATGGATTGATGCGGATATCAGAATTGAGGCTGAGGCGAATATAAGAGCCGCCAACAGCATCGCAGAGTTTTTGATATTCGTTTTCTGGATCGAGAATGATGATTTCGCTGCCTGTCATCATGGAGCGAAGAGCCTCTAGCTTGACTGCAAAAGATTTACCTGCACCAGATTTGGCAAAGACGACCATGTTGGCGTTTTCTAGAGAGAAACGATCGAAGATGACGAGGCCGTTGTTGTGCATGTTGATGCCATAAAGAATGCCTTTTTCTTGGGTGAGGTCGGCAGAGGTGAATGGGAAGCTGGTAGAAATAGCGCCTGTGTTCATGTTGCGGCGGATGAGGAGCTGGTCGGTGCACTCTGGCATAGTACTATTCATTCCCTGCTCTTGTTGGGAGCTGGCAACCTTAGAAAAGACCATTTGCTGACCAAAGAGAGTTTCGATTTTTCTCTGAACAAAGCTAAGCTCGTCTAAGGAATCGGCCCAAAGAGTGACATAGAGACCAAAGCGGAAGAATTTTTCTGCACCAACCTGGAGCTGGTCGCGAAGCTCTTCGGCGTCGGAGATGGCGGCTTCTAGTTCTGGGTCGCGAATTTTGCCGCGCTCGGTATTGACGGAAATACTAGCTTCTAGCTGAGTAACCTTTTTCTGGAGGTTTTTCATAACGACGGTAGTTTCTACTGGATAGATATACATAGAAATATCTAGAACCTCGTCGATGTTGATGAGCGGAGATAGCCAACCAGTAATAAGTGCGCGAGGGTAACCATAGATATAAAGAGTGCGGCCATATTTGGTGCCGAGGCGGAAATAATCAGAATGAATCTCTATGCTGGATGGAGAGATGAGGTCGCGAAGGGTGGTGATGCCCTGCTCAAAGGCGCGCTGAATCTCTGCCTCTTCCATGGCTTGAGCCTGGGCGGCAATCTGAGCAGCGGTAAGCTGAGTTTCTTTTTTAGGCATTTCTCTCTCCTTTCTTTACGTAGGTTGTGGCTAGTTTTGTAAAATCTACAAGCGGTTCGCGGACGGCGGTGTCTGGATTATTAAAGTTGTAATAGAGTGCGCCAAGTTCGCGAGTGTTGAGGCGGACAGAACGGATGCCGATCTGGAAGAGGCCGGAGATGACGGATTCTACGCGGTTGTTGATCTCTGAGATGGCCTTGTCGTAGGTGGCGCGATCTATCTTGGTGACCTCTGGGGTTTTGGATTTACCAAAGGCGCTGAAGATGTTTTTGGTCTGGGTGAGGACCTTTTCGGCGTCGGCGGAGGTGTAATATGGAATGACAATAAAGAATGACTTGTCCATAATGTTTGCTTCTTGAGAAAGGATATCGATAAAGTTGATATAATCATCCATTAAAACGCCAAGAAGCATATTGTCGTTGTTGCGGCGAATTTCGGAAAGGCGCTCGATGTATGGGCCAATATCTACGCGTTGGGAGCGAACAAGGATTTGGATGTTGAACGTGAGTGAGTTGAGAAAGTTTTGGTAAGAGTATTCAACAGCCTCGCGTTCGGTTTCACTCATGAGGTCAAAGTTGATAGATTGACAAGCGACAACCGCGCGGAAAGAACCGTCTTTCATGATGACGAGGCCATCGCGGAGCTCGGAAATGAGAAGTGTGGACTGAGTAGAAAGCGGTGCGTCGACTTGTTTGGAAGTGGCGCTAGTTGTTGGTTTGGCTGGCTGGGCTGGTTGGGCAACTTGTGTTGGCGCATTAGCAATTGGAGAGATTTGCTGAGCTTGGGCAGATTGATAGACCGGTTGGGCTTGTTGCGGATACTGTTGCTGCGGCTGTTGTGGGTAGGCAGGTTGTGGGTATTGTTGTTGAACTAGCTGTGGAGCGGCTGCCTGTGAATACTGAGGCTGGAAAGCAGCTTGAGGTTGTGTCGCCGGCTGTGCGGTTGGTTGTGCGGTTGGTTGTGTTGCTGGCTGTGAAAAGGCTTGCTGTGGCTGAGCAACCGGCTGTGGGACTGGCTGCGCGACTGGTTGCTGTGGATATTGTTGTTGTGGGTTCATCGTTTCTCCTTAGTTATTTCCTTCTATGCGCGCGGCTTCTTTAGATAAAGTGGCAACAGAATAATCTTTGTTGTTGGCAAGATCTCTTAAAGACTGGTCAGAAGAAAGAGGCTGAAGCATTGGGCTGCCATAAGATAACGGAGTGTTGTTTTCTGAAGCGCTGATAGCTTGGCGCATTTTGTTGAGAGCATCTTCGTGGCGGGCGCTTTGTTGGGCGGCAAGAAGCTGGTTGATAGTGGAAGAAGAGTCGGCGTCAAGAATGTCTGGAGCGGCGTTGGCTTCTGCAATGATTTGAGGTTGAACGGGAGCGTCGTTGATGGCGCCACGGACAGCATAGCCCTCGGAATCTATGACATTAGCCAAGAAGGAAAGGCGATTCCCTGCTTCTTCTCCAGAAAGATCGCGAGTGCGAGGTTTTTCTACGAGTTTTGGTGCGGTGATCTCGATAGTGGATTCGCGTTGGCCGGGATGCCAGAGACGCTTATGAGGTTTGAGATGATAAGAAACAATAGCAGCAAGATATGTCTCCATTGGCTGATCACGCTTGATAGGGAGGGCGAGGATGCCAAAAAAGATGGCAAACGGAATAGGGATAATGGCCAGAAGTGGGAAAATTTGAAAGAGACCAAAAGCAAGGCCAATACATCCACCCATAATCATAAGATAGATGAACTGGCGAAAGGTAAACGGACCGAGAAGCTTGTCGTCGGCTTCTACGTCCTGAGGGACCTTATATTGCGCCATATACTTTTATGTTAGCATAAAAAGATTGAAATTGGAAGAAGATTTGAGGGTGGTTTTAAGAGGTTTTGTAGGCTAAATTAGTTGACATTAGTGTTGTTTTATGATAGAATAATGGAGGTGCGTATAGCGCACTTTGTTTTTGCAAAAGCAAAGAAGTACATTAGAAGGAGGAAAATGTTATGAACAAAGAAGCAACTATCAAAAACCCAGAAGTGAAGAAAAATTTGGAGAGGCTTGATAACCTGCTGAAGACTTGCAAACCGGAAGAGTTTGTAAAAAAAGTTTCGGCTGAGTTTAATGTTCCAGAAAAGAATTTGAAGAAGACTTTGAAGGATTTCCAATTAAACGGACAGCCAGTAGTATAGTTTCATAACATGAACGCCGCAAATTGCGGCGTTTTTTCTTGGGAAAAAGTAGTGCAAGGAGGAGTACGCTTGACAAAAATAGCTGTATATTGTAAAATCATATGCAGATAGTGGGCAATGCTGAAAAAGCATTGCCTTGATTTGTACTTTAAGGAGGAGAAGTTATGGAAAAGCTAGATCAGGCAAAAATTTCAGTATTAAAACAAGATATTGAATGCATCTTGAAATATCTTGGTCACAAGATTACCGAGAAGGATTTTCCGGAATACAATTCAAGTGAGGGGGCTTGGCAGGATAAGACCTTTAAAAACAATCAAATAACGCTTGTGAAAGCGGTGGATACTCATGGTATGCAGTGCTATTATTATGCCGAGTATGATGGAGAGACAGTGTTTTTCTATGACAGTAGTAGTGAAGCTGATACCGCTGCGCTTTATATCCAGGAGTTTATGAAAGCGCTAGAGCCATTAGTATGTCAAGCGCGTGAGTTGGAAAAGCGCGATCCTGAAGTGATGAAAGAAAGAGAAGAAAAAAGAAAAGCAAAAATACATGAGAAGTATTCAGGTATGGCAAGAATGGTTGCACTGGAATTAGGAATGAAAAGGGTAAAAAGTTCTGATGAATATTATGAATTTTATGAGCATTATTTTGAAGATAATAAAATAATAATCAAAACAGACGATACGGTAGATTTTGACACGGAAGTATGTGTAAAAATGAAAGATGGTACGCATTTGGTATTGGATGATAGCAACTGTCTCACTGGTAGTTGGACGGAATACTTAACGGAACTTTTTCAAAAGGCTAAAAAGATAAGATTGGATGCTAAAAATGGTTTTATTGATGATAAAGAACTTTTTCAATAACAAAAAACGTCGCTAAGTTAGCGGCGTTTTTTCTTGAAGTGATTTAGTCTTGAAGGAAATCATTGAAGCAATCTTTGATGAAGCTGGCAATATCGTCAATATCACTGTCGGGGTTTAGGTCGAGATAACCATCTAGCGCTTCTATGATATGATGCATACGATGATCTTCCGTTAATGCAAGGTCGAGATATCCCCGAACGGAGTCTAGGAACTTGTATTTATCGCCAACGCTTTCAGCTGCGATAAGGTCAATTTGGTTATAGCGATCAGTAGTGCCATCCATCCCCATTGCAAAGCCATTTTCTAATTCGAATTTCTCATACTCCTTATCAATAGCCTTCCCTTCTGCAGTCTCGCTGAATGGTTGAGAAGAAGCTTTGTCAGCTTTTCCAGAGCGAGCTTTTCTTTTTTCTAATTGTTCTCGCAAGTGGGGGTTCATGGCAACCTTAAGGTTGTTGGCCATGTTAAGCGTGTCGCCAGCCTTTTCATCGATAGGCTCTTTAAAGCCAATGTCTTTATATTTGGTATTGAGGTCCTTTTGGACTTGTTCGGCTTTTTTAATTGTTTCTGGATCCATGAGCTTGCGAACCTCTTCGTTATTGGTGAGAGTAAGCATATTTTGGAGAAGAATCTTCCAGTTATCTTGAGCGCTAGGCTTTTGGTTGTCAATAATGTTAGGGGTTGTGCGAGACATAAGGTTGAAGAATTTAGGAACGGCTTTATTGATAAACTTCTTAACAACTGCTTGTTTGAGCTCAGTGTCAGTAGCCTCCTCCGGCCTAATGGTGTCTTCAATTGATTTTCCATCGGAAGTTAGAATGAGGTTGCCATCTTTATCTCTGCGGACGCGCTTAATCTTGAGAGATTCGCTGTTGACGTTGACGTATGATTCAAGGGCTTTGCGATCAAAGAGCATATCATCCCAGTTCGATTCATCCATAAGGAGAGCTAGAGTTTGGAAAGCGGCAAAATCTTGTGTGTTAAAGCCGGATGGTTTTGCGGTCTTGATAAGATTGTCAAGGATAGCCAGATGCTGATGGATTGGGTTCTTAATCAAGCGTTGGCTAACAGAAGTTGCATACATTGGACCGGCAAAGGAGGCTTTTTCTTTGAATCCAGAGGATAAGAGCGCACGTCCGATAGTAGTGCTTAAGCTAGCGTTGCCAACAGCATCAAGACCGTATTTTGCGTACTCGCCTTGATAAACGCCGGAGAGCATACCATACATGCCATTGATTGGATCACAGATTGGCATATCCCAGTTCTGTAGAACCTCTTTCATGGCGGGACCATCGCTTTTGTAGATGCGGCCAATAAATTTGCCTTGTTGATCTGTTGCATCAAAGTAATATTCTTTTTTGCCATTTACGATTTCATACTTATCGTAGGCTGCAGGTTTGAGTTGCTCTGGGTAGTAATAGAGCAATTCTCCCTGGAATTTTTCTGTGCGTTTTACGCCATTCTTGTCAATAAATTGTAGTTTTTCTCCGGTTCTCGGATCGACTGCAAAGCCGTCATCATCGTTATAATAACCCAAGAACATGTTACGGAAGGCGCGTTTATTGTAGCCGTACTTTGCAAAAGAATAGTTGACGTATGCTTTGCGCTTTGCTTCGTTGGCAGCGGATTTACTAATAACTTCGCCAAGAACAGTAAGATCGCCACGGTTGCCGAGAGCACCGGCAGCACCAACAACGTAGTGCTTAAAGTCATATTCACGTTGTTCGGCAGAGCGAGTATCTTTGCTAGAGGCGGCAGCATAACGACTACGATATTTATCGTATTCACCCATAACAAAATCTTCATCAGCAAAGGCGTCGTTTTCTTCGGCAAGAGTAGCACGATAGAAATCAAGATAGTTTTTAGCACCGGTAGTGGCAAGGTTTCTATCTGTAGTAGTATGGAAGTGGTAATCGCCATAATTGCTGAGGACGTGTGCAGTATCCTTGGTGGCAGCCTGAGCGGCAAGGTCAAGGTTCATTGCTTCCTTGGCGGCACGGGTGGCAGCAGTAGTGCGGATACGATTCTTGCTGCGATTCCCTTTGGCGTCTTTGCCGGTCTTGTATTCATCAACAAAAGCTGGATCGTATTTTTGCGTACCAAGAATAGAACGCTGAGCATAGATCATAGAGCGAGCTTTGGTGCGCTTGGCCTCGTTTTCGTTTTCTAGGTCGAGCTTGGCAGCGCGGTTTTCCATGTAGCGGCGGAGACGAGCGGTTGGCTTAATAGAATCATTAGTACGGCGGCCTTTTGCAATCTCGGCGCGTCTCTGTGCCATGTCGCGGAGTCCGCTACGAGGCTTGTCGGCAAGCTTGTCGGCGAGGCCACTGATTTTACCAAGCATAGTGCCGCTCATCTTCATGAGAGAGATAGAGAGGATGAGTGGAATAACCTGGACGGCAAGACCAACAATAATACCAAAGAGGCTACCGGCGGCAACAGAGGAAGCAATTAGCGCCCAACCCGCAAGCTGAGAGGCGCCATATAGTAGACTGAACATTGGGTAGAAGAAGAGCATGGCGAAGAAAGCATCTTTCCAGCGACCAAACCATTTTTCTGTGTTTGGTAAGAGATAGCAGACGAAGGCAATTGGCGAGATCATCACGAGCATAGAGATGAGGGCCTGACGAAGGCCAAGCATAAAGAGGCCAATAACTACGGAGATGACGGCACCAAGTACGGCAGCTAGGAATGGAAATAGGACGGCGCCGAGACCACCGGCTAGGCCGATAGAGACGCCGGCGATAGCGCCACCACCGATCATGGCGGTTGCGACGTCGGACCATGAAAGCATGGAGGCATCGCCGAGACCACCATTGTTAATAGCAGTGGTTTGGATACCCTCGAAGAGGCCGCGGAGGCCGGAACCGGTAATATTACTAATATCTACGCCAGCGGCACAGATAATATAGCTAAGGTTGACGAGCAGGGCTGCAACGATAATTTTTGGCAAAGCTTTTTTGATACCATAGTTGCTGATACCGACGCCGGTGAGCTGAGAATAGATAACTACGAGGATCATGATAACAAAGACGATATTGGTGATATCGCGCATGATCTGCCAAATTTGGAAGATAGGAGATTCGGAGTTGAAAGAGATTGGCTCGACTTTGAGGAGCTTTTCTATCTGAGAATAAATGGAATCGACGGCTTGACTAAGAGTGCCGGTGCCTGGACAGATAATAAATGCAAGGGCGCCGACTTGGGACTGGCAGGTTTCGGTATCGGCAGTGGTGTCGGTGGTAGATTCGGTAGAGTCTTCTGTTTTTTCGGCTGATTCGGTGGATTCTTCAGAGGTGGACGGCTCGGTTGTGGCTTTGGTCGTGTCGGTAGTTTCGGTGGCTGGGGTAGCGTAAGCGGTATTGACAGGAGCTATTAAAGTGTTAATGCTTAGAGCGCCAAAAATACCCACGATAGCAAAAAGCACACCAAAAATGGCGTTTTTAAACCTTCGTAATAGGGGTTTTTTAACTCTCATAATTAACTTTCGGGGGATTTTGACCCCACAATACACCCTTTTATTATAGCACACATAAGCGGAATCGTCAATAGGAATATGTGATTTTGGAGGGTTTATGGAAACTGGGGTGGTCGGATTATTTTAAGTGTGTTATTATATAGTCATGAAAAAGATGTTTATTTCCCTAGTTGCGATTTTTGCAATGATTACAGGGGTGATGATGGTGCCAGCAACGGAAGTGAGCGCCGCGGCGATCCGAGAAGAAAACAACTGTGGAAAGGGCGAGTCGCCTTTTTTTGCACTGAAACCTTGGTATTATGGACTCACAACAAAAAGAAACGATAAATGCGAGATTGGTACGCCGGATGAAATTCCTCTGTTTGTTTGGACGATTGTTCTAAATATTATGGCCGATATTTCCCTGTTGGTTGGCTATATTGCGATGATTATGGTAGCTTGGGGCGGATATTTATATATGTTCTCTAGAGGTATGCCGGATAGGGCCGAGAGAGGTAAAAAGACTTTGATTGCAGCTGGTGCTGGTTTGGCGGTAGCAATGCTTGCGAGTGTGATTATGAATACTGTCGTAATAATTTTAACTGGCGGTCAGGGTTAGGAGGAAGATGAAAAATATTTTAGCAATCGTCGCAGATGCACAAAGCGATATTAATGATAAGATTAATGATTTGCCAAATTCTGGCGGTGTAGGAACCGGAACTCTAACCAATATCCTCTTTTGGGTATATGGTTTGGCTGGATTAATCGCTGTAGCGGTGATTGTTTATGGTGGTATTAAATATACGATGTCGCAAGGTGACCCTGGTAAGATGAAGCAGGCAAGTCAGATTTTGGCGTTTGCGATTGTTGGTCTGATTGTGGTTTTGCTTGCTGGAGCGATCACAGCGTTTACGACTGGCGTAATTGGAGGAGCAACACAATGATAAAAAAGTTTTTGTCGGCAATTTTGACACTAGTCTTGGCGTTTAGTATTGCTGGGGTGGCAGCGCTGCCAGCTTTTGCAGAGAATGACTACACAAAGGAAGCTTGCGCTTCGGTGACCGATGAGGCTCAAAGGGCGACGCTTGGTTGCGATGATGGCGGCCAGACCGCGCCAGCAGTTGTAACGAATATTATCCGCGGAGTTATTTCTATTCTTGGGGTGGTAGCAGTGGTTGTAATTGTGGTGGCTGGCCAGCGTTATGTAGTGGCGCAGGGTGATCCTGGTAAAATTACGGCGGCGCGCAACATGTTAATCTATGCCGTGATTGGTCTTATTATTGCGATTTTGGCATTTGCGATCGTTTCGTTTGTTCAGACAAATGTTTTTAAATAAAAAATAGGGGTCTAAACTATTGCACCTCAAGATATTTTTGTGTTATAATGAAGGCAAAATAATCTAAAGGAAAATTCTATGAAGATTGCAGAAAAAGTAAAAACAGCAGCGATGGGCGTATCCGCAGCCGCCACTCTTGGTGTAGCTTCCGCTATTGCTCCAGCAGTGAGCGCTTCTACTCCAGCAGATAAATATATTGATGATGGCGCAAAAGCTGTTGGTGTAACGACTGACGCTATGTCTACCCTTAATACCATTATCAACGTTGCTCTTGGTATTATTGGCTTTGTTGCTGTTGTGATGATCATCTTCGGTGGTATTCAGTATACAACTTCTGCTGGTGATGCAACAAAAGTCACAAAGGCTAAGAACACCATTCTTTATGGTATCGTTGGTCTTGTGGTTGCGCTTCTTGCATTCGCAATTGTCAACTTCGTACTTGTCAACATCTTTAAGAAATAATCTCTAGAATAAGGAATTTAGATAATGTCCTATACCTGCCCGAGTGGAACTTTGCGCGCTGGTGAAGCCGTTAGCAATTTGTCAGAATGTAATGTTGAGGCAAATACTTCCCTGATGCCGACAATTTGGAACGGTATCTCGGTAGCGATTGGCGTGATTGGGGTTGCTGCAGTAATAGTGATCATTATGGGCGGTGTAACTTATGTTACTTCCCAGGGTGATGCTGGCAAGGTTACCAAAGCAAAGAACACTATTATATATGGCGTCGTAGGTCTTGTGATATCGATTTTGGCTTTTGCAATCGTCAATTTCGTGCTACGAAACGTTTTCGTAAAATAGATTATCAAAAAACCGCCCTTCATTGGGCGGCTTTTTGATGTATTAGTATTTTGAGGTTTGCGCATAGGTGGCGTTAGTTGTGGTTTTGGTAAGACAGGAAGGCTCGGCGGGTTTAGTGGGACTAGAAAGCCCCCGACGTGCACGGGGGCGGTAATTTCTAGGTAGATAGATTAGTTGATCTGAATCTTCTTTGGTGCTTCGACTTTTTCCTTTTCGAAGGTGATTGTGAGGACACCGTCTTTTAGCTCGGCTTTGACACTGTTTTCGTCTTCGCGAACTTGAACAGGAAGAGCGATGGTGCGAGAGAACTCACCCCAATAGCATTCCTGGATGTGCCAGCGAGTAGTGTGTTCGTCTTCCCCGCCAGAAAGAACACCGGAGATAGTTAAAATGTTGTCAGAGATGCTGACATCTAGGTCGGATTTAGAAATGCCGGCCGTGCGAGCTTTAACTACTAATTGGTCCGCGGTTTCGTAGACATCTACTGCGAGTTGCCCTGGAAATTCGTCGGTATTGTCCCACCCGTCGTCATCTGCTGGAGCTTGGTCTAAGCCACCGTCGTCCTGAACGGCAGGAGCACCGGCGCCGCCTTCATCGAGGAAAGCAGCTGCGAGTTCGTCCTCCATCAGCATGTCGTCGTTATTACGAGCCATATAACCTCCAAAATATATTATTGTTATGCTTTATTATAATGCCATCCCTTGATAAAATCAAGACAATTATGTGCTTTGATGTAAAAATTACAACGAGTTTTAATGTTTTGGACCTGCTTGCTCCTTTCTCCTGTAGAGGTTGTGGGGTTCTGGGGAGCCTATTATGCGAATGTTGTAAAAAACACAACACTTCCCTGATTTCTGGCGTTTGTTGCCGTTGTAGAAAAAACATAAAAACGTGTTGTTGTGAGAACCCGGTGGTTTTTGTGGGGTATCGCGAGGGGGTGCTTATGCAGCTTGTGGAAGATTATAAATATAAGTCGATTCGAGCGACGGCGGGGGTGCTTTCGGAGGTTTTGGCGGAAGCGGTGGTGAAGGTTTGGGAGGCTGGGAGGCTGGGTGGAACTAGCAGGATTGACAGGACTAACGAGGCTGATGACTTGGCTGCGGTTGACGGTTCTGTTGTGGTTGTTCCCTTGCCGACAATTTCTAGACATATTCGTGAGCGTGGTTTTGACCATATGCGACTTTTGGCAAAAAAGTTAGTGCGAGTTTTAAAGAAAGATTACGAGTTGTCTAGTACTATGGCGCAGGTGCTTGAAAGGCGTAATAAAACCGTGCAGGTGGGGGCGAGTGGCGAGAAACGTAGAAGACAGGCTAGTGAGGCTTATGGTGTGTCCAGGAGGTGGCTGAGGCGAAACGGTGACGAATTGGACCCGGATACAACGTACCTTTTAGTGGACGATGTTTGGACGACTGGTGCGTCGATGGAAGCGGCAATTAAAAAGATGCGAGAGGCGGGGGCAAAGAAAATCGTAGGAGCGGTGATTTTGGCGGCGAAAGATTGAGACACGAAAAAAGAGGCCTCTTAAGGCCTCTTTTTATTCTTTTTCGGCTTCTTGCGACGTTTCTGGGTTGGCGGCGGTGTTGGACTCGCCAGTGACGGCATTGATCACGAAGTTGACAATAGCGTACGCAAGAATAGAAATGATTAGACCGATGATGGCGTATAAAATGGTGTTTTTTGCATCGGTGACTTTTTTGCTATCGCCACCAGATAGAACATAACGCATGCCACCATAGATAAGCATGACGACAGAGATGATGCCAACAGCGAAAAGGACAGTGTTGGTAATCTGAGTAAAGACACCGGTTTTGCCGATTAGCTCGGCAGGCATGCCATCGGCACGGGCAACTTCGGCGCCAGCTTGGGCGGGAGAAGTAGCCATAACTTGCATAGCTTTGCCGGCAGCAAGAGTGGCGGCAGCGGCAATGCCAGTTAAAACTTGAATTGATGTTTTTAGGACTCTATTCATTTGTTCTCGCAGATTAATCTATTATAACAATGGCGGAGGGAGGGAGAAACATGGTATCTCCTGCCTCCTTAAATTATCCCAAGCAAAGCAAGCTTTGCTTGTGCTAATTTGGCGGAGGGAGGGAGATTCGAACTCCCGCTCCAGGTTTCCCCAGACTAACGATTTAGCAAACCGTCCCCTTCAGCCACTTGGGTATCCCTCCAATGGCTCTTATTATAACACGAGTCGGAACAGATTGAAAGAGGAAGTAAAGACAAAAAAGAGGGGACCTATGCCCCTCCGAGTGTATATTATAAGTTGATTATAGTTGTTTTTGATAATAGTGATGGCTTGTATTGAAGTTGTAGATTGCCTCCACCGGCAGGAATTTCAAAAATCATAAAACCTGACCACTTGCCGTTTCCTGCAAGCTCAATGGACTCGTAAAAGCCATTATCAATCATCATTGTTGTTGAGTAACTGATGTCTCTAATTACACCATCCCCATCTTGGAGTTGCCAGTTAGACGGATAAAAAGTTTTCTTAGAAGTTGTAGTATTTACGAATCCTACGCCAATTTTAATGAATTCTTTTCCTTCTTCTGGTTTGTCAAACATATTTCCTGTTGAAAAATTCCTTTCGACATTAGAGATGGTGACTTTGCTGTCTTTTAGTTCAATAGTGTCGCCAACTTTATATCCTTCAGAACTATTGGACTGAGAAGCGTCCGATGACTTGTCTTCTGATTGATTTGTAGGCTGCTCGGTGGATGATTGATTATTATCTGCTTGTGAAGATGACTGGTCGGTTGGAGCAGAGCTGTTTTTGTCACCTTCGTTTTTATCCGTAAGGCCACCTGAAGCAATTACTCCAATGGCGCCAAGTGTAAAAATTGCGATTATGACCCAGAACCACCATTTTTTGTAGATTGGTTCGGTAGTTTTTTGAGGTTTTTCCGTAGATACTTTTTCTGTTGCGTCATCGTTGCTAGTTTGAGTTGGGACGCTTTGGTTAGTGGTGCTCGCTATGTCCTTTTGGTTTTTGCCGCTTGGCATTTTAAGATCTCCTTTGGGCTCTTTGATATACCTGCCAGTCCTAGAGAACCCAATAGGCACTCGCAGTGGTGTATCAAGACCATTTTCACAAACTAAAACCGTTGGCTTAGCCTGTTAGCGAGTGCCTAATTAGAGGGCTAAACTCGCCGATTTTAGTTAATAAAAATAGTCTTGATACACTTTTAGTATATCATAGTTTGCTTATGGTAAGATTATTTAAGCTCTTTGGCGGAGGGGAGTTGGGCGGCAAGTTTTTTGTCAAAAGTGAGAAGGGGTTCGGCGGATTTTTCCTCGGCCATTAGTGCGAGGTAGCAATCGTTGATAGAAAGCTTTGGATGTTCGTAGTATAATTTGGCGATACGTTCAAAAAGCTTGCGGTCTACAGAGACGTTTTCTATACTACAAAGAAAATTGATATCGCGGGCGATATCAAGGCGCTCTTTGCCGTAGCAGGCTTCTAGGACGTGAGCCATCTCGAGAATGGCAGCGTCTTCTATAATGAAGGTTTGGTCTTCATTAGATAATAGTTCTACGACTTTTTTGTATTGAGATGGCATGTCACCAGAAAAAAGGCGGATAAAAATGTTGGTATCGAGAGAGGAAGTATTAGGCATTTTTCACTCCGTATTTTTCGGCGTAATACCTTTTCCCTTCTTTGGAATTATCCCAATCAGCGCGTATTTCTGAGACGGACATGCCAGAATATTTTTTGGAGAATTTTTTAAGGTTATTTTTGGTGGTTTTTGAGTAGGAATTATGCAAAGCTTCGAGACGTTCGGACAAAGTGGCTTGGCGTTTTAAAGTAAGAGCTTTGGTTTTTTCGTCATAAGTATAAACCAAGCGGTCACCAGAGCCCACCTCAAGGAGCTGTTGTAAAGCCTTAGGTAAGGTGATTTGGCTGGCGCGGGTGAGAGTTGTTGTATAGGTTGTCATACATTGAGTCTATCATACTTCATTGAAAATGTCAATAACTCATTGAAAAAATGATAGTATTGGCTGTTTCAATGAAAAGAAAAAATTAGGAAAAATGAAAGTGTGGTAAAATAAGGTTATGGATAAGACAAAAGATATTTCTTGGGAAGCGGAGGAATATATTCCGCACGAGAAAAATATGGGGTGGTATATTGGTCTAGTGATTGTGGGCCTAGCGCTTTCGGCGCTTGGGGTCTGGCTCAAACAGTGGAGTTTTGTAGTTTTGGTTGTTGTCTCGGTGTTTGCGCTCATCGTCTATTCTGTGCGTCCACCACGCAAGGTAAAATATGCCTTGATTAATAAAGGACTAAAAGACGGAAATAAGACCCGTAATTTTGAAGAGTTTAAATCGTTTGGCGTGATCAATGACAATGGTCATTATGCGATTGTGCTTACCCCTAGAAAGAGGTTTTCGCCAAGGACTTGGGTGTATTTCCCTGAGACTCAGGGTGAGCAGATTGTGGATGCATTTGGGATGAGACTTCCGATGGAAGAAGTTAAGCGTGACATAATCGATAAAATTGTGAGAACGCTTAGGATTTAGCTAGCTGCGGCGAAATTGGCAAGAAAAGCTTGTCAAACCAAAATGCTTGTGCTATAATGACGGAAAAGTCATATATTTTAATTCAATAAGGGTGGTCTTATGTTTAAGCAAACAAATAACCTACAAGAAGCAATAGACAACGTAGCAAATAAGGATCAATTTGGCGTTCCGCCTGTTCCGCCAGCGGAGGGGGCACCTGCGCCGTTCTCTACTCCAGAGGCTCCGGCAGTGCCAGAAGCTCCGGCTGGTCCTTCGGCTGAGCAAATTTTGGCAGAAAGTCTAGCAAGTCCAGCCCCAACAACTGCACTTCCAGATATTCCAACCACCCCAGAAAATCCTATTGAAACACCAGCTGCTGAAGAACCTGTGATTCCGCCAGCCCCAGAAGCCCCAATTGATACACCCGTTGAGACCGCTCCAGAGATTGGTGGTGACCTTGCTTCTATTCGTGAAAGTGTTGTGCGCGATCTTTTGCCAATTCTTGATAAGACCGATTCTACTCCTGAGGAGAAGTTTGATATCTATAAAGATGCGCTCAAGACTATGCACGATGCAAAGACGATAGAAGGTGCATACAAGACTGCTACGCAGATTGCTGACGAATCCAAGAAAGCTGAGGCTTTGATTGGGTTGATGAAAGCAATTGATAACGCCTAGAACAAAAAAGCTCCCTTTGCGGGAGCTTTTTTGATGGTGGAATTTTTGGTAGCGGAAGCTATTCTTTGTTGATGCCGTCTGGATCGTAGTTGCTGATGCCTTCGGCAATTTTTTCTGGGGTGATATGCAAGGCATCGGCGATAGCAGTGGCGGCGGCCATATGGGAGGCGGTATCTTTATCGGTTAAGAATGAACCAACAGTGAAGTTTGTGCTGCCGATGGTAAGCTTGGCCTCGGTACCATATTTGTAAGATTTAGCGGAGATAATTTCTATGTTGGAGGAGCGATCGCTGCCGTAAGATACAGTGGCGTCGCGTCCGGCGTATTTGCTGAAATCCTCGTAGTTTGAATCGTCATGATTGAGGACTACATAATTTGGGGTCATTTTAAAGAGGAGTGACTCGCTGGTAGGATTGGCGGAATTGGTAATAGCGGCGACATAGATAGGGAGGCTAAAGAAGGCCTCGTTTTCTAGAGACGCGGTAGAAGCCGTAATGACGCAATAGTTGGAGCCAGCCTTCCAGGCAGTGGATAGAAACTTGTGGAGCTGACCAACTTTGATTTCGCCTTCTGAGGCGAGGATGGCGACAGGTTGGCCGGCGGATTTTAAAATCTCGTGGACGAAGTTAGCAACCTCGATTTTGCCGGTGGCGCCAGTAATACAAATGAGTTTCATGTCTTTGGCAGGGTTGCCATAGTAGGTGTTTAGAAGTTTTGCTTTGATCTTCCCCATTTTTGTTTTGGCGGTCTGAACTTCCTCTTTTGCCATAATTTTCTCCAACTTATAAGATAAGTATAGCATAATTTTGAAAAATGTGTTATAATGGTCATGTCGCGCTTTGCGATGCTCATTTAATTTCTAGGTGGATAGATGAGATTCGTCTTGTTGATTCCACATTTGCATTGAAGGCCCTAAAGGCTGGATATGTACCAAAATGGTGTGCGCCCGTAGCTCAGCTGGATAGAGCGTTTGCTTGCGGAGCAAAAGGTCGTAGGTTCGAATCCTGTCGGGCGTACCAAAATTCACGTTAGAACTGCCCAATAGGGCATTTTTTGTTGCTCGCTCGTCCATAAGACGCACTTCGCAACAAGAAAATGCCCTCTTGAACAGTTCTATTCGTGAATTTCCATGGACTTTAAGTCGCGCTTCGCTCCAAGAAAACGCTCATCTGAACGATTTTACCTACGAATTTACCTACGAATTTAAGACGCGCTTCAATCAAAGAAATCACCAATCTTGGACGATTCTATTTGCAAATTTTCACTGGCTATAAGACGCGCTTCGCTCCAAGAAAACGCTCATCTGAACGATTTTGCCTACGAATTTCCGTGGTATAATTAAAGCATGAAGGTTTCGGAGATTTCTGTGGGGGAGTTT
>CAMYZZ010000002.1 GCA_947304135.1 uncultured Candidatus Saccharibacteria bacterium
TCCACTATTAGTGCCCTTAGTAACCTTTTTATGCATTGACTTAACTAGCAATCGATGTTCGATTGCTAATGTCGTCTACAATTTCTACAAAATTGTTTTTTCGAATTGTTAACTAGAAAACTAAATTTTTACGTCGCGAGAGCGACTTCAATAATGGAAATCAACCTCGCTTATGGTTTCCTGACTTTTTGGACAGAGGTAACAAAGGTGTTACTTGCTTAACTGCCCCTTATTATATCGCACCCGGTGGAAAAATGCAAGGGTTTTTTCAGAGATTTTTCAGAAATTTAGGAGATTTTTTCGGCCACCTCTGTTAATTTGGTGTGGACGTCGGCGTAATCCAAAGAGAGCAGGCGGAGTCTGGCAGAGATATCGGCTTTGGCAACCTCGATTGTGCGGGTCAAAACTGGATTTTCGGCTAGCGGAGTAAAGAACTCGTTGAATTTTTCGGCTTCCTCGGTGGTACGGATTGTGGTGGCAAGAAGGCGCGGATAATCCTCTACGGATTTTTCGCCAGTCATTTCTACTACCGCATCCCAGTTATCGTAGAGCCAAGCGATGGCCTTTTCCCTGGTCTTATAGTTTCTAAGAAGATCCACAAACAGATAGAGGTGGTCTTGCGGACGGACAATTTCGTGCTGGTCTAGGAGCTTTATCAGGCGCTTTTCGTCGCCAGAAACATCTGTCAGCGCACCCAAAATATCGTCTTTGACGTTTGGGTCGGCGGTGGTCTGATACTTTTCTAGGAGAAAATCAAAGAAACTAGGGGTAGATTTGGCTGAATTTTGGCCGTTTTTGGCCTCCTCGGCCCTCTCTAAGCGCATTTTGGCGACAAGGGCCGAGCCACGAAGGTCTGGATGAATCACCTCAATATCGCCTTTGCAGAGGCGTGAGAGAGCCTTCAGCGTGGCCTTGTCGTTAGCGTAAATTGCCAGGCCAATCATAATCTGGCGGAGTTTAGAATCGTTATCATCCTCGTGCTCACCAGGGGTTAGGCCTAGGCGCTCTAGATTATAAGAGATTACATTATAAATATACTTCTGAAAAACTGGAAAATCGGCGTCACGAGGCCCAATAAAGAGTTTGAGATCGGTGATAAGAGAGAGGACAGGGTTCCAGACGGCATAGTTCTTCTCTGTTTTGAACTTTGGAATGAGGTCTAGATGAGTAGCAGAAGACACCAGAGAGGTTTTGGCTAGCATGGAACGGTCAATCAAAAGGCGGATTTTCTGCTCTAGCGATAGTTTTTTGAAGATTTTTAGCTTCTCTGTGAACTCCTCGCCAGAGAGATTAATAATATAGTGGCCAGACATATCGTCTGTCACCTCTGGAAGAGGCCACCAAGTGTCGTCAGTCGCCCCTGTTAATAGGAAGCGCTGCTGGTTGCCATCGGTGATAACTGGGAATCCAGGCTGGGTGATCCAGGCGTCCATAAAGCCTTTGATGTCGAAATCTGCATACGGCTGGAGCGAGGCCCAGAGGTCGTCGCCGGTAGTGTTGCTATATTTATATTTATTGAAATAGTCGCGGAGGCCATTAAAGAAGGCCTTTTCGCCCATCAGGCGCATCAACATAAACATCAGATGTGCACCTTTGGCATAGACGATGGCGCCGTCAAAGAGAGTAGCAATCTCAGCTGGGTCGTTTACCTCCTGCTGGACGGCCTGAACCCCTGGGAGAGCGTCGCGCATCAGAGCCATGCGGCACTCACCAGTAAAGAAATACTCCCAGATATGGTAGCGTGGGCGGATAGCATCGATACAGACATATTCCATCATATTAGCAAAGCTCTCGTTGAGCCAGAGATTGTCCCACCATTTCATGGTGACAAGGTTGCCAAACCACTGGTGCGAAAGCTCGTGCGCGATAACAGTGGAGATATATTCTTTGGTGGTCTTGGATTCACCCGGGGCGGCCAAAAGACAAGACTCACGGTAGGTGACAAGGCCCCAGTTTTCCATGGCACCAGATTCAAAATCTGGGATAGCGACCTGGTCTAGTTTTGGCAGAGGATATTTTTCGTCAAAGGTCTTATCATAATAATCTAATGAGTCGGCGGCGATGTCGTTGGCAAAATCAAGGGTTTTTGGATCTTGGTTCAAAGCACAGTAGGTAGTGACTTTGACGCCATGCTTGTTGGTCTTGGACCGCTTATGGAAGCGGCCTAGACAGAATGCCAAGAGATAGGTCGACATCCGCGGGGTGGTCTCGAACTCGACGATTTTCTTTTTGACCATGGCGTTTAGCTGGACGCCTTTTGAAGGGTCTGCATCTGGATCGACAGATTCGTATTCGAGGACTTTTTCGGATTTGGCTGGCATATTAGAAATGACTGTGTCGTCCGCATCAGGGGTGATAAGTTTCAGATCGAAGGTTGCCTTGGCCTCTGGCTCGTCGATGCACGGGAAGCATTCGCGGGCATAGTGGCTCTCAAACTGGGTAGAAACTAGATACTCTGTATGGGGCTCTTTTTCTTCCTCTGATTGATATTGATAGCTAGAGAGGTAGGCGCCTTGCATGTTGGTGTTGAGATAGAAGGTGTATTTGATAGTGATGGCGACGGGTCCTGCTACGTTCTCATTCCCATCGCCATTCTCGCTTGCGCGAGAAGTGTCGCTGGGAGCCCTTTCGAACGTATCACCCGTCGCCTCGCTTTCAGCAGCCATAACGTCACCCGTCGCCTGTCGCGAAAGATCCCTCAGAGTAATTACTATCGAATCAGATTCTTGCCCATATGGTACAGGCTCTCCGTTCATAGTGACGGAGGTGATTTTGAGGTTTTTGGCGTGGAATTTGATAGTATCTGCGTGGGGTTCGCCGGTGATAACTACCGTACCATAGACGCGGCGTGTGGACTTGTTGATGTTGAGAGACAGGTTGTAGTTTGTTGGGGTGAAATAATCTAGTAAGCGTTCCATTAACACCTATTATAGCACAGGGATAGAGGGCAAAATCCATTGACTTTTTAGAGGTTTTGTGCTATAATTAGTATATTAAGTACTTTGTTTTTCTAGGAGGTGTGTGCTTATGAACCTTAAAACTAAAAAAGAAATTTTGAAGGGTCAATTAGTTATTTCTGACCCAGTTTATCTCAAACAAAATTTTACTTTTGACGACGACTGCGCTGGCGAAGTCCAGAGAGTCGTGGCGCAAATCTTTGAGAGAATCTTCTCTGGAAAGAGCGAAGAAGAGCTTGACGAGATGAAATTATCAATCAAGATTGAAGGGCTCGATATCACTTCTCAGGGGCCATATTTGATGGTGGCGCTCGAAATCGAGAAGCGAGATAAGCCTGATCAAATACAGCGACATGGTAGTGTTAGCCCTCATTCTGCAATCGTGTTCTACGATACAAAAGACACTTTTGAGCTTTTGCCAGACGAAGAAAGATTCATCGATTTCTTGTTTGCCGTAGAAAACTTTTTCCATTGTGGTGGCCATAACGAAATGTTTGATGCTGTCCTTTCTGACTCAAGATTTGTCCATGGCATGCAGTGGCACGGCGACAGATATCAGAGACAATTTAACGAATCTTATACTATGTTTGACGATCCAAAATTCTTCACAGTTTAAAAAAGAGCCCGCTTTAGTAGCGGGCTTTTTCTTGGCTTGGCTTTTCGTAAGATTTGATGCGCTTTTCCGTAAGGAAATTATAGCACAACGGCTATAAATAATCTTCTGGCTTAAGCTGCTTTAAGGAGTGGGTAATTTTAATCAATACTACATAATTCCCTGTGACTTTGTAGAATAACTTGCATTTCTCAACTTTCACTTGATAGATGTTTCCAACAACATGGTTTCTCTTGGGCATATATTTGAGACTAAAAATCTTCTTGCGCAGCTTCATCTCTAGTTTATTTGCAGCAATAGGATTCTCTAACTCTTTTGAGATGTATTCTACTAGCTCTTTGATCTCTAGCTCAATATTTTTACGAGTTACTACCTCGTAACGGCGCATCGGCTGCGCTCCTTGTCCCATTCCTCAAAAAATTCTTTTGCAAGTCTAAAGTTGCCGCCCGCCAAATCCTTTTCTACGTCTTTTGCTGCTTCTAAAACCTCAGACATGACTTCTTCATCAGAAAGACTGGATACATCCCAGCTGCCCTTCCTGACATATTCTGATTCTTTCATAAAGATTGGCTTCGGCCTTTCCATAGTTATAGATATTGTCATACTTGTCCTTTCCCGATTAGGATCGCCCGGGTCAAGCCCTAATCATTTGGCTATGGGAAGTGGAAAGCATAGCGTTTAATATTCTAATTTAATTGTATCACAACTGATGCACTTTTATTCTAAAATAGCTTTGATGCGGCGAATGCCGGCGGCGCTAGATTCTTCTTTTTTGATTTTGAAATGGCCAAGGACACCCGTATGCTCGACGTGTGGGCCACCACAAATCTCGCGAGAAATAGGTGCATCAAAATCGCCAATCGTATAAACCTTGACTTGATCATCGTATTTATCCCAGAACATACCCTCGGCGTGAAGCTCGTCACGAGCATAGGACTTATCATAAGTATCGAAAACTACTGGGAGGTCGGCCGCAATCCACTCGTTGACCTGGGCCTCTACGGCCTGTTTTTCTTCTGGAGTGAGTTTGCGGTCTAGGTTGAAATCTAGGCGCATGCGCTCTGGAGTAATGTTGCTGCCCTGCTGATGGATATCTTTGTCGACAATCTTTTTGAGGGCGGCAAGGGTAAGGTGGGTAGCAGTATGATATTTTGTGCTCATCTCGCCGTGGTCTTCTAGGCCACCTTTGAACATGCCCTTTGAGGCAGTCTTACTGCGTTCGCGTTGCTCGGCCAAAGCAGCCTCAAATTCTTTGCGATAGTCTTTGGAAAGTTCGATTCCCTGACGATAGGCTTCTTCGACGGAGACTTCGAATGGGAAGCCGTAGGTATCCTGGAGCTTGAATAAGTCATAGCCGGTAAGTAACGCAACGGGTCCTGCTACGTTCTCATTCCCATCGCCATTCTCGCCCGCGCGAGAAGTGTCGCTGGGAGCCCTTTCGAACGTATCACCCGTTGCTTTCGCTAGATGCTCACTTGCAGAACTTTTGGCTTTGTTCGCCATGCGCAGCATCTCCTTCAGGCCTTTGTTCAAGGTCTGGCGGAAGGCGCGCTCTTCTTTTTCTAGGACGGCGACAGCGGCGTCGCGAGAAGTCAGAATACTGTCTGGGAGATCGTTATAGTTCTCTGCAATAATTGGGATGATTTCGGAAATGAAATCTTGAGCAATGCCAAGGTCTAGCGCTTTCAAAACGGCGCGGCGAATCAGACGGCGGAGCGCATAGCCCTGCTGTTTGTTAGACGGCGTAAGTCCCTGCGCAGTTAAAAGATAGGCTCCGCGGAGATGGTCGGCAATGATGCGCATTTCGTCGGTATTATTGTCGTAACTTTTGCCGGAGAGTTCTTCTAGCTTGTCAATAATAGGCTTCAGAAGGCTGATTTTGAAAACGTCAAAGCTATCGATGCTGGCCGCAGTGATGCGCTCCAGCCCGCCACCAAAATCGACGTTCTTTTTCTCTAGTTCTTCGAATGTGCCGTCTTCTTTTCTGCGATACTGCATAAAGACCTGGTTGCCAATTTCCATGAAACGAGCGCCGTCGGAAGCTGGGTGGCTTAGGCCATATCTCTCGACATCTTGCTTGTCCTCGCCAAAATCATAAAAGACTTCGGAATCTGGACCGCAAGGATCGCCAATCGGCGTGGACTCGATACCGCCGCCGCGGGACCACCAGTTTTCTTTGTCATCATAAAAGAAAATATGCTCGCCTGGTTTGATGCCGCGCTTGTCGCCGTCTGCAGCGCTGCCAATCTCGGCAATCTTGGCATCTACGCCGGCATTTTTAAACACCTGCTGCCAGATTTCTGCAGCTTCGGTATCTTTTGGAATACCATATTTTTCGTTGCCAATGAAGCAAGTGACATAGATTTTGTTTGGATCCAGGCCGATTTCTTTGACTAGAAACTCGAAGAAAGCTGGGATTTGTTCTTTTTTGAAATAATCGCCCAGCGACCAGTTGCCAAGCATCTCAAAAACTGTGGTATGGCGAGGGTCGCCGACATCCTCAATATCTTGCAAGCGAAGTGAGGGCTGAGAATCTGCGAGGCGCGTGCCATCTGGGTGCTCCTGACCTAGCAGGTATGGCAAAAGTGGCTGCATGCCAGACCCGGTAAAGAGCGTGGTGGGATCATTTTCTAGCACGAGCGGTGCCGGAGCGATGATCTTGTGGCCTCGTTTAACCTGAAAATCTAAGAATTTTTGTCTAACTTCACTTGCTTTCATAGGGGTAATTTTATCACAGATTGACATTCTGCGCAATCGGTGTTATAATGGAGAAATGGGGAGAGTACATTAGGAGGTGGTGTTATGGAACTGTTTTTATCGAATTCTAGAGGGTTAGGAATTGGCGCGTTTGCACTTCTAGCGGGCGTGGTAGTTGTACTAACTATTGTATACATCGTAATGTCAATCGAGCATCGCAAAGAGATGAATAGAAAACTAGACGACATCGAAAGGCAGAGGCTCGAGAAACAGGGCTTGATTGCAAAAAATTCGAAATTCAACAGAGAAGAAGATCTCGAGGTGCTGGTTTGCGACCTAAGAATCATCGAGAAAAGGCTGGTCAAAGTTGCCAGCAACCCAGATGTGAGGCATCGCAATCTAATCCGCGTAACAATCAAGCGTATCAAAACTACGCAAGCTCTTGTCTATGATTTGTCGCGATATTTTAACGACTATAAATACTCCATTAGGGTTAGCACAGACGAGGCAAAAAAGGTTACCTGCCAGCTAACCAGAGAAGCTATCAAGACATATCGTGAGTTAGAAGATCTACTTAGTGGAGCTGCTTCATTTGGAAAAGACAGCGATATCATGGGTGAATTAGATGCTTATATCTATAAAGAGGTATCTAACCTGCTTGAGAAAGTTGAAAAAATCAACCATAATTTAAGACAATAACACTCCCCGCAAAAAAATCAGAGCGCTTTTTAAGCGCTCTTTTTCTAGTATAATTCCCTTTTGATAATTTTGAGATAAGCACGGGCGGCGGCGAGAAAATTGTCTAGCTCGGCGCCAGTGATTTTGACGTATTCTTTGCCAAGTGGAGATTTGAACACGCCGGTTTCTTTGACTTCGTACGTAATGGTAGATTCCAAAGTCTTGCCGGACTCGGTCCAGTTTTCGTGAAAAATCCAAACGTTGTCTTTGAAACGGAAAAATTCGCGTCTGTGACCAGCTGGGATTTTGCCAAAGATTGTGCCACCCAGGGCAGACTCGGCATTGATCAAATCAGACTCTGTGAGTTTTGGACGGACAGTGTCTGGGCGAATACGTAGTGCAACTTTTGGAAGCTTAAGTTTTGGAAGCCTGAGTTTTGTAGAGGCTTTTTTGGTGACGTTTTTGGCTCTAGCTTTGGCCCCGCTAGCGGCTTTTTTGACGGTCGATTTGAGGCTTAGTTTAGCTGACTTTTGCGGCATTTTGTCACCTCCTTTGAAATCTCAAAAAGCTCGTCGATAATTTCCTGCTCGCGAGTTTTGATTTTATATGTTGAATAATCTTTCTGCATTTTCTGTTGTGATCCGGGCGATAGTTTCCTCGGATTCTCCTTTTAATTTAGAAACGTATGCGCAAATCTCTTTGATTCGCGCCGGCTCATTAACTGTACCACGAAACGGGGCTGGTGTCAAGAATGGGGCGTCGGTTTCTAGAAGTAATTTGTCTAGTGGAACCTCTACAATCGGGAGTTCTGGAGCAAAAGTTGCTAGGCCGTTGACGCCAATATAAAAATCGTGGCTTAAGGATTTTTGGAGGTTTTCTGGACCATCGGAAAATGAGTGGACGACGCCTTTTAAGCCTGGGAAATTTTCTATGATTGCAAAGAAGTCGGGGAAGGCTTCTCTGATATGAAAGATGACTGGCAGGTTGTTGTCTTTTGCGAGCTGCAACATGTTTTCAAATAGTTCGATTTGGTTTTTGCGGTTTGATTCGCCGTTGCGGTAATCTAAGCCGACTTCACCTATGGCAACTGGAAAAGCTTCTGTTCGTTCGCTTGCTTGCTCGCGCCCGTCGTTACGGGGCTCGCTGCGCAAAAACGCTCCCGTTGTCGCTAGATGCTCACTCGCAGAACTTTTCCAGTCGCCTGCACTTGCGGACGTCGGAGAAAAAAGTTGAGCTCCATTAGTTGCTAGATGCTCACTCGCAGAACTTTTCCAGTCGCCATTATCTGCTTCGTCCGGGTGGATGCCGTAGGACCAGAAGATGCCGTCCCCAGAATGTTGCAAAGCAAAGTCACGGGCGGCGAGAGAGTCGTCGTGCGAAGTGCCAATGCAAATCATTTTATCAACCCCGGCGGCGTGGGCACGAGAAATAATTTTCTCTGGTATAAAATCAGAGGGTTCGTGCGGCAAGTCTGGATATTTTTTTAGGAGTTTTTTGCCGACCTGTTGGCGAGAATAAGCATAATTATAAGTACTACGGTCATGGATGTGGCAATGCGAATCTATCATGTATATAATTATACACGGTTTTCGCGTTTCCTCTTAATTGGATCTAGCTGGCGCTTTCTAAGTCTCAAAGATTTTGGTGTGACTTCTAGAAGCTCGTCGTCGAGCAAGAAGTCTAGACACTGTTCCAAACTTAGCTGGGTATGTGGAGTGAGCTGGATAGCGCCGTCACTGGCGTGGGTACGCATATTTGTCAGCTGTTTTTCGCGACAAACGTTGATATCTAGGTCGTCTTTTTTGTTGGAAAGGCCGACAATCATTCCCTGATAAACTGGAACCTGTGGCGGGATATATAGCGTACCACGAGCCTGGGCGGCATCAAGTGCATAGGCAGTAGAAACGCCGTCTTCAAAAGAAATCAAAGCACCATTACGTTCTGGTTTGTATTTGCTTTCGACTGGGCGATAGCCACTTGGAATACTAGACATAATCACCGTACCTTTGGTGGCGGTCAAAAGGCTGTTGCGAAGACCGATCAATGCGGCAGTAGTAATCTCATAAGTAAAACGCGTGGAGCCGGTAGAAGTGATTTCCTGGCTTTTTAGCTCGGCGCGGCGGATGCCCATTTCCTGAGAAACAGGACCGACAAATTCGGAATCAACCTCAATAGAAAGATCCTCGATTGGCTCCTCCAACTTGCCGTCTGCGGTCTCGCGGTAAACAACTTCTGGACGACCGGCTTCTAGCTCGTAACCTTCGCGACGCATGGTTTCGATCAAAACAGAAAGATGAAGCTCACCACGACCAGAAACTTTGTAACCCAGGCCATCTGGCTGAATCTTGAGTGCAATGTTTGTCTCTAGCTCACGCTCCAAGCGCTCGGCAATCTGGCGAGAGGTAGTAAACTCGCCCTCTTTGCCTTTTAATGGCGAGGTGTTTGGGCCGATATAAATACTAAGTGTTGGTGGCTCGAGCTCGATGGTTGGCAAAGCTTCTGGGTTGTCGCCAGTGGCGATTGTATCGCCAATGTTGGCTTCCGTTACGCCGGTCAGCGCAACGATATCGCCGGCAAAAGCGGCTTCGGCTTCTTCTTTGCCAAGACCACGATAGGTGAAAATTTTGTCAATTTTGGCGGCTTTTGCTCGGGGTCCTGCCACGTTCTCATTCCCATCGCCATTCTCGCTTGCGCGAGAAATGTCGCTGGGAGCCCTTTCGACCGTGTCACCCCTCGCAGGAGTCTGCAATAATTTCACACTTTCGCCTTTTTTGAGTTTGCCACGGACGATTTTGCCGATGGCGTATTTGCCAAGATAATTATCTGCGGCAAGGGCGGCGACTAGGAGCTGTGCGCCGGCACCTTCGTTGGTATCGATTTTTGGAGCTGGAATATCATTGATGATAGATTCAAAAATCACGTGGAGATCATCGTCTAGGTCAGTAGTTTTGCCGGCCTTGCCATCGCGTGCGATAGCATAATAAATCGGGTAACTAAGCTGAGATTCGTCGGTTGCAAGCTCCAAGAAAAGATCGGCAATCTCACTCTCTACCTCTTCTATCCTGGCGGCAGGCTTATCGATTTTGTTGATAATCACCACTGGTTTTAGTTTAAGACTGAGCGCTTTTTGCAAAACAAACTTAGTCTGTGGCATTGGACCTTCTTGGGCGTCAACAATCAAAAGGACGCCGTCTGCCATATTTAGCGTGCGCTCGACTTCGCCAGAAAAATCAGCGTGGCCCGGAGTATCAATAATATTGATCTTGTAGCCATCATAAAAAACCGCGGTCTGCTTGGCGGTGATAGTGATACCACGCTCGTGCTCTTGGTCCATGCTATCCATAATCAACGTCTGGCTCATCTCGGCCTGGTTGTCGCGGAAAGTATGAGATTGTTTCAAGAGGCCATCAACAAGAGTCGTCTTGCCGTGGTCGACGTGCGCAATGATTGCAATGTTTCTGATTTTTTCTGGACTCATAAAGATATATTATACACTATTCTTCTTAAGAAGTAAAGTATTGTAATCCTCGGAGCATTTTTCTCAAGTCAAATAAAAAGTAACTTATTTAGGCAAGTCTGCGTCCGGACATCACTGCCGGTACTCGACTTGTAAATAAGTTACTTTTTATTGTTTCGAAAAGAGCTCCTCGAACTACAATACTTTACTTCTTGATGCCAAGCTGTTTAGCAATTTGCTTGAGGTTGGTCTTTAAGACCGAGAGGTTGACTGCAGAGGCGATACCAAAGACAATCAGGCTGGCGCCAAGCAAGACCATCATAGAGATGGAGCCGCCCCAAGGATTGACAATCAGCAAGATGCCGGCGGCGAGCGAAATCAGTGTCATTAGTCCAGAGACATAGGCGGCGCTGCCACGGAGAGCGGCATTGTAACGGACCGAGCCAACGGCCGTGACGATAAACCATGCGCCAAGCACGATTGCAAAGACATTGATGGCGGCCGGGCGAGTAGCAAAGATGAGGCCGATGACGATGAAGATTGCGCCGATAGCAGTAGCGCCAAAGAGTGGCGAGCCGGAGCGTTTGGTGAGTTCGCCTACAACGATGACCGTGCCCACGGCAAATGATAAGATAGCGATAATCCAGCGGATAACATCAAGCGAACCGCCTGGGAAGACTAAGAAAATGATGCCCATAACAATGGCTGCGATAGAGCCAAAGATAGATAAATCTAGATACTTTTTAACAGTTTTTTGCATATACTCTCCTAATTGTTGCAAGAATCTTTGCAACCTGCAGCATCAATAACTGCTTTCATGTAATTTGCTAAGCGAGATTTGAGCGCTTCTACGCGAGCGTCGGTCCAATAGTCGGCTGGCTCGGACTGGCCGGCAGTGTCTTTGGAGGTCTCTAGGTCGTTGGCGACGATGCGACCGTCAACTACAAATACGACTTCTGGGACATAGATATAGCGCTGGCCCTCGTCATTGTATTGCAAGTTGGTAGAAAGAAGCGAGACGAGCTTTTGATAATCTTCTGTGTTATTATCTCTGTCGGACTTGATGTCGACATAATAAATAGTGTCTAGGCCGGCGTCTTTGGCGGCGTCATTGAGATAGCCAGCATAGGCCTGGCACCATGGGCAGCTCGCAAAGCCAAGATAGACTACGCCAGTGCCGTGCTCGATAATATCGGCGGCTTCTGCGGCGGTCTTATAGATAAACGGGTTGTCTTTGTCTACGGTAGAATACTCGGCGGCAAAGCGCTCGGCATTGTTTTGATAACTAATCTTGCTATCCATACCGATAATAGTAAAGACAACAATCAGCGCTAGGGCTACAGTAGCGGCAATACCGACAATGGCGATAATCAAGCCGCCAAAGAACTTGTTTGGCTTGGCGCAGCAAGGTTTTTTAGTACGTTTTGTTTTGGTAGTTTTGGTCTTGGCGACAGCGGCCTTGGTGGCTTTTGCTTTTGTCGCGGGTTTTTTGGGGCTAGTTTTCTTAGTACTCATACCTACATTATAGCATAAGCGGAATAAAATTAAGCAATAAAAAAATAAGGCAAGTGGATTGCCTTATTTAAATATCTCTACATGGTGAGCCGGGAGGGGCTCGAACCCTCGACACCGGGCTTAAAAGGCCCGTGCTCTAACCAACTGAGCTACCGGCCCATGTTGAGATTATTGATTTGGTGGGCGAAGAGGAATTCGAATCCCCGACCTTCTCTACGTCAAAGAGACGCTCTAGCCAACTGAGCTATCCGCCCGACTTAGGTATTATAGCATACTTTTTATAAAAAGAAAAGCATAAAATAATCGGGTGCGCTCGCAGTACGCACCCGACAAACAAGATTAGCCAAAAACAAAATCTAAACAATGAGCCTATTTAATTCCTTTTTGACCTCCTGATTGCAATTAATGCTACGATACTGATAGCCACGAAACCGATAAGGCCGGTGATCAAGTAGTCCGCGCGAGAAATGTTAAGCGCACTCATGATCGCACCTGTGCCCGGGGTAACTGGCGTTGGGGCGGTGTAGTCAAATTTGACAGAAGCAGTATCAATTAGGTCGCCCGAAGCGTCGAGCCCGTCATAGCCCTCGATGTAGATGGTGTAGGTTCCACCTGGAAGGTTGAGGCTAGTGAAATCAATTGATAGGTTAAGTGTACCACCAGTGGCTGGGGTTGGGGTATTGGTGACATATCTGTCGCCAATAAAATTACCGTTGGCGTCGCGGAGCTGGTAGGCGACGGATTTGATGCCGGCGGTATAGCTGACTTTAAACCCAACTTTGGTGCCGTCGGTTTTGACGTCGGCCTGGTCGGCGTCAATGGCTGCATAGGTGAACTGGACAGCGTCCTCTTTTGTCGTACCGGTTTCCGATGTAATAGTTGAGCGGAAAACATAGACACCTGTGCCACCGTAATCGTTAAGATCTAGCGTAAAATTCGTATTGCCAGATACGTCGGTGCCGTGGACGTCATATTCTGTTAGCGCCCATTCTTTTGCAACGGTGCCGTCGGCATTTAGTTGCTGCAAGACATAGTTGACTTCATAGGCATGACTATGAGTCTCCGAGAAATCTACCTTGGAATCACTGTAGATATCTCCGTCTTTTGGAGCGTTAATAACGGTTTCGAAATTGATGCCATATACCTGGACAACAATTTCAACGTCTCCCGTAGCACCAGAAACAGCGCCGGTCGGAAGCGTGGTGGCAAAGGCAGTCATAGCCACAACAAGGGCCAGACCACCAAAACCAAGTAGTTGCTTTTTTGCGATTTGCATACTCTACACTCTCTTGTTTAGTTTGTTGTTTTTGTTTTGGCCTCGCAAAGAGTTCTCGCATGCAAACCGCGGCGCGTAATGGTGTTATAGCCTATACCATTAGGCGGGATTTGCGCTCTTTGCGCTTCCTAACTAGCATTATAATCCATATGGTTAATACTGTCAAGAGGATAATCGCGATAACGATCATGTAAACTGGAAGAATCACGAGCAGGTGGGTTTCTTCGCGGATTTCGCCAAGGACTTCTACCTTGTAGGTAGCCCTAAAGATACCCATTGGTGGGGTGCTTTCCCAAACGGATTCTTGGCGACGGCTGGTATCTGGGAGGATATTGTAAGCAACCTCGTCTTTGAATAGCTCACCGCCGAGGATGGAGTTGACAGTATAAGAATAGCGGGCCTCGATATCGGTGTTGCCGGAGTTCTTGACTACAGAAGAGACTTTGACTGGACCGCCGGTCTGGAAGCCAGGCATGCGATAATCTGTAATCTCTGCAGACTCATCGGTCTCGCCCTCGGTGCGACCATAGACGACCATACCGATACGGGAGACGGTCTTGATGCCGCTAGTGTTGGACTCGGCGGCAGATGGCTCGGTCTGGGCAAAGATGGTAGCATACTGGCCACCAGCTGGGATATCGTTTGGAACGGTGACACGATAGTTGACGGTCTTTTTGGCGCCAGCGGCGACAGAGCCCTTGTAGGTATCTACTAGAGAGCCGTCGTCGTTGATAAACTTGATCCAGCGGACAATCTGAGAGCGATTGGTCTCACTGGCGAAGCTAACGTTGTAATCTTCGTCAACGATGGTGTATGGTGCAGCATAGACGGAGAAGTTAAATGCGTCTGAACCAACGTTGCTGACGATGATAGAATAGTCTAGCTCGGAGCCAGGTTTTAGAATGACACGAGCAGAGACAGGCGAAACCTGAATCCAAGAGGCCGACTCTGGGATGGACGAAGAATCAGCTTCTTCGGCATAGGCGAGCGGAGCAGCGACTGGCGCAGCAGCAAGCCCAAGCGCAAGCGCGGCAACACTTAATGCTTTGATAATTTTATTCATTATTTTTCCTCCTTCTTAGTTGATTCTTTGTCATTTTTTTCTTTTTCGCTAGAAGTAGCGCTAGAGGCGGCGGAGCGCCTTGCCGCCTGGCGTTTGCGGTCGCGGTGGCGGGAGATGAGCCAGAAGATGATAAAGAAGACAAGCGCAAAGATGATGAAGAGTAGCCAGAGTGGGCAGATAAGGACAAGTTTGTGGACGGTAGAAGTCTCGCCGGCAAACTCAATAGTCTGCTCTACGGAGAAGATACCGATGGATGGGGCCTTTTCCCAGGTAATGGAGTTGAAGCGGCTGGTCTCTGGGACGACGTCGCGATCGTAAGCACCTTCTTCTGCATCGTCTGTGTTGAAGATAGCCTCGTTGGAGAAGAGTGGGTAGATGTTGACGTGGTATTTGGCGGTCTGCTCGATATTACCAGTGTTTTTGACGAGGGAGGTGACCGTGAGAGGTGGGTTGAAATAGAAGGAGTTGACAGTGTTCTTGACAATCTCTCCGCCGGAGCGAGTCTCGCCAGGGACAGCTGCGTAAAGGATCATACCGACGCGGTGGACCACAGCCACAGTAGCGTTATCGGCGTTACCACTCTCGGTCTGGGCCATGAGGGCGGCGTATTGACCACCGGCAGGAGCGTCTGCTGGGACATTGACACGGTAGACTACGTCAACCGTGGTGCCAGGTTGCAATGTTCCCTTCTCGGTCTTTTTGTCAAAAGTGATCCAATCGGCCATCTGAGAATAGGTGGTAACGCTGGTGTAGTCTGGGTTGTATTGCTCGTTGGTCACGCTGTATGGGGTGGCGTTGACAGAATAATCAAACGGCATCGTGCCGACGTTTTGCACCTTGAACGTGCCCGTATAGGACGAGCCAGGGGTGAGAGAAATTTTCTGCTTGACAGGAGAAACCTGCAAGTGAATTGGTGCTTGTTCCGCAGCGACATCCGCCGTAGTAAAGGCGTAGGTCAAGGCGCCAAGCGACAATGCGGCCACAAAAGCAGCAAGAATATATTTTAGTTTTTTAGCCATTAACCTCCTTGTTATGCATATATTATATATGAGCGGGTGGGAGTTGGCAAGAAGAAAATTATAGGCTGCGCGAGACGATATCTTTGTCGTTTATCGCATTCTCGATCAGGCGACTAAGGAAGCTAGTGTAGCCTTTACCTACGGCTTTAGCCTTGTTGACTGTAGGAGTAGAGAGTCTAAGCGTGACAACTTGCTTGGTTGTATCTTCGCGACGACGTTTCTTGGTCTCCTTTACAAGTTTCAGCATTTCTTCATAAGTGAATTCGGGACTATCTACGTCAAAAACAATTGGTCTGAGAGATGCCTTTTTAATTTCCTCGATTTGCTTTGCTGTCGGTTTTTGACCCGGCTTGATAACTTTTTTAACGATTTGTCCCATAGTATAGTTTCCTTTCCGCCGCTGTGGCCACCCGGGCGGAGATTATTCTTAGTGCCTGGATGCGCTCAGTATATATAACCGTGATTAGGCTGTTGACCAAACCAATGGTGATATATCTGTCTTCGTCCAGGCTATGTGTTGGGTCGTAAAACTCGATCCTGTTTGCGTCTTCAAATACAAGAGCAGCAGTCTCAAATTTTAGCCCATGCTTCTTGACGTTCAAATCGTTTTTGGACTTATCCCATTCAACTTTTATCCCGTCAATAAATTTTGCCATGCTTTTATTGTAGCAAAATAGAATACAAAAGTCAATACAAAATGTATTCTACTGCGGTGCAAAAAACGACCGCCCTCGGTCATTTCTCTTAGGGCAATAACAGGTAGACCGCTGGGTGTACTCTGCCTACTGTTGCTATGCTTGGAAGAAATCCGAGTACTTCTTATCTATTGCTATATTAAGTGTGTTCGATGTCTCGTCATATATTAAGTTGGCCTCTCTTTCTTCTAATGCTTCAGCTCTGAGCCTTATCATCATAGTCCTTCCACTTTCGACCAACGCCTTTAAATCGTCAAGTAATATTTTTAGCAGCTCTTTTCTGTTGTCATCTAAGTTGCCATAATGCAGCTGTGTATCTTTTAGAAAATCGGCTAATGTCATGGTGTTTCCTAGTCCAGCTGGAATCTTAACAAATCTTGACACCGAGAAAGCTGCTGCCAATTTAATATCTGCCCCTGGATAAATTATCATAAAGCTGTTCAGCTCTCGCATTGCAATTTTTACTGAGCGAAAATTCAAAATGGTCCCGCTCACTGACACTTTTAATACCGCCTTAAGTATTTGCGCTACTGCTTCTTTTTGTGTGCAGCCTGCCGAGTCTAACAGCTCATCTATCTGACTATCAACAAGTTTTGGTGGAATTGGAGCTCGAAGAACTTCATCGTAAATTTTCAGGTTAGCATCAAGCCTCTTTAACGATTCAGCATCAGCTACAGACCCTAGGGAGGCTAGAGCTTGTGGACAGATAACTACGAATGGTTGCTTAATTGTATTGGAATTTCTTTCTATAAATGTATGGAGTTCTTCGAGAAAGATTCTACTTCCTGGTTTATCTGCACACCTGTCTATATCTTCAACTACTGCAATAACTGGACGCTCGGACTTCTTAAGCCTTGTTAAAAGTTCTGCTTCGTATTGAATCTTCCTTGAGATTGGAGAAGCCGTAATCGGTAGAAAGTGGTCTAGTCCAAAGAGTACTATTGCGATTGGCGCCGCATATTTCAGAAAAGCAGTCAAAAATGTCGAGCCAACACACCCCTCTAGCCATTTTGCCGCGCCCCATAGCAGGAGGCATATCACTACAAAGCCTGCGGAAAACACTGCTAACCTTGCAGGTCTTATGCCGCCTCCATCTATCTTTTTTATCATCTTCTTTTCCGAGCGATCACAAGCTAAAGACGAGCCCGTCCTAATAACAAAACCGTCCCATATATCCTTATCGTTCCCGCTATACTGCCATATGTCAAAATCAACTTTTTTTAGGCTCTTCTCGCCATCATTTCCAAGTTGTTCTATTGCGTTATTAATAATCACGCTTTTGCCAGTTCCGTGTGGTGCAGTGTAAGCTATAATACACTTTTGCTTATCGTCAATGCAGGCTTTTAGCACGGACGCTAGTTCATCTACAGCAGTTTTCTGACTTTCAAAGGCTTTCTGCTTTGGCGTTTCATTCAACACTTCTAGTTGTTTAAATAATGGCGTCGTCTTGCTTGTTCTCTTTTTATTTGAATCAGCCTTTTTAGCGGGCATTTTTCCTCCACTTTTTTTAATTTTATGCCCACTCAGTTAAGGGCATTATATACCTGTGCGTTTAGCTCTGTCAAGCAAAGTGTGCTGGTTTTATACTAAAAAATATTAAAGTGGTGAGGGTATTTGCATAAAAAATAACCCCCGGAGGGGTTATTTTTTATATACGGTTCTTACTATGAACCATTGCGCGTTGCGGCGGTATAAGTAAGATTTACTTTGTAGAAGCCGTTGGCCTGATCTGGCCTAGTGGCTACATCGTAAGTCACATCCCATTCATCGCCGCCAGAAGTCTTAGAGGTGGAAGAAACGATGGTTTGATCCGATGTTGTCATCGCAGTATCCTGGTCATAGGTACCTTGCACGCTGCCAGCATGTGTGCCTTCACCTGCTGCAGCTACCTTGAATGCCCAGCCCGGTTTACCAACTGCTGGAGCATCCGTAGTCATAGGAAGGATACTATCAGCACCAGATAGGACATCCTGTTGTACCATATTAGCGCTGTTATTTGCCCTTACGGCTAGAGTGTATCCATTGGTATTATTTGTATAAACTGTTACTGTAGACTTCGTATTTGCTAACGCATTTGGCATCATGCTCACCCAGCTAGAAGAGGTGCCAGTAATCGATGTTGGTGGCGTAAGGTGTCCGTCAACGGAACTGCTTGCTGCGCCAATTGGATTAAACGAATCTACTGGGTTATATGTGCTTTCAACTGCTTCGTAATATGTTTTACCGTCCTCAACCGTAGTATCTGATGTTAACGTATATGTGTAATCTGGGGCCTCGCCGCTGCGCTCATACCAACCTTCGCTGGCTGGGTTTTCGGTACCTAATGGAGCAACAGCCTGATACCCCGCCTGTGTGCCGTAGTGGGAGCTATTGTCATTGTTACCAGTAATAGTCATAGCGATAGCTGGAGAGACCTCAACGATAACATCAACATCGCCTGTGGTGGACTCAGCAAAAGTGAAAGCTGGGAGAGCGGCGACGCCGAGGCCGGCGACAACACCTAAAGCAGCAATAATTTTTGTTGTTTTGGACATAATAAATTTTCCTTTCTATTTTGTAGTTTTTGTATTATATGACCTTTTACTCTTCTATGATACAACGCCATTAACGCGAAGTCAATACTTTTTATGGTTAATTTTTAAGAAAATTTTAGGGTTTTCCACAACCAAAAATCCGCCTCTGTTTGGGCGGATATGCATATATATTATATATACTAATTGGCGGTGGCGGTATAGGTGACAGTGTCTGTATAGGTGCCAGTGGCTTGATCATTTGCTGTGGCAACGCCATAGCGAACCGTACTCTGGTCTTCTACGACGACGTCGTGGGTGGCGGTGTAGTTTTTGACTGTGATAGGGGTGCCGTTGGAGGCTGGCATGGCGAGCCAGTTGGTGCCAGAATCTATACTAACTGCCCAGCTGGCCGTGCCTGCGGTTGGGAGACCTGCGGCGGTAGCGATGTATGCTGAGGCGGTGGCCAGATTAGTGTTGGTGTCTTTGTCTGCTAGGGTGAGGACGTAGCCAGCACCGCTATTGGTAGAAACTTTAATATCTGTATACATAGAGGTAGTGTCTGCGGAAGATGGGAGAAGGGTGGTCTTGACCTGGTTTGGGAGATCGCTCACGTCCTCGCATTGGTCGGCAGGGGCGAGAGGGTCGCCTGTCTCTGGGTCGTGAGAATTACAATCGGTGGTTCTATTGCCAAGCGCAGAATGGGACTGAAGGCTCATGCTGATGATAGTGGCGACATTGACCTGGACATCCAAAGTGTCGGAAGCAGAAATAGGCTCGTCGTCATCGGCAAGAACGACAGCCGGAAGAGCTACGGTAGTGAGACTAGCTGCGACTCCTAGGGATACTGCTAGTTTCTTAATATCTAACATAATTTCATGTTATCGCAGAAAAGTGCTTATGTCAAGGATTTTGGGCATAAAAAAATACGTGGTGCGCGCGACTGGACTTGAACCAGCACAGCTCTAAAATGGCCACTACCACCTCAAGGTAGCGTGTCTACCAATTCCACCACGCGCGCATATCAACGTACTACATAATAATATATCATACAGGGGCTGGGAGGTCAAGTAGGAAGCCGCTATGGGGTGCGGTTTTTGGTGGTCTTTTCTGTGGCCCAGTAGGATACATCAGAGAAGCGGTCTGTTGGGGTGACCAGGCGAGAATCCTCGGAGAAGCTGCGGACGTTCTTGTTGACGAAATATGACAGGTTGACCTGGTAGATGCCGATGGCGGGGACGTCAGAGACCCAGCTTTTTAGGAAGGACTCAAACTTGGCTTTTCTGATGGCTGGGTCGAGTGTGGTGCGGGTGGCAAGGATAGCGTCAGACAAGATGGCGTTGCTATAGTTGGAGAGATTGAGGCCGTTCTCTGACACCTGGGAAGAGTGATAGTAGGCAAAGAGGTCTGGGTCGGAGCCAAGCTCGATTTCGTAAATCAAGATGTCGTAGTTTCTTGGGCGGATGACACTAACTAGAAAATCTTGGCCGGCCGACATGGTGCTTAGCTCGACTTTGAACCCAAGGTTTTCTAGCTGGAATTTGAGGTTCTCTGCTAGGGCTGGGAAATAGCCAGAGTCGGCAGTGACCAGGCGGAGAACTTGGTCTTCGCCCAGATTGGCATCTTTGATGGTCTGCTTGGCAGATTCTGGATCGTAATCTGGGAGACTTGGGAAATCTACGCCCTCTACCTGGCTAGCAAGGAGCGGGTAGTTTAGCTCTGGCTCGTCGCCAAGAGGGGCGCGGAGCGAGCGCATGTCGATTCCCTTTTGGATGGCCTGGCGGAGATCCCTATTGGAAAGGATGCTGGAAGTCGTATTGAGGAAGGCAAAGACGCCAGAGTTGAGAGCGGTCTGGCGCTCGTAGATAGCGGAAGAGCTAATCTTGTCAGCGTCGGTCGGGAGGAGCTCGGCGGTGGCAGTAACAGTGCCGGCGTTGATGGCAGAAATGATATCGTCTTTGGTCATGTAAGCATGGACGGCAAAGCTATCTAGGAGCGGAGCACCTTTGTAATAATCCTTGTTTGGGCTGAGATAGACGATTTTCTCGCCGGTGGAGCCGATGGTCTGGGAAGCGTTATAAGAGAACGCACCAGAAGTGACCGGAGTGGTAGAGAAATTATTCTCTAAAAGAAGGCTGAGAGAGACGTCGTTTAATATATGTTTTGGCAAGATTGGGAACTCTAGGGCAGAAGAGAAGTTAGCATAGGATGTTGGCAGAGTAAAGACTAGCTTGCCATCTTCCTCGGCAACTTTGACGCCAGAGAGATTAGAAGAATAGGAGCTAGAGACAAGCGGGGATTGGATCACACCCACAGTAAAGATGACATCTTCGTTGGTGATAGGCTCGCCGTCGGACCATTTGATGCCCGGGCGGAGCTCGACTGTCCAGTTGAGACCGGTGTCGTCTGTGGTGATAGAATCGGCCAAGCCCAAGCCCACATGCCCAGAATAATCTACTGAGGCGAGCGTGCCAAACATCAGGCGGCTCAATACCTTTTCGCTACTAGTGGTGGCAAAGAGAGGGTTCAAAGAGTTGACGCGGCCAAGCGTGGCCTCGGAATAGGTGCCACCCTTGGTGAAAGTGGTCACGGCGTAAGACTCGGCATAAAGGAAGGCCTGTGTGATAGAGAGCATGATGATCGCCAGAACCAAAAGCACCCACTCTAAAACGAGCAGGCGGATTTTTTTGACATGAGAAAGGCGGTCTACGACGTTTTCGCGAACATGTTCCAAGCTGTCCTCGCCCGCCTTTTTAGAGATGCGAGAAACATGCTTTACAATTTTTTGCCCACGCTTCTTGATACCGTCTTCCATGACTTATGCCGGAATAATTAATAATCCTATGATTGAAAATACAAAAATTAAAGAAGTAACAACCGTAGCATTGAAAAGGGATTTGTCTAGGCCGCGACGAGCGGTGTAAAGCTCGCCAGAGGCGCCAAAACCAGCACCAAGAGAAGCACCACGCTGCTGAACTAGAATTAATAAAATGGTCAAAATCGCAGAAACGAGAACAACTGCCTGAATAAAACTTCCAACATTCATACTACGTCTTATTATATGGGTTCTGCGCTATTTTTGCAAGCGCTTTCTTTGGAGAAGGCGATGATAGGTGATAGCGAAACGATGAGACTCCTCGTCGATGCGGGCGATGAGTTTGGCGATATGGGAGTCGCCGGGGAGTGGGATGGATTGATAACCGTCGGTATCTGGGATGATGATGCGGACCTCGGCATTCCTGGTGTGGTCACCCGACTTGTTGCGACCTATTACTTTGATATCGGCGGCGTCTAGCAAATCTTTGACTGCACCAATCTGCCCTTCCCCACCATCCAAAATAACTAGATCTGGGTAGTCCCACTCTTTGTGCTTGAGGCGGCGCTCCACGATTTCTCGCATGTTGGCAGTATCGTTGTTGCGCTGATGACGAAGTTTGAACTTGCGATACTCGGAGCGGTCGGACACGCCGTTGACAAAAACCACCATCGAGCCAACTACATCGGTGCCGTGCTGATGAGAAATATCGTATCCCTCTATACGGCGAGGTGGATTGTCTAGGTCTAGAAGCTTTTGGAGCTGGCGGAGAGCTTGGTCGGAAGAGATGTTTAGGAATTCTTTGTCGGAGAAAACAATCTTTTTCCTGAGGCCCTTCAAGCCAAAATATTGATTCCTGAGCTCGGCGGCACGCTCGTAGTGGCCAAGAGTAGCCTCGGTTTTCATCTCTTTTTCAATCTCTTTGATGAGCTTCTCGCGGTCGCCTTCTAGGTAGCGCATGAGTTTTTTGAGATTCTTTTTGTATTCTTTGGCGGTAGACCTGCCCACCTCTATGCCTGGGGTGAGGCCAAGGTCGGTGTTTAGAGTCTTTTTGCCATCATAAGGTTTGTCGTAATACGGAAAAACTTTGCGGAGAATACGCAGAGCAGTCAAGACAGTGTTTTTGGCATAAAACGGACCGATATAAGTCGCCTTGTCGTCTAGCGGCTGGCGCGTCATAGAGACATGCGGAACCTCGGATTTCATATCAATACGGACATAGGAAACGGTCTTGTCGTCACGTAGCAAGATGTTCCATTTTGGCTTGTAGCGCTTGATCATCTCAGACTCTAAAAAGAGTGCGTCCATTTCTGTGTCTACTACAATCCAATCGGTGTCGTAAATTTCTTTGACGAGCGCCTCGGTCTTTTTGTCTTTTTCGGTGTTCTGGAAATATTGGCGAACGCGGTTTTTGAGCACCGCGGCTTTGCCGACATAGATAATCTCGCCTTTTTTGTTTTTATGGAAATAGACGCCAGGGAGGGCTGGAAGAGTTTTTAGCTTCATTTTTAGTGCGTCATTCATATCGCTATTATAACATTTTTATCTAGCGTGGCATAACGCTTATGATATAATATATGCATGGATAATGTGGTAATTAAAGATATCCGGGCGAGGCAGATTTTGGATAGTCGAGGGAATCCGACTGTTGAGGCGGATGTGATTTTATCAACTGGAGATATGGGGCGCGCGTCGGTGCCTTCTGGAGCTTCTACTGGAGCTGGAGAAGCGCTAGAGCTGCGCGACAACGACAAAGGCTTTTATGACGGGAAAAGCGTGCTCAAGGCAGTCTGGAATGTCACCAACAGGATTCGTGATGTCTTGGTAGACAATTCGGCCGACCAAGAGATGGTAGACCAGCTGATGTTAGACCTAGACGGCACAGACAATAAGTCTTCTCTAGGTGCGAACGCGATACTCGCTGTGTCGCTCGCCAATGCCAAGGCTGTTGCAAATAGCCGCAAATTGCCACTTTTTAAACACATCGCCGACCTTGCCGGAACGACAAAAGAGATGTGTCTGCCGATGCCGATGATGAACGTAATGAATGGTGGGGCACATGCAGATTGGAGCACGGATTTTCAGGAATACATGATTATCCCACATGGAGCAGAGAATATGTCTGGGGCACTGCAGATTGGTTCGGAAGTGTTTCATGCGCTAAAGGATGTTCTCAAGGAGCGTGGCTACCAAACCACTGTTGGCGACGAGGGTGGTTACGCACCAAAAGTACGTGATGGCAATAACGAACCGCTAGAATGCATTTGGATGGCGATTGAGCGTGCCGGGTATCATCCAGGAAAAGATGTTGAGATTGCGATGGATATTGCATCGTCGGAATTTTACGACAAAGACCATTACGTTCTCAAGACTAATGGCTATTGGAAGAGTTCAGACGATCTGATTAACTGGTACACTTGGATTCTGGATAATTATCCGCTGGTCTCTATAGAAGATGGTCTGGCAGAAAATGACTGGGCGGGTTGGAAAGACATGACCGAGCGGCTTGGTGATCGCTGCCAGCTGGTAGGTGATGATTTGTTTGTGACTAACGAGAAGCTACTCCAAAAAGGCATCAACGAGAAAGTTGGCAACGCAATTCTGATCAAGCCAAACCAAATTGGCACACTAACCGAGACTATCCGCGCAGTGATGCTGGCCAAGAAAAATAATTATAATACAATTATCTCTCATCGTTCTGGCGAGACAGAAGACACTACCATCGCACATCTAGCGGTGGGCCTAAGCGCTGGGCAGATCAAGACCGGCTCGCTCTCTCGTAGCGAGCGCATCGCAAAATATAACGAGCTGCTAAGAATCTCTGAAATAGATTCGAATTTGCGACTGTATCACAAGATTTAGCAACGTTATTCAATCTAGCAGTATTACTTGATAAGCTCTAGAAAATCTTGGAGGCCGAGAGTTGGAATACCTAGCTTCTCGGCTTTTTCTAGTTTGCTCTTCCCTGGCTTCTCGCCGAGGATGAGCGCGGTAGTATTCTTGGTGACAGAGCTGGTAACCGTGGCGCCTTTGTCGCGAAGTAAATCCTCGGCTTCTTCGCGACCAAAACCGTCTAGCGTGCCAGAGATAATATAGCTCTTGCCGGCGAGTGGAAGCTGGCTCTTATCCTCGTAGGTCGGGTGTACTCCGAGTTCTTTGAGTTCATCTAATGTTTTGAGGTTGTCTTCATCGGCAAAGAAAGCTAGGATAGACTCGGCAACAATCTTGCCGATGTCTGGAATACTAAGCAGATCTTCTTCGGTGGCGTCTCTCAAAGCATCGACAGAATGGAAATGGTTGGCCAGGGCGATAGCGGTCTGAGCACCAACATGGCGGATACCAAGAGCAGTAATGAACTTGGCAAGTGGAGCAGTCTTGGAAGCCTCTATGGCGTTTACGAGGTTCTTGGCAGAGAGCTCGGCAAAGCGCTCGAGCTGCGCGACTTTGGCGGCGGTCAAGCGGTAGAGATCTGGAATATTTTGAACCAGCTTGCTATCGACCAAGGCGACGACATTTTTCTCGCCCAAGCCCTCGATGTTTAGTGCGGGCTTGCTGGCGTAATATTCTAGAGAACGTTTGAGGATGAGGTCGGATGTCTCACCCTTGACACGGTAGACTACTTCGCCGGATGGACGGTAAAAATCTAGCTCTGGATATTGCTCTTTTAGGGCTTCCTCATAGTTGAACGGCTTGGTGTTTTCTGGACGGAGTGGCAACAAAACTTCTTTGACTTGTGGGATGATATCGCCGGCCTTGTAGATAATTACAGTGTCACCGATGCGAACGCCCAGGCGGGCGATTTCGTCGGCGTTGTGGAGCGAGGCATGTTTGACTGTGCTACCGGCCACAACGACTGGATCTAAGATGGCAACTGGCGTAGCGGCGCCGGTGCGGCCAATACTGATCACAATATCGCGGACCTTGGTGGTGGATTCTTCGGCTGGGTATTTGAACGCCACGGCAGCACGCGGGGTCTTACCAACGATGCCGAGCTGACTATAAATCCGTCTATCGTTGATTTTTATGACCATACCATCTGTATTGAATGGGAGGCCGCCACGGGTTTCGCCCAGATGTTTGATCTCGCCAAAGACTTCTTTTAATGTATTGAAGGTTTTGTCCTGTCTGCTAGTTTGGAAACCATAGGCGCGGAGCTGGTCGTAAGCCTGGCTATTGGTTGGCAAGTCTGGCTCGACTAAATCGTAGGCCATAAACTTGAGTGGACGGCTGGCGGCGATTTTTGGATCTAGCTGGCGGATGCTGCCGGCGGCGAGGTTGCGGGGGTTGGCAAAAGGTTTCTCGCCCATCTTTTCCTGCTTCTCGTTTAGTCGGTTGAAGTCGTCTTTGAAGATGACGATTTCGCCACGAACTTCCACTACGCTTGGGATAGCTGCGAGGGGTCCTGCCACGTTCTCATTCCCATCGCCATTCTCGCTTGCGTGAGAAGTGACGCTGGGAGCCCTTTCGACCGTGTCACCCCTCGCAGCTTCCGACGTCGGAGAAAAAGCCTCTTCTCGTGTTCCTTCCGAAGCCCTTTCGAACATGTCACCCCTCGCAGCCAATCTAAGCGGAACGTTTTCGATGGTGCGGACGTTCATGGTGACGTCTTCGCCGACTAGGCCGTCGCCGCGAGTGACAGCTTTGACTAGGACGCCGTCCTTGTAGTGCAAGGAGCAGGCGAGGCCGTCCATCTTAATATCTGTGAAATAGGTCACCTTGGCGCGGTCGGCTGGAGTCAAGAGCTTAGCATTGCGTTCGTTCCACTCTTTGATTTCTTCTTCCGAGAAGACGTCGGCCAGAGAGATCATGCGCTTTTTGTGTGTGACCTTGGTAAACTTATCCAGCGGACGCCCAGCGACACGCTGAGTTGGTGAGTCTGGGGTAATCAAATCTGGGTATTGCTCTTCTAGCTGGGCAAGCTCGTGTTTGAGAGAATCTGCGGCAGCTTCGGACATGGTCGACTCATCTAAAACGTGGTAGTGATAGCGGTAGTCGTTGATCAGCTCGCGGAGTTTCTCGATGCGAGCTGCGGCTTCTTCGTGACTAATCTTCATAATCTAATAACCTCCTGTAGAATAAATATAGATACGTTGTAGCATAAACTTCTGTAAAACAGGTCATGAGCAGCAGCTCGATGGAAACAAATGGGAAGCCTTTGAGCCATTCGAGAGAACTTTTGAGGCCGATGTCTATAGCGATGAGCGGAGTCATAATCACCGCCCAAAGAACGCCGACCACAATAATAAGATAAAATACGCGGATGATAAATTTGATGCGGCGGCCCGCTAAGAGGTTTGAGGCGGATTTGATGGCTTGCATTGGATAGAGCCCCGGCGCAGAGACTGCGACCAGCGCGATAAGTGAGCTGGAGATGAGATAGACAGACAGCAAGATGAGTAGTGCTGCAAAAATCACAAAAAGCAAGGCATAAAACGGAGTGGAGAGGAAGTTGGTTTTGACGGCGGCGGCATAAGAGATGATTACGACCATGATTGGGATAGCCTCGATAAAAATCACGGCAGCGACCACGATAGTAGAAAGGAATGGAGCTAGTGCGTTGTAGAGGGCATCGCGGAGTTTGATCGGTTCTTTGGAGGTCAAGAGATGGCGAAGCAAATAGATAACTACAAGCCAGGCGACAAGCGCGAGCAAGAATGAGAAAATCTGCGAAGCCTCTGAGGAGCCGGTGGCAAGGCCGCCGGTAGTGATGGTAGAAACCAGGAGCAGGCCGGATTTGGCAAAAGTGCCGATCTGACCGTTTTTGACCCCCTCTGTGGTCTCGTCGACGGATTTTTGGAAAGCCACAAAAGTGTCTTCGTTCATCAGGCCGACAAGGGCGATGTTGAGAATGGCGATGAGTAAGACAAGCGGGAGAAATAGTTTCCAATTTTTGAAAATGATTTTGAAGCTGGCCACGGCGTGTGCAAGGAGACCTGGCGCTTCAAATGGGCGGTCGTAATCTTCGCGATAAGAACGCTTGAAAGACTTGTGTTTGAAGCGGGTTTCTGACTTAGCCTTGGCTGGTTTCTTAGGTGTAGATTTTACTGGCTTGACAGATTTAGCCTTGGCGGAGTTGGTCTTGGCAGACTTGGCTTTGACGGACTTTTTAGAAGTTGTTTTTGGCATTCTCGAGCCTTTCTATGCGTCTCTCAAAAGATGGGTGAGTACTGAACAGACGGGAGATGGAATTCTTTTTGAGAGGGTTCGCAAAATAGAGAGACTCGGCGGCGGCGTTTTGGCGGCGCATCGGGCGGCTATGCTCGGCAATCTTTCTGAGAGCAGAGATCATACCCTCTGGGTAGCGAGTGATGCTGACAGCAGACATGTCGGCAAGATATTCACGCTCGCGCGAGACGGCAAACTGAGCCAGCGAGGCAATCAGCGGAGCAAAAATGGCCGTGACGAGCAGCATGATAGAGCCGACCGGGCTACGGTCTTCGTCACTGCCGTAATAAGACATGCGGAGGCCAAGGTCGGCAATAAAGCCAATCACACAGACTAGACCAAAAGCAATCATAGAAACACGAATGTCGTAATTTTTAATATGGGAAAGCTCATGTGCAACAACTGCCTCTAGCTCGGACTTATTCAGGATATCTAGCAGGCCAGTGGTAACGGCGACCACGGAATGCTTTGGGTCGCGACCAGTAGCAAAAGCATTGGGCGCTGGGTCGTCTATGACGCAGACCTTGGGCATGGGTAGGCCGGCAAAGAGAGAAAGGTTTTCTACGATATTGTAATAAACAGGGTAGTCCTTTTTCTGGATTTCTTTGGCACCGGTCATGGCGACAGCCAAAGATGCAGAGGCAAAATATTGGATAATAGCGTAGCCCAGGGAGACAAAAAACACCCAAGCAGCAATCCACGCATCGTGGAACGAAAAGGCAAAAATGCCACCAATAATACTAATCAATGCGACGAAAAATATCATGATTAAAATAGTATTTCTTTTGTTGGTGGCAATTTGCTTATACATTTTAACTCCTCTAAGAGTTTAGAATTTGACTTGGGGTTAGAATTTGACTTCTGGAGCGTTCTGGATTTTGGCTTTTTCGCTTTCTTCTACCTCGTAGTATTCGCGCTTTTTGAAACCAAAACCTTTGAAGATGTTGACTGGGAAAACTTTAATCTTGGTATTGAGCTCTTTGACGCCAGCGTTGTAGAAGCGGCGGGCAGCCTGGATTTTATCCTCGGTGTCGGAAAGCTCACTCTGGAGCTGTTGGAAGTTTTTGTCGGCTTTGAGCTCTGGATAAGACTCTGAAACGGCCATAATGCGAGAAAGTGCACCCATGAAGGATTTGTCGGCCTCGGCGGTTTCTTGGACAGAGCGGGCACCCATCATCTTGGCGCGAGCTTCGGAAACCTGCTTGATAGCGGCGTCTTCGTGCTTGGCATAGCCTTTGACAGTCTCTACGAGATTTGGAATAAGATCGGAGCGACGTTTGAGTTGGACGGTGATATCAGACCATGCCTCGTTGACGCGCTCGTCGGTCTTGACTAGGCCATTGTATGTGCCCCAGACAAAGACAATAATAACTAATACAATACAACCAATAATAATTACTGGAATCATGATTTCTCCTTTTTACATATTTCATTATAGCAAAAATGATATAATTAAACAATGAGATTGAACGAACCAAACGTCTTTAAGGTGCGGCTGCATACGGTGACTTTGGGCCGCGAGGTGGAGCCGGTCAGGGTGATGTGCACAGGCGATTGGCACGTTAGTCCGATTGTGTCCGAGCAGCAGTTCGAGTTTTTGAAAGAGGCGATTGTCGAGGCGGATCCAGACGTGATTATCTTGCAGGGCGACCTAGTAGATAGCCCAGTAGAGCTGAAGCGCGAATCTTCTCGCGAGAAGCTAGAGCGCGAGCTTTCTCTCTGTTCTTCTATGGCTCCAACTGTAATGGTGCTGGGGTCACACGATTTTATCACGCCGACTCGCCCGGCCAAGAATATGCTGGATGTGGTTCTGCCGGTTTGGAAAAAGATTTGCAAAGAGTGCGACGTGCAGCTTTTGATGGATGATTGGTTTGTATCGGATGGGATTCGGATTTTTGGAAGTTTTCAGGACGAGAGATGTATGTATGCCGAGAGTTCTGAGAAGCATATCAATAACGCCGATGGATTTTTGGCTTGCCTCAAAGAAGCTGCGCGCGAAATTAAGAAGGGTCTGCCAAAGGAGAAAGGTAGCGAGGTGGTCTGGTTTGCCTCGCACGCGCCAATTATTAGCGATAAAATCATAAATGTTTTGGAGCCATTTGACATCGCTTCTTTTGGGCACACGCATGGCGGAATTGTCCCTCTGGGGCTGGACGAGGTGCTAGAGAAAGCTGGGCTGCATTTTGGGATTATTTCTTCTGATAAAAAGCTGTTCCCTCGCCGGGTGCGTGGAATGATGCCGATTTCCGATTCTACGATGATGTTAGTAAACCCAGGGATGATCGCAACGCATTTCTGCGTGCCAAAGTGGTTGCAAAATATGAACTTTTTGAAGGCCGCAGAAGTTTCTGTGGTGCAGGTGAACGGGAAATAAAAAACGCCCTTTTCTGATTGGGGCGGTTTTAAGTTCTTTATAATGGTGCGAATGAAGAGACTCTAACTCTCGACCTCTTCCTTGGCAAGGAAGCGCTCTAAACAACTGAGCTACATTCGCATGCACAAAAAGAACTTATATATATTATATATGATTTATCTTTAGAAATCAAGAGTTTTGTGGTAAAATAGGTTTAGGTGGCACTGTGGCGGAGTGGTTACGCAGAGGTCTGCAAAACCTTGTACACCGGTTCAATTCCGGTCGGTGCCTCCAATTTTAGCCCGAGTGGCGGAATTGGTATACGCGTTCGACTTAAAATCGAATGGAGAAATCCATATGGGTTCAAGTCCCATCTCGGGCACCACCTAAAAAGACGAGATTGCTCGTCCTTTTTTTGTTGGTTGATTGGATTATGCTTTGAGATGCTTTTGAGACAATCAAACGCGCCCCCGGGAGAGGAGGCGCGTTATATATTTCTAGGTTGATAAGTAAAACCTATCTTAGCTAGAAACTCCACGGATATCCTGCGGCTCTCAACTTCGCACGATATCCTCACCATTATTTTAGCACTAGCAAAATATTTTTGTCAATAGTGATTTTTGATAGTTTTTATGTTTTAATTTTGTCTAAAAATTGTGCGGAAATTCCTTGCTTCAACAGGGGTCAACCGAACAATGTTTTGTTGACATTTCTATGTTTTATGTCTTTGCTGTATTATGTTTGCTTCAAAATTGATTGTCCGCTATAATGGTTTTATGCAAGCGAGGATATCTAAATTTTTTGATGAGTGTAAGTTAGCAGCCGTGGGGATTGTCCTAGCGGCCAGGAGTCTGTCTTTTGTCGTGCCTTTTTTGCTGACTTTTTTGATTTTTGGAGTGCTGATTTCCCTGCTCTCTGGAGGTAGCTCGGCGATAGACCTATTCTGGGTTTCTGATTTTGGCGGCAAGATGGAGATTCTCTGGGGCGGTCTTTTGACGCTATTTGGTAAGGGGCGGACTTTTGCAGATTTTTTGATCAATTTTTTGCTGACGTTTTTCCAGGCAACGTTGATTGGGCTGATTGTGTTTGTATTTAAAAAGCGTAAGCAAAACGGACTTTCGCATAGGACAAAGTCTGGCGACACTAGCAGCATAGAGAACGCCGGCATCGCAACTGGGCTGGCACTGCTTGGGAGTGGCTGTCCAACTTGTGGCACTACGCTGATCACCCCAATTTTAACCTCCATATTCTCTTCTAGCAGCATGGCGATTGCCGGCACGATTTCTGGAATTATGACCGCTGTGGCGTATGTCCTGATTTTTTGGTCGCTCAAGAAGATGGGGCTAGAGGCTTATGTTATAATAAAGGACGAAGAGTGGCGCAAGAGGCGCCAGAAAAAGAACGGCGGAGCGTCTGCTAAAGAAACGGAGGAAAATGAATAAGGGAAAAATCGTGCGGTGGGCAGCAATTATCTTGATTGCGTGCGCACTGGTGGGGATAATGGTGCTCAATGCAGTGAAACCGGTAGACCATTCTGACTCGGTCTGGGACGGTTCGGCGACGCTCGGCAAGATGGATGCTAAAAATTATTATATATATTATACAGACCTTGGTTGTCCATATTGCAACATGTATTCTCATTGGCTGCTAGAAAACGAGGACGAGTTCAAACGGGATTATATTGACGGCAAAAACATCTTGTACGAAGTACGCGTGACGGATTTTTTGTATGAATATGGCGAGCACAAGCCAGACATGTCGCGCTGGAGCGCAGAAGGATTCTATTGCGCCGCGGACGAGGGCAAGTCTTGGGAGTATTACAAGACGGCGATTTCTGCGCTTTGGAATGATTATCTATCTAAAGGCATCGGCACGTCCAAGACCGCGCCGATGATTACTGGTATGACGGCGGATTATTGGAAGAAGATTGGACACAAGATTGGCCTATCTGACCAGTTTGATAGTTGTTTTGACGAGCACAAGATGGTGGACAAAGTCCTGGCAAACACCGCCAAGGCCGCTGGGAAAGTCCAGGGCGGGCTGCCATATTTTAAGTTTGGCAAGTTTACCACGAGTGGCCTAGACCCAGATGGTGGCTGGAACTATGTCAAGAAATTGCTTGACGCTGGACTATAGGATTTTTTTGGCTTCGAAGAGGACGGTGGGGACGGCTGGTGGCGGAGTGAAATCTGTTGGGCGGAGCGGGTAGCGAATCTTGGTTTGATATTCTTTAATCAACGCTTGACCGAGCTGGGAAGTATAATGACGGTCAGTATTTAGGAGTTTCAAAGCAAACTGTTTTTGCAAGATAAGATAGAAGCTCTTTGGCTGATTCTCTGCTTCTAGTAGCTTATGGACAATTTGAGATGACATATGAAACGGTGGGTTGGCGAAAACTTTGTATTCTTCTTTTGGGAGTTCAAAATCTAGGAAATCCTTTTCTATGACGCGGACATTTTCTATGTTGTATTTGCTGAGATTTTGGCGAAGCTTCTCGGCGGTTTCGTGATCTTTCTCCACTGCAATAACCTCGCGGCAGCGTTTAGATAATGCGGAGGTAATCACACCGGAGCCAGCGCCAATCTCTACGACGAGATCGCGCTTTTTAATATTAGAATGACCGATCAAAAAGAGGGCGATGCGTGGGCTTCTTAAAAAGTGTTGAGAGAGTTCGTCTTTTCTGACCATAATATTTGGGCGGTAATTCCCTCTTAAAGTTTGATTTCAGTCTGCTCGCCGGTAGTAAAGTCTTTGACTTTGGCAGTCTTCGACTCGATTTCTGACTCACCAAGGACGATGCCAGATTTGGCAACCTTGGAGGCATATTTCATCATGTCGCCAAGTTTTTTGTCGGTCAAAACTACGTCGGTGGATTTGCCCTCGGCGCGGAGTTTGCTGGCTAGCTTGTAGGCAGCATCGCGAAGATCAGAGCTCATCGGGATGATTGCGACGTCGATGGGGGCGGTAGTATTATCGGCCTTGATTAGTCCGTTTTCTTGCATGACATAGAACAGGCGAGAAAGACCGATGGAGGCGCCAACGCCTGGGAATTTTTGGTCAGTATAGTTGCTAGCAAGATTGTCGTAGCGGCCGCCGCTGCCGATGGAACCGAGGCTTGGATATTCTGGAAGGGTTGTCTCAAAAACGGTACCAGTATAATAATCTAGGCCACGAACGATTTTCATGTCGATTTCAAAAGCACCCTTAAGTCCAAGTTTTTCCAATTCTTCGGAAACCTGCTTTAGCTCGGCGAGGCCGGTGTTCTCGTAACCAAGACGAGCAATCATATCATAATCGCCATGCGTGTTGATAAATGTTGTAATTTTTACAACAGTGTCATCTGGGAGGTTGAGCTCGCGAAGAGCAGCCTCCGTTTTCTCGGCAGGAACCTTTTCGGCGTGGTCGATAATGCTATAGATCTCGGCGGATTTGTCAGAAACGCCCAGAGCGTCCAAAACGCCGCTGACAAATTTGCGGTTGTTTAGGCGGACCTTGACTGGTGTGTCTAGGAAAGATTTGAGCGCGTCGTAAAAAGTAGCAATAACCTGCGCATCGTAGACGAGTGGGAGCTCGTTTCTGCCGATAATATCAACATCACACTGATAGAACTCGCGGAAGCGACCTTTTTGGGCACGCTCGCCACGGAAATTGCGGCCAATCTGAGTAACACGGAACGGAAAAGTCAGCTCGCTCTCGTGCTCGACCACATAGCGCGCAAGCGGGACGGTGTGATCAAAACGGAGAGACTCGGTGGAGTCTGTGGCGGATTCTTCGGTCTTGATGACGCGGTAGATTTGCTTTTCTGTATCACCACCAGCCTTGGCAAAAAGAACCTCGTTTCTGTCGATGGTTGGAGTCTCAATATGCTGGAAGCCATGCAGACGGTAGGTCTGCTCGATTTTATTTTTGATATTGTCAAAAATAGCCTGCGTAGAAGGCAAGAGCTCCTGCATGCCAGAAAGAGGTGTGGTGTTGATTTTCTTCATATATATATTATACCACAATCAAAAAATCGGCCAAATTGCCGAGTTATTTAAAATCTGGTGGGGGCGAATTGTTCAGGCATTAACAATTAAAAAATATAACCATGAACCAGTATGTGATATAATTTTGTAAAATAGTAAATAATACTAAGGAGTATGGAATGTTTAATAATGTAACTGATGATAATATTGATAGATATTTAGAATCTGGGCAATTAAAGAGAATATATTTGATATCTCCAGATTATTTTGGTGGTAGTGAAGGTGCAGATAATCAGTTTTTCGGAACGCCAGATGCAGAAAAAGAGAAGCAACGTTCTGACGATGAGTTATATGATGCTTTAAAGAAAGGTAAAAAAGTAAGCAACTTTCATATTGATTTGAACTATGAGGAGATGTCTAAGTCAATTGTCCCAAAGAGAATAACGGTAACCGCAATGATTGATGGAGAAGACTATCGTAGAATTATTGAAGTTTGGTAGTTTTTGAGCATATATTTAGGGTATTAACAGACAAATTTATAGGGGTAAAAATGTGCTTTCGGGCACATTTTTTGTGCAAAATCGGTACAAAATAGCACCCTAAAACCTGCAGGGTACTTAACAGAAATTTACTACTAAAAAATCGGCGAAAATGCCGAGTTTCTTATAATCTGGTGGCTCCGACTGGACTTGAACCAGTGACACAAGGCTCTTCAGGCCTCTGCTCTACCAACTGAGCTACAGAGCCACAAAATATGGTTTGTTGTTATTATAGCACATCGGCCTGAGATTGTGAAGAGGTCGGCCGGCAAACGCTAGCGCAACAAATTATTTTCTTGGCGTTTCTATAAAGATTTTCTGGTTTTTGATTTCGTCTGGGAGGTAGCTTTTGTCTAAGTGAAAACCGGCTTCCCATTTTTGACCCTTGCCGAAACCGAGGTCTTTCATAAGTTTGGTGGGGGCGTTTCTGAGATGTGTCGGCACGGGCAAGCCCATGGACTTGTGCGCTAGGTCTTTGGCTTTGTACCAAGCGTCGATTGTGTCACGGCATTTTTTGCACTTGGCTAGCACGACTGCGACATGGCTCAGGACGATGCCACCTTCTGGCATACCGACGCGCTCCACCGCCTCAAAAGCAGAGACCGCAAGGTTGAGTGCGCCGTTTCCAGCTAAGCTAATATCTTCGCTTGCAAAAATCACCATGCGACGAGCGATGAACTTTGGATCTTCGCCAGCTTCGACCATACGCGCCAGATAGTATAATGTAGCATCGACATCGCCACCACGCATGGATTTGATGAAAGCGGAGATATTGTCATAGTGTTTGTCGCCGGATTTGTCGTAGCCTGGGACTTTGCGGCCGGCGGCTTCTTTGACGATGTTTTCGTCGACTTTTGGCGCAAGGCTTAAGGCCAGTTCCAAATCGCCAAGGGCAGAGCGGGCGTCGCCACCAGAGAGCTCGGCAAGATAGTCGATTGCTTTCTTGGTAACTTTTTTGGCGGCTTTTTCTGCCTTGATGGCGCGGTCTAGGACTTTTTTGATGTCGTCTTTGCTAAGCGGAGAGACAATCACCACGCGGGAGCGGGAGAGGAGCGGAGAGATAACTTCGAAACTTGGGTTTTCGGTGGTAGCACCAATCAAGATGATTAGCCCAGACTCTACGTGTGGCAAGAAAGCGTCTTGCTGAGCTTTGTTAAAACGGTGAATTTCGTCTACAAAAAGGACGGTTCGGACTTTTAGGTTCCAGTTTTGCTTGGCGCGCTCGACCACAGCTTCGATATCTTTTTTGCCGCTCGTGACGGCAGAGAGCTCGATAAAATCAGCCTTGTATTCTTTGGCCAGAATGCGGGCGAGGGTAGTTTTGCCGGTGCCAGGAGGTCCCCAAAAAATCAGGTTGACTGGCTCGCCTTTTTTGACGATTTCGGTGAGAATTTTGCCATCACCAATAATGTCATCTTGGCCGATGACTTCTTCCAGTTTTTGCGGACGCATGCGCTCTGCAAGCGGAACGCGGTTTTCGTTATAGGCTGATGGCATATATTCCCTTTTTCTATATTATAACATGAAAAAGCGACCCCGAGGGGTCGCCTTGTTTTACGCAAAGAAGTGTGGAAATCCAGAAGTTTTGTCAAAGCCAAATGTCATTAGCCTAAGATCCGGACTTGTTAGTTTTACGACAACTAAGCCGTTTTCTAGTTTTCCTAACACTTCCGTCTCGACATGTAACATTTCGATGAGTTGCTCAAACGAATACTCCCATCCGGCAAACATAATATTATGCTTGCCGGAAGTTAGCCAGCTGACGTTTTCTGCGGCAGTTTTATTTTTACGATAAAACTTGCCGTGATCTTCTGGCGAATAAACGTCTTCTGGACGAGGCGCGCGACCTGGCTCTGGGTTATTTACATAATAAAGAGCGCTTGATTCGGCCTCGCGCAGGGCTCTTTCGATTAGATTTTGGAAACCAGCAATCTGATTTACGCTGTCTTCTCTCATGCCACTTGCTGCGCCGCATACGAAATATGGGTATTCATCTGAAGTGATCGTCACAAGGACGACTGGCGCATACTTTGATGATAAATTCAAAACCGAAAGTTTTCGGCCTTGAGAGCTCCAGTACTGCGCACGTCTTCTAGCATGTTCCGTCCAAGTTGAACGGTTGACATATTCTGGCGACTCTTTGTTCATCCAACAACGCATGATTGCGTCTCGCTCGATTAACTCGGCAAGAGCTGCGTGCTGAGCTTTTTCAAAATCAAAATGCGCAGCAATTCCTGATGAATTGTCTGGACGCGCATGACTGTCATCACCAAAGCTAACGTATCTTTCGTAGGCTTCGACTACGGCTTTGAATATTGCGTATTTGTCGGAACGTGCTGTTCCGCCGCCAACGCAAACTTCGCCGTGGTCCTCGTATTCGGCAGTTGCGGTATATAATCCGCCGCCATCAGTCCAAACATAGGCTGCTTTGACTGGCTTATCTTCACCGACGTTTTCCTCAACAAAGCGTACGATATCTACCTCTTCCTCTTTTGCTAATTCAGCTTGGTAGCCTAAAGCAATAGTCAGAAGTGATACTTCGTTTTCGCCCATTAGTAGTTCGTCGTGAATTGCGTCATCTAGCACTCCGCCAAGCTCACAAGTTGAAAGACCATGCTGAACTGCATGAATATTAATATTCTGTGCAACATGGCCAGCTTCGATCAAACAGAAGCGATAAGCACGGTTTGCATACTTGTAGCCTTGTCTGTCGAGGTCTGCGGAAATTACGATAAACACCCCGGCGCCCATCATATCTTCGCTGTTTAAGCAGTATTTGAGCTGCTCTGCGTCATGCATTCGATATCCGATGAGGCTGTTGTTTTCTGGGTTGTATTCGTAATAACCTTTTGGCCCGCGATTTAAGCTCACCACATAAAGTTTGAGTGGATATAAATCTCCGGCACTTGGGACTACGCGGTGTTCCCGATTTTCTGAATAGCCATATCCTGCATGACAAATGTCACGGATTGTTGATAAGGCTGGTGTGCGATTTGGGTTGAAATTGCGGCAAGACTCACGAAAAGCCAGCTCCGAAATAAACGGGGTTGGATTATAATCCCAATCAAGGGCAAATTCCTCGCCCTGTCTATCTGTGCGGATAGTTTTGCACTTGTCATGATATTCTGCAATTTCATCCTGTGATAAATCGCTCAGAAATGTTGTTGGATAGCTTGATACTTTATGAAAATGCCAATATTGTTCGCGCGAGTCTATGACTGCGCCAGCCTTTACCAAACCATCAAACCAACTGAGCAGATGCGCTCTAATTACCGCATCAAGGATGTCTTCGCCATCTTCCCACATTGACTTATACTTTTTACTGTCCTTATTCTTGTAGATATCTGCAACAATTTCTTCGATAGATACGTTGCCGTTGCAATACTCAAGCGCGTCTTTTAGCATCTTGAGGCTGAGATTGTCTTCGGCAGTGACAGTAATTTCGTTTGACGGCGCTAAAAAAGTCACCTTAGTTTGTTTGATAATACATGGTAAGACCACTATTGGCCTATAATCACCATTAACTTCTTTCATGTTCCACCTCCAAATTGTAAAAGATCAGGGACGCGCGAAGCGTCCCCATGTTGGTACCAACTGCGATATATTACTTACAGTTGCTTCCTGGCTGGCCTGAGCCACCACCAGAGCATGATCCACCATTACCGCTGTTACCGCCGCCTGAGCCGCAGCTTGAGCCCATCATGTGAGCCTTTTTAGAGTATGGTCTAACTGTAATTTTGAGAGATTTTTCGTTCATTTCAATTACCTCCTAATCTAAATCTCTGTTTGCAGTTCCGTTACTTATTATAGCACTTTTGGCTAAAAAAGTCAACAGTTTAATTTTGTGGTATAATAGAGACATGCAGTATCTAGCAATACTCGGACGGCAGCCGAAGATTTCTTTGGCGGAACTAGAAAGTCAATTTTCTGACGTTTCGGTTGTTGCTGGATCAAAAAATCTTTTGGCGACTTTTGAGTCGGAGACAGATCCAGAGATTGCGAAGCTTGGTGGAGTGATTAAGCTAGCAAAGCCGATTGATGGCGGCAGCGCTGCGCCAGAAAAGTTTTTGGAAATATTTGCATCATCTACTGGGTTTTCTTCTAAATTTGTGATTGGGGTTTCTGATTTTTCTAAAGGTGCTTCTGCGCGCAAAGCTCAAGGCGAGGCGTTACACATCAAGCGGGCGATGAAAAAAGCTGGGTTTTCTGTACGAGTTTTACCAAACAAAGATGCGGTTTTGTCATCTGCAACGGTGTTTCATAATCAGCTTGGCGAGAAACCTGGGCATTTTGAGTTTATTAAGTATGGCAATAAGTGGTTCGTGGGATTAGGCGTGCAAAACATCAAGGCCTATGCCGAGCGCGACCAAGCCAGACCGGCGCGTGATGCTAAAAATGGGATGCTCCCGCCAAAGTTGGCGCAGATTTTGATCAACTTATGTGGACCTTTACCACGCGGAGCGACAGTCCTGGATCCGTTTTGTGGGACGGGGGTAGTTTTGCAAGAAGCTTTGCTGATGGGATATAAGGCATATGGGACGGATTTGTCTGAAAGAATCGTTGGGTTTGCTAGGAGGAATCTGGAGTGGCTCGTAGAAAGTCGAATATATTCCTTGAGTGAGCATCTAGCGACAACGGGAGCGTTTTTGCGAGGAGCGCCCGTAACGACGGGCCGCGACGAAGCAAGCGAACGAGAGGACATATTTCGACTTTCCACTGGCGACGCGCAGGATTTTCAATGGGAGCAGCCGATTGATGCGGTGGCATTTGAGGGATATCTGGGTCCGCCGATGAGTCAGGCGCCAGCCGAGATTAAATTGAAGCAAGTTATTAGCGAGATTGCACCTTTGTATCGTAATGTTTTACGTAATTTGTCAAATCAGTTGCAATCTGGCACGCCCGTGGTGATGGCGGTGCCGGCTTGGCTGCGTCCAGATGGGCACTATCAACGCTTAAATATACTTGACGAAGTAGAAGACTTGGGGTATAATGTATTAAAGTACAAAAACTTGAGTCAAGAGGATTTACTCTACTTTAGAGATGGTCAGGTTGTGGCTCGGGAAATAATAGTATTAAGGAAGAAATAATATGTCACATGTGAAAGCTGGCGGTACCGCCAAGAATATCCACAACAACGCTGGTCAGCGCCTTGGCGTCAAGCGTTTTGGTGGCCAGAAAGTCAAAAACGGCGAAGTTCTCGTCCGTCAGACTGGTGCGACTAAAATCGCTGGTCCTGGCACCTATATGTCTCGTAACTTTACGATTCATGCAGCCAAAGACGGCGTAGTTACCTTTGTTAAAACTAAGAAAACTCACTTCTCTGGCAGAACTGTTCCTCGTGTTCGCGTTGAAGTTCGCTAGAAAGAGCCCTCCGGGGCTCTTTTTTCTTCTATCTTATCTTCTTCTGTGATACAATGTAAGCATGAGTAATATTTTGATAGTTGGGAACATTGTAAAGGATGTCTATCTGAGGATGGACGAACGCAGAAATAATTTTGAAATCGATGAGCACAACGTGCCTTGGCTTGATCTTGGGTTTAATGGTAGCACATACAATTTCTTCAACCGTCTAAGTATTTTTGGTGGTGCAGCGGTGACACTAGAAGTCTTAAATCGCATGGATCATCAGGCTAGAATTGCCGGCTCCAAGCTTGGGTTTGCGGGCGGCGAAATTGTCGCAAACGGCCAACTACCACAAAGCTATCGCTATATACTCTGTCATGGTAATAAAATTTCTTATCTTTGTCCAAACGACCGTTCCGAGACAAAATGGGCGATGCCTCATGGCGCCGTAGAATGGATTTATGTTGATCGTTCGGCCGGTGTAACGGACGAATTGGTTTCCGAAATCCGCAATTTCTTATCTATGTCGCAGCATACTAGGCTCGCATTTTATGTTCCTCGCGAGATGACCGAGGCTGACAAAAGCCTAGCGCAGATTGCCAATATTGTTTTTGCGGATGAAGATATCTCCGATATCAAGACCGGGGCTTCCATCTGCTTTATTTCCGATCAAGAAATATCGCTTAGTGGCCATAAGCAGCCTTGGAGGATTGAACGTACGGACCTCATGACGCATCTGACCGTCCATTCAATTATTGCAGCGACAGTGTTTGGCACGTTGATTGCCGGCAAATCTATCAAAGAAGCCCTACTTTACGCAAAGGTCAATGCCGAGGGCAGTTCCCTTTCTGGCACCTTGCCACTTCCTAGGATTAAAACAATTGCTGAAAAACAAGAAAATGAAACTATCGATATTAGCTTGATTGCTGCTTCCATGGTCGCACCAACCAAGGGCATTTTGGCGATAGATGAATCATGCGAGACTATCGGTCGCAAATTTGAGGCCGCCAGCATTCCAAATGATGATAATCATCGGAATGACTTCCGCAAAATTTTGATTGAAACCCCAGAGCTAGAGCGTTATGTGAACGCCGTAATTTTGAACGACAAAGCATTCTGCGAAAAATGTAATGATGGTCGCGATTTTGTATCATATCTTACAGCGCACGGAGTTATCCCAGGAGTCCGCGTGGACGAGGGCTTGGCTACCTTCCCAGATTCTACAGAGACCTATACTAAAGGCATTGAAGGTCTTAAGAAGAGGTTGCCTGGGTATTATGAGCAGGGGCTTCGCTTCTGCAAGTGGCGCTCTACTTTTGAAGTCGACCTTGGCAAACCAAGCGAGATGGCCGTCTCTAAGAACTGTCAGCAGATGGCAGAATATGCCAAGGCTTGCCAGGATAATAATCTAGTACCGATTGTTGAGCCAGAATTATTATACGACGGAAATTACACTTTGGAGCAGAGTGCAGAATTTACTGGCAAGATTCTAGACGCACTGTTTGATGAATGCTCTAAGGCTGGCGTCAAACTTGATTCTTTGATTGTAAAGACCAACATGGTGCTAGCTGGCAAGAAGTACCCAATCCAGTCTACGCCAGAAGAAGTCGGACGCAAAACCGCCGAGGTTCTAAAGTCTCATATTCCAGAAAATGTTGCTGGTGTTGTCTTCCTGTCTGGCGGGCAAAATGTTGAGCAGGCCACGGCAAACCTGGCAGCCATCCACAAAAACGGTCCGTTCCCATGGCCACTGACATTCTCGTTTGCAAGAGCTTTGACTCAGCCAGCACTAGAAGCTTGGAAAGGCGAAAATAGCAATGTAGCCACTGCGCAGGGCGCGCTGAAAGATCGGTTGATCGCCAATACGGAAGCCGTTAAGTAGGCAGGCGACTTAGCAAACCCCTGCAGTTCGGGACTTGCGAACTTGTAAAAAATTACAACGCTATATAGCGTTGTAATTTTTACGTTCGCAAATCTGGTCTAAATCTCATTACGAACTGCAGTGGTTTGCTTGCGTCACCTGCTTTACTCGGATTTTTCGGATTCGTCGGATTTTTCACCGTCGGCGGATTCGCCCTCTTCACCTTCGGCTTTTTCTTCACCCTCAGCGGACTCTTCGCCTTCTTCGCCTTCGCCAGCGGCCTCAGCGGCAGCGGCAGCTTCGGCAGCCTCGGCGGCTTCGCGAGCGGCAGCTTCAGCGGCTGCGTCAAATAGAGTTGCAACAATCTGTTCTGGGTCGATTTCTTGCTTTGCGAATTCTACGCCTTCTGGAAGAACGATATCGGCAATAGTGAACTTGTCTTCGATAGTGGTGAACTTAGAAGCATCGAGCGTAAGCTCTTTTGGAAGGTCGGCAGGTTTTGCCTTAACGTCAATCTCTGTGATAACCTGGTTGATAGAGAGGTGGAGATTGATAGCAGCTTCGGACTCGTCGAAACCAACGATAACGATAGGGGTAGTAGCCTCGACAACCTGTCTTGCAGAAATAGTCTTGAACTCAACGTTCATGATTTTACGAGAAACTGGGTCGATAGCAACATCTTTGACGATAGCCATGGTCTTTTTGCCATCAATAGTTAGGTCGATTGGGGAGTGGTAGCCCGCGGTTTTCAAAGCTTTTTCTGTATCATTGTAGGGAGATTGAGCCAAGATAGGTTCTTTGCCGCCATAGATGACGGATGGGATAAAACCATCAGCGCGGAGACCGGCTAGTTTTTTGCCAGCGATAGTGCGGATTGCTAGAGTCAATTTAACATCAGACATGATTATTCCTTTATTTTCTAACTTTTATATATTTTAACTCATTTTTGGCAAAAAAGCAAGAAATTATAGGACGGTTTTGAGGTACTTACCGGTAGGGGTTTTGGTATTTTTGGCGAGCTGTTCTGGGGTGCCTTCGGCGATTACCGTGCCACCGTTTTGACCACCTTCTGGGCCCATATCAATAATCCAGTCGGCGGATTTAATCACGTGAAGATTGTGCTCAATAATGATCATAGAGTTGCCGCCATCTACGAGCTTGTTTAGAATCTGGAGGAGCTTTTTGACATCGGCAGTATGGAGACCAGTAGTTGGCTCGTCCAAGATATAAAGCGTCTTGCCGGTGCTGCGGCGGGAAAGTTCAGTGGCGAGCTTGATGCGCTGAGCCTCGCCACCAGAGAAAGTGGTAGCTGGCTGACCAAGGCGAATATAACCTAGCCCGACTTCTTGGATAGTCTTGAGTTTTGGTGCGATAGACGGAATATTGGCAAAGAAATCTACTGCCTCGTCAATAGTCATTTCTAGGACATCAGAAATGCTTTTGCCTTTGTATTTAATCTCCAGTGCTTCGCGATTATAACGCTTGCCGTGACAGGCCGGACATGTGACATAAACATCTGGCAAGAAATGCATCTCGATCTTATTAACGCCATCGCCCTGACAGGTTTCACAACGACCACCTTTGATATTGAACGAAAAGCGCCCGGCTTTGTAGCCTCTGACTTCGGCTTCTGGCTGCTTGGCAAAAAGTTCACGGATTTGATTAAACACGCCAGTGTAAGTGGCAGGGTTTGAGCGCGGAGTGCGGCCGATTGGGCTCTGGTCTATCACGATACACTTATCTAGGTATTCGATTCCTTCTATTGCATCGTGGGCGCCAGGAACGGTCTGCGCGCGGTGGAGGCGAGCAAGTAGCTCGTTTGCCAAAATATCGTTAACGAGTGTGGACTTGCCAGAACCAGAAACACCAGAAACAACCGTCATTACACCGAGTGGGAATTTTACATCAATATTTTTGAGGTTGTTTTCGCGCGCGCCTTTTACGACTAGATATTCTGGCTCGTTTTTGGTGCCTTTTTTGACTTTGCGACGCTTCTTTGGAGTGGTAATTTTGAGCTTGCCAGAAAGATATTTGCCAGTCAAAGAGTTTTCGTTTGCCATGATTTCTTTTGGTGTACCGGCGGCAACAATCCGACCACCGTTTACACCGGCGCCAGGACCGATATCGATAATATAGTCGGAGCTTAGCATAGTGTCTTCGTCGTGTTCTACTACGAGTACGGTATTTTTGAGATCGCGGAGATGCTTGAGAGTTCCAATTAGCTTATCATTATCGCGCTGGTGCAAGCCAATAGACGGCTCGTCCAAAACATATAACACGCCCTGGAGACCAGAGCCGATTTGCGTGGCTAGACGGATGCGCTGAGCCTCGCCACCAGAAAGTGTATTAGCCGCGCGCCCAAGCTCCAAATAGCCCAGGCCAACATCCTGCATGAATTTCACGCGTTCACGAATTTCTTTGATGATTGGCTCGGCAATTTGCTTTTCTGACTCGGAAAAACCCAGGTCTTGACTCAGAAAATCTAGAGTTTGGTCAACATCCATATTACACATATCTACGATATTTAGATCGTGGACCGTGACGGCAAGGACGACTGGTTTGAGACGGGCGCCGTGACAAGTCTGACACTCGCGGAGACGCATGAAGCGTTCAATATCTTTTCTGATAAAATCAGAGTCCGTTTCGCGATGGCGACGTTCCAAGGTTGGAATCACACCCTCGTAGGTTGATTCGTAAATAGCGCCTTCGCTAAATTTGCCGGTGCCAGCGATTTTGACTTTGTATTTTTGAGAACCCGTACCATAGAGAATCATTTGCTTAGCTTCTTCGGAAAGCTCGCCGATTGGGGTGTGAACAGAAAAACCATTTGCTTTGGCTACCGCGTCCAAGCGTTTGAGCCACCAAGAATCTTGGTTGACGCGGTTGAATGGACGGATGCCACCTTCGGCAATTGTGAGGTTTGGGTTAAAAACCAGGCTCGGGTCAATTTCCATGCGCGTACCCAGACCAGTACAAGTCGGACAAGCACCTTGCGGAGCGTTGAACGAAAAGAGGCGTGGCTCGAGTTCTGGAATGAGCTCGTCGGGATGATTTGGACAAGCATAGCGCTGAGAGAAAGTATAGACATTGGTGTTGTCACCGCTAATCGATTTGTTATCTACAGATGTAGTATTGTCGGTAATTTTGAGAAGCTTGATAATTCCCTGGCCAAGCTCCAAAGCCTGCTCAACCGAGCCGGCAATGCGAGAGTGAAGGTCTGGGCTCAGAATAAATCGATCAACTACGATTTCTATATCATGTTTAACTTGTTTTTCTAGTTCTGGGAATTCGTCGAGAGCATAGACGATTCCATCTACGCGCACGCGTGAGAAACCTTTGGCTTGGTATTGTTCTGGGATATGCTGGAACTCGCCTTTTTTCTGTTGGACAATTGGCGCAAGCAACATCAATTTGGAGCCAAGTTGGAGTTTCATAACTTCGTTGATAATGTCTTCGTTGGTTCTTCTAGAAACCTCAGAATGACAAATTGGACAATGCGGAATACCAACGCGAGCAAATAAAAGACGGAGATAATCAAAAACTTCTGTGACAGTGGCAACAGTAGAGCGGGGATTGCGACTGGTCGATTTTTGGTCGATAGAAATTGCTGGAGAGAGGCCAGTGATAGTATCGACATCTGGCTTGTCCATTACGCCAAGAAACATACGAGCATAAGACGAGAGACTTTCTACATAACGACGCTGACCCTCGGCGTAAATTGTATCAAAAGCCAAGCTAGACTTGCCGGAGCCAGAAAGCCCAGTCAAAACTACTAGCTTGTCGCGCGGGATATCAACGTCAATATTTTTGAGATTGTGCTGACGCGCACCCCTGATTTTGATCATATTCTCGTCCATAAACGCGTATATTATAGCACGATTTTCGAAATTATTCTAGACTCTGATACCAGAGCATGAGTTCTTCCAATATGAAATCGTCGGCGCCTTTTTTGCTGAGCTCTTCCATCTGCTTTGTAAAGGCTGGGAGCTGGCGGTTGAGGCGGGCAAGACGATATTTTTCCCATTCTTGCTGTTCTGATTCTGACAAAGATTTTGGATAATTCTTGGCTTTGTAGTGTAGGAGTAAGCCCGGCAAACGTTCGTCGTTGAATGGCGGATGAAAATCGGCGAGATGGTTTGTATCGGCATTGCGGACAGCATTGCATAGGCGTGTATCGTGCTGGTCTAAAAAGCCGTCATAGAGAGCGGACTCTGGATCTGGAGCCTCGGGATATTCTGGGCGATTCTCGTTTTTCTCGCGCATCTGCTCGGCAAATTCTGGATGAGCCAGCAGGCTCTTTAGATTTTTGTCGACGGTTTCTTTATCTAGATTGATGCGCTGCCAGCCGGTTTGTTTGAGCGGTTCTGTTCCGTCTGCAAATGTTTCAGTTGTTTCTGCGTCGAGGACGCCAAGTGGAGCGACGGCAGGACATTTGTTGAGGCAGAGTTCTTTAACCATGGGATAAAACGATGGTGAGCAAGTCGGCTCATTCGCAACGGGTGTCTCGGGGTCCTGCCATGCGTTCCCCTCTGAGCCCTCGCTTAAGGCTCGGGCTCGAGGGAACCCACGCATGTCACCCCTCGACAGCCCGTTGCTAATCACCGACTTGCTTAACAATTCATCTAGATTGTAGCGTAGGTCGAAGACGAGGACGTTGCCGTTGCGGCCAGTAGTAAGCGGGAAGGCGACGGTGGTTTTGTGGAACTGACCTGGGTAGCGGCCACAGGCATACACGAAAGGCTGCTTATTTTCTAGGTTCACGAGTTTAGCGACTTGACGCTTGTCGCGCATAGTAAATAGAAAGTCATAAAGTTTGGGCTGTTTTTCTTTGATTAGGCGGGTGACGTCGATTAGCGCTTCTACGTCAGAAAGTGCATCGTGTGCATGAGCATGAACAATGCCGTTTAGTTTTGTAATAAGCTCAAGGCGGTTTGTCTCAACCAAGACGGTTTTGGTTTTGCCAGTTTCTTTATCTTTGAATTCTTTTTCTTGGAGTGGCCAAATAATATCGTCTGGGCGAAGCGCACGGGTGAGACGAACAACATCCAAAAGATCCCAGCGGCTGCGGCCGTCTTTCCATTGCCATTCGTAAGGATCGCGAAAACAGCGCCAAAAAGTATGGCGCATGAACTCGTCGTCAAAGCGGACAGAATTATAGCCAATCGCACAAGTCCCGGGTGTGAAAATTTCGTTCATGACATAATCACAAAATTCCGCTTCGGTTAAACCGTCCTGCAAAGTTTGTTGTGGTGTGATTTTGGTCACCATGATAGCGCCTGGACTCGGAAGCGTGTCGTTATTCATTTTGACGAGGATATTGACCGGCTCACCAATCACGTTTAGTTCCGTGTCGGTGCGGATACCGGCAAACTGCATGATGCGATCTTCGCGCGGGGAAAGACCAGAAGTCTCTAGGTCATAAAAGAAAAATGTCTTATTTTGCATATATATATTATAGCAAAGAAACTAGCTCAATTTTCTTAAAGCTTGGAGCTGGCTTTTAATCTTTGGCTGGATACACTATTCGCTGACAGTTGTAGTATCAGTACTACTTGAGCTGCTGGAGCTACCAGAATTAGAATAGTAAGCGTTGAGGAGTTTGGAATAAATCTCTTCTAGCTCAGCCTCGTAGGACATGAGTTTCTCGTCGGTGATTGGCATGACGATGAATTTGAGTGGGGAGTTGGTCATTCCACAGATTTCTTGGGATTCGCCGTAGGCTAGCTCGCCTGGGATTTGGATTTCGCGGACTCCGCCGAGTTTCATGCCGATGACACCCTCGTTCCAGCCCTCGATCAAGCCTTGGCCTGCATAGAGCGGAGCTTTGAGCGCGGTAGGATTGTCATTGTCATCAAAGGATGAATCAAAGATTGATTCGTCTGGGCAGAAGCCGATATAGTAGGCAAAGTAGGCAGTATCGCCACTAGCTAGCTCGCGACCAGTTCCCTCTTTGAGATCGGTTTTTTGAATGCCGACGGAATTGGCCTTTTCAGCATTATAAGCTTTGATGCGAGATTTGTAGCCAGAGAAATCTTTGAAATAGGTACTAGACAAAGTCGTGGCGTATTCGTTGATTTCGGTTTGTTTGGCAGTATATTCTTCTTCTAGTTTGCTCGTGTCGGTTTTGGCGCCAGAAGAAACTACGATTGCGACATAGGCAGCGATAGTAGAGCCCAGAAGTAAAACCGCAATTAAAATAATAAAAATGCGTTGTTTGGCACTAGTTTTTAGTAATTGTTCGTCCATGATACCTCCTTTTACAGTAATTAGACAGCCTCAGTCGTTAGACAATTTCGGCACCCACCGCTTCTTTTACGCTCTTTTCTACTTGTTCCATTATATCAGATATTTCTGAGCTTGCGAGAGTTTTCTTGTCGCTCATGAAGCGCAAGTGGAAAGAGAGATTTTTGGTTTTTGTGCCCTCTTTTTGATAGATTGAAGTTGGGGCTAATTCTAGCATAAGGCCATTTTCTTTGAAAACCCTTGAAATTGGCTCTGTCACGCTAGCAAATGCAAGTTCTTCAGCAACTTTCAAGGTAATGTCACGCTGAACCGACGGGAAACGAGAGAGACGCGGCATGGAGCTTGCAACTGGAGGGATAGCCTCGAGCAAACTGTCTAGGTCGAGCTCAAACACAGAAACTATACCATCTAGTTTGAATTTCTTAACCACGGTTGATTTGATTTCGCCAACAGTCGCACCGGCAACAGAGCAGGCAGAGTGGAGCGGCTCAAGATATGGTACGGAATCGGAATCTTCTAGCGGAGCAAAATCGATACTTTTGACGCCAAGGTCGTGTAGCAAGGCGCAGAGTGCGGATTTTGCGGCGTAGAAATCACCAGTCACAGCATAGGCTAGGTGATTTTTTAGCACTGGAACACCATCTGAATCAAGCCCAAGGGATTTTTTGGTGACTTGATTCATCTCGTAGACGGCAAAATTCTGGTAGCCGGCTTTTTTGTTGTCGCGGACTTTTTCAAGTAGCGAAGGCACCAGCGATTGACGGAAGCACTGAAGCTCTGGCGAAATACTATTTACGATTTTGTAAGAATCTTCTGGAGATTCTCCGGCATTTTCTTGGAGCTTTTTGCTGACAAAAGAATAGGTCAGGATTTCGTGGGCGGCAACACGGCCAGAAAGAATGTCACGAATCTTGGTCTTGAGTTTTAGAATTTCGTTCTCGCTAGCACCAATAAATGGACGTTTTGGAAGATCAAGCGGAATATTATCAAACCCGCGGAGGCGACCAACTTCTTCGATAATATCTTCTTTGATATGAATATCTGTGCGCCAAAGTGGAGCAGTGATGATTAACTTGTCGGATTTTTTATCAGCTTCTACTTCAAACTCGGTATTTTCCAAAGTTTTGATAATTTCTTGCTCGGAATAATTTGTGCCAAGCAGACCATTGATCTCTTTTGTCTCTATTTCTATGACATCGCGTCTATAACTGTCACCATCAAAGATACTTGGATTAGTCTCGGAAGCAATACCGACTAGTTCCCCGCCGAGGCGAACAAAACTCGCAGCAACTAGCTGGCGAATACGCTCAAGCTCGCCAACTGGACGGCCTTTGGTGAATCTAGTAATTGCTTCACTAAAAATGCCGTGCGCCATTTGAGTCTGGCGAAGGTTGAAGAGCGAGAAGCTAGCCATCTCAATAATAATACGGGTTGTGGAATCGTCAATTTCGGTGCTTTTGCCGCCCATCGCGCCAGCAAGTGCGACTGGGATGTTGTTTGATGTAATAATAATATCTTTTTCGCGAAGCTCAATTTCTTTGTCGTCTAGGAGCGTTAGTTTTTCGCCGTCTTTTGCAAGGCGGATGCCGATTCTAGCGCTGTCGGCGCCACCGACTTTGACAAATTTGTCATAATCAAAAGCATGGAGCGGCTGGCCAGTCAAAAGCATAATGATATTTGTCATATCAACAATTGGAGATATTTTGTGCATGTCAAATTTAGCAAGGAAGATATCGTCCGTTGTAAGATATTTGCTGGCAACTGGACGCTTGCTGTAGTCAAAAACTAGAGCGTGATAAGACGGGCAGATTGAAAAGTCTGGCTTGACATTGATTTTGATACCAGTGTCACCGAGAGCCTTAAATGCTTTAAAAATACGTTCGTATTCTGCTGCCCAAGCTTTGTAATTGTCGTAGGTAAATTGCACATCAAGGATACCAGCGACTTCGCGCGCAAAACCGATCAGTCCAAAACAGTCTGGACGGTGCGTAAGAGATTTGTTTTCGATATCTAGAATAATGTCATTGAGATCGAAAGCTTCTGCGAATGGAGTGCCTGGCTTGATACTTGGGTCGATTTCTACGATGCCGGAATGGTCGTCGCCGAGATCTAGTTCGTCAAGGCCGGCCAACATACCGTGTGATTCGTATCCGCGAAGTTTGCGTACGTCCAGCATGAAATTTTCGCCGCCAAAAGTTTGTGGGACGATGGCGCCGGGAGCGACCCAAACGGCGTGCATACCAGCGCGAACGTTTGGCGCGCCACAGACCACTTGAACCAGGTCTTTTGCAGCTCGGGGTCCTGCCGCCGCATTTTCCCCCGTTCTCGCGTCGCTTCGCGCCGACTCGCCGGGGGTCCCCCAAGCGGCGTCACCCCTCGCCCCTGCATCTATCTGGCAGAGGTGGAGGTGGGTGCCTTCGATTGGCTCGGCAGACTCGACTTTGACAATGTAGATGCCTTTGTATTTTTCGGAGAGATCGATTGTTTCTTCGATTTCGACAAGGCGGGCGCCGATGAGTTTGACGAGTTCGGCTGGCTCAACCTTCCCTGCGGCTGGGACTAATTTTTTGATTTCGTTTAGACTGATTCTCATTTAAAATTCCTCCAAAAATTCTAGTTTGCCAGACTCAAAATAGCGCACGTCTGTCAGGCCGTATTTGAGCATTACGAGCCTATCTATGCCGCCGCCCCATGCAAAACCTTTGTAGATTGTTGGATCAATGCCGGCCATTTTGAGAACGTTTGGATGAATCATGCCCATGCCGAGCATTTCTAGCCAGCCGTCGCCCTTACCGCCAAGAGATTTTGGTTTTTCAATCAAAAATTCTAGCGAAGGCTCTGTGAATGGGAAGTAGCCTGGCTGAGTCTTGATGTTTAGCTCCTGACCATAGTAGGTTTCAAAGAATTTTTTCATCACACCAAGTGCCTGACCAAGTGTGGCATCTTTGGAAACAAAAATACCCTCACACTGATAGAATGTGTGCTCATGTGTGGCGTCGACATCTTCGTTTCTAAAAACGCGGCCTGGAATAACTACGGCGATTTGGCCACCATTTTCAAGGTCGGACTTGAAACGCTTCAGGGCGCGATGTTGCATGGTGGAAGTATGTGCCGGCGGGATAAAACCTTCTTCCGTGCGGAAGGTATCGTAGCCGTCGCGAGCTGGATGACCTTCTGGGAAGTTTAGAGATTCGAACATATGATATTCGTCGTCAAGCTGCTGAGCCTCAATCACGTTGAAGCCCATTTTGTTGTAGATTTCGGCGACTTTGTCTAGCTCGGTCATGAGCGGGTGGCGAGTGCCACGCGGGATTGACTTGACATCTTGATTAATGCCAGTTGGAGCCGTGATGTCAATTGGTGAAACTTCGCCAGCTTCGGCGGAGTCGATTGCTTCTTGCAATTTACGATTTAGCTCCTCGCGCTTTTTGTTTAATTTGATACCAAAATCTTTGCGTTCTTCTGGTGCAAGATCTTTGATTTTGGCATATTCTAAATTGAGCTTTTTTAGCTCTTGCTTGATTTTATCTATGTCCGACATATCTTGAATTATATCACACAAGGGCGACTACGACCAGAGATACGATGGCTAGGATGATGAGTACCACCCAGATCCAAGTATATTTGCCGGTTTTTTTGAGATCTCTTGTATAATCAGAATCTTCCACGAGGTCTGGGTCGGAGCCCATGGCGGATTTTTGGGCGCGCTCGCGCAGGTCGGCAGTGATACGCTCGTTTAATCTAGAGTTTTCATCATTGTTTTTAGATACGATAATTCCCATTTAACGATTATAGCATATATATTATATATGCAACTTAACGGAACCTTAAAGAATTTTACTAAAGTGGCGTTTTCCGAACAAAATAAAAAGTTGTGATATAATGAATACGTATATCAACTTAAGGAGGAGTAATGGCTACAACAAAGTCCAAGAAGTCAACTACTCGTAAGACTACTAAGTCTTCGACCAAAACCGCTTCGACAAAGCCAAAAACTGCAGCTTCTAAGACCGCCTCAAAGGCAGTCGCTAAGCCAGCTGTTAAACCAGTTGACAAACCAGTTGCTGCACCTGCTGAGCCTCAGACTTCGGCAAATCCATTCAAAGGATTTTTTGAACGCAAGTTTGATGCCAGCGAAAACATTCTAACAATTTTTAAGAGCCCACGTATCTACGGTGCGATTCTTGGTGAAGTTATCGGCACGATGCTTATCACCTTGATTTTTCTCACCCTCGGCGTGTATCAGCCACTTTACATCTTGTTTGGTGTAATCGCGGTGTCGGCTGCGGTCTTTGCATTTTCTGGTGCAAACCTCAACCCAATCGTCACTGTCGGCATGATGGCTACCCGCAGAATGTCTATCATTCGTGGCGTAGTTTACATTCTTGCTCAGGTGCTTGGTGCATGGCTCGCTTTCCTTATCGCTTCTGCATTTATCAACAGTGCTGGCGATGCTGCTCTTGGCGAGCTTCCAAAAATGAGCGAGGTCGAGCCAGAGAAGTTCTGGATGGTAACCTTGCTTGAGCTCGTTGGCTCGATTATCCTTGCATTCTTCTATGCAAGAGCTCACGCCTACAAGCGCAGCACTCTTACCTTTGCATTTATGTACGGTGCCGGCGTCTGTGTTGCGATGCTATTTGTTATCGTAATGTCTTCCAGCTTCTTGGGTCTACAGAACAACTTCATGTTGAACCCAGCTGCTGCACTCATGTACCAGATTCTGCCAACTGGCGGTGAGAGCTTTGGCGAAGTACTTGGCGATGTTTGCCTTGCACTTGTCACCTATGTCGTTCTTCCAATGCTCGGCGGCTTTATCGGCTTCGCTATTTCTGACGTTGCTGCTCGCCTTTCTGGCGAAAAAGTCTGCTGCGGTTGCAAAGAATGCGCTGCAAAAAAGGTTGCTAAATAGCATCTGATTGTATAAAAAATAGCACTCGACAACGGGTGCTATTTTTTATACAATAGGGTTATGGCTTTTGGCATAAAACGCTTCTTTCAGATTGTTGCCAAGTTCGTAATTCTAGCCGTGACGGCAATATTTTTGACATGGCTAATCGAGTATAGGCATTTTATAAATGACCCCGGCAGAGTTGCCCAGTTTATGTCAGACCATCCAGAGCCTTTTTGGTATACCGTCTTAATTGTATTCTTTGTGCTGCTAGGTATCTATGGTATTACTCGAAAGATTGGGATTTCGGTTTCTACTATGACGGCACTGATTCTGATTATTGGATATATCCATATTTCTAAGTATAACTTTCGTGGGGCACCACTCTTGCCAGAAGATTTTCAGCTTGGTTCGCAGGCTGGCACATTGACCAAATTTATCGACCCGTGGCAAATCGTGCGCCTAGTGATCGCCGTAATTATGGTGTTTGCGCTGGGCATAATATTTGACATACTTACACGTAAGTTACTAGAGCGCGAGCGTAAATCCAAGAAAAACATCTGGTGGAGACTGTATCGACTATCGTCACGCGTGACTATCGTTGCAATTGCCGTCGCTGGTTTTCTTGCCACGACAGATTTTGCAAGAAATCACGAAAACCAACGCGATATTCAGAACGAGTTCCTGCATACTAAGTTTACAGACTGGAACCAAACCGAAAATTATGCAGACAATGGTTTTGTAATTGGATTCTTATACAATCTGAGCAAGCTAAGCTTGGTGGCTCCTGGCGGATATGCCGAGGAGAAAATTGCGGAAATAAAAACAGACCTCAAAGAGCAGAAAGCCACCTCGGAGCAGGCTTTGGATCTTACTTCGCTTTCTGAGCTGAAATGCAATATTATATTGGTCTTAAACGAATCGTTCTTTGACCCAGAGACGGTTCGCGTAAGATATGAATATGACGGTGGGGACGTCACGCCAAATTTGCATAGACTACAAAAATCCAGCGATGTTCTGGCTGGTAAAATGTTTTCTGTTGACTATGGTGGCGGGACAGCAAATATCGAGTTTGAGGTGCTGACCGGGCTAACGAATTATTTCATGAAGACCGTGCCATATACCAATCTCTTGCCGTATCAAGACTCCATGATTAGCATCGGTAGCATGGCAAAAGAGAACGGATACCAGACCACAATGATTCATCCGTTTAACGGTGGCATGTATAAGCGCGATATTGTTTTGCCGAGAATGGGATTTGATAATGTGATTGACGAATCGGATTTTGAGTTTATTGAAAAAGATGGAGCTAGTGATTACATCAATGATAGATCCGCTTACGAACAGACGCTGAAAGTTTTGAAGGATTCAGAAAGTCCGCAGGTTATCTCGCTCATTACGATGCAAAATCATTCGCCATATGAGGTTAACGAATACGGAGAGAATAAGTTTAGGCTTTATGACGAGATGAGCGATATTGAGCGAAATGCAATAGAAACATATCTCATGGCGATGAATCTTTCTGACCAATATCTTGGTGAGTTTTATGAAAAGATTAAGAGTTTTGATGAGCCAACGGTAGTTTTGTTCTATGGTGATCATAGCGCGGGAGTGTTCCCACGAATAATAGGGTCGCCAGAATATGATATTTCTACCATCGCGCGACAAACTCCTTATCTGTTATTTAGTAATTTTAAGCTCAAAAATGCCGATATTTTGGCACAAACTTCCTCCGCGCTCGGATCGAACTTTGAGCTCCCAACAACAACGCCAAATTGCTTGGTAAACACTATGCTAAATGTACTCGGTGCGAAAAAATCGGAGCTATACTATTTGCTTGACTCGGTTTGTAGGACGGAGCCAATACTGACCGATGCGTATTTTGGCGGCCTAACGCCGTTCATGAGTTCCAACCTCTCGGCATACGAACTCCTGTCTTACGACCTGGCAGCAGGTAAGCAATATTATCTCAAGTATTAGTTTTTTGGAAATAGTGGAGTGGCTGGGGGTAGGATTTTTTCTGCGGTAAACACACTCTCGATTGCTTTTGCGGTTTCTGGTAAGAATGGTTCAAGCAGATAAGCGACCTGCAAAAGTTTCTCGGCAAGACTGGTCAAGACAGTAACAAGCTCGTCATGGCGCTCTGGGAATTTGTTGAGTTCCCAAGGTTTTTTCTCGTCGATCTCTTTGTTTAGGTCTTGGACCTTGGACCAGACATAGTCAAAAGCGCGGCTGAAATAGAACTCGTCCATGGTTTTGTCGTACTCGCTGTCGCGGACTGGATCAAATTTGAGGCCAGCTAGGTCCTGCTTTTTGCAAAGATTGGCTAGGCGCTGAACGAGGTTGCCTAGATCGTTTGCAAGCTCGTTGTTGTAGGCTTCGTTATATTTATCCCAGGTAAAATCGGAGTCAGAAAAAGTATCGGCATGACGCAAGAAATAGTAGCGAAAAGCTGGGAGGCCTTTGGATTCTAGAACCTCAATCGGGTCAACCACGTTGCCAATAGATTTGCTCATTTTTTGACCGTTTGACAATACAAAGCCGTGCGAAACAATCCGCTTTGGAAGCGGCAAACCTAGAGCTAGCAGCATTGCTGGCCAAATGATAGAATGGAAGCGCAAAATATCTTTGCCGACAAATTGCGCGGCGGCTGGCCACCACTCAGAAATATCTTGGTCTGGATAACCTAGGACCGTAATATAATTAGAAAGCGCGTCGATCCAGACATACATCACCTGAGACTCGTCGCCAGGGACTGGGACGCCCCAAGAAAGCTGTTCTTTTGGCCTAGAGATAGAAACGTCTGGACTGTCTTCTAACAGTTTTAGCATTTCTTTGGCACGGAAATCTGGGAGGATTTCTAGTTCTCTAGACTCGATAGCATTTTTGATCTGATCTTTGAAATCGGCAATCCTAAAATAGTAATTCTCTTCTGAGAGTTTTTGATATGGCTTGTTGTGGTCTGGGCAGGTACCGTTGTTTTCTTGGTATTCTTTGTCGGTGACAAAGCGCTCGCACCCCTCGCAGTACCAGCCTTCGTAGCTGTTTTTGTAAATGTGGCTCTCTATGCGTTTCCAGATTTCTTGGCAGCGGTTTTTGTGAGCTTCGTCTGTAGTGCGGATATAGTCTGTGTTTTCTACACCAAGTTTTTTGATAAAATCTTGGAACTTTTTGGAATTATCATCAACATACTGCTTAGTATCTACTCCGAGCTCTTCTGCTTTTTTGTAGATTTTGTTGCCATGCTCGTCTGTGCCGGCTTGGAGGCGGACTTCGTTCCCTTTACCCTTCTCGTAGCGGGCGTAGGTGTCGGCCAAAAGATAATCAAGCGCATGGCCAATGTGCGGAGCGCCGTTTACATATGGAATAGCAGTAGTGAGATAAATTTTTGACATACTATTATTTTACAATAGTTTTGGAGAGATTTCAAGAGATGCAAAACCCCACACGAGCTGTGGGGTTTTGCTTTTTTGATGGTGTTTGTTTAACACCGCCAGTGGGCTACTTTTCTACGCAGGTGTAGCCATCCGTTTCGTAATTGTCAATCAGGGTATCTGGATCATCAACTACTTCGCCTTTTACAACATAGAGACCAAGTGCGCGAGCATTCGTCTCGTCGATTGTGTCACCGTCGGCTTGGTGGGTGACAGTCAAGGAATTGTCTACAACGTTATATGAACTATCAAACGGATCGGTAGTTAGCTTGCTTGCGGTTAACATTTGCTGATAGACATTCTTGGAAGCATCCTCGCCAGCGTGGGCAGCATCCTCATTCTCGTAGCCAAGGCTTAGATTGGTACCAAAGCTGCTAAGGTAGCCATCAGAATACATCACGACAATGTCTTCTTTACCGCTGACAACTTCGCCATAGGCGGAGAATTCGTCACGGCCGCCCTCCTTGGTGCAGGTCAGGCTGGAAACCGTTGGAGTAGTTGGCTGAGCTGGGGTATTGTTGTTATTGTTAGAGCTCTTTTTGGAGCCAGTGTTGCTGACGATAGCTATAATAACAATTACAACGATAGCGACAATAACAATGCCGGCGCCGATAATAGCAATAAGACGAATATTGTCTTTGCTGAGCTTAGCTGGCTTTTTTGGTTTTTCTATCTCGGCTGGTTGAGTGGTGGCATCGGTATAGGAGATTGCGCTACCGATAGAGCCCGGAACAGGGTCGGCTGGGACTAGTGGTGGCTCCTCTTCTGCAGGAGTTGAGACTGGAATATTGGCAGCTTGAGCATCAGCACCTGGCATATCTGGCGAAGCTTGCATTTCTGGAGTCATTGTAGCTCCAGGCATGGTTGGATTCTCTGGCATCATTGGGGCTTCTGGAGCAGCCGGAGTTGGCTCTGGAGTTGGCATAGGCTGGACCGGCTCAGTAAATGGGTTGGCTGGCGCAGTAGGTGTTGGTTCTGGAGCTGGTACTGGTTCTGAAGCTGGCATAGGCTCTGGTGCTGGCATAGCAGGAGTCTGCTCGGCTGGGTTTGGCTCGGCAACTGGAGCTGGTTCAGTAATTGGGGTTGGTTCGGCTGGGGCTGAAGTCTCGGCTGGAGTAGCTGGGGCCTGGTCAAGAGTGTTTGTTGCGGCGGCGGAGGTCAAATCTGCGGCAACCTGATCTAAAGATGGCGCAGCTTCTGCAGCAGGAGTAGAATCCGGAGCTACTTCTGGAGCTGGGGCTGGCACTGGTGTTGGCGCAATAGCCTGATTTAGCGAGTCCGCATCGGGGACTTGATTGTTGTTTTCTTCCGGATTCATAGAAAAACCTCCCTTTTGGTAATACTTATGTTAATTATATAGGACTCTGTGCAGAATTGCAATAAATATTCTAAAAAACCGGGTCCTGGCCAACATAAAAATTGCCGAACTGGTGAAGCCGTAAAAATTACAACGAAAGTTGTAATTTTTACTTGGCTTCAGCCTGGAAAATTCTTGCAATTTTTATGTTTGGCCACCCGGTTTTTAGCTATTCTGCTAAAAGTTTGTAGAGGTTTTGCCAGTCTTCTAGCGATAGATCGGCTGGGCGGACATCGGTGGAGATGTTTAATTCTGTTAGCGCGGATTTTAGTGAATCTATAGAATGGAATGGGCTGAGGTTTTTGACGAGCTTTTTTCTGGGCGCAGAGAAGCCGCGCTTTGCAAGCTCTAGCGCTTGTTCGGAGATGACTGGTTTTTCCTTTGGGTCTAGGATAATCACCTGGCTATCTACTTTTGGTGGTGGGGTGAAATATTCTTTTGTGACGACCGGGCCAAGAGAAACATCGGCAAGATTCTGGACAGCGATACTTAGGAACGTATGTTTCCCTTTTTCTGCGGCGATACGCTCGGCGACTTCTTTTTGGATTAGCAAGACAATGCGGTCTGGATGATTCTTCGTCTCTAGCAGTTTCATGATAATCGGCGAAGTAATATAATATGGGATGTTCCCAGCCACAACATATGGGCGCGGCATAGATTCCAGATCGCAGTTCAAAAAATCGGCGTGGACGACTTCTAGGTTTTTGCCTGGAAAAGAGCCCGGGAGGTTTTTAGCTAGTTTCTCGTCATACTCTACGGCGATTACTTTCGGAAAAAGCTTGAGCAGGCTAGACGTGAGAAAGCCGAGCCCTGGGCCAATTTCTATACAGGTGCGAGTTTCTTCCGAGACGTCTTCGGAGGCATCGCCAAGTGCAAGCTCGGCGATTTCGTCTAGGATTTGACGGTCTTTGAGCCAATGCTGACCAAGGGATTTGTTATTTTGCAAAGCCATATTCTAGAACCTCTTTAATACCAGTGATGTTCCCACCACCAAGTCATTGCCTGGCTCCAACCGCCATAGCGTTTGGTAACATAGTTGATCATCCAGCGGATTTGAGTGATTGGGTTGGTCTCCCAGTCGTCACCCATCGCGGCCATCTTGTTGCCCGGCAGAGCCTGCGGAATACCATAAGCGCCAGAAGAAGCGTTGGTGGCATTGGTGCGGCAGCCGGATTCGTGATAGATCAGGGTGAGTGCGGTCTCTAGGTCACCCTCAGATACGCCAGCTTGACGAGCCCAACCAGCACAGGTTTCCCATTCTGGACGGATGGATGCGGCGGCTTTTTTGGAGCCAACGGAAGTAATCTTCTTGACCGGCTCTTTGACAACCTCGTCAGAAACAAGCTCGCGAGAAACTTCTTCTCCATTAACGAATTGCACTAGGTATTTCGCTACACGGCGGCCTTCTTCACCTTCTTGGGTAACCTTGGTCTCGCCGTCGGCAAGCGAAGCGTCTTGTTTGGTTTCTTCTTCGTATGGAATAGATGTCTCAATAGTTACAGTCTGGCCGCCGTTCCTAGTAATCTTGTAAGTTGTGGCGGCGCCAGTCTCGATAAAATCTGTGCTAGCAACCATGTCGATATCGTCACCGTCATAGACAGAAAAGCCCGCAGCTTCGGCAATAACTTTTGGATCGTAGCTAGCGGTCTCTACACGGATTTTGAGCTTGCCATCTGTCACAAGGACTGGGCGGGAGCGATAAATATTGATATGAAAATTATCATAATTGATCATAGTGGTGCGGGCAGGCTCGACAATATCTGTACTGGCAAGCTCGTAACCCGCACGGTCGAGCGCCTCGCCAACTGTAATGGCGTCGGTTTTGATAATCAGTTTTTTGCCCTGGTCATAGATAATCACGTGGTGGTTCTCGGCAATAGCTTGCTGGCCGGCCTCGTTATCTGCAAAAGTATCCGAGGTGACATTTTTAAAAATAGTGCCAAAAATAAGGGCACTCAAAATGACACCAGAAATGATTAGAGACGTCTTGATATAACTTTTTGGAAGTCTCATACGAGATAATTATAACACAAAGCAGCGAAAGAAAAGAGAGTTTATTTAGGGCAATAAATATGTTATAATTTGAAGAACCCCCGAGTGGCGGAATTGGTAGACGCGCTAGCTTCAGGTGCTAGTCTGGGCAACTAGGTACAGGTTCAAGTCCTGCCTCGGGGACCATCAAAAAAACCAGGGCTAAACCCTGGTTTTTTGTTTTTTTAGGCGGTTCGTTTCCTGATGAGCCAAGCGTATATGCTCGTGCGTGGACGCTGTCAATGTTGCTAATGCTTATTATGTGCTATAATTTAGCCATGGACCCGATGCTTTTTGTCCGTCTAATTTGGTATTTTACGGTTTTTTCTGTTGCAGGGTATTTTATAGAAGTTATTCTTTGCTCGATTGATCAAAAGCGTGTAGTGAACCGCGGTTTTTTGTTTGGGCCATATCTACCAATTTACGGGTTTGGCGGGATATTTATGATGTATCTCACGCGCGGTGTTAGATATGATTTTGTCCTAACCTTTTTAATATCAATGACGGTTGGAGCAATTGTGGAGTATATTTCTAGCTATGTACTCGAGAAACTTTTCCATGTAAGATGGTGGGATTATTCTCAGACCGACAAGCTCAATTTGAATGGGCGGATTTGCGTCCGAAACACTCTCGCATTTGGCGTAGGTGGGTGCGTATTGATATACTGGGCGTTGCCAGCGATTAATGGCCTACTTAGGATTTTGCCGGTAGGGGTACAGGTTGCAGTGGCAATTATTGCAGCGATTATTTTTGCATTTGATACGGTCATTTCTACATACGCAAATGCAAAAGTGACCAGCATGGCAGATTTTAATGAGATTTTGGGAGACCAAACCAACGAGATTAAAAAATATGCAAAGCTTGTAATTAAGCAGTATTTTGCTAGCTCAGAAAAAGTCAGAAAAGCAGCAGAGAGGGAGGCTAAAAAGCAAAAACGCCTGATTGAGAGAAAGCAGAAGCAACTTGAAAAGATGCTCAAAAAGAAAGCAAAGAAATCCGTTAAAACACAGAAAAAGGCGGCCAAAAAGCAGCAACGCAAGACTAAAAAAGCCAAAAAAGGGTCTTCCAGCTCGGGACTTGAAAGCTAGTAAATAATTACAACACCTAAAGGTGTTGTAATTTTTACGCTTTCAAATCTGGTCTAAATCTCATTACGAGCTGGAAGACCTTTTTGGCTTTTTTAGACCTTATTGATAACTGGAATCACGATTGGTGTGTGGCCGGTAGCGTCGTAGAGGATGTGCGTGACATCTTCTTTGATTTCTTCTTTGAGCTTTTTCATAGCCTCGTCGGTAGAAACAGAACGCTCGGATTTCATGCGGAGATAGTGGCGGATTTTGCCAATTAGTTCCTCGGAATTATCTAGGTAGATAAAGGCACGGGAGACAATGTCTGGAGTCTTGACCAGGCGGCCAGTCTTTTTAGAAATCGTTAGCACAATCACAAAGATGCCCTCGCGAGAAATATGGATGCGATCTTTGACTACGGCTTCGTGAACTGGCTGGTCGGCATCATCATAAAGCTTGTTGCCGGCATGGATGCGGCCAGTTTTCTTGATTTTCTTGTCTTTGGTAAATTCGACTATATCGCCATCGTCAGAAACAATGATGTTGTCTTTTGGAATACCGATCACATTCTCGGCCATCTCAGCATTGTGCTGAAGCATATAAAACTCACCGTGATACGGCATGTAGCAAGTAGGTTTGAGGCGAGTAACAAAATCGACATGATCCTCATAGTAGGCATGGCCAGAAAGATGAAGTGGACCAATATTGGTGAGGTGGGTTTTGCCATTTTGAATCACCTGTGCACCCTCGCGGAGAAGGCCGTCAACCGTAGAGACTACATGCGGCTCGTTGCCTGGAATTGGGTTGGATGAAAACACGATTGTATCTGTGGATTTAATCTTGATATATTTGTGCGCACCAGTAACCATACGGTTTAATACGGCGTTGAGCTCGCCCTGAGAACCGGTACAAACAATTGTAACTTTGTCGTCTGGAAGTTTGATAATGTCTTCCATTTTCATGATGGTGTCTTTTGGCACTTTGATCTGCTTGGTGCGAAGAGCAACCTCGACGTTATTGATCATAGAGAAACCGGCAAAAGCAACTTTTCTGCCACGCTTAGCAGCCTCACGCAAGGTAGACTCGATACGGGAAACCTGGGAAGAGAAACAAGAAATAATCACGCGACCATTGGCATAGTGATCCATTACGCGGCCAAGGTTATCACCAACGTCATATTCGGAATGCGGATGATGACCCGGGGAGTCAATATTTGTAGACTCGTTGAGCATTAAGTCGATTCCCTCTTTTTTTACAATCTCATCGATACGTTCGTAATCGGTCTGCTTGCCATATGGATTTTCTTCGTGGCGCCAGTCACCAGAAACATAGATTGTGCCGTTTGGAGTGCGGACAACAATCGCAGTAGAACCCGGGATAGAGTGCAAAACATGGATAAACTCGACACTCATGTTCTCAGAAACCTGGATTTTCTCGTGCTTAAACGGATCGACTACGTTGTAGTTTAGATCTGGTTCTTCGTCAAGCTCACTCATCTGCTTTTTGATCATGCCAATAGTAAAATCAGTGCCATAGATTGGCGTGTATTGATTAAACTTTGGGAGCAAGTGGCGGCAAGCGCCAATATGATCTAGGTGGGCGTGAGTAAAGAGGATTGCTTTGACTTTGTCTTTGTTATCCTCTAGATATTTGATGTCTGGGATAAGATAGTTGACGCCAGGATAATCGTTTCCGGCAAAGAGTACGCCCATGTCGATGACAATCATCTCATTTTTGTACTCGATGATAGTCATGTTTTTGCCGATACCAAATTCGCCGACACCGCCGATTGGGATGATATGGACAGAATCGCTAGATGGGCGAGCTTTTTTGATCTGAGCAGCAGTAATTTGGGCTCCATTGTAGCCGTTGTAGCGAGATTTGTTGACTGGGATACCAATGATATGCTGCGTAGCCTGAGCGTTCACATCCTGGGAAAGCATGCGCTGGTGATGAACCATCTCGCCTTTTCTGGTAGAAACAGAAAGATTAACCTTCTTAGTTTGTGGTGCACTTTTGGCTGGCTGAGCTTTGGCTGAAGATTTGGCAGATTTAGTAGAGGCCTTAGCTCCAGCTTTTTTAGACTGATGAGCTTTTGCTACGAGATGGGCATCTTTGCCGCCTTTTTCAAAATTACTATTAAAATGGCGGTTTTGAGCTTCTTCGAATTGTTCTTTGATACTTGGTAAACGCTCTTTGGCACTCTTTAGGAGCTTAGCGCGGCGCTCTGCTTCTTTTTGATTCATGTAAAATATTCCTTTTTTAATTTATGCAGGTTCTCTATTACCTCGCTAGAGAAACGATACAAGTAGTAAGTAGTATCTCTATTATACCAAAAGGATTATTTTTCGTCAAGAGAATCGATGCCCGGCATTGGCTCGCCACAGAGAAACTCTAGGGCTGCGCCACCGCCCGTGGAAATAAGTGAATAGTCTAAGTCGCTATGCGTTTTTTGGAGATTCTCGACAAAGCCAGTCGTATCGCCACCGCAGATTACAGAAGTATTTTTTGACTCACCAATAGCAACGGCCAAAGCCTCGCTAGATTTGGCATATTCTGGATTCTCAGCCATGCCAAGCAAGCCGTTCCAGAGAATCGTCTTGGCGGATTTTGCAAAATCTACAATCTTTGCGGTTGATTTTGGGCCAAGATCGTATTTGCTCTCGTCGGAGAAATCTTCGGCCACATAGACATTTTTTAAATCGGAAGTATAGCCATCTGCAGCAATCTTGCCACCGACAATGATCTGGTCAGCAGTTTTGGCAAACTTATCAATTAGGGGCTGCTTGTCTTCGACTTTGGAACCGCCAATTACCACTACAAATGGATGAGATGGATTGTCGGAAATCTTAGATAGCTCTGTGATTTCTTTTTCTAGAAGGAGTCCAGCAATAGACGGGAGTTCTTTTGTGACAGCTTCGGTAGATGCGTGAGCGCGATGGCAAACCGCAAAGCCATCTTGGATAAACAAATCTGCATGAGTCGCATCGACGATTTCTTTGGCAAACTCTGGAGAATTTTGTTCTTCCCCTTTATAAAACCGGAGATTCTCTAGGACTAAAATCCCGCCGACTGGAAGTTTTTCTACGGCTTCATCAACATCTGGGCCAGAAACATCAGACACGAAAAAGACTTTGCCGCCCGGCATCAGCTCTTTTAGTCTTTCAGCAACGGGCGCAAGGGACAAGCTCTTGTCTTTCCCTTCTGGACGGCCAAGATGAGAAATCAATATAATTCGGCGAGCACCTTTTTTGCGCAAGAGCTCTAGCGTTGGCAGGCTCTCGCGGATTCGCAAGTCGTCAACAATCTTGCCGTCTTCCATCGGCACATTGTAATCTACCCGCACAAGAACCGTCATACGACGAACGGTTACGCTTCTAATCGTTTCTTTATTCATTTTACCTCCAAATTTTAGTCTTAGATTCTAACTAGCTTGATCGTGTCTGTGCCGCCAGTGATTTCTTTGTGGCCGGACATGACTACGGCAAAAATGTCTTTCTTTCCTTCTTCTACCTGGATGTAGCCAGATTCTTTGAGTTCTTGAGCTAGGTCAATACCGTAGTTCTCTGCATATGGACGGACAAAAGCAGAGTTGGCATAGCAAAGTGCCAACTGGCCCGCAACGCGAGGATTAGATGTGACAGTAATAATTGGAAGTTTTGGGCGCTGAGCAGCAATTGCCTGAGCAGTTGCGCCAGAGGCAGTCTGGCAAACAATCAAATCTGCGCCGATTTTCTCGGCAAGCTGGACTACGCCACCAGCGATAGCGTCATAGTTTTTGAACTCGCCAGTAACTTCGTGGTTGATTGGCGAAACATGAGAATGATTCTGGGTATAGAGAATGACCTTTTTCATGGCCTTGACGGTCTCTACTGGATATTTACCATTGGCGGTCTCGTCAGAAAGCATCACAGCATCGGCGCCCTGGATGACGGCGTTCGCCACGTCAGAAACCTCAGCGCGAGTTGGCTCAGGGTTGTCAACCATACTACTCATCATCTGAGTTGCGACAATACAAAGTTTGCCATATTCGCGGCACATAGCAATGAGCTTTCTCTGAACAATTGGCACAACCTCTGCGCCGGCTTCTACGGCCATATCGCCACGAGCAACCATGATGCCATCGGTCGCCTTAACAATAGCTTCCATAGCTTCGTCGGACTCAATAGCTTTTTTGGTCTCAATCTTAGCAATGATACGAGCAGTTGAACCGTGACTTAGTAAAATCTGGCGGAGCTTCTCGATGTCGCTAGCGGACTGAACAAAACTAAGTGCAACATAATCAAAATCACGCGAAGCACCAAATTCGATATCGGCCATATCTTTCTCGGTAATAATATCGCCGCCAAAGTCTGTGTCTGGAAGGTTGAGACCTTTGTGGCTCATGATAAAGCCCTCATTCTCTACGCGGACCTTGATAGCGGTCTTGCTAACAATATCAATAACAGTGGATTTAATTTTGCCATCAAACATAGAAAGAGGCTCGCCAACCTTTACCTTGTCGGCAAGGTTATATTGAACAGGAATCACATTTCCACCATCGTGCGTCTCACAAGCGTGATCCAAAATCAGCTCATCGCCAGCGTGAACATCCATATGATTATCTTTGATATCGCCAAGGCGGATTTTTGGACCTTGGAGGTCTTGCAAAATAGCAACAGAGCGACCTTTTTTAGCGGCGGCCTGGCGGATCCATTTGATCTGCTGATCGCGCTCGACATAATCGCCATGAGAAAAGTTTAGACGGCAGCCGTTAACGCCGGCCATAATTAGATCTTCAATTTTTTGTTCTGTAAAAACAGCTGGGCCAATAGTGGCAAGGATTTTGGTTCTTTTGAATAATTTGCTCATACTTATATTATAGCATAAAACCCCAGTAATACAGCCCGACTAAACAAACTATCACAGTTCGGGACTTTAAGAACTAGTAGTCATATTTGCAATCGTAAATATATTCTATCTCGTAATCGGTTTTACCAAATGGAGCATATGGAATAATCTTGATAGCAGTGGTGTTAGTATTGCAGGTATATTGGCCTTCAAAATATGGACGAGAAGATGCGTGGCGGGAGTTATCAAAAAGCAAAAGCTCGCGCAAATAGACTCGTGGAAATCCGTAATCGGTGTATGTTGCAAAAGCGATATCTAACTCGTTTTCTGGCACATTCTGAATAAACTGGTCATAGTAATAATTCTCGTAATAATCTTTGGCAATTTTTTGCATCTCATTCTCGGCCATGCGCTTTGGGTCAAGGATGGCATGTGCGCCGAGATTGAAGAATACTAGAAACAAACATAAAATAATCGCAAATGTAGAAAATTTGCGCGCAAAAGGCTCTAGCGGAAAATGAAGTGGTTCCGCCTTGTAGGGATATGAATAATACCTCCGCATATGCTTATTATAACATAAGCATAGATTTGCTAACAATAAAAAATAAGCCGGGTGGCTTATGGTGTGGTGATCTCGGCGGGAGTCGAACCCGCGTTGACGGGATGAAAACCCGTTGTACTAACCGTTATACTACGAGACCAGATTGTTAACTTTTGGTAGCACAGACTGGGATCGAACCAGTGACCTTAGGCTTATGAGTCCTACGCTCTAACCAACTGAGCTACTGTGCCACTTAGGTAAGTATAGCATACTTTTGTAGATTAGTCCAGCTTGGACTGGCGGACTTATAATGGCGGAAGAGGTGGGATTCGAACCCACGGAGGTGTTACCCTCGCCGGTTTTCAAGACCGGTACCATAAACCACTCGGTCACCCTTCCATTTTTGGTAGAGCTGGCTGGAATCGAACCAGCATTGTATCCTTAGAGGGGATATGTCCTATCCGTTGAACGACAGCTCCGTAATATTTATTATAGCATATTTCCCTGCTTCGTCCAAGGGGGCATGCAGTTTCCCATATATATTATATATGTCTGTGTTATAATTAACTTATGAAGAAGAAATCTGGATTTACTATTTTAGAACTTGCTATTGTTATCGCTGTGGCTGGCCTGGCTTTTGCCGTCGGTTTTATCCAAAAGATGAACGTTGACGCCATGAACCGCGACAAAGACCGCAAGACCGCTATCAACGCCATGTATTACGCTCTTGAAGAAAGCTTCCATACAGAAAATGGCTATTATCCAGAGACTATCTCAGAGAAAAATCTCAAGGTAATAGACCCTCAGCTATTTACGGATCCGTCGGGCGTGGTTTTGGGTGAGCCAGGCTGCTCCTATATCTACGAGGCTGCCGATTGCGAAGATGGCGAATGCAAAGAATACACGCTCCGCGCATTCCTAGAAAAAGAAGACGATTTTATCAAAAGAAATCGCAATTAACTAATTGCTTAGGTAGCTAATATATTAAGTTAGCGGTGTAGTATCGATTAGCTGAGCTGGGATGACGGTATCGCTTTCTGTGCTGCGGAGACGCTTGGTTCTTTCCTTCTCTAGGTGGACAAGGTGGGTAATAGTGTCTAGCTCGTCTCTTGGCGTGTTGACATACTTAAAGATGTAATCGTTTTCTTCGCTGACGGTGGACATGCGGATAGTGCCAAGGTGGAAGATATGGTCGGCAATGTTTTCCTGACTAAAGGAGACATCCTCAATAGAGAGAAGCTCGATCACGGCGACAGATTTAGAAAACAGGGAGTTGGCCTGGTGATAAATAATACGTTTATTGGTGACATAAAGACGGTTAGCACGGTAAACCTTGGAAGTGACAAGCGCAGCAATAAAGATGATGCCAGACAGAATCAAGATAATCAGATAAATATACGACTTAGCAAAGCCGGACAGATCAATTGTTATATTGCCTGGCAGACCAAAAGCAACAATAGCAGCGACAATACCCAAGATAATATAGCTAAAAATGGCTGTCCCCCAAATAAGAATTATACCAAGTTTGGATCTCTGGATAGCAAGCTCAACAAATTCGTTTTCTTCTAGACGCAGCTCAGGAAAATCCTTTGAGCTACGGGCGTGATGAAGTTTGACGAGTTCTGGTTTCATAGATCCTCTTTTACTTTTTTCAATTATACCATAAATACTATGATTTGTGAAGATGTTTTTTAGCTTTAGCGGTAATTACACGGCCGCGCGGAGTGCGTTCAATGAAACCAATCTGGAGTAAATACGGCTCGTTGTAATCTTCTATAGTGGTAGCCTCGTCGCCAGTCAAGGCGGCGAGTGTGTTTAGGCCAACCGGGCGGTCGCCATAGTTCTCTTCCATCAAGGTGAGTAGGTTTCTATCTGCTGGGTCCAGGCCAAGCTCGTCTATCTCCATCAGGCTGAGAGCTTTTTCTGCAATCTCTTTGTTGATAATCCCATCGCCATTAACATCGGCAAAATCGCGGACGCGGCGAACCAAGCGGTTGGCAATGCGCGGAGTGCGGCGAGAACGGGTAGCCAGCAGATTGATCGCATCTTCTTCTATCTTGGTATCTAGAATATTGGCGGTGCGTTTGACGATTTGCTCAATCTCACCCTCGTTGTAATACTCTAGGCGGTGGAGCATGCCAAAACGATCGCGTAGTGGGCCGGCCAGCGAGCCGGTGCGAGTGGTGGCACCGATGACAGTGAAGCCCGGGAGATCCAGCCTTAACGAATGGGCAGCGGGGCCTTTGCCAATAGTGATATCTAGCTTAAAATCTTCCATGGCGGAATAGAGCACCTCTTCTACGGTGCGGCGGAGGCGATGAATCTCGTCGATAAATAGCACATCGCCGTCTTGGAGATTGGTAAGAATACTCGCCAAGTCGCCGGCGCGCTCGATAGCTGGGCCGGAAGTAATTTTGAGATTGGCACCCATCTCGTGAGCAATGACATTGGCCATGGTGGTTTTACCAAGGCCGGGCGGGCCATATAATAATATATGGTCGAGCGTGGTGCCGGGAGCGTTCTGCTCTCCGCTTTGCTTACGTTTTTTGACTGCATCGATTGCTATCTTGAGATTGTTTTTCATGCGGTCTTGGCCGATATATTCGTCAAAAGTAAGCGGACGGAGGGATTTCTCGATAATTTCCTCTTCTTTGTCGTCTTCAGAAACGGTCGTACTTACGATTCTCTCTATTCCCATTTCAACTATTATACTCCTTTTTTCTTTGAGTATTTCTTTGAGTGTTCTTTGAGTGTTTCTTTGAGTGTCCTATAGAAACCCACAAAGGTTTTGTGCGTGACCCCTTATTTTTAATCAGCTTTCTTTTGCTAATCTCAGCAATTATATTATGTACTTTGCTATCTTTTTGAGGTATAGAAATTTCTCCAAGCAGCGGATATGTATAATCATTGATTTCTTTTCTGGTGACGCCATCATGGCTACTAATGAAGTCTAGGATCGCAACGCGCAATGCTGATGCCCCTTGACGCTTAGTCGTATTCCTACCTAGTGGCACTGTAACTTCAAAATTATCACCCTCCTTAAAAACCGGAGCCGAGCCACTATAAATTTTTGTGTATTTATCGATCTTCTTAACACCAGAGCCAAGCTCGTCAGCATAGCCTATCTCTTTAAAAAATTTGGCAATTTTTGGGTTTTTTTGGAACGGAGTATAATTTGATACATCTATATACCCTACAAAACGCGGATGATTTGCATTAATGGTCCTTATTGCCTCCTTTGTGATGACGAGCTGGGCGTCTGCAGGATTTGAGTATTCGCGATGAATAAGCATATTGGCGCAAAGTTCACGCGCAATAACGCCACGGATATCTATCCTTTGACCTTTTTCGTCCAGGTAAAATTTATCATTGGTATGCTTTATTACAAAACTCGTTAATCTGTCGTAGCTCTCTATTAAATTGGTTCTAATATCATCCCTATCATCATAACGGTCGGTGTCTTGAATACGCAACAGTGCGTCCGTTCGATAATACGGAATCACTGATGCGATAGTCTCATCTTTTCCAAGCAGTAAAATCCCGGCAAGGTTAATACCTTCCACACCAGTTTGCAAATCTCTTTCATATAAGCCAGCACTCTTCAAAAGCTCCATGTCGTCCATATCCTTCCACGGGTGATTAGGATAGCGGTTTGTTGCCAAGCGCCTAGCAAGTTTAATTAGATCTGGCCGCAAATCACTAATCGTTGCATATGGATAAATTCTATTTTCTATATAAGTGCTGCTTTTCCTAATGTATAGTTGAGAAACTAACGCTGTGCTGTCCGTGATATCTCTATCGCCATCTTCCGTGCGAATAAAGATTTTACTGGCAGTCTTGTGGACATCCGAACTCTCATATACGTAAATATGTAGAACTGTTTTGCCATCTACGTCGTATTCGTTGATATTAAGACGAACAGCCGGGTAGATTTTTTGTGGATTATTACATAAATTTGCAAAGTCTTTTCGCATATCCGATATGTCAGACTTCGAGACTCCACTGATTTCACCGTCATCTTCGACGCCGAGAAAGATATCACCGCCATTACCGTTTAGCATCCCACAAATAGTTTCAAAAAGAGAAGTCGGGAGTGTATTGTAAGCACGCTTAAGCTCGACAGCTACACTTTCGCCGTCTTTAATTTTACATATCAAATTGTTCGGTATTACCTCCGGCATGAGATTATTGTAGCACAGACTGTGGAAAACTTCTACCCCTATATATTTGAAAATCCCCCCTAAAAAGGGGGATTTTCCGGATGCGTTGTCCTTTAATAATATCTATTAGTTTTGGTCATATAATATCTACTATAGAAAGGTTTATTTTACGCACCCGCTCATGCGCGTGAGCTAGGTCAGATAGCAGTTGCCGTATAGGTAATAACGTCGTGGTAGATGCCTGTTGCTTGGTCACCAGAGGTTGACACTGCATAATCAACAATCGTTTGGTCGCCATTGGTTGTCTTACTATCCAGAGAGCTAATACTTGCTGCCGTGCCAGTAGAGATTGGGACTGCTAGCCAATCGCCAGGTGTTACTACAGGGGTTCCATGCTGAGACGACACTCTGTACCCCCATGCGGAGACGCCTTCAACTATGCCCTGTGAAGAAACTGCGGCGATTGTTGGGACTTCGCCACTGCCGTCTTGTTTGAGGGAGTTGTCAGTATCTGCGTCTTTAAGAGTCAGGGTGTAGCCACTAGTTGCATTTGTATAGACAGTAATAGTAGAGCGGAATCCATTAGAAGAGTCCCCTAGTATTTTGCTACTTGGGCTAAGGGAAGCATAGGAGGATGATGTACCAGTGATAGAAGTTCCTGGGATAGAGTGGCCATCAAGTGTTCCACCTGCGATATCGCTTGGACCGAATGCATCAACTGGTTGATAAGTACCTGCCGTCGATACTTGGTAATATGTTTTTCCAGATGCTACAGTTTTATCAGTTGTCAAGGCATAAGTGTAGTTTGGATCCTGTCCACTACGCTCATAATAATTCTGCAAGCTAGGATTACCAGTTGGTTCTGTAACCGCAGTATATATTGCCTTAGTTCCCTCGTGCGAGTTATCATCGTTATTGCCAGTAATAGTCATAGCAATAGCTGGCTCAACTTCAACGATAACATCTACATCACCAGTTACGGTTTCAGCAAATGTAAATGCTGGTAATGCTGCGACGCCTAGACCGGCGACAACGCCCAAAGCGGCAA
>CAMYZZ010000003.1 GCA_947304135.1 uncultured Candidatus Saccharibacteria bacterium
CACAAAAGCCGCCTAATCGAAAACGTCAAAGTCTTCTTGTAGATTTCTTTGTTGTTCATATAATCCTTATGTTAATTTACTTAATTATAGCATATGATAAAATGGACATAAATGAAGCAAAAAAATACTAAAGAATTAGATTTTGACAACACCATGAAAAAAGTGGAGGGCATCTCGAACAAAGTCGATGTGATTATGCGCAACAGGCTAATCATCGCCTTCTTTCTAATCGTGGATGGCGTCGCATTTATACTGAACCCAAATACTACTTTGTCGGGAATGGCTAAAAAACATCATTTTGTTGATAATTTTTGCCGCCGTCTCGGTTTTAATCGCGAATTTAGCCGCTAAGACTAAGGATCTAAAAACGATTATAATTTCTTTGTTTATTATCGTGCTGGGCATAGTTTTCTATATTTACCCAGATTTTATAGCCGCGTACATGCAGCTGCTCCTAGCGCTATTTATTATCTATAACGGGGCGATGAATATTATAAAAACTTTACATTCTAAAAAACTATCGAAATACGCTCAATTTATCGCGGAAAAATATAACAAAATCATAAATCCAAAGGCCAAAGGCAAAGAGGAACAAAGAGAAAAGAAATTCAAGGAAATTATCTTTGGCGCCGAAAAAGGCGATAAGAAGAAACGTAAAAAAGACGCAAAAATAGGCTAGGGCAACAAAACTGCGCTAGACACTGGACATTTTTGCAAAAGTGTGATATAATAAATACAGGGTGAGTTCTTTTAAAAGGAGGTGTTTTCATGTTAGTTTCAAACTATACCCAGGTTTTTTCACATGATGATGAATCTTCAGCAATTTGGCATTCTGTTTTTGGAAGGCCAATGCTTGTTCCAAATATTTTAAGTGATCATCTGCTAAATAATAGATCCAAAGGCTTAGATCCAGAAATTGAGCAAAATTTCGGGAAAGAGGTCTTGGATACTTTGGCGGAAGCTCATATTATTATTGACTCAAAAGAGCAGGAACAGAAAGATATCGACGATTTGTTTGACAGGCACAATCCAGCCGGCGCAAACAAAGTTAAATTTTTATCACTAATCATGAGTGAGGAATGTCCGTTTAGATGTACTTATTGTATCCACTTCGCAAGCTCAAAACATTATTACAATGAAGAGAAAATGATGTCAGTTGAAGTTGCGAAAACTAGTATTGACCAGTACTTTGACTTGATTGCGAGAAGCGGTCAAGAAAGTGCGTATGTTAATTTCGGCGGCGGCGAAGCATTGTTGAACTATAAGACAATTGCTGAAGTGCTTCCATATATTGACGCGCGCAGTAAAGAATTGGGCATACCCGTCAGGACAGCGCTAAACTCCAATCTCTACTTATTAACCGAAGAGATGGCCGCAAACTTCATCAAATACGGTGTTGAAATTGCAGCCAGCTTGGATGGCAGCAAAGAAGGGAACGACAAAGTCAGATTGACTAAAAACCTTACCGGCACATACGATAGAATTCTTGAGAATATGAAAATTTTTGAGAAATTAGGCAGACCACTTAAGAGCTTTGCTATGACGGTGACGGAAGCAAACTTCTTTGACGTTGACACGGCTATTATTGACTGGGCCGAGTCTCAAGGCATGAATGAGGTAAGAATCGATATTGACGTAGTTGGTATGGTTGATATTCCGATCGAAGACGTTGTTGAGAGACTGAAAAAGGTTCGCGCCTATGCTAAGGCTAAAGGAATTCCAGTAATCGGATTTTGGTCTAGAGCGGCCGAAAATCTCGGATTAGTCCCAGAAGAAGTTGATGTCGGATTCTGTGGTGGAGAACGAGGACATTCAGTCTGCGTAGCTCCGAGCGGCCAAGTTTTTCCGTGCGGATACAGCAATTATCAAATCGGAACTTATAATAATCTCAACAGTATCTATCAAGAAGATGCATATCAAGAATTATTAAAACGTCGCAATCTAAATTTGTTAGAAGACTGCAAAGATTGTCCAATCTATGGTTTCTGCAGAGGAGGATGTTTAATTACAAAAGAGGCCAATGAGACCTCAGAAAAGCAAAAAGCGATGTGTAAACTTTATGTTGAAATGACGAAGGCGATTATCGACGAGTCTATCGATGCATAGGTTTTACATAAATAAACTTTGAAAGGAGAAAACCACTATGGGAAACACACCTATCGTAATCAAAAAGATTACAATGCCAGAAGTATTAATGACTTGCCAGAATCCTAGCAACTGTCACTAATCAGCGGCATAGCCAAGAGGCGGTTCTTTACGAATCGCCTCATTTTTTGTATTATTATCTTATGAATAACGAAGTTAAAAGTATTGTTGAGAAAATCCAATCCGAGCACAAAAATATCGACACTATTTTAGTTTTTGGCTCTGCGACCACATCAGAATGGACTACGCAGTCGGACATTGATGTATTTCTGATTGACAACTCTTTTAGTGATTCTCGTTCCGAGGAGACTATTGACGGGGTGCTAGTTGAATATCAAGAAGGCAATTTTGACACTATCAAAAAGAGCATCGAGCGCGAGCGCGGCAATCTGCTCCATCGTAACGTTTCTACTATGATTGCGACGGCAATCGTTGTTTCTAATAAGTCCCCAGAAAAACTCAATGAGCTGGTCAATTTAGCAAAAGACGTTTTGGCCTCGAAGTCTAATTATGACGACGAAGACATTAAAATGTGGAAATACTCGATCGAAGATTATTTAGGCAAGGCCAAAAAAGATGCAATGTGCGAGGACGAGGTGGCGTTTTATTTCGATGCGCACTATGTTCTTCAAAATGCTTTAGAAATGTCACTAGCTGAGCACGGCACCTACATGCCACAGCCAAAGCATCTAGCAAAGCGTTTGAGCGAAACCGATCCAGAATTGCTAGGGGTCTGGCTAGACTATATAAAAGCCTCTAGTTTAGCTGAAAAGTTTGAGATTCTCTCTCGTCTTGATAGCCGTGCGTAACGCTATCTCCCGAGCGTTTTAATTTTCTTAAAATCTACTGCTTCGGCAGCTTTTCTAAGCGCAGCCTCGTTGCCGTAATGCGTGCGCTGGCCTGGCGCATCGGAAAGCATATGCTGGGCGTAAGGAAAACAAACCGCGCGCTCAAATTTAGCGCCAAATTTGCCGGTCGTGGCGGTGGCAACTTCTGCGACACGAACATCTTTAGTCGGAACTTCTAGCGCCTGTTTCATTTCTTCCGGCATAAATGTGAGCGAAAATAAATCTCCATCCGGCTCGCCAGTTAGTCGCCCGTAAGCAATCGAAGTATTGCCTTCCACCCAAAGTCTTTGATTAAGCGGACGCATTTTGGCATTGTTTAAGCTCGCTTCACAGCGCGCATATTTTTTATGATCTAGGCTTGTCATATCGCAAACATAGTCGCCCTCACAGGTCGTTGTCATCACGCCACCTTTGACGGTTGGCGATTTTAAGCCGCTGTTTTCGTCATAGGAAATTGTATCGCTAATATAGTCCATAATGATCCAAGAAAGTAACCCGGTTTCTTTGTTCTCGGCTACGAGATAATATTCTACGCGCGCACCCCAAAATACGCTCGTCCAGCGGAGATGTTCTATTCCGAAGTGGATCACGAAAAATATCCTGAGACCCGTCAGAAGTTTAGGTTTGGAAAAACTAATTATTAATTAGTTTTTCCACTTCAGTAGCTGGGACCAGCCACTCTTTTTCTTCTTCACTCCAGATTAGACTAACCCCAAGTTCTAGTAATTTTTCTGACGGGGTAGGCTTTTTCAGAAATTTACGAAAGTCAAATCTGCCCGTATCTACACCAATCAAATCTGCAACATCCGCACTTAGAACCGATTTTAATTTTTCTAGCTGTGAAACAGTGAGCTCCTTTGTCCCGCGTTCAATCTCGATATATTTAGGGCGAGAAACACCGATTTTTTCAGCAATATACGCTTGAGAAAAGCCACGCATTCTTCTGATTGCGGCAATATTATTTGGATATTCTATATCTTTTGACATAGTAAACTTAATAGTTAATAAAATCATTATATAGCAGTTAACACAAAAAATCAAATCATAATGTAAAACATTAAAATAAAATGTAAAAAATATTGACAAAGATTTTTAAGTTTGATAAATTAGGGCTAAGGTTCCTAAAAGGAGGTAAATATGAAAACGTCACAAGGAAAATTCGAACATAGGTACCATCACATTGAGGCGCCGACTGCTTCTGATAAGGAGAGAAGTAAAAAAGTTGGGCGCAGAGTTATAGCTTTACCGTGGGAGCATCCCGACAAGCCAAAAATATGGCGCGAGCCGGAGTTAGAGTATCTCTCTAGGAATAAGTGGTCATATAAGCGGAAGCTCGACGGCGAGAACATGCGCGTCATGTGGGATGGCGAGAAGGCTGTCTGGAATGGGAAATCAGATGATTTCGTCTGTAGCGAAGAAACTATAGAAATGATGAACCGAACTTTTCAAGAAGAAATTTTTGAAGAGAAATTCGGGAGAGAGAAAATTGTACTACTTTTTGGCGAAAGGATGGGTCCGAAGTGCCAGGGGAACGAGCTGGAACTTTCTGAATCCACTTTTGTACTATTTGACGCGAAGGTTGGTGACACTTGGCTCGAGCCAAAAAATATTGTTTCCATTGCGAAATATTTTGAAGTCCCGAGCTGCTATGATTTTATGCCGGGTGGAGCACAAAAAGTGTTAGATGGCGATGGATATACAGAAACTCTAAATGGCCTAATTAAGAAAACTAGTGAAGGTAAATTCTGTGACTGGGAGGGTGTCGTCGCTATCCCGGAGGCTGGTCTATTTAGTCGAAAAGGCGAACGCCTGATCGTCAAAATTAAGAATAAAGATTATTTTAACGACTATGGAGGATAGTTTGTATGTCAAAAGTTCTAATTATTCCTGATACGCATTTAAAGCCGAAAATGTTTGATCTGGCCGATAAAATTATGCGTGAGCACAAAGTTGATTACGCAGTCCAACTTGGTGACAACTTAGATGATTTTTTCTGCGGCGCCGCTGAATACGACAAGCATTGGAAACGAATGGTGAAATTCCGCCGAGCGCATCCAGAAACGGTTTGGCTCAGAGGGAATCACGAAGTTTCCTATTTAGTTGGAGGACTAGTAACTGGAAATACCATTTGGGGTGTACAATTTGCCGACAAATATGAGCGAGGTTTTCACCCAAAGACAGCACATATTGACGGAATGGTTATTTTCTCGCATGCTGGCATATTCCAGGAATTTATTGACAATGCTGGGCTCAACGTCTGCCAGGACGTTGAGGAACTAGTATACAGGATTAATAATCTAGAATTGCGGAAACTCTGGTATGACTACTCGCCAATTTGGGCTAGATGGCAGTATAAGATTCTAACTTGTCCAAAAATGCTGACCAGCTATGTCCAAGTTGCTGGCCATACTCCAATACCAGAGATAGACTCAAATTCGCATATGATTTCTACGGATGTATTTTCGACAGAGTGGGGCAAAAAGATAAGTTCAGAGAGAATGATTATAGTTGATACGAAAACTGGAAAATATAAGGAAATCAACATTGATTTTAGGAAAGAATTTGGCGATGAACGTTGATATTAGAAGAAGTGAGGTACTGCATGGACTTATCAAATTCGGCTATAAATAGAATCGGCGACATAATCCGTCAGGGTAGCAATGCCGCCAGGTATGATGAGGCGATAGAAACCCTTAACGCTTGGCGCGAATCGCATGGCGAACTTATGGATGAGTACTATGAGAAATGTGTGAGACTGACTCAGTCAAATTCCACTAAAAATATAATTGTTGCGCAGAGATTGAAGCGGCTACCAACCATAGTAGATAAACTTAATCGTTTCAAAGGAATGAAGCTCGCCAGGATGCAGGACGTTGCGGGAGTTCGGTTAATTGTAAGGGATATGGAACAACTCTCGCAAATTGAAAAACACTTAAGGCGCTGGCGCCACCTAATGTGGGTAAGAGATTATATAGGTAATCCAAAAATAGATGGGTACCGTGGCAAACATTTTATTTTCAAGAAAAACGGTATGTATGTGGAGGTTCAATTGCGCACCCAAGTACAGCATATTTGGGCTACATCAGTTGAAACTGTAGATGTTTTTCGTGGATCATCTATAAAAACGAACGGTAGCAGTACTTATTGGCGTGACTTTTTTCGACAGACGTCTTCGGCTCTTGCCATAGCTGAACGCGCAGTTATGGTAAAAGGATTTGAAAACATGAGCCTCAAAGAAACGTGTGAAGTTATTGGCGAGACCATGAGAAAACATAAAATAGGACAATCTCTGCAGGCTATTGAAATTTCTGGGCAAACTTACGTCATGATGAATAGAACTAGGGATGCGTACTACCTAGTGCTGGATTTAGATTTCAAGAAAAAAGTATGTAGAATTTCTAGCTTTAAAGAGAATGAATATAATTTAGCCGTGGAAGAGTACAAGAAATTAGAGCACAATATGAAAAGGAATAACAGCATCGTCTTGGTTTCCGTTAGTGATATGAAGAAGCTGAACGATGCGTACCCGAACTACTTTCTAAATCTTAGATATTTTAACGAGCTGATTGGGTTCTTGCTTGAAAAAAATAAGAAAAGAGGTTAAAATAATGACAATGAACATGAAAGAAGTTAAAAAAATTATTGCCGATGCCTTTGAGCGTGAAAGAAAGGCTGAAGCCAAAAAAGCCGCTAGATAATCTTGCCATCGGCCTATTTTGCGTTAGAAAAAGCCCCGGGAATTTCCCGGGGTATGTGGTGGATTAGTAGTCTGCTCCGTTTACCTTGTTGTAAAAATAAGCTTCGTAAATTTTGTCAGACAGTCTCTCGGTGAGACGCTCAGCCTCTTTAACTACTGATCTAGGTACATCGGTAGAAGGATATTCTGTCCATACTCCTTTGTAGCTAATCTGTCCGATTCTTCGGCCATTTTTGCAGAGGTGCCAATGTGCTTCCTCCTGTGCGCAGTACTGCTTTGCAATGTCAATTTCCATGTAGTAACCGTACTCATCTAAGTCTTCTTTTAATCTGTTAGGGTTTCCCATCTCTAACCCCTCCTTTGCATAAAAGTATGGTAAAACTTACCACCATTACTAATTATACCACACTTGAGCTATAGAGTCAATAAAAAGGGGATGCTTTGTCGTGCTATACTATAAGGTATGTATGCCGATTTTCGGGCTAAACTAACTCTACTCGCCGACGAGAAATATCGCGAATTTTCTATGCGCGGTATCCCGTGCGAGCGGCCGTTTATTGGTGTGCGGATTCCGGATATCAGAAAATTAGTCGGAGAAATCTCGCCAGAAAAGTTTGATGATTTTTTGAGTGCAGACCCAGTCGCAATCGAAGAAGTTATTGCGAGAGGCTTAGTTATCTCGCGCTTGCCCTATGACGAGATGCTAAAAGTTTTTGATTCGCAGATTAAGTTACTGGATAATTGGTGCACAGTGGATACTTTTTGCGCGGCCCTGCGCAAAACCGTGAAGCATCACGAGGCGGATTTTTTAGACAAAAAAGTTGAGAAATTATTAGCTTCCAAAAATGAATTTGTTACCCGTGCTGGGCTGGTTTGCTTGCTCGATTTTTATGTTAGCGCGGAATATTTGCCACTCATTTTTGACCGCGTGGAATCGCTCAAAAATCGTGATGAATATTATGTCAAAATGGCGATGGCGTGGTTGATCGCGGAATGTTTTATCAAATTCCCGAGCGAAACTTTTTCTTATTTAAAATGCACTAAGTTGGACAAATGGACATTCAATAAAACTATTTCTAAAATTTGTGATTCGTACCGCGTCGATCCGGACACCAAGCTAGAGCTTAAGCGACTTAGAAAATAGTGTGCTATACTGAGGGTATGGCAGAAGTTATTATCACTACAATTATCATTTCTCTAGTTGGCACCGCCGCGCACTTTCTGTATGATTTTACAAAACAGAATAAGTTCATTGGGCTTTTCGCAGCTGTCAACGAAAGTACTTGGGAACATATCAAAATTGCTTTGACGCCGATTCTTTTGTGCGGGTTGTATGACGGATTTGTCTATGGCCAGAACCCGAATTATTTTCTCGCTAAATTAGTTTCGATTATGACGCCAGTAATTGCAATCCCATGCATTTTCTACGGCTATAAATCAATTTCTAAGAAGCCGATTTTAGCGATTGACATTTCGAGTTTTTATTTGGTGATTTTCTTGAGTCAGTTTTTGTTCAAAGTAATTATCGACGCACCAGCAGTTTTGTACGTGTTCGAGTACTTAGCTTGCGTGGGCGTGTTTGTGGTGTTCGGCGCATATTCCGTTTTGACCTTGATGCCGCTGAAGTTATTTATTTTCAAAGACCCAATTTCCCATAAATATGGGTTTAGAGCTCACACGGATAAGTTTAATATTTTTAAAAAGAAAAACGGAGGTAAAAATGGAAACTAAAATTTGTCAAAGCTGTGGTATGCCACTAATATCAGGCGACATGCTTAGTACGGAAAAAGATGGCAGTATTAATACAGATTATTGTAAGTGGTGCTATAAGGATAGTGAGTTTATTGACAAATGTTCGATGGAAGAATACATCGATAAATGCTCTCAGTTCGGTGCGCAAGCCGGCATGACTAACGAGCAGATGAGGGAATATTGTGCCAAGCTTTTTCCAACATTGAAGAGATGGAAAGCGTAATAAGCACATGCAGGATAGAGCGCCCCTAGGTCAAGAAAAACCATTAATACTATTGACTTTACTCGACGAGTATGATATAATTATTGAATAAACTAGAAAAAGTTTTAGAGTATAAGTCATGGATAATAATTTTGTGTTTGATGACAATGACAGTAAAAAAGGTATCCTAAAATGGGTGCTGATTATTTCCGCTATCGTTTTGGGTCTTGCTGGAATCCTCTCGATATTGATCGGATCCGCATTGATAGGTAAAGCGGATGCTTGTAAGACAGTAAGCGAGCAGACCAGTATTGATAGATGCGAAAACCCGTTTCAGCAAGTTATTTTTGTCGTTGGTAATACTGCTAATACACCAACTCCAACCCTAAATGAGGGCAACAGTAAAATAATTAGCGCTCTATATGATATCGATAAAAAAGGTAAAACTGGACTCTCTTATATTTCCGTTGCAAACCCAGATGATAGCCCTCAATCCTTCAACATAAACAAAAAAGGTTCCGAAAAAATCAGCGAGGCAGTAGTTAAACAAATTAGCTCCAGTGTAGCCGACGTCGATGGTGCGGACTATCTTGAAGCAATCAGAAATGCTGCTGGACACGCAAAAAATAAAGAAGACACTTTGATATACGTGATTGGATCGGGCCTTTCTGATAGTGGTCTGCTTAATTTCGCAAATGATGATTTGTTGAAGCTTGATACTGATGAGGTAAAAAAATCCGTCCTGTCAGCAATAGAGGATAAAGATGAGTTAGACGGCATAACTATATTCTGGGAAGGTATCGGAGACACTGTCAGCCCACAAAAAGCTCTTACTACACAGTTGAAAAATAAAGAAAAGAAAATATATGAAGCTGTTCTTAAAGGTATCGGATTAGATGCCTATAACCTTATTTTTTCGAACCCATCTTCTGAGAATAATGAAGTAAATAGTCGTGTAACCACTTCAGTAAAAACAACCCCAGCCGATGCTTCTATAGCCGTTATATATTCCAGTGATGATTCAGCCTTAGCTTTTAATCCAAGTAGTGATACTTTTAAAAATTATAACGCCGCAAAGGATGAGATTGCTAAGCTTACTGAGCAAAATAGGAACGCAACTTTTGCTATCCAGGCATTTATGTCTAGGGGAATTTGTAATGCTAGCAAGGATGATAATTTATTACGGCATCGCGCTGAAGCTACTAAAAATCTTCTTATGAGCGTTGGGCACGTGTCTGAATCTAATATTACGATAGAGGACGGCGAGATCGGCGATGCAAACGAGTGTCCTAATGGCCCCGGAAACTATCCCGTCGTTGAAACCGAAGCTGCTAAAAACCGTAAGGTAGTAATTAACGTACTAAAATAGGGAGTTTGAGATGTTTGTTGCGAGAGATTATGACGTAAGCATTTGGGTAAAACTCCACAATTATTCTGTTGGGCGTTCTGGAAGGAAAGACCTGCTCAGAAAGTTCTGTGCTGATAATGGAATAGATTACAGGCCAAAGCAAGGCCACAAGTATCATTTGCCAGAAAACTACCTGATAGAACATAAAGAATTGGACTACCTAAGCGATATTCGCGACAAGCTAATTCTGAATTTTTATGATGATTATCGCGACGCCCAGAATGATAATCTAACGAAACAAAATAGCTATAAAAGCAGGATAGAATCGCAAAACAAGATTATAGAAGACTGCAAAGCGAGACTTAAGAAGAATCAAGGATTCTTAAGAAGAGTAAAGACCCCGATTGATCAGATTCATTATGAGAATGTGGTAGCAAGCATTAAGACTAGAATACAGAATGAAAAGCAAGATAAGAATATGCTTGAAAATAGTCTAAGTGCGCTAGAAACTGAGTTCAAAGCCAATCTGCAAAATTGGAATAAGCAGGTAGAAATAATTGAGAAGTTGCTGAACATTAGGTGTAAAAATTTTGAAAAGAATATATCTAAGCAAATCAGGAAAAAATTAAATTTTGCAGATTTTCATTCTCAGTTTAATGAGTATTCGGACGAAGTTAAAAAAATATTGAAGGGAGAGCTCTATGTGTAGAAAAAGTAAAACATTAAAAGTTGCTGGTTCGAACTTTAATAGAAATGAAAAGTTCGGGCTAAATAGTGTGCCAAAACATTTTGAGTCTGTGACAGACGAAGAGGTTAAAAGAATTAAGACTCTCGTTATGGAAGAAATAGAAAAAACGAGTCAGTTCAAACCAGGCGCTTTATCTGACACTCTAAAAAGTGTCGATGGTCATTTTGAGAGTGCCTATAGTACGTTAGAGGGCGACTATGGCACAAGATTATCTAATCTCGACGAGGTCTATACGAGAAGTTTAACTAAAATCAGGCGTGCATATGATGCATATATTCTTCAAGTTGCAGAATACAACATTCTATTCGAGAAATATTTAGAGGCTAGTAGAGCCATGGACGATAAAGAATTGCCTCAGAACCTGGCAGTCGCGGATGATAGTATTTTTGAATTAAAGCAAATTATCAAAGAATTAGATGAAGGGAGCAGGAAAAATGGCTAAAAAGAAATTACCAAACAAGGTATTCATGTGGGCTATTATCGCAGTTAGCTTTGGGCTAGCAATTCTTGACATGTTCTTTCTAAGAGACGTGCTGTCCGACAACCTCGGGTTCGATCCCATTGGCGCATCTATTATAGCATTGGCGCTCGCTACTGCGGCAAACGCGACGGCGTTACTTTGGGGCAGGCAAAAAGGTTTACGTGAGGCATGGAAATCTTTTATGGTGGGCTGGATTTTTCTAGGTATTACATATGCGGCCTTGCGTAGTGTATCATTTGTTAATAACGTGGTCCTTTGCAACGATTGGAGTTTTGATTCTATCATGGAACAACTAATTCCAGCCATAGTTCTAACCATCTCATATGTTGGTACCGGAACTATGCTGCAATGGGCAGGATCTAGACTTTGGGACTATGACGCCGTGAATTATCTTGAAGCCAGGAAGGCATTTAAGTCTGCCCATGCTAAGGTGATAAATAATCGTGTAGCTATTTTGGAAATGGCGAAGAGATTAAACGAGTATGGAAAGAACTATACCTCTCTAGACCACCAGTATGACATACATATGGAAAAAATACGTAAGAACGAGCACTCTACAATGTCGCTGATTGTAGCGAAAACTATTGCTGACCACCCAGAAATTTCTCCTACTGCAGCAAACAAAGTAATGAACGACGTGCTAGGGGAGAGGGACCGTCAAAATGCAAGGGCTCATTCTAAACAGAAATAAGTACATAATAGAAAAGTCTAGAAAAGGCATCCTAGCTAAGCGGGCTGGTATTTTCGTGGCTAGTATTACCACTATCGGATTAGTATTATTCTTCAGCTTAAACAATGCGTATAAGACTACAGTTGACAATAATATTGAGTCCGGAAAAAGCTCAAACAATGTATTGAGCAGCGACATTGGTGGGCGAGGAGATGATGATATTTCGCTAGCCCAGAGTGAAGCAGGAGAAATAGGTAGCTCTGGTAGCTCAAACGATGATAACCAGGTTACTATTATTAGGAATTCAGTTGCAGAAAAATACCTAGTTACAAAAGTAGTTGATGGGGACACAATCTATGTGTCCGGCATCGACACTAGGATTCGCCTAATCGGCGTCAACACCCCAGAGACTGTCAGTACATCAAAACCGGTCCAATGTTTTGGCCCCGAATCATCAAATTACTTAAAAACACTTTTGTTAAACAAGTATGTAGGACTTGAGTCTGACGAGGCGAGCGGCGATGTGGATATTTATAATAGGCCGCTTGGGTACGTTTATTATAAAGGCGAGAACGTAAACCAAAAGCTGATCCTGGAGGGGTATGGCAAAGAAGCTAGCTATGGCACTGAATACAAATATCGATCTCAATTTGTAGCCTCTGAAAAATTTGCCATCACCAACAATAAGGGGCTATGGTCTCCAAATACTTGTAATGGGGGTGAGTAATCTTTATTTCTTGCCTTTATCACTAACGCTGATTCCGCCGAATCCGCCAGCTGCGTCTAGATAGATTGTATATTTACCTTTGCCAGTGTCGCCTTTTCTGTCATCCGACGCACCGCCAAAGATAAATCCAGATTTGATTTTAACCTGTACGTCTTCTGGGACTTTGATGTCGATTCCACCGAATAGGCAGAACGCTTTAATCACAGTGTCTTTGTTAAACTTAGCCTTCCTTAGGTCTAGGTCGACTCCACCAAAGACAGCCACGAGATTGGCTCCGGAGAAAACTTCGTCATTATAGACTCGGTCGCTTCCGGAAAAGATTGCCATTTGCGCGTCCATGGTTTTGTCGTCTTCCATCTCGCGGATTTTTTTCTCAATCTCTTCGTCAAGCTTATTTCCAATCGTGGCTTTAAAAATAATTCCGATACCAGCTAGAATTAGGACCGCGGCGAGGATAACTTTCCAAGCTACTTCGAACGAGAAGACATTTTGCGCGGCGAGAAGTAAAATTACGCCAACCGCTATACCAATCAAGCTAGAAATTTTTTCTTTGTCAGTGAATAGGCTAACTACGCACGGCACGATGATGAACAGTGTCCACCATCCGTCAAAAAAGATATTGATGTTAAAAAGTCCCAACGCGTTACCACCAAAGATGACACCCAGCGCAACGATTGCGATCCCCCAGATAATTGCTCTTGCTTGTTTCATTTTTTTCTCCTTTCGGAATATTATACAAGGAGGGGAGGGAAAAGTAAAATTAGGCGCGTGGTATAATTATATTTATGGTAAATAAAGAAGAAAGATGTGACTCCTGCGGCGCAAAATTAGATAAAGAGGATATTCCTATCCATCTATGTAAGATGTGTCAATAAAAGCGGTTAGGTAAATATGTCTAGTACGAAGGCGTATCGCGATTTTATTTTGGAACAGCTATCAGAAATTCCTGACATAACTTGTCGGCCAATGATGGGAGAATTTTTGCTATACTCTGAAGGTATTTTGTTTGGCGGAATTTATGATGATAGGCTACTCGTAAAAATCGTCCCAGAAAACGCCAAGTTTAATATGCCCGAGGCGATTCCGTATGACGGCGGGAAGCCGATGTGTCAGGTGGAAGATGTGGATAATAAGGAGCTACTAAAGAAAATAGTAGCTGAAACCAAAAAAGGTCTTTAGGTCATATGACTTTTTATTGGCTCCTAGATGATATAATGGAAGCATGAAGCAGCTACCCAATATCAACCTTGGCAATATTTGTATTTGAGCATAAGAACGTCTGAGCGCAGGGGTTGAATAGGCGCCTAGAATCTACGAGAGCGCGCAAAACTGACCTTAGACGACGATAAGAATAACTTGAGAGGGAAATATCAAATGCAGTTAATGCTAGACATAAAATTAGCAACAAATTACAGAAGCGGCTCTCAAATCGCCAGACTAATTACTGAAAAATGGGTTGAAGACAATATGTTCTGCCCACGATGTGGCAATGATAGGGTGCGTAGTTTTGAGAATAATCGACCCGTTGCAGACTTTTTCTGTGAAAGATGCGGTCATGAGTATGAACTAAAAAGCAAACGCGGCCCTATTGGCACGAAAGTCAATGACGGTGCATACTCTACTATGATAGAAAGAATAACCAGTAATCAGAACCCGGATTTCTTCTTCATGAATTATTCCATGCAAGAAATGGCTATCAAAGATTTTATTGTAATACCAAAAATTTTCTTTACGCCAAGCATTATAGAAAAACGAAAACCACTATCTGACAGCGCTAGGCGTGCCGGGTGGACAGGATGCAATATTTTATTGAGGGACATTCCAGAACAAGGCCGCATTGCGATAGTCCAAAATTCTAAAATTATAGACAAAGACACTGCAGTTAAGAAGTTTCAGGACGCTGAAAAACTGTTCGTTGAAAACATAGAGAAACGTGGTTGACTACTAGACGTCTTGTTGTGCGTAAATCAAATAAAAAATGACGAGTTTAGCCTAGGGGATGTTTATGCTTTTGAAAGTATCTTACAAGAAAAACATCCATTAAATAACAACGTCCTCCCTAAAATTCGGCAGCAACTACAAATATTGCGCGACAAAGGCTCTATAAAGTTTTTGGGCAATGGTAGATATAAAAAAGTATAGCATAAAAAATTACGCCATATTCGGCGTAAAAGTCAATGGTGAGCGTTGCACGGAAAGACTTGATGTAGTTTCGGACATAAAAGTGCGCCTCTGTGGCGTGGTTGATTGGCTATTTGAGAACCCGGATTACAATCCAAAGCCGCGAGTCATCCCGAAGGAGAAATACCCTGTTTTAGTAGATGTAACGTTCTAACTAGGAATGACAAGGAGATGAACATTGAACCAATGTAAAGGAATTAGTTAATTCCTACAATGTCATTGATAGAGGCAAGTTGTGCCTATTTTTATGCTAGGTGTGGAAAACTATCTAATTTTATGATAAAATGTTACCTATATGGAAACAAAACTTATTGACATAAGCGTATTCCAGGAGGTAAAATGATATTAAGTTTTGCTTCTATTGTTGATGAAGAAGCTGCGAACGGCGCGGACGACGGAACATACTCTAAACTGAAGAGAATGCTAAGAAAGCAAAAAGCAACTTTCGGCTATGAAGAAGTCGTCATGGTGCTAAACGAACTTGCTGCTGCGCCATCGCTTAAGGATGTGTCGAGGCTACGTCACCCTCATCCGCTTAAGGGTAATATGAAGGGATGCTTTGCAATCGATATAGACTCGAAGACTAGAGGGAGGCTTAGGATAGTATTTAGGCCAACCAATAAAGACAGCTACAAGAACGGCGACTTCTCAACTGTAAGAGAGATCACTATCGAGAAACTAGTGATGGATTACCATTAAACTTAATAGAAAGGAGAAGCTATGGTATACGAACCGAAAATCGCAATACACCCAGGCAGGCATATAGCCCGTCTACTTGACGAGCTTGGCGTTAATCAGTCATGGCTCTCCGAAAGAGCTGGTGTTTCTAAAAAATTAATAAGCCAAGTCATTAACGGTGAGGCTTTAATTTCTCCAGACCTAGCCGTATCTCTAGAGAATGTATTTGGTGTATCTGCTGAATTTTGGTCAAACCTAAATTCCAATTATCTAACCGCAAAATCAAAAATAGACCGCGTAGAGAAAGCAAAGGAAGAAGCGGTCATATACAAGGACGACATTTTCTCGCCTTTCTACAACGAATTAGCAAAATCCGGTTACGTAGAGACAACAAGAAAAGGATACGTACGAGTATTAAATCTTCAGAGGTTCTTTGGAATAAATTCCCTAGACCAAATTGAAACAACTCAATCTGCAGCTTTTAGGACCGCGAAAGATAAAAGCTACGACAAGTATGCTATGGCTGCTTGGTTGCGTTGTGGCGAGATCAAGAGGAATGAATTAACCCTGGAGTCATATGATGAAAAGAAATTTAGAGCAAGCATTCCTCGCATTAAATCGATTATATATGAGATGCCGAAGGATTTCTGGAAAGAACTAGTATCAATTTTTGCAGAATCCGGTGTTGCTCTCGTAGCGGTTAAACATCTTGATAGAACTTATGCATCTGGTGTCGCTAGGTGGATCGGGCAAAATCCGATGATCATGGTAAGCGATAGAGGTAAGCGCGACGATAAAATATGGTTTACACTATTCCATGAAATAGGTCACATTATCCTAAAACATGGTAAAAATGAATCATTTATCGAATTAGACGAAGGAATGGAAAAAACAAAAAAAGAACAAGATGCTGATGATTTCGCAACAGAAAATCTAATCCCAAAAACCTCATACCTCTCATTTATCAATGAAGTGACGCCCGTCTTTACGAAAGAAAAAATAATTGAATTCGCTAGCCGCGAGAAGATCCCTGCAGGAGTTATTGTGGGGAGATTACAGCACGACGAGAAAATTCTGTATTCTATGTTTAATGACTTAAAAAAGACACTCTATATTTCTGAATAAAAAACACTATAAAAACTTATGAAAATAAAAAATCATAATAAAACAGATTAGAAGCACATTTTTATCCACTTGTTTGCAAGTGGATATTTTTTATGAAAAAGTACCGCTCAACCGCTTGTACACAATCGATGAAATATAGCTAAATTACACAATAAGACTAAAATAAAGCAATACTCTCCTATCCACTACAACGGTAGTGGACGTCTGATGAGTTTTGTCATTTTAGGTCTATTGACGCACAACGGCAAAACATTTCGCAATATAGAGGTATAATAGTACTGAATAGTTATTTAACGGAAAGACATTATGGCCGCTAATTCTACAACAAAAGCAGAACGTCTCTACAATCAATGTCTAAAAGCCTACGAAAAATGTCGTAAAGGAACTGGCGCTACTTGTAACGGCATGCCTGATCCGGGTATGTTTAATGATGAATATAACATTCCTGCAGAGTTGCTTTTTGAAGAGCTACGCAAAAGCAATAATAAATGGGATAAAGAGCGGCACATTTTTAGTTGGAGGCTTCTCGAATGGAATTACAAAAAAAGACAATGGGACCTGAGTTTATTCTCAGAGATGAGAAAAAAGCCACTTCCGCAAAACGAATATACCGTTTATCTAGAACTCTTCTACCAATGCGAAGACCATAAGCGTCGACCTTTTATTAAACCAATCGTTGTCGACGAAGTCCAAATAGAATGGTGTAGTAAACGGGAATATGTAGCTAAATATAATGAATATAGAAATCAAGAACAGAAAAGACGAGACGATAGCGGATCGACATATCTAGCGAAGGTGCCAAACTATAAAGATGTTAGATGCTTCCCAAAGATGCGCTCGTCCGCCGAAAAATATATCCACCCATTAAAAATTATCGTTAAATCAACTAATAATTACTCAGCCACCATATTAGCCCTAGGAAAGCTAGAACTAGTACTAAATAGCCTAAATGTAGCTCAAGGTGCCCAGAAGTTCAGTATGCGCCTTTTCGGAGGAAGTGGAAATAAACTAGGATCCAAAACCATATTCGTAACAACCGGTCATTATATAGTATGCAATGAAAATGAGTTGGAGACCTACACTTCAGACGATCGCGTTACTACCGTTCCAAAGAATAAATACGAGCCGTCTAAGCAAAAGAATCGGTTATTCCGTAAAATTCTCAAAAGCGTAATCAATGATAGTGTTGTACGTGAACGAATCGAATATGTTATAAGGGATTTGGCATTAGCTTACGATTCGACAAATGCCGGGTTGAAGACTCTGAGTTATTGGCGTTGTCTAGAACATGCCACAAGAAGTCAAAACAAAAACCGTCCAGAAAAAGAGATAATAGGAATATTTAAATACCAGTTTAGAAATGAGCATTGGAAACAAATGGGCGATTTAGTGCTTAATGCACGTAATAAATATGTACATAACGGCCTATATTCTGGCAAAGAGGAGTATGTGGACCAATATGTAAACTGGGCGCAAAAATATGCCGAGCAAGCTTTATATTTGCTACTGCGACTATACAATAATCGAAAATATTGGGAATCCGAAGAAGACCTAGATATCTTTTTCGATAATTATACGAAAACTCCCAAATTTTTCGAAATAACCAACGTAATACGAAACGCCAGAAAAACAAAAGGTAACAATTTTTGAAAGATAGAAAACGATCATTGAGCGCCAGCTAAAAGGCGTTTTTTATGGTATAATACATACATAACAAATCTGCTAAAGTGCTATTCGTTTTTCTCGACGGTAGCAGAAAGAATAGTCCAATGCTTTATACAAAAGAACAATGGCTGCAAGATTTTCGCGGTTATGCCGAAAAGATATTAATGCCAATAGAATCATCGAAGCTTAATAAGAATGACAAGGCAAGCGAAATAAATAAGCAGATAAAAAACTATCGCGACAAGAAGCTAAAGCAAGTCGAAGAAAAGGCTAACTCGGAAAAATGGAGCAATACCCTTCTTTTGGACGAAATTTTACGTATGACTTATGCATCGTATATTACTATGCTTGAATATCGCAACAAAGTTTGGCCTTACGAATATATGGCCTTCGCTCGTCGTATTGGTGAACTATGGGAGCTATTTTGCCGATTAGCGTTCGAACATCCAATTAAGCAACTATCATTAATAGAACCGCCGAATTTCAATGAAGTTCAACAGGCTATTAAGAAATCTACGAATGATTATATTGACGAATTGCCAGTCTCAGACAGTATTAAAGACGAGCTTAAACGGTATTACGCCATACCATGGACAATGGTTGATAGTGGCGGAATAAAACTCGATCTCGATTTACACTTTGAACAAAATGGCACTCACTACAACTGTGATTTTAAAAGCGGTTTTAGCTCCAATGAAAAAGGCAATACGAATAGACTGTTACTCGTTGCCAGTATCTACAAATCACTAAAAACAAACGAAAAAACTATTCTTTTTGTTCGTCAAAAAGAAGACCAAAACAATCATTATCTGCAAACCTTGAAGAATTCATCTTATTGGGACGTTTTTTGCGCAGACGATTGTTATTCGGCAATCGAAAAGTTTACTGGTTTTAATATGCGTTCTTGGCTAGACGATAACGCAAACTGGCAAAACGATATTAGCAAAGACTTCAAAAAACACCTTCAAGATAACGATTTACTCAAATACTTGACTTGGTAATAAGAATAAGTATAATTATCTTAAGTTTTATCTTAAGTAATTTTGGAGGTACCGTTCTTGAAAGATACTCTATGCTCATACTACACCAACTCGAGCGACATAACTCGCTATATGGTTCGACGGCTAAACATTGATAATAAAGATATTGTTTTGGAGCCGTCCGCGGGAGAAGGCGTTTTTATAGACGGAATGCTAAATAGGAAGCCTGCACATATAGACGCGCTAGACATAGACAAAAATGCCATTTCGATCCTCAAGGATAAGTACAGAAGTCGAGATTTTATTACTATCAAAAAAACAGACACGCTTCTCGATTCTACGCTCGATCATTATGCCGCAATAGGTGGATATTATGACAAGATAATTGGAAACCCACCTTATGGAGCGTGGCAAGAGTACGAAAAACGCGATTTATTAAAAAAGAAATACACGGGTCAATATGTCAGAGAGACATATTCATTATTTCTATTGCGCTGCATTTCTCTACTAAAGATCGGCGGTCGTTTGTCGTTTATTATACCTGATACGTATATGTTTCTAAATTTACATTCAAAACTCCGTAACCTATTGCTATCTAGCACAAAAATAAACGAAATTATTATATTTCCGTCAAAATTCTTTCCCGGTGTAAGCTTCGGATATTCAAACCTATCCATTATTACATTAGAAAAAGCCGACAGAACTAGTTCCCTAAATAATACCGTAAAAATAGTAAAAGGTTTTCAATCTTCTTCCGAATTTGAATTATTGATTGGAAACAAGGAACTTCCAGACCACCTAAACGAATTTTATCTGAACCAAAAGGATATTTACGATAATGCTCAGCATAGATTTATTATTGCCGATAATCAAGTGAAGGAGTCTATAGTTAGTACGTCTTCTATGCGACTAGGAGATGTGGCAGATGTGGTGACTGGTTTTTATACAGGAGATAATAAACGTTTTATTCGCGCACTAGATGACAGCGTAAAAAATAGCAAACAATATAAAAAGATCGACCCATCACTCATCTATCCATGCACATCATTATCTGGAATTGAGAACGTAAATGAGGGATATGTTCCATATATAAAAAGCGCCTCGAGCACTCGATACTGCAGGCCAAATAATGAATGGTTTGTTCGCTGGGATAAGGACACTATTTTGCATTACAACAATGATAAAAAAGCCCGTTTTCAAAATTCAAAGTTCTATTTCAAAACCGGTATAACTGTGCCAATGGTAAAGTCTAGCACCATTAGAGCATGCTTAATGAGTGGCTGCGTTTTCGATCAGTCAATTGTGGGCATTTTTCCCAAGAATGAAGCCAAATTATATTATCTGCTGGCTTTAATGAATTCTAATGTCGCAAACGAATTAATACATACTATTAACCCAACAGCAAACAATTCGGCGAACTATATAAAGCAAATACCGTACATTGAACCAGGAGAAGATCTATTTAACGAAATAACCTCAAAAACGAAGAAGATAATAGATCTAATAAATACTGGCTCATATAATAAATGTGAGAAGATACATCAAGAAATCGACGATCATTTTAGGAATATTTACGCCATTAACTAATTCCTCCTTATATGCGTTCAAAGAAAATAATAGTCGATCCGAATAGGCCGCTACCACCTATATTGGCAAAAGAATACTGGGAGACATCTGCTAAGTTAATTCTTGAGCATTTTTTTCCTGAACGTTTTTTTCACTTATCAGTAGATAGCGAAAGACCAGACTTACGAAACAGCAATGTTGGTGTTGAAGTAACAAGTGCCGAAGATGCGGAAGCACAAGAAATGGATAGCCTATACACTCGACAATACTCGTATGGCGATAACGAACAAAAAGAGAGAGCTCTCAAGCGAATAAAAGAGCTCGGCGGGCGAGTGGAGCAATACTTTTTGACACATCCAGGGCGAGCTCGTAATTTAGAAAAATTATCCGATGTAGTAAGAACAAAAACTCAGAAACTAAATAGCAATTATGATATATTCCCCGAGAATTATTCATTCATCTACGATTCATGCTTAATTCTAGATCAAGAATTACCAGAAATACTGTCGGCTATATCCGATAGTTCGGCAGATTATAAAACCAAATTCGATTCCATATTCATGTACTGTTTTGGCGGTGATTTATATGAATTTAACCTGCGAAATAATACGTATGCGCATATCAACGATAGCAGTAAAATAGTACAACAGCTCGTAATTGATGCAAGAAACTTAATTAACAAAAAGTATAAAGAATAATCACATAATCCCCTGCGAAGACCTTTTATGAAACTACAAGGTACGCACCCTTTTGAATCATAATCAATTGCGGCAATCCTCGCAGGGTTGTCGCATTTTAGCTTGGTTCGAACTTAATTGCAACTAGTCTAAAACGCACATGCTTGCAACTTTGAACCGCCGGCATATAATAGGACGTAACGAAAAGGTTGCGCTCAGTGGTTTCGATTAATATCAAGTAATCGGGCCTAATATTTCTTATTCCTTAATTAGGTTCACATAAACAAAGGAGATTTATGTGGATCCGGATTCCACTAACCCAGATAGTCACGACGGCGTGGCGAACCTTATTGCGATTCTGCGAATATGCGAGCAGATTGATACTAACAAAGAAAATATTGATAAAAACTCAGATCGGGGCGAGTGCAACGACGGTATTATCGTCACATATTAACACTGGCGTTTATTCCCTTTATCGGTATAATGTTTTGCTAACAAACAAAAGAATCGAGCGTTAGCATGAAAATACTAGATTATGTAGGAATGGCGCCCGAACCAGTGGAGAAGCCTTTGCGTTACGTAATGTATGTGCGCAAATCTTCCGAGGATGCCGAGGCGCAAGCTAAATCTCTCCCAGACCAAATTGCGGCATGTAAAGAATATGCCAGAACGAAGGGTTTGCTCGTGGTGGGCGAGCCGATCCAAGAACCAAAGTCTGCCAAGAAAAGCGGCAATCGTCCGCTCTTCTTGCAGATGTTGAAAGATATTGAGAAAGGCAAATATGACGGTATTCTGCCGTGGCATCCAGATCGCCTTTCTCGTAATTCGCTCGAGGCCGGCAAAATCGTGGATCCAAGCAAGTTAAAGCTAACTGCCGAAAAATTCTTGAACCCCCTAAATTCCCTGGATTTACAGATGAGAGCGGCCGATATGCTTCAAATGGACCTTTTAGCGCGAAAAATATTTTTGAACCTCGAAATTGACCAACAAAAAACGATTCTTTACAGATATAAAGAACCGTTTCAAACTCTGATTTCAGGGCCAAATTGTGGCCAAATTTCATTTGGTGATCCGGGTGGGACTCGAACCCACGACACCAAGCTTAAGAGGCTCGTGCTCTAACCAGCTGAGCTACCGGACCAAATCACCATGGTTGTTAAAACTATTACATTATACCACTTATCAGGTCAAAAGTCTAGTATTAAAATTAAAAATCCTAAAATTACACCTTTTACCCCTTGCAAAAAGAGTAAATATTTGGTATAATGTATCCCAAGTGTTAATAAAAGGTTAAATTATGAGTTTTTCTATTCTAAAGAAAATCGGTGACGAACAGAAAAAGAAAGCTGTTGTTGATGTCCGTTCTGGTGATACCGTTAAAGTCACTCAGAGAATTAAAGAAGGTGACAAATCTCGTCTTCAGGTTTTTGAAGGCGTTGTAATCCGTACAGATCGCAAAGATTCCCACACCGCAAGAATCACTGTCCGCAAGGTTGCTTCTGGCGTTGGCGTTGAGAAATCTTTCTTGATCCACAGCCCACTCGTTGAGAAAATCGAAATCACCAAGCGCTCCAAGGTCCGCCGCAAGAATCTTAGCTACCTCCGCGCTCGCTCTGGTAAATCTGCTCGTCTTTCTACCAAAGATTTTGACCGCGCAGCCGTAAACGACGTCACTGTCGCCGAAGAGCCAGTTGAAGAAGCTGCAGAAACTCCAGCGGAAGCTCCAGCAGAAACCGCCGAGGCAACTGAAGCTCCAGCCGAAGAAGCTAAAGCAGAAGAAGCTCCAGCTGAAGAACCAAAAGAAGAAAAAGCTGAATAATTTAACCAATTTCTTATAAGTCCCTCCAAACGGAGGGGCTTTTTGGTGCGCCACGCACATCCGCCAGGGAAGCAGCAAAAATAGTATATAATATATATTATGCCAATTTTAGGAATTGACGAGGTAGGACGTGGCCCGTGGGCGGGGCCACTGGTGATAGGTGCGGCAGTTTTGCCGGAGCGTTTTGATGAGAACAATAATCCAATTGAACAACAAACCTGGCAAGATGATTTAGCCGATTCCAAAAAGCTCACTCCAAAGCGTCGCGAAAGACTTTCGCCAATTATTTTAGAAAACGCAAAAGCTACCGGCTTGGGTTGGATCCCGGCAAAAGAGCTAGACCAAATCGGCTTATCAAACGCATTGAAGCTTGCCACTCGCCGCGCGGTTTGTAAGCTCCTAAAACTAGACCAAAAAGAAAACGAAGAAAATCTAAAAAATATCGACCTAAATAATCTACCGTTTGACGAAATAATTATTGATGGCACCATGAATTTTTTAAAAGATACTCCGCTAGAAAACATGGTAACTTTTATGCCAAAGGCGGATGCAAAGATTAAGGAAGTTTCCGCCGCTTCGATTATTGCTAAAGTTGCACGTGATGATTATATGAAAAATCTGGCCGAAAAATACCCACAGTATGGTTTTGAAAAACACGTCGGCTACGGCACCGCTGCCCACAAAGCTGCTCTCGAAAAGTGCGGCCCCTGCGACGAACACCGCATAAGCTTCAAGCCGGTAGCACATATTGCTGATTTTGAGGGATCTTCGCGACAACGAGAGCGAACGAAAGGGAATAAACCTGGCGCTAAAATGAGTGCGAGGGGTGACACATTCGAAAGGGCTCCCAGCGACACGCTTCGCGAAAGCGAACGTGGCGATGGGAACGAGAATGTGGCAGGACCCCGAGCAAGCACTACTACCGCCACTGGCAGCCGTGCTGAAACCGTTGTCGCAAACTATCTAAAGCAAAACGGTCACAAAATCCTCGCCCGAAACTACAAAACTAAATTTTATGAGATTGACATTGTTTCTGCCGACAAAAACCATATTTATTTCACGGAAGTCAAGTATCGCAAAAACAAATCCCATGGTGCCCCACTAGAATTTATCGACAAGAAAAAGCAAGAAAAAATCACTTTTGCCGCCAACGCTTTTATGAAAACTTTGGGCGAAAAATTAAACCGAAGTCAAGAAGATTTGCCTTCGCCAATCCTTGCTGGTGCAAGCGTGACTGGTCCGGATTTCAACCTTGAAAAGTGGCTGGAAATCATGGTATAATAATAAAACATGTTTGGTCTTCTAAGGAACTTCAAAAAGAGGGAAGTCGCGCTTTTTATCGTGGCTGTCATTTTGATTTGCTTCCAAGTTTGGCTAGATCTCAAAATGCCGGACTATATGTCCGAAATTACCCGCTTGGTAGAGACCGAGGGTTCGGAGATTTCCGAGATTCTAAAGAATGGCGCGTTTATGCTGCTCTGCGCGCTTGGGAGCCTTGCTAGCGCGATTATTGTTGGTTATCTTGCTTCGCGCGTTGCCGCCAGCTTTTCTAAAAATGTTAGGAAAAAACTTTATGACAAAGTTGAGAAACTTAGCCTTGCAGAAATCAAAAAGTTTTCTATTAGCAGTTTAATCACCAGAACCACGAACGACATTACTCAGGTAGAAATGTTAGTTTCTATGGGCATGCAGGTTATGGTAAAAGCTCCGATTACTGCAGTCTGGGCGATCACCAAGATTCTAAACAAGTCTTGGGAGTGGAGTACAGCCACGGCTGTGGCGGTGGTTTTCTTGATGTCTTTCGTGGCAATTGCGATGTTGATTGTAGTGCCAAAATTCAAAATTATTCAGAAACTTACAGACCGTCTAAACGGCGTCACTCGCGAGAATATTTTGGGTATTCGTGTGGCGCGCGCATTTAACGCTGAGACCTTTGAAGAAAACAGATTCAAAAAAGCCAATGATGATCTTACAAACACACAGATTTTTAGCCAAAAAGTTTTGGCCGCGCTGTCGCCGACGATTTTCTTTACGATGCACATGCTTAGCCTTTCTATTTATGTGATTGGTGCGATTCTAATTGACCATGCTGCAGCAATGGATCGCCTCACGCTCTTTTCCAATATGGTCGTATTCTCGTCCTATGCGATGCAAGTTGTGATGTCGTTCCTGATGCTCGCCCTGATTTTTATGATTGTCCCGCGCGCTCAAGTTTCTGCAAATCGTATTAACGAAGTACTAAAAACCAAGATTAGCATCAAAGAAGGGAAAGAAAACGTCAAAAATACCGCCGAGACTGGTACAGTGGAGTTTAAAAATGTCAGCTTCAAATATCCAGATGCCGAGGAATACATTTTGGAAAATATTTCATTCAAAGCAGAAAAAGGTCAGACAGTCGCATTTATTGGCTCTACTGGCTCTGGCAAATCTACGCTCATTAATCTCGTTCCACGTTTTTACGACGCAACATCCGGCGAAGTGCTGGTCGACGGCGTCAACGTCAAAAAATATACCTACGAATCACTTTATGACAAGCTCGGCTACGTTTCGCAAAAAGCTGTGATGTTTGATGGTACGGTTTATTCTAATGTTTCTTTTGGTGATAATGGCAAAGGCAAAAAATCTGAGGCCAAAATCAAAGAAGCTATCAAAGTTGCCCAGGCCAAAAGCTTTGTTGAAAAAATGGAAAAAGACTATCATGCGCACATTGCAAGCGGTGGTACCAACGTTTCTGGTGGTCAAAAGCAGCGCCTCTCTATCGCTCGCGCTATTGCGCGCGATCCAGAGATTTACATTTTTGACGATTCTTTCTCTGCGCTAGATTATAAGACGGACGCGGACTTAAGAAAAGCTCTCAAAAGCTACACTAAAGATGCAACCTCGCTCATTGTTGCGCAGCGTATCGGTACAATAATGAACGCAGACCAAATCCTGGTTCTTGACAATGGTAAATGCGTCGGTCAGGGTACGCACGCTGAACTTCTCAAATCTTGCAAAGTTTATCGTCAAATCGCCGAGTCACAACTCGCGCCAGAAGAATTAGAAAGGAGTGTATAATGGCTGGTCCACGTATTGAGTCGCAAAAAGCAAACAATTTTGGCCTTGCCATGAAGCGTATTGTAAAAGAGCTAAAGCCGTTTTATCTCAAAGCTGCAATTGGTATTTTCTTTGCTGTGCTCGGCTCCATTGTCGCGATTGTCGTGCCAAATAAACTGGCCGATTTGACTAACGAGATTTCTCTAGGCCTCGCAACCGGTCTCAATTTTGACATGATTACTAGTATCGCAATTACGGTTGCGTGTCTAGAAATCGGCAGCCTAGCTTCAGAAATCATAGAAGAATTTATGATGACTGACGTCGCCAACAATTTTGCGCGTGAGCTTAGAAAGCGTATTTCTGTCAAAATTAACAAACTTCCACTTAGATTCTTTGATAAGCACCAAACTGGTGACATGCTTTCTCGCGTCACAAACGACGTCGACCTGATTTCTCAGACTTTGACACAGTCACTCTCAACTCTCGTAGCTTCAGTTGCTCTGCTTGTTGGCGTGATTTTGATGATGTTTATCACAAACGGCGTTATGGCGATCACGGCGATTATTTCTGGACTCTTTGGATTTTTCTTTGTTGCAGTTGTACTTAAAAAATCTCAAAAATATTTCTCCGCCCGTCAAAAACAATTAGGCAAATTGAACGCTCATATCGAAGAAATCTATTCCGGTCTCAATGTTGTCAAAGCCTATAATGGCACCAAAGTAACCAATCCAAAATTTGACGAGTTAAACCAAAAAGTCTACGAGGCCAATTTCAAATCGCAGTTCTTGTCTGGGCTCATGCACCCAATGATGGGCTTTGTCGGCAACCTTGGCTATGTTGCAGTCTGCGTGGTTGGCGCAATTCTGGTTACAAATAATGCCATTACTTTTGGCTCAATCATCGCCTTCATTATCTATGTCCGCATGTTTACTTCGCCGCTTTCTCAAATCGCTCAGGCGCTAACCTATCTCCAGTCTTCTGCCGCCGCTGCCGAGCGTGTCTTTGAGTTCCTAGACGAAAAAGAAATGAGCGACCAAAAAGAAATCACCAAAGTTTTGGACAGAAGCAGTGTCAAAGGTAAAATTGAATTTAAGAATGTTAAATTCGGCTACGACGAAGATCGCATGATCATCAAAAACTTTTCCGCTGTGGCCCAGCCCGGTCAAAAAATCGCTATCGTTGGCCCAACTGGCGCCGGCAAAACCACCATGGTCAATCTCCTGATGAAATTCTATGAAATCAATTCTGGCGATATTTTGATTGACGGTGTTTCTATTCATGATCTCTCTCGTGAGAATGTTCACGATTTGTTTACTATGGTTCTGCAAGACACCTGGCTCTTTGCTGGGACAATCAAAGAAAATATTATTTATAACCGCGAACATGTCACAAAAGACCAGGTATTAAAAGTGTGTGACACCGTCGGTCTGACGCATTTTATCAAAACCCTGCCAAAGGGAATCAATACCGAGATTGGCGAAAACGATTCTATTTCTAGTGGTCAGCGCCAACTAATTACAATTGCGCGCGGTATGATCGAGCCGACTCCGTTCCTAATTCTCGACGAGGCTACTTCAAACGTCGATACTCGCACCGAAGAAATTGTCCAAAAAGCCATGGATAAACTCGCGCATGGCCGCACTTCGTTCATTATTGCGCACCGCCTTTCTACTATCAAAAATGCCGACCTCATCCTTGTGATGAAAGACGGCAATATTGTTGAATCCGGTAAGCATGACGAGCTGATGAAAGCCGGCGGTTTCTATGCCGAACTATACAACTCGCAGTTTTCTATTAGTTAATTCAAACCAACCCAAGAAAAACTGTCTTCAATCTATCCAGCGATAATTCCGCCACCCGCACAAACGCGGGCTTTACTGGAATCTTTAGCATCGCCAGTATAAATCACGGCTGATTGACCAGCCGCAGGTGCTTTGATTTCTTCAGTAAACTTAAGCTCAGCAGTATCGTCATTACCGAGTTTTAGCATTGCCGGAATTAACTCTGCACGGTGCCTGAGTCTGACAAAAACTATCTCTGGTACGTCACCTCGCAAAATCATTTCAGTTAGTTTCAAACTCTTTGTCCAGAGCTCCTCATTGTTCAAATTTTGGCTCACATAAACAATATTTTTTGCGATATCTTTTTTCACTACATAATATGGAATTCCGCCGCCAACGTTAAGTCCGTGACGCTGGCCAATTGTATAGAAGATTGCACCCTCGTGATAGCCTAAGACGTTATCGGTTTCTGCGTCGCGGATTTCGCCCGGCTCCTCGTCTATGTACTCCCTCAAAAAATCACGAATCCCGACGTCTCCCACAAAACAAACACCCATAGATTCTTTTTTGTAGGCATTATGCAGGCCATATTTTTCGGCCAGTTTTTTCACATCTGGTTTTAACATATCGCCCAGCGGAAAAATCGTATGCTCGATTGCGTCTTCAGAGATGCGACATAGAAAATAAGTTTGGTCCTTATTCTCGTCAACTGCGCGCAGTAAATTTTTGCCGTCGTTTTTTGCATAATGTCCAGTCGCAATTAAATCCGCGCCCTGCTCACGTGCCACATCATAAAACAACTTAAACTTAATTTCTTGGTTGCACATGATGTCTGGATTTGGTGTGCGGCCTCTTTTGAACTCCTCAAGCATATAGTCAACAACTTTCTGCTTGTAGTCCTTTTCAAAATCAAATACCTTAAAATCGATGCCAAGTTTTACTGCCACGCGTTTTGCATCGGCCAAATCATCCGCCCACGGACATTTCATACCCGGCAGATCCTTGGACCAGTTCTTCATATAAACACCAACTACGTTATATCCGGCATCTTTTAAAAGCGCTGCAGAAACCGAAGAATCTACGCCGCCAGACATTCCGACAAAAACGGTCGGTTTGACGCCATCAGCTATAGTCTTAGTCATTTTTGACCTCCAACAAGTCCGGTGCGCTCGGCCTCTTCGTTTACGGCTTCTACGATTTCTCTTGCAGCCGTGCGGATTTGCTCTTCGTCGTTTAGCACACCCATAGTCACACGAATAGAACCGGCAATCTCCGTATCAGAAAGACCAATGGCGGTCAACACGTGCGATTTTTCACCTTTGCTTGCTGCGCAAGCTGCGCCAGTAGAGATATAGATTTCCCGAGATTCAAGTTTGTAAATTAAACGTTCTGCATCAATACCAGGGAATGAAACGGTGCAAAAATTTGTCAGAGAATGTTTTTTGTTACCCAGAAAAACTGGCTCAATGGCGCATTTCTTAAGCTCTTCGCGAAGAATCGCGCCGAGCTTTTCGTATTTTTTGCGGTTGCCGTTGATGTGCTCTTTGGCAATCACGGCAGCTTTAGCAAAGCCAATCACGCCTGGCACGTTTTCTGTTCCAGAACGCAGCCCGCGCTCTTGGCCGCCACCAAAAACCAAAGGTTTCACGTCTACGCCGTGCGCAATATAAAGCGCGCCCACACCTTTTGGTCCATAAACTTTTGCAGAGTTAATAGTGAGAAGATCCACGCCAAGTCTGCGCACGTTAATATCAATCAAGCTCATCGCTTGCGAAGCGTCAGAATGTAGATACAAAGGAGTTTTATCACCGCGAGCCAGACGTTTTTGTTTTTCCTCGCGCACGATCTCCGCAATGGCAGAAAGTGGCTGAATTGTTCCAAGCTCGTTGTTGGCAGCAGACACGGAAATCATCGCCACGTCACCAGAAAGCTTAGCTCGCAAATCGGAAAGATCAATCAGGCCAGTTTTATCAACCGCAATCTCTTCAAAGCTCAAGCCAAAACGACGGGCAGATTCTCTCACTGCTGCGTGCTCTGTAGTAAGATACAAAATCTTTCCAGAAGCCACCGACATTGCAAGGTTAATAGATTCTGTCGCTCCAGCCGTCATTACTAAATCTGCACCCTTAGCACCAATTGCATGCGCGAGCTCGTTTTTTGCCTCCTCATAAGCTTCTTTTACTCGTTTTGCAGGTAGATATGGCGCGGATGGGTTAAAAAAGTCGCTCAAAAAATATGGCTCCATCGCCTTAAAAACACGCTCATCAACTGGCGTTGCAGCTGCAAAATCGAGATAAATCATACCTAAAATTATACCATAATTGACAAAAATAAACAAGTATGGTATAATGAATAGATAGTGGTAATTTAAAAAGTAGGATGTCACCCCCTATAAAAAGGAGGTGTTTTTTATGTTGAAAAAGGACTTAAAAAATATGCCGCCAAGTGAAATTATCTGGCGGCTTCGGGATGGCGAGTCAGTACTCCTTACAGCTGGTCTATTTGCCGAGTTCTTGAAAGCGAGATTTTTGAGTTTTTTCCTCAGAATTGCGTTTCATCTCATAATCGGCAATCTCATTTGTGAGAATCAATCTGTAAGAAGAGACAGCATACGTAGGTATATCAAGAAAACATTGGACAGGATCGCGCCATGGGACTGCAACGGGAAGTTTACGTCGGGTCTCCATAGTACGCCGATTGTAGTCGGGTTTAACCACTCCACATCGGGCGATATGCTCCGCGTCCTGGCGTTTGTCATTGACAAATGTCAGGATAAATCGATTGTTCTGCCAGTTAGTCTCGTAGTGTACGAAGCGTTCGCTCCACTTGTTAGAGCCCTAGAAGACGGCGGAATTAATCTATGTCCAATCATTTCTTATGACTATTACAATAAAGTCAAGAATGACAAAAACCGTTTTATTTTGCGCAAGGTTAGGATCAATCTAGAGACTCATTATCATGTTATGATAAATGAATGCGTAAAGAGAAACGGAGCCGCGCTCGTCCCACTTGGTTTTGATAAACGCCCAACCATCTTCAAAACTTCAAACGAAGCAAAAGGTAGGGATATTCAAAGCCTCAGTCTAGACATGACCAAAATCGTGCGCTATCTCAAGAAACATCAGCGCGTGCATTATGTAGCGATGGCCGTTCGCCCAAGAACACGAACATCTGCCAGCAAATCTTCTGGAACCAACTTTTTCAGAAGCTATTTGATCGAGTATTCATGGTTTCGCCCAGAAGAAATCAATAAGCTTAGAAACGACGAAGATCGCTACAAACTGGAGTATGCTTTTCTAAAAGCTATTGCCAACAAATTACCGTTTGATCGGTGGCATCCGAAAGAAAAAGAATAAGCCACTCCCCGCACTTGCTGCGGGGACTTTTTTGAGTCAAAGCTGAGTCAAAGCTAAACGTTAAATTTGAATTCTACAACGTCGCCTTCTTGCATGACATAGGTCTTGCCTTCTGTGCGCATCAGGCCAGCCTCGCGCACGGATTTTTCGCTTCCAAGGCGAGCAAGGTCGTCATATTTGCAGACTTGCGCGGCGATAAACCCACGTTCGAAATCGGTATGAATTGTGCCAGCGGCTTGTGGCGCAGTGGAGCTCTGTTTGATTGTCCAAGCGCGCACTTCTTTTTTACCGGCAGTCAAGAAACTCTGCAAGCCAAGCGTCTTATAAGCTGCACGAATTAGCTCGCCAAGCGCATCCTCGGAAACTCCATAGGAAGCTAAAAATTCTTTGCGCTCTTCGCGACTCATTCCGCTCATTTCTTCTTCAAGTTTGGCATTCACAAAAATTGCGACCGAAGGTTTGCCTGGACAGACTGATTCTGGACTGCCGTCAACCAGTGCGGTCAATTTTTCTTGTAAGCTAACATCCGTCAGGCCAGACTCATCTACGTTAAACATATAAATCGCCGGCTTGTCCAAAAGATAAGGAATATCTTCAAGCGATGGATCTTTTTTGCGTTTTGCTTCGGCCTTTTCACGGGTCTCGAGATCTGCAAGTTCCAGCTCCGTATTAATAATCTCAATATCTTCGCGCGCCTGTGCAAGGATATCGTCCTCAACTTTGTTATCTGCACGCACGATGTCATTATTAATAAAAGCGCGCACCACGTGGCAAACAATTTGACACTCGCGAATGTGGGCCAAAAACTTATTGCCTAGGCCCTCGCCTTTGCTAGCTCCGGCCACCAGCCCAGCAATATCGACAAACTCCACTGTTGCTGGCACGATTTTTTCTGTGTTATACATTTTGCCGAGCACCTCAAGCCTAGGGTCTGGCACTGGCACAATTCCGACATTCGGCTCAATCGTTGCAAAAGGATAGTTCGCTGCAAGCGCACCCGCGTTTGTCAGCGCATTAAAAAGTGTAGATTTTCCAACATTTGGTAAGCCTATAATGCCGCATTTCAAATTCATATCTGTTATTATATCATATTTTTACCAAAAATGATAATAGGAAAAACGCTGCCCATGCTTTTATTTTAAGCTCTCACATACTAAAATTAGTGCATGAAACTAAGTCGTCGCGCCCGCAGAATCGTGTCCGTCCTTTCGCTCCTGATTTTTGTTGGTGGTTGGCTGATTGTCAGTCCTAAAAGCTACGAAACCGTCCCAGTAGAGAATCAATCTGCCGAGCCACTTGGCGTATCAACTAACACCAACAACCAAAACCCCTCAACGGACGCAACTCGCGCCGCTGACGTCCTAGAAAAATTAGAAATCAAAGGCCGCGCGCCCAAGACCGGCTACGCCCGCACCGAGTTCTATAATAATTGGCCGAGCGTGGGTGGCTGCAGTCTCCGCCAAGTCATTATCAAGCGCGAGCTAGGCGACGCCGCCAAGCTTGCCGACAACGGCTGCGATGTGATCTCTGGAGAATTCACCGAGAGCTACACCGGAAGCAAAATGGTCTTTTACCAAAAATCGGATTTTTCCAATAAAATCCAGATCGACCACATCGTCGCACTTTCGGACGCTTGGCAAAAAGGCGCTCAGAATAAAACCAAAGAAGAAAGATATCAAATGGCGACCGACCCGCTAAATCTCATTGCTGTGGATGCCTCTGCCAATAAGCAAAAATCCGACGGTGATGCTGCCACCTGGCTTCCGCCGAACAAAGCCTTCCGCTGTCAATATGTTGCTCGCCAGGTTTCGGTCAAATATAAATATGGCTTGTGGGTGTCTCAGGCCGAGCACGATACAATCTCTCAAATTCTTGAGGCTTGCCCAAACGAGCCTGCGGTTGGCGTGGAACTCTAAAAGGTATATAATATACTTATGATTAAAGTTATTACCGATCCAACTATTAATGTTTCTGATTATTCTGCCGCCAAGGCTGCATTAGATCAAATCAAAACCGATCCGATGGCCGGCTGGCTGAGCGTCCCGATTGATCCGACTGAGCTCAACAACATCAAGCTCGCTGCCCAAAAAATCCAGAGCGATTCCGAGTATCTAATCTGTATCGGTATCGGCGGTTCGTTTTTAGGCCACAAAGCTATCATTGATATGCTAGGCAACCGCAGTAAAACCAAAATTGTCTACGCCGGCAACTCTCTCAGCTCCTACGAGTTGGAAAAACTATTTGCCGAAATTGGCAACAAAAGTTTTTCTATTAACGTTATTTCTAAATCCGGCACCACTACAGAGCCTGCCATCGCCTTCCGCCTTATCAAAGCCGGCCTTATTGCAAAGTATGGCGAGCAAGAAGCTACCAAGAGAGTCTATGCCACGACCGACGCAGAAAAAGGTGCGCTCCATGACGAGGCCGTCAAAAAAGGCTACACTCGTTTTGTCGTTCCGGGCAATATTGGTGGCCGCTATTCTGTCCTCACTGCAGTGGGTCTGCTCCCACTTGCTGTCGCCGGTATTAATATCGACCAACTATTGGCTGGCGCCAGAAATGCCGCTGCTGGCACTAATATAGATTTTGCCGAGCAGAAATCTGCTGCTCTAATAGATTTGACAGCTGCGCCAACCACGTTCACGGTCAAGGAGGCTGCAAGGTATGCAATTTTACGTCAGATGTTCTACAAAGAACGCGGCAAAGAAACTGAAATCTTTGCTAGCTTTGAACCTCGCATGGCCACATTTAACGAGTGGCTCAAACAGCTCTTTGGCGAGTCCGAAGGCAAAAATGGCCAAGGCATTTTTCCGGCGTCAGTCATCTACACCACTGATCTCCACTCGCTCGGTCAATATCTCCAAGAAGGCCGCAGAAACATCTTCGAGACTGTTGTAAAAATTACAACACCAAACGCCCGCTCTATCATCGTTCCAGCCGAAAAAGATGACGCAGATGGACTAAACTATCTTGCCGGCAAAAGCCTAGATATGATCAATAGCAAAGCCATGGAGGCTACTATCCGCGCTCATCGCCTTGGTGGCATCCCAGTCCTAGAAATTGAAGTCCCAGATTTTTCTGAATCCACAGTAGGTGAGCTGATTTATTTCTTTGAAATCTCCTGTGCTATGTCTGCCAAAATCTCTGGCGTCAATCCATTTGACCAGCCAGGCGTAGAAGCCTACAAACAGAACATGTTTAAGCTCCTTGAAAAGCCAGGTTACTAAGATTATAATAGTTAAAAAGGATGGGCAGTCTCAATGAAATTAAACTATGATGGACCAGTTGTACTTGCCGTTTTGGACGGCGTTGGTCTTAGCCGCGAGCTAAAAGGAAACGCCGTTAAGCAGGCCCATACAGAATTCCTAGATTTTGCTGCCATAAAATACAAGACAACCTCTCTAGCTGCTTCTGGTGAGGCGGTTGGCATTCTTCCTGGCGACATGGGTAATTCCGAAGTCGGCCACAATGCTTTGGGTTCCGGCCAGATTGTCAGCCAGGGAATTAGAGCAATCAACGAAGCTATCGATTCTGGCAGAATCTGGCAATCAGAAGCTTGGAGGGAGGCAATCAATAGAGTCAAACAAAACGACTCGACCCTACATTTTGCAGGGATTTTTTCCGATGGCAATGTCCATAGCAGTATTTATCATCTAGAACGAATGATCGACCAGGCCTATCGCGAAGGTGTAAAGAAAATCCGCATTCATCTAGTTTTGGATGGTCGCGACGTTCCACCACAGTCTGCCGAAAAATATATCGCCGAGTTTGAAAATTTTCTTGCCGCCTTCCCGGGGAATCCAGACTACAAAATCGCTTCTGGCGGTGGACGCATGGTTTTTGTGGCGGATCGCTACGAGAGCGATTGGGACATAGTAAAAGCTGGTTGGGACGCAATCGTCGGCGGCAAAGCTGAGCACAAGTTCCCATCCGCCATGGATGCAATAAAATATTTCCGCGGACAAGATTCCAAAATCCAAGACCAATATATTCCATCATTTGTAATTACAGAAGACGAAAAACCAGTTGGCATGGCTCATGACGGCGATGCGTTTATCTATTTTGACTTCCGCGCTGACCGCGCCATTGAAATCTCCCAGGCTTTTACGTATTGGGATTTTCCATATTTTGACCGCGTTTATTATGACATCGAAAACCACGAAAAGCACGGCAAGCCAGATATTTATTTTGTTGGTCTCACAGAATACAACTCTGACACTCATGTTCCAGAATTTCGCCTAGTTGAGCCAATCCATATCAACGAGACCTTGAACACTCTCCTAGGCCAACACGGCATTTCTCAACTCGCCGTTTCCGAGACCGTCAAATTCGGCCATGTCACGTATTATTTTAATGGCAATAGTTATGAGAAAGTCGAAAAAGAAGATCATATAGAAATCCCATCCGACACTGTGCCATTTGACACGCGTCCATGGATGAAGTCTGCCGAAACGGCCGACGCTGTCATAGAGAATCTCAAAAACTATCGCTTTGTCCGCATCAATTTTCCGGGCGGCGATATGGTCGGACATTTTGCCGAAATGGAGCCAACTATCGCTGCGATTGAGGCTATTGATATTGCACTTGCCCGCATCGCTCGGGAGGTGGATAAACTCGGTGGCGTACTTGTGATAACGGCCGACCACGGCAACGCAGAGGAGTTAGTCGACAAAAAGGGAAATGCCAAAACCGCACACAGCACCAATCCAGTACCATTTATTATTTATGACAATACCGAAAACGCAACGCGCTATGTTTTTGACAGAATCAAAGACGCCGGCATTTCTAATGTTGCCCCAACTATCGCAAATATGCTAGGTATTGATGATCTGCCAAAAAACTGGCGCGCCTCTCTTATCAAGCCTGCAAAATAATGGTATAATGTCTCCATGCTAGAGGTATTTTTGATTATCCTTGTAACCGCAATCACTGCGATTATTTCTCTTGCGGGCGGTTTTTTGCTTTTGTCTGGCTCTAGACTTGCCAAAGCCTTCCAAAAATACGGTACAATTTTTGCCGCAATCGTCATTCTCTATGCTGTCTTTGGCGATATTATTCCAGAAGTTTTAGAAGATGGAAAACTCCCAGTTTGGCAAGTTGCGCTCTTTGTTGCTCTGGGCACAGTAATCTGCTACCTCATTAGCTTTGTGATTGGTCATTTTCATAAACACGGCGAAGAAAAAACATTCAAAGACAAAAAGCAGGCCTACGCCATGCTAATTGTTGATAGTCTTCATACAGCCATGGACGGCATTGTAATCGGCGCATCTTTTGCCTCCGGCATTCCTACTGGCCTCGTTACAGCTGTCGCCACCGCTGCCCACGAAATCCCCCAGGAAGTTGGTGATTTTTCTATCATGATCCGTTCCAAGATGAGCAAAAAGAGAATCATCAAACTTCAGGTTTTCTCTGCGCTTATCCTTGTTCCGTTTGCAGTGATCTCATTCTTTGTCGGCGAAGCGCTAGAGCCAATCCTTCCAACTTTGCTCTCTTTCATCGCCGGCTTCTTGCTGTATATTGCACTAAACGAGATTTGGAGTATTATTAAAGTATTGTGGGAAAAAGTAAAAAAGGCTAGCCCTAAAGCCAAGGAGATAAAATAATGAATCAGATTACCAAAGCAATTATTCCCGTCGCTGGTTGGGGAACTCGCCGTTTGCCTATCACTAAAATTATTGAAAAATCCATGCTTCCAGTTGGCAATCGCCCGCTCGTTGATTATTCTGTCCAGGAGCTAATCGAAGCCGGTGTCACAGATATTTATATGGTTATCTCCAATGTAGAGCCTTGCCAGGTTCGCGAGTTTTACAAAGATAATATTGCACTCAACAAGTATCTCGAAGATCGTGGCAAATTGGATCGCTTAGAACTTGCTAAGACTCTTCCAGAAAACGTCAAGATTCATTATATTTCCCAGGATCCAGCCGCCAAATACGGTACAGCTATCCCAGTTGCTATGGTCGCCGAAGATTACAATATCAACGAACCAGTCTTTGTCTTTATGGGCGACGATTTTATTTGGAATCCAAATGGCAAGTCTTCTGCCAAAGCGTTGCTAGAAGCTGTCAAAGACCCTTCTGAATCCGCGCTCATTGGTATTAGTTCCCCGCGCGAAGCCTTGTTAAACGGTGGCGCACTTACAATCGATAGCGAAAACAAAATCGAAAAAATCGTTGAAAAGCCATCCGAGGATCAAATCACTGGCCTTGCCAGCGTTAGCAAATACATCATTTCCCCAGAACTCATGAAGGAGATTGTCGATTACGTCCATTCTCACGACTTTGGCCCGCAAGACCAAGAGTATATGATCACCGACCCATTCGCCAGCTTCATAGAAAAAGGTGGCACCATCCGCGCCGCCAAAACCGAAGGCGAATATCTCGACGGCGGCACCCTCGAAGGCTGGGTTCACGCCAATGACGTAGTTTGCAAAGGAAAGTAGGAAAAGCCTTTCCGAGTCCGTAATGAGATTTAGACCAGATTTGCGAACGGAAAAATTACAACACTTTGTGTTGTAATTTTTACAGGTTCGCAAGTCCCGGACTCGGAAAGGCTTTTCTACTTTCTTATTCTAAAATTATTCATTTCGTGATATAATGTATGTATGAGTAAAAAACAAGGGCAAAAGACCTATCAGCAAGAAATTGGTGACGTGGTCGCCCATCTTAGAATGGAGAAGGGTCTTACCCAATCCGAATTAGCAAAACTAGTAAAATCCTCGCAACCAGCGATTAACCGTATCGAGAGCGGCCGTCAGAACGTATCTCTTGATATGATTAAAAAGCTTTCGAGTGCACTAGGTAGTCCGATTTTGTCGGTCAACACCTCTGTTTCTCAGAGCTTATTCATAGAAGGTGGCAAAGAGCTTCATGGCGAAGTCACAATCAATTCATCGAAAAACGCCGCCGTTGGTTTACTTTGTGCTAGCTTATTAAATCGTGGCAAAACTACGTTGAAGCATATTGCTAGGATCGAAGAAGTCTTCCGCATCATCGAAGTTTTGGAGTCTATTGGTGTCAAATGTAATTGGACTAATCGTCACAAAGATCTAGAAATTATACCACCACATGAATTACAAATTCAAAATCTCGATATTGAGGCTGCCAGAAAAACTCGCTCTATCATTATGTTTTTTGGCCCGCTTTTGCATTACTATTCCAAATTCAAACTCCCGTATGCTGGCGGTTGCTCGCTCGGCGTTCGCACTGTCGAGCCCCATCTCCGCGCCCTCCGCGAATTTGGCCTAGAAGTCGACGCCACCTCAGAATCCGGCTTCTACAATGCAGAAGTAGCTGCGAGGGGTGACACGTTTGAAAGGGCTCCCAGCGACACGCGAAGCGTAAGCAAGCGTGGCGATGGGAATGAAAACGTGGCAGGACCCCGAGCGAAAAACCTCCGCATTGTCCTAACCGAGCGTGGCGACACCGTTACTGAAAACGTTTTGATGGCCGCCGCTCTCCACAATGGTACAACCACTATCGTTGGCGCTTCTCCAAACTACATGGTCCAAGATGTCTGTTTCTTCCTAGAAAAACTTGGCGTCAAAATCGAGGGAATCGGCACCACCACCCTCAAAGTCTATGGCGTAAACACCATAGATCAAGATGTCGAATATTATCCATCCGAAGACCCAATCGAGGCCATGTCGTTTATCGCCGCCGCACTCACAACCCACTCAGAAATCACCATCCGTCGCGCACCGATTGAATTCCTCGAAATCGAGCTAGAAGTTCTAAAAAGTATGGACGCAGTTATTAATCGCTCCAAAGAATATACTTCTTACAACGGGAAAACTAGATTAGTGGACTTATCTATCAAAAAGTCCGACCTCGTGGCGCCGCTCGACAAGATTCATCCAATGCCATTCCCAGGATTAAATATTGACAACCTGCCATTCTTTTCCGTAATTGCAGCGTCTGCTCGTGGACGCACACTTATTCACGACTGGGTTTTTGAAAATCGTGCAGTCTATACTACCGACCTTACAAAACTCAACGCCAAGGTCGAGCTGCTTGACGCACACCGTATTTATGTGGAAGGTCCAACCAACTGGCGCCCGGCCGAGCTTGTTGCGCCTCCAGCTCTCCGCCCGGCAGTAGTGATTTTAATTGCTATGCTTGCTGCACCTGGCGCGTCCATCCTTAGGAACACCTATCCAATCGATCGTGGCTACCAAGATTTTGCCGCTCGCCTTCGCCAACTCGGTGCCGATATCGCCCCTCTCGCTGGCATTTAGTATGCTATAATAGTACGCATGACTAAAGTGGAGAATACTGACCCAGATATTGTTGTTGGCAAAGATGCGACTTTTGACGACTCAGAAATCGTCAAAGGCCTTAACCCTCCGCAAAAAGAAGCTGCAAAAACTTTGGATGGCCCACTATTGATTTTGGCTGGTGCCGGCTCTGGAAAGACTAAGACCTTGACTCATCGCATCGCTAACCTGCTAGCTCATGGTGTTTCCGAGAATAATATTCTTGCTGTCACATTTACTAACAAGGCCGCTGGCGAGATGCGCGCCAGACTTTGGAAGCTACTTGGCAATCGCGGTGATGCCCCGCGTAGTTTTATGCCATTCATGGGTACATTCCATAGTATCTGTGTGCGGATTTTACATTACGAACATCTAGCTGCTGGTCTCGACCGTAACTTTGTGATTTATGATACGGACGACCAAGTTTCTTTGATTCGTCGCATCATGAAAGAGCACCATTTTGAATCCAAATCACTAAAACCAAAATCAGTTCAATCTGCTATCTCTACTGCCAAAAACAGCGGACTTACCCCAGCCGAATACGAAGAAACTGCTACCTATCCAAACCAGAAGGAAATTGCCGAAATCTACAAACACTATGAGTCCGAAAAGAGAAAAGCCTCCGCTCTCGATTTTGACGATTTGTTAATTCGCACGGTCGAACTTTTTAATGACAATAAAGAAATACGCAACAAGTGGCAGGACCGCTTCCACTATATATTAATTGACGAGTATCAGGATACCAACGCAGTTCAATATCGCCTAGTCAGGCTCCTTGTGAGCAAGCAAAAAAATATTTGCGTCGTGGGCGACGACTGGCAGTCTATCTATTCTTGGCGCGGCGCCGATTTTACAAACATTCTTAATTTTGAAAAAGATTTCCCAGGTGCCAAAGTTATCAAACTAGAGCAAAACTATCGTAGCACTGGCAACATTCTCAAAGCCTCACAAAAAATCATCTGCAACAACAAAACCCGCACCGACAAAACTTTATTTACCGAAGCGGGTGATGGCGACCCAATCAATATTCAGGCGTTAGACGACGAGACCAAAGAAGCTACTTGGGTTACTGCCGAGATTTCCCGCGACATGAGAAAGCACGGGCGCGACTATTCCGATTACGCAATATTATATCGCACCAATGCTCAGTCCTACGCTTTTGAAAAGGCCTTTATCGCAAACAAAGTTCCGTACAAAATCATTGGCGGTGTTAGATTCTACGACCGCAAAGAAGTTAAAGACATCCTAGCCCTACTTAAAGTCGAGGTAAATCCTAACGATCGTGTCAGTCTTGAGCGTGTCACAAAAAACGTTTTGTCCGGTATTGGCGATGCTACACTCACCAAAGTTTTTGGCCGTATCGACGCTATTACTGCGACTAACCTAGGCGATGGACAGTCTCTAGAAGCACAATCAGAAAACCCGTTGCTCAATCCAGATCTCCCAGAGGGTCTACCAGGCAAGGCCAAGACATCGCTAGCAAAGCTCCAAAAATTCATCAAAGTTGCAAGTAGTGGCGAGAAAACTCCAGCCGAGGTTGTTCAGTTTGCGATTGAATATTTTGATTTTAAATCACTTCTCGATGACGGCACTCCGAGCGGCATAGATCGTCTCGAAAACCTCAACGTCTTGGCAGGGAATGCTTTGCCATACGAAAACCTAGACGATTTTCTTGCCGACGCCGCGCTGATGTCGTCTGCCGATGAATCATCGGCTCAGCATTCCGTCACGCTGATGACTTTGCACGCTGCTAAAGGCCTTGAGTTTCCGGTAGTTTTTATGGTCGGCATGGAAGAAGGCCTGTTCCCAAGCGAACGTATGGGTGACCCGTCCGACATAGAAGAAGAACGCCGGCTTGCTTACGTTGGTATGACTAGAGCCAAAGAGGAGCTATATTTAACCTTTGCAAAATCCCGTTTCACCTACGGCTCCAGAAATTTTGCGATGCCATCTAGATTCTTGACTGAGCTCGGATACAATCCTTACGGCTCCAACGATTTTTGCGACGAAGAGCCAGAAGAAGAAGTCTACGACTTTTTTGCCGCCGCCGAAAAGAAACACGAAAAGCGCAAAGAGTTCGATCCATGGCGCTCCGACGTTGAGTTTTTTGACGATCCATTCCCGCCAGATTTCTAGGCCAAACACAGAAGTCCTATGCTATAATAATAAGATAAGGAGATTTTTGATTGTGGCAAATTCCAAATCAGCTGACAGCAAGTCAAATAAAAATTCAAACAGCGCTAGGCGCCTTTCGTTCATTATTGTTTTAGGTGCATTTATTATTGCAACGGTTTATCTACTCACTCCGCACAACGCTAAAATGGAAGAGGTTGCGGTGTCCGACGTAATCGCTCGCGCCAACGACGAAAACGGCGATATCGCCAAAATTACCGTTTCTGGCTCTGAGCTTCAAATCACTCTCAAAGGCAAAGATTATGCAACCCAGGTTTCTAGGAAAGATTCCTCTGGCACACTTTATGAGCAAGGACTTGTCAACAAATGTGAGAACAAAACTGGCGACGAGCTCAAAACCTGCCAAAGTAAATATCCTGTCGTAGAATACGTTGAGCCTTCTAACTTCTGGGATCATTTTTGGGATATCGCTATCATCGTACTTCCAGCTATCGCGCTGATGATTTTCTTCTTCTGGATGATGAAACAAGCCCAATCCATGAACAGTCAATCGATGGGCTTTGGCAAGGCCAAGGCTAAACTCTACGGCCCAGACAAAAAACGCGTCAAATTTGACGACGTTGCAGGTAATGAGTCTGCCAAACAAGACCTGGCCGAGGTTGTAGATTTTCTAAAAAATCCCAAGAAATACGAAAAACTTGGCGCCAAAATCCCTCGTGGTGTTTTGCTCGCCGGTGAACCTGGCACAGGCAAAACTTTGATGGCTCGTGCCGTTGCGGGCGAGGCCAATGTCCCGTTCTTCTCGATTTCTGGTTCTGAGTTTGCCGAGATGTTTGTTGGCGTTGGTGCTTCTCGTGTCCGTGACTTGTTTAGCAAGGCTAAGAAAAATGCCCCATCCATCATCTTCATCGATGAAATCGATGCTGTTGCCCACAAGCGTGATGCTCGCGGCGGAGCAGGCAGGGAAGACGAGCAAACCTTAAACCAAATCCTCGTGGAAATGGATGGTTTTGATAATGATTCTGGCGTTATCGTAATGGCCGCCACCAACCGTGTTGATATGCTAGACAAAGCTCTGCTTCGCCCAGGCCGTTTTGACCGTCATGTCAATGTCACTTTGCCAGAAAGAAAAGATCGCCTAGAGATTCTCAAGGTCCATTTCAAAAACAAGCCAGTCGAAAAAGATGTAGATTTGAATGCTCTTGCCAAGAAAACTGCTGGCTCCTCCGGTGCCGACCTAGCCAACATCGCTAACGAGGCCGCCATCACTGCAGCTCGCGAGGGGCACAAGTCTATTACGAATAACGATCTAACAGAAGCATTCGAGCGCGTTGCTATCGGCCCACAAAGAAAAAGCAAAGTGATGACCGACGAAGAACGCAAGATTACCGCATATCACGAAGCTGGTCATGCTGTAGTTGGTCATGTTCTTCCAGATTCCGACCCAGTTCACAAAATCACAATCATTCCACGTGGGTCAACTGGTGGTGTCACTTGGTTCCTCCCTCCAGAAGACCGCAGCTACAAGAACATCTATGAGCTAAAAGATGTCCTTGCTCGTGCTATGGGTGGTCGTATCGCTGAGAAAATTATCTTTGGTGATGACGCAATTACAACTGGGGCATCTTCCGATCTCAAGAACGTAGCTGAGCTCTCCAAAGACATGATCGTCTCCGAAGGTATGGGCAAAAACACCCGCAACCTCGTCTTCCCAAGCGAGGCTACTGGCTACTATACTATTTCCACCGGTAAACCATATTCCGAGAAAACCGCCGAAGAGATCGACGCAGAAATCAAGAAACTTACCGAAGAAGCCGCCAAGCGTGCCGAGGCTGTCCTCAAAGCAAACAAAGCCGTGCTTGACAAAGTTGCCGCCGCGCTCCTAGAGAAAGAAACCCTAGAAGAGTCCGACATCTCCCCACTCATGAAAGGTGCAAGTCTTCCAACTGCTGCCAAGCTACACTAAGGACAAAAATGACAAATAAAAAAGCTAAACAAAAAATTTCCATTTGGCAGCACATCAAACGATATATCAAAAGCCCAGATTTTGTTGTGCTACTAATCTTGCTGGCGGCAACGCTACTTGTTCTATCGCCGCTTCTCTCTTCGCATTCCTACATGCTTGGCCACGATTCAAAATATCATATAGAAACAATCATAGGGCTTGAAAAAGGGACCCTTTGGAATTTCTTTAATATAAAGGTTATCCCAGATTTTGCAGGCAATTTGGGATATGGAGCAGGCATCTTCTACCCACAGTTTCCGCATTATCTTGCCGCTGTAATCTTCCACGTTTTCAAAGGCATCGGCATCGGGCCGATAGCGGCCATGAAAGTAGTCTATATTATAGTGGTCTTTTTCAGTGGCTATTTTATGTATCGTTTTTTACGGCACAGCTTTAAACGTCGTACACCATCTCTTCTTGCCGCAATTCTATATATGACAGCGCCGTATTTTATGTCAGATATTCTAGTCCGTGACGCCGTGAACGAAACCTTTGTTTTCTTGTTTATTCCGGTTGCACTCTTTGGTTTTCAGTCCTTAGTCGAGAAAAACTATCGTAGATTCCTCATCCTGTTTACAATCGGATACATCGGCCTAGTCAACACGCACTTGGTGCTAACCATGTACTTTACAATATTCTTCGCCCTAGCAGCACTATTCTTTGTAAAAGACTGGTTTAATGTCCGCTCCATAAAATACATTATTATTAGTATCGCTCTTGTTGTGTTATCATCTGTCTTTTTCTTAGTCCCGATGCTTCAACATAAAAACGCTGCAAATTACGAAGTTTTTAATGGCGGGATGTATACCAGGGAGAGCGTTGCTGGAGGGGCGATGAGGTTGTCAGACCATCTTAGTGGACTCTATACGGGGGATCCTACTGAAGCAAGCGTAGTCTTGTTCTCGAATATTTTTGCTATTGCACTTGCTGCCTTTGCAGTGTTTGGCTATAAAAATATTGCTTCTTCCAAAAACAAAAAAGTATTACTTGTTTTTGGTATAACATTTTGCATATTGGCAGTGTTTGTCTCTGGAGAATTTATGCCCTGGTTGCAATTACCAGAATTCCTAGCCGCCATTCAATTCCCTTGGCGAGCAGTGACGTTTCTATCAGTTGGTCTAACTCTCCTTGCTGGACTTGCGCTTGATCATCTCAAAGTCAGAGCATTTAGCCCTATTAGCATTGTCTGTATTATTTGCTGTATTGGCTACGCTGCATTTATTCAAGGTTCTGTTATTAATATTACAGACAGTTACGATACAGCCTCTTTGTCTGCGCGTACCAAGATACTATACTGGGATTATTACCCGGTAATACTCACGGATAAAATTAAGGGTTTTGAACCTGACCGTGACCAAAAAGCCCTCGTCACAAATGGCAAAGCTACAATTTCTGAGTTTAGTAACACACCAACACTTCTTTCTTTCCGCGCCAGCGACATTAGCGAACCAACGACTATCGAAATCCCAAAAATCTATTATCTAGGCTACGAGATTACCACGGATTCTGGCGGGCGCCTGCCATATACCGAAAGCGCAAACGGATTGATCGAATTTACCCTCGACCATAATACGACGATTAGTGTCAAATATGTTAACACCCGCGCAGGTCAAATTGCGAGCGTTGTCTCTGGATTAACACTTATTGGTTTTGGTATCTATGCCTTAATGCCGCGTGAAATATGGTATAATAAACTAAATGCGAAGACCAAAGTTTAAATCAATTGTTGCGATGGCTAACGTCAAGCTCTCCATCAAGGCTTCGGCTGTGATTTTGGCGAGCTCAACACTGGTTTCTGCACTCCTTGGTATCTTCCGCGATCGTCTTCTCAACTCCTATTATCTAGACACTTACCCAACCGGAATCGATGCTTATACCGCAGCCTTCACTGTGCCAGATTTTATGTTCTTTATTCTCACTTCTGGTGCGCTAGCAGTTTCGTTTATTCCAGTATTCAACCAGCGCCTTGTCACTGGCAACAAGAAATCCGCCTGGGAACTTTCTAGCTCCGTTCTCAATTTAATGGCACTTGCAACGTTTGTTGCTTCTATTTTGATTATGATCTTTGCGGATCCGCTAATCCGCTACGTGGTTGGCCCAGGTCTAGATGAGGCAGGTACGATTCTGGCTATCAACATGATGCGCGTGATTGCAATCAATCCTTTCCTCATGTCTATCGCGACAGTGCTTTCTTCTATCCAGCAGGCCGTTGGTCGTTTTGTCTTTTACGCCCTAGCTCCGGCGGTTTACAACGTCGGTATTCTGGTTGGTATTGTCTGGTTTACAAACGGCATCAATATCTTTGGCGTACAAATCTTTGATGGTGGCATCATGGGTGTTGCGCTTGGCGTAGTCTTTGGCGCTATCCTTCAGGTTATCATTTCGCTCGTGGGGCTTATTGGTCTAGGAGTCGATTATGAGTTCAAGATTTACTGGAAAAACCATGGGTTCCGCTCAGTCCTCCGCCTCCTCCCAGCCCGCTCTTTGGACCAGGGAATCGACTACGTCAATACTATCGTCAATACCAACCTGTCTTCTCGTATGGGTGCTGGTGCGATGCGCAGCTTTCAGCAGGCAACCGCACTTCATCAGATGCCCGTCAACCTAATCGGTGTCGCTATCTCTACGGCCTTCTTCCCAAAAATGACCGAAGATTTGGGAGAGGGTAAAGAAGAAGAATATCTCGCTACTTTCCGTACCGCGCTGCGTACAATCATTTGGATATCTCTGCCCGTTGCAGTAATCGCTTATTTTGCTCGCGGATACATTGTGTCGTTTATCAAAAATGGTGGCGACCAGCTTATTGCCTCTGTCCTTGCGACCTTAGTCCTGGCGATTTTTGCCCGCTCGGTATTTCACATTGCATCTCGCGGCTTTTATGCTCGCCAAGACACCAGGACACCATTTGTTGTTAGTATTGTTGCGGTCGGTCTTTCCACCATCCTTGCCATCCTATTTACTGTTTGGAACTTTGGTCCAGAAGGCCTCGGCTTTGCACAGTCCATTGGCGCCGTACTAGAAATCATTATCCTCCTTGTCATCCTCAATAGAAAAAGCGAGCACAAACTCTTCAACAAAGTCTTCTGGAGAGCTATTGTGCGTATGCTGATTGCAACTGCTATCTCTGGCGCCGTCGCCTACTCCATGACCAAGTTCATGCCTCTCCGCTCCACGGATATTTCTATCCTCGCCACCTTACCAAAGTTCACCGTGATTACGGTTGCCGCTGCGGTAGCATATGTTATCGCCGGCTATTTCCTAGATTTACCAGAAGTTCAGCCAATCGTCGACAAGGTCAAGAAGTGGCTATTTAGAAACGTATAAGGTATAATATATATTATGGTAAAAGCAAAAGATATAGTTTCCGATTATAACGGGTACGATTACAAAAAGATTTTTTGGGAAGATGCCGATCGCAAATACGAAGACGCTGCCGACCGCATGGCCGTAAAAAAGCTTCTTCCAAAACACATGGATAAGTTTGTCGATATCGCAGGTGGCTATGGTCGACTTGCCGACGAATACATCCCGCGCTCCAAGTCTGCCACCCTCTTTGATTACAGTCAGAGCGAACTAGACGACGCCAAGAAAAAATATGGCAAAAAGCTAAACACTGTCCAGGGTGATATCTATAAGCTCCCATTCAAGGACGGAGAGTTTAGCAGCCTTATGATGATTCGCGCTACGCATCATTTCAAAGATATCGACAAGGTAGTTGCTGAGCTCTATCGTATTTTGCAACCAGGCGGAGTTGCAGTGATCGAGGTGGCAAATAAACGCACCCTTCCGCGCATCGCACGCTATCTCACTGGTAGGACCAAGATTTCTCCGTTTGATCACAAAGTTGCCAACCTCACAGATGTAGCCAAATCTGGTTTTTACAATTATCATCCAAAGTATATCGAGGATATTTTTGAGAAGCAAGGGTTCAAGATTGACAAGGTTCTTTCCGTTTCTAACTTCCGCTCTGCCGGGCTTAAGAAAATTTTTGGCACCAAGAACCTGGTCAAGATGGAAAAAGGCGCTCAGACCGTCTTAGCACCAATCCGCTTTGCGCCGTCTATCTATTATCGCCTGGTTAAGTTGGGCGACAAATAATCGCGCTAGAAAAATCTATTATCAAAAAACTCCCTTTCGGGAGTTTTTTGTGTGTGAGGTGGGTATCAACTAGTTGTTTCCGCAGTACCAACCACCGCCTTCCATCTTGAACTGGATGGCGAGTTTGCGAGTACCAGTAGAAGCGACAACTGCTTCGCCGTCGCAGGCTGCGTTCTGATAAACGAAAATGTTGTGAGCCGTGACATTGCCAGAATCGCTAGAGCCAACGTCGGAAGCCTTGACTTCTGTAGTATTTTCGCTACTACCGAACTCCTGATATGCAGAATCGGTGGATTTGTCTTTACAGTAGTTAGCATATGTGCCAGGGTTGCCAAAGTCAGGACAAACTTGTGCAACATAGTATGGCTGACCATCTGGATCTGTGAATTCATCGCCACCTACACGAAGGTAGTTGTTGACGAAATTATTATAGGCCTCGACATAAGCCGCCTCGGTAGCAAGCTTGTTGGTGCCAGGAAGTTTGCCACGGTTGTTAGTTTGGTAATTAGTAATCGCAGTTTGGAAGCGGGCGAGATCATCACGACGCTGTGTGTCACGCTGGCTCTTTTGAAGGTTTGGCAATGCCAAGAATACCATCAAGAAAATTAGACCGGCAATCGCAAGCACGAGCATCACCTCAATGATCGTGAAGCCGGATTTGGTTTTTTGTAATTTCGACATTTTGTCCTTTCAAATGTTTTACGCTTAAGCTAATCTTATAACATCTTGATTCAAAAAGCAAGTGCTTTTTGTAAACTTCTCTTGATGTGCTAAAATAAAAATATGAGTATTTCAGAAGTGCTGATGTATATTATATTATTTATTATTGGCGCAATACTAGGTAGCTTTGCTTGTTGCCAGGCTTGGCGCATCAGGCTCGAACAAGTTGGCAAAAAGAACCCGGGAAAATGGTCTGTCTGTTTGTCGTGCGGCGCCAAACTCAAGCCTTCTGAGAATATCCCTATTTTTTCCTGGCTCGCTCAAAGAGGAAAATGCAAACACTGTGGAGCAAATATCGGCAAGATAGAGATCTTGTCCGAGCTTAGCCTTGGCACGACCCTGGTCACTTTCGGTACTTATTTCTATCCAAAATTTGTTGCCGTCATCGCTGGGACAAATCCTCTGCCACTTATCATGCTAAGCTTGAGTGTGCTCGCGCTGATTACTGTTATAACTATTATGTGGATTCTAGCAATCTATGACGCGAAGTGGCAAGAGTTGCCAACAAAGCTACTAGTAGCGCTCAACATTTGCGCCGTCATCTATCTAATCTTGCAGTTTGCTGGTTTCTTCCCAAGCTCTGGCGATATTGGTATATTCTTTGCCAACCTCAAAAATCCAGCACTGTCACTTCTTGGCGCTATCGCCATTTTGGCTGGCACCTATTTCTTGCTCTATTTCTTTTCCAGAGAGAAACTAGTTGGCTCTGGCGATTGGCTAATTGCCATGCCCATCGCTATCATCCTTGGCAACTGGTGGCTTGCACTAGTAGTACTATTTCTTTCCAATCTTTTTGGCAGCATCTATGGCGTTTACCAAAGAGTCAAGAAAAGCAAGAATCAGATTCCTTTTGGGCCATTCCTTATTCTAGCATTTGTGATCGTCTATATTTCTCAAAGCTGGCTCGTCAGCCTCATCGCTGCACTGTAATTAGTTTGTCTCAGAATGGAACTTTTTGTGCACGTCTTTTAGGTGTGCATCAGTGACATGTGTATAAATCTGGGTAGTAGAAATATTGCTATGCCCCAGCAAGGATTGCACCGCACGAAGGTCTGCCCCATTCATCAAAAGGTCGGTCGCAAAACTATGGCGCAAAGTGTGTGGCGTGACATGCTTAGTAATCCCGGCCGCACGAGCGTATTTGTCGATAATGCGCTGGATGCTGCGCGGCGTCAAGCGGCGATAATCACCAGAAGTAGAAACGGTGCCAGAATTTCTGGAATTATTTAGGAAAAGCGCAGGAAGGCTATCGTGCCGCACTGCCAGATAATCCGCCACGCGACTCGCAGCAGTATCGTCAATAAAAATTGGTCGATCTTTACTACCTTTGCCACGTACCATAAACTCGCGACGCTCCAAGTTGATATCATCTCGGTTTAGTCCGCAGAGCTCAGAAACGCGTAGCCCGCCAGAAAATAATAGCTCGATAATGGCGCGGTCGCGCAGCCCAGTTTCTGTGTTTACGTCAATCTCGTCAAGCATGTCCTGGACTTCGTCAAGATGCAAGAATGTCACCTGTGAACGATGAGTCTTGGGCAAGTCAACAAGTGCTGGATCAAGAGAATTAATCCCGCGACGAGCCAAGTATTTCAAAAAACCGCGCAGTGCAATCAGGTAGTAAGACTGAGTCAGCGGGGTCAACCGGCTACCTTTCTCATCGGTCTCCATGCGGTTTAGGCGCAGGCGATATTTGCGAATCATCTCCTCGTCGATGTCGCTGGCTCGCATCTCATGATTCAGGTCCACGACCATCATGTCGTAAAAACGAGTAAGATACAACTCGTAGTTTCGTACCGTCTCGACGGAGCGACCCATTTCAATTTCTACGTGCTGCAAAAATTCCTGAATCAAATCTGGCACAAACTGCTCTTTCATGCTTTTATTATAGCACTACAGATGATATAATATCAAAAAGGAGTTTTTTAATGGGAAAAGAGAAAGATCTAATCCAAAGAAGTTTAGTAGTCTGCAAACCAGACGCAGTTCAGCGCGGTCTTGTCGGCGAGATTGTCCATCGTTTTGAGCGTGTTGGTCTCAAAATCGTTGGCATGAAAATGGTCATGCCAGACGAAGAGCAATACAAAGAACACTACGAGGGCATCGGCGAGATGATTACTCGCCGCGGTGAAGAAGTCTTCCGCTATAACCTTAACTACATGATGACCGGTCCAGTTATCGCTATGGTTCTAGAGGGTGTCGAGGCTGTTCCACTAGTTAGAAAAATCGTTGGTTCCACCGAGCCTCAGAAGGCAGACATGGGTACCATCCGTGGTGACTACGCACACATGAGCTTTGGCTATTCCGATGCCAAGCAGGTCGGTGTCCCTAATCTAGTTCACGCTTCCGGCTCTCCAGAAGAAGCCAAAAAAGAGGTCGCCCTCTGGTTTAACGAGGCAGAGCTCTACGATTATTCCGATCTCAACGAAAAGTTCACACGTTAATATTTTAGCGGGCCGCCAGTCTCAATCTAGCAGCCCGCCCCATATGCCCTCGTAGCTCAATTGGATAGAGCAGTTCCGTCCTAAGGAAAAGGTTGTGAGTTCGACTCTCGCCGAGGGTACCAAAATTTGTTATAATATATAATATATATGTCAGAATTAGCTTTTGATGGGCAGCGCGAGGGGGAAAAAGTTAAATTTATTTTCCGTCGCCACATTACCACGGCCGGAAAGGGTCTACGCTTTCTCATTATCATGATTATTATCGGGATTATCCCGATGATTTTATGGCCAAGCATCAAAGAGATGTTTTGGGTTTTTCTAGGCTGTGTCATAGTTGGCCTGATTGGTCTATTTTATGCCTATATGCTTTGGTATTTCTCTGTATACATCGTAACAAACGAGCGCATTCGCCAAATCATCCAAAAGGGTTTGTTTAAAAAGACCGTGGTCGATCTCGGCATAGACAAAATCCAGAGCGTCTCTGTCAGCATACCAAATGTTATCGCCGGAGTTTTGGGCTATGGCACAATCCTCATTCAAACCGGAGTAGGCGACCTAATCATCTCCCAGGTCCCAAAACCAAACGAGATTCACAACAAATTGCAAAATATCGCCAAGGAAGCTGGTGTATAATAAAAGGAGAATATGAGCAAAATCGCCAAAAAAATCAAAGCCAAGTTGCCAGCCAAGGCTGACCACAGGACTGAGAAAGAAAAGCTTGAAGACCGCCGCGAAGAAATATTGTCCAAAGGCCGCAAGTTCAAATATCCTGTACAATTTGCAAAACACCGCCTAGTTTTTATTACTATCGCGTTAGCAACACTTGCGCTGATCCTGGCGAGTGCTCTAGGTTATGTTGCGCTCTATAAGGCTCAGAACACTAGCGATATCTTGTATCGCCTCACTACAGTTATTCCGGTCCCTGTCGCCAAGATTGACGGCGAGTCAGTACGCTACAGCGATTATCTAATGATCTATCGCAGCAGCATCACTCCAGTTCAGCAGCAAAACGGTACTTTTTCCAATGTCAAAGATGACGAAGCGAGCTTCCAAGATTATTACAAGCGTGCCGCTTTGACAGAAGCAGAAAATTATTCCTATGCACTCAAACTTGCGCATCAGCTCGATATCAAAATTACCGATGCTCAGGTTGACCAAGCCTTCGAAGAGCACCGCAAACTTGGCGGTACCGACCGCAGCAGAGAGAGCTTCCTCAAGGTACTCGAAGATAATTTCGGTATGAACGAGCGTGAATATCGCCGCATGCTCTACCTTTCTCTCGTTCGCGTAGGAGTCAGCAAAAAGATCGATGCCGAAGCAACCAAGCTCGCAAACGAGGCCTTGTCCAAAGTTAAAAATGGTGAAGACTTTAAAGAAGTTGCAGATGGTCTAGGCCTAGAGTTTAACTCCACTAACGAGCTGATTGATGTCAAGAATGTTGATGGTGGTCGCTCGGATCGCGCCTACGAGATGAACCCTGGTGACATTTCCGATGTCTTTGTCTCTGATAATGGCGATTGCTATTATATTTTGAAGCTGATCGAAAAATCCGATGGCAAAGTGAACTATGTCTCCATCACAATTCCGTTCACCGAGTTTGAAAAACGTCTCAACAATGTCCGCGAAGAAAACCGCGTCAGCGAATATATCGAGCTGACAGGTGATTTTAACACCGGTGTCTAGTTTTTATGCTATAATATAGACACCTGCGGATGTCGTATAACGGCTATTATGTATCCTTCCCAAGGATGAGACCAGGGTTCGACTCCCTGTATCCGCACCATCCTAAGAACTAAAATTAGCACTCTTGACATGAGAGTGCTAATTTGCTACCATAGATACATGCAAGATGATTTTAATGAAATAATGAGTCATTTATCCGAAAATGCTCGCTTCGTAATCCAGAAAGCAGACATTTTTGCGAAGCGCTACAACAGCGGATATATGGCAACAGAACATCTTTTACTTGGAATTTTAGACATGGATGCCTGTACTGGAGCCCACATCCTCGCAGACGAGGGAATTGAGCTATCCGACGTAGAAAAGCAGATGAACCAGACTGCCGTCGAGGTGCCAGGCTCTCAGATGGCGATGATGTCGCTCTCCGAAGCGGCAGTACTGACGCTCCGGATTGCTGCAAATTTTGCCAGGGAATACGGCCTAGATGTGGTCGGCACAGAGCATCTTCTATACGCGCTTGTTACTCAGCCAAACTCTCGTGCTGCGCTCATTCTCAAAGGCCTGAACGTTAATATTGAAGAAATAGCCGAGGGTATCGAAGACCTTGCCGAAAAACAATCCGAGGATGCTAAAAAATCCAAAGAAAAAGAAAAATATAATAACCGCCCTAAACTCAAATGGCTTTCTCGTTTTGGCCAAGATCTTACCGAGCTCGCCAAAGAAGGCAAGCTAGACACGGTAATCGGCCGTGACAAAGAAATTGAACGTACTATCACTGTGCTTTGTCGCCGCACCAAATCCAACCCAGTTTTGATTGGCGAGGCTGGCGTCGGTAAGACTGCCATTGTCGAGGGACTCGCTTCGCGCATCGCCAAAAACGACGTTCCTGGCAACCTGATTGGCAAACGTATTTACCAGGTAGACCTATCTTCTATGGTTGCCGGCACCAAATTCCGTGGTGAATTTGAAGAGCGCATCAAGGGCGTGATCGACGAAGCTGTTTCCGAGCCAAACATTATTCTCTTTATTGATGAGCTTCATCTTCTTTCTGGAGCTGGCTCAGGTAGCGAGGGTACAATGGACGCTGCTAATATCTTGAAGCCTGCACTAGCTCGTGGCAATATCCACCTTATCGGCGCTACTACGCTTGATGAATATCGCAAAAATATCGAAAAAGACAAAGCTCTTTCTCGTCGTTTCCAGACGGTCATGGTAGAGGAGCCTAGCCCAGCTATCACCCTCCGCATCATGAAAGGTATCAAAGGCCACTACGAAAAACACCACGGCGTTATCATCCCAGACAAGATTCTTGAAACCGCCATTAATATGTCTGGCCGCTATATCAACGATCGTTTTATGCCAGACAAAGTTATTGACGTAATAGATGAAGCTGCCGCAATTGCCAAAGTTGCCGAGGATAAAAAAGGCGGTGGCAAGTATAAGAAACTAAAGATTGAAGCCAAAGACCTAGAAGAAAAAATCGGCACCGCAGCCGAAGAAGAAGATTTTGAAAAAGCTGCGCTCTATAAGACGCGCCTAGCCAAACTCCAAGAAGAAATCAAAAAGCTAGAAAAAGCTGGAGTTGACAAAGAGAAAACCCCAACTTTGACAGAAGAACATCTCGCCAAGGCTATCTCTCTCAAAACCGGCATCCCAGTTTCTAAAGTCCATGGCTCCGAGCTAGAACTTTTGATGAAACTAGAAGACCATATCGACAAAGCTATCATCGGCCAAGACGAGGCTGTCCATGCTGTTGCCAAGGCTATCCGTCGTGGTCGTTCCGGCATCGCAAATGCCAACCGTCCAATTGGCTCCTTCCTCTTTATGGGTCCAACCGGCGTCGGCAAGACTGAGTTAGCACGTGTGGTTGCACGCGAAGTCTTTGGCGGAGAAAACGCTCTAATCAAGATTGATATGTCTGAGTTTGGTGAGAAACATAATGTCTCGCGCCTGGTAGGTGCCCCTGCTGGCTACGTTGGCTACGATGATGGTGGTAAACTCACCGAGGCTGTTCGCCGTCGTCCATATTCTGTTGTGCTCTTTGATGAGATCGAAAAAGCCCACCCAGATGTATTTAACTTGCTTCTCCAAATCCTAGAAGATGGTGTTTTGACAGACGGCCAGGGCAACAAAGTCAAGTTCAACAACACGGTCGTTATTCTAACCTCCAACCTTGGTAGCGAAGCAATGTACCAGGACGAAGATTTCGGCTTTACCGTTCATAGCGACGACAAAAAAACTCGCGAAGCTGAATACGAGATGCAAAAAGCTGCGGCCAACCGCGCGCTCAAAAAAGCCATGCGCCCAGAGTTAATCAACCGCCTAGACGCCGTGCTTGTGTTCCACCCGCTCACTAAGAAACAGGTCGAACAAATCTTTGATAATTTGATCGAAGATTTGAGAAAGCGCCTTGCCACCAAACATCTTGGCGTGCGTGTTTCCGACAAAGCCAAAGCTTGGCTCATCGACATTGGTTATGATCCCAAAAATGGCGCTCGTCCACTCCGTCGCGCGATCGAGGACTATGTTGAGTCGCTAATCTCCGACGAAATTATCAAAGGCGCTCTCAAGTCTGGCGATATTGTAGTGATAGACCTAGTCAAGAACGAGCTAAAACTAAAAGTAGCTAAAGAATAGAGGGAAGAGTGGTAGAAAGTCAATCAGTAAAAGCAACTAGGACAAGCAAAACGCTCAAAACAGCTGTAGCTGTTGCGATTTCACTCCTTGTCACAGCCTGCGGCTTGGGACTCTACTTTAACCGTGGTCAGATTATCGATTTTATCACCGCCAAATCTTTTAAGCCATCCCCAGAAATTGAGCAAGTAGAAAAAGCCATAGAACTGACCGATAAAGGTAATATTATCTTCTACGCCTCCCGTCCAGTTTTGCAAGGCCAGGATGAGTTCAACGAATCTTGTGACTCGCACGATGATGAAATCTCAGTCCTAGGCTGCTATTCCGACGGCAATATTTTTCTATACAACATCAAAGACGCCGAACTTGCTGGGGTAGTCGAATCTACCGCCGCGCACGAGTTGCTCCACGCCGCTTGGGAACGCATGAGCTATAGCGAAAAATCCGAAATCTCAGACTATATAAAAGATGTTTATAACAGCAAAAATTATCACGATATGCTAGACGAAGATCTCGAGATTTATAATGACGACGAGCTCATAGAAGAATTGCATTCACGCATTGGCACGGAGATTGCCGACTTACCAGAAGCTCTAGAGCGCCACTACGCCAAATATTTCAAAAACCAAGACTTGGTCGTAGACTATTACGACAGCTACATCACTCCATTCCGCGAGCTTTCCGAAGCAATCGACGATATGACCAACAAACTCGAGCAGATGAGCGCAGATATAGATACAAAGACCGCCGACTACTATCGTGCTGCAGACAGCCTATCTAGCGAGATTGACGAATTCAATAGATGTGCCAACACTCCAAACTGTTTCCCGACCGACGCACTCTTTTATGCCAGGAGAAACGTCTTGCTTGGCGAGCAATCCGCACTTGATAGTATGTATGACGAGTTAGACAGTCTAATAGACGAATATAATAGCTTAGTAGAAGAATACAATGCCAATATCCTCCGTGGCAAAGCACTAGAAGAAGCAATCAATTCAAATAAGCAGGAAGAAGTCTTAAAGTAGAAAGGAGACAATATGAAAAACACTAAAGATTACCTCGTCCCAACCGTCGTTGAGGAAACCGCCAAGGGCGAACGTGCCTACGATATTTATTCCAGGCTTCTAAACGACCGTATCGTTTTCTTGGGCGAAGACGTCAATCCTCACACGGCTAATCTCGTGGTGGCACAGCTGTTATTTTTGGCCCACGAGGATCCAAAGAAAGATATCAAACTCTATATCAACTCTCCTGGTGGCTCAGTCTATGATGGCCTAGCAATTATCGACACAATGAACTATATTGCGCCAGACGTCCAGACTATCGGCATTGGTCTCCAGGCCAGCATGGGTGCAATGCTTCTGTCTTGCGGCGCCAAGGGCAAACGTTTTATTTTGCCAAATTCCCGTGTCATGATTCATCAGCCATCTTCTGGTACAGAAGGCAAGATTACCGACCAAGAAATTGCACTGAAAGAAGGTATTTACCTCAAAAAACGCCTCGCCGAAATCCTTGCCAAAAACACTGGCAAATCGTTAGAGCAAGTAGAAAAAGATATGGATCGCGACAACTGGATGTCAGCCGAAGAAGCCAAAAAATACGGTATTATTGACGAGATTATTACTAAATAGGGTGGGGCCAAAAGAGGAGGTAAAATGGCCAAAGCAAAATCAAACTATGTCTGCCAAAACTGCGGCACCACCTATGCAAAATGGGTGGGGAAATGTAGCGAATGCGGTGAGTGGAATACACTAGTCGAACAGGTCCTTGAGGCAGAAGACGGTGGCAAAAACGCCGTCTCGCGCGGACGCCTTTCTGGCAAAGAGCTAGAGAGCGTTTCGATCAACGACATCATTCCGTCCGACGCTTCCGCAAGGCTTATCACCGGTTTTTCTGACCTAGACGAAGTTTTGGGCGGTGGCTTTTTGCTTGGTTCTGTCTCGCTTCTAACTGGCCAACCAGGTATCGGCAAATCTACTCTCCTGATGCAGATTTGTGCCGAGATTTCTAAGAACCAGCCTGTGCTATATATTTCTGGCGAGGAATCTGCTGGGCAGGTTAAGCTCCGCGCTGCACGTCTTGGCGCCAGCTCCGAGAATCTAAACTTTGCCAGCAGTACATCTGGCAACGACATCGCCAAAACCATAGAAACCGGCAAGTTTAAATTTGTCGTGGTGGATTCTATCCAGACTCTTTCTCTTGCCGAACTAAACTCCGCCCCAGGCAACGTTTCGCAGGTGACCAACTGCGGCAATCTCATCATCCGTGCTGCCAAAGATTCTAACACAGCTGTGGTGATTGTCGGCCATGTCACCAAAGAAGGTACGCTAGCCGGACCAAAAGTTTTGGAACATCTGGTAGACGTAGTGATCAACTTTGAGGGTGATCGCTACGGCGGGTTCAAGACTGTCCGCGCCATCAAAAACCGTTTTGGCTCTACGAGCGAAGTCGCAATCTTTGAGATGATAAGTAGCGGTCTCAAGCTGGTAGAAAACCCGTCCGCCGCGCTCCTAGCCGAGCGCCAAAATACCGATGGTTCGATTATTCTAGCAACCGTAGAGGGCACGCGCCCACTACTCGTAGAAATCCAGGCACTTGTCACTACGACCAATTTTGGCTACCCAAAACGCACCGCGTCTGGTTTTGACCTCAATCGTCTAAACCTTTTAATTGCAGTTTTGGAACGCCGCACTAAGTTGAAACTATCTGACAAAGATATTTTTATCAACGTGGTTGGCGGTATCAAGCTTCAAGATTCTGCAGCAGACCTCGCAGTCTGCATGGCAATAGCCTCCGCCTGTGCCAAGCGCAAACTTCCAGAAGATTACGTAGTTTTTGGCGAAGTCGGCCTAGGCGGAGAAATCCGCTCAGCCTTCCGTCCGGACCAGCGTATCGCCGAAGCCAAAAAGATTGGTTTTAAACACGCCATCGCCCCAGCTACGGTCAAAGATAAATTCGTCATCCCGGTCAAAGACCTGCGCGACACGCTCATCAAATACATGAACGAAAAATAATTAATGCATAGAGTGACAGAGCGCGGCGGCCAGTGCGTCGGCCGCGTCATCCGGCTTTGGCACTTGATCTAGGTTTAGTGTCATCCGCACCATCTCCTGCATCTGCTTTTTGTCGGCATGACCATAGCCGGTCATGGTCTTTTTGATCTCGTTTGGCGTGTATTCAAAAATCGGGAGCTTGCATTGTTTTGCCACTAAGATGCAGACTCCGCGCGCCTCTGCCACAGAAATACCAGTCGTAACGTTTTGTGCAAAAAACAATTTTTCTATAGAAACCACATCGGGCTTGTTGAGCTTGATAATCTCGTGCAGGGAATCATAAATATCCTCCAGCCTTTCTGGTAGCGGCGTATGCGGCGGAGTAGCAATCACTCCGGCATCAACTAGCTGCGGCTTGTTGCGCAAAATATCTATCACGCCAAACCCACAAATCCCAGTGCCCGGATCAATCCCAAGAATTCTCATAACCTCATTATAACACGACAACTTCAGAATCCATCTGTTGACAATTCGTGCCGGGGGGGGGGTACAATTAAAAGCATAATGGGTATAACCAGAAATGCGAGAAAGCATAGGACACTAGTTGCCACGATGATTCTTGTGGGTGCCTCCTGTCTAGGATTGTCATTTTGTGGCTCCCTATCTAGCAGTCCTAATGCTTTCTCCATTTCTGAGTCCCATACAGATATTAACGTCAACCTCGTCAACGGCGTCGCCATCCGTATCCTGAACAGCGCTGCCACAGCAGAAATTACCGAACTCGACCTCTCCACCACCGCCGCCCCAACCGGCACTTTTGTCACAGACAACTTCAAAGTAGAGGTAAGTACAGCCAACAAAACTGGCTACAAACTCTACATGAACTCTAGCTACCAAAACCCTTCTACTAGTACCTATACCACAGACTTAGTAAACCAAACCAATACTAGCTACACTATCCCAACCGTAGCAGCCGCAGTCTCCAAGACTGATCTCTCTACCGCCGCCCCAGGCACTACCAATGCCAACAAATGGGCCTACAGCTTGGATGACGCTACCTACAGCCCAGTCCCAGCAAACTCCGTCCAAACCCAAATAGGTTCCCATGACACCCCAACCGCCGGAACTAAGACTCCAGTCTACATTGGTATGAACGTCAACGTAGAAAAACCTTCTGGTGCCTACAAAAACCAACTCACTTTCTCCGCCGTAGGTAATCCCATCCCAACCGACTACACACTATACTTTGAACCTGGCGGCACAGGCGTCTCCGGTCTCCCAGAAACCATGACTGCCTCCGAGGTCTCTGCCTCCCACGCATTCACCATCCCATCTCCTGCCCCAACCCGCTCTGGTTATAACTTCACTGGTTATTCTGACGGAGCCTCTACCTACCAACCAGGCGACACGATTACGGTAAATGGCGACATAGACTATACTGGCACAGCTACCTTAACCGCACAATGGGATCAGCTCTACACTGTAACAATCTCCAACACAAAAACCACTTCTAGTGCAGCCTCTGTCACTATGCCAAAGAATGGTTCGGCCACTGTAAATGTCACTCCAAACGCAGGCTTCTATCTAGCTAGTGCAACCTGTCCACAAGGTTACACTTGTAGTGTTAATTCTGGCACTAGTGTTACCACGCAGCAAACCCTAACTATTACAAACAACAATACAGCTAGCGGCGGCACTGCAAACGTCAAAGGCGTAACTAGATTCTGGGCCATTTCTACAATGCAGGAAATGACCACAGACATTTGTAATTCTCTATACACTCCATCAAACGTCACAGGAAGCTCTGTGAATCCAATTACCAATGCTACGGCATACGAAGTGGTAACTGGCGACAACCAGCCTTATGTCGCACAACATACATTGCGCGACGTTAGGGACAACAATAATTATACTGTTAAGAAGCTCGCGGATGGGAATTGTTGGATGACGAGCAATCTTAAATACAGTCTTTCTGCTAATTCTACAAGGGTGGGTGTAAATCATAGTACGAACCAGACGTTTGAGTTTAATACAGGGTCGGCATGCAGTGGAAACGAAAACTGTATCATGAATGGCAATACAGTTATGACAGAACATTATGATGGCTATTACTACAGCTGGTATGCGGCTACTGCTGGCACTGGAACATCTTCCATGACTTCCAGTGATGCAACGGGCTCCATTTGCCCACAAGGATGGAGGCTACCAGCTAATTATACTAGTAGCACCGCGAAATCTTACGGCGCATTGACTCAGACATATTTAGGGTTTTCCGGCAATACACACGGAAACTTTACCGTCACTATGGGCGGATCGCCTCTTGGCTTCGCGCTCCCTGGCATATACATGAACGGCAGTTTTAGCCGCGGCGGGACGCATAGCTACTATTGGTCTAGCACCGCTAACGCGACCACTACTAGCTATGAGATGTGTCTAAATGTTGAAGATACATATCCGCAGTGTGGAACTCATCCAAAATATGAAGGTGGGTCTGTTCGCTGTGTCAATATCTAGCTATATGGCTACACATCTGACATTGAAGCCAGCTATATAGAGGCCACTATCACCCCATTGTGGTTGTACTGTAGTACTATTCCAAAGAAGGAAGTGTGCAGTTGCATTCCAATAAAACCCTCTAGTGTCGCCATGGTTCCCACCAGAGTACATACCAGTGAGCGCAAAATTTAGAGGGGCAACGGACATTGTAGCGCCAGTCGCACTATACGTTGTTTGTAGTAAGCGCGCATATGAGTGTGAGCTATCACTTCCGGCTAGAGCGGCTACCCCTGGCAGTTTCCATCGGTCAGGGCAGATAGATCCAGTTGCATCAACGCCGGATATGTCCATATTAGTACCGGCGGTGGCAGCATAATAATTATAATAGTATCCATCAAGATTTTGTGTTTGCATTACGGTATTGCCGTTCATTATACATTTTCCGTTGGTCGAGCAAGATGTTGGCGTAAAGGAGAATGTTCCGCCAGTAGTATAACTGCCAGTTGCAGCTACACCTGCGCTTAGGGAATATTTTAGCCCTTGCGTCATCCAACAATTCCCATCCGCCAGCTTCTTAACAGTATAATTATTGTTGTCCCTAACGTCGCGCAATGTATGTTGTGCGACATTAAAAAAACCGGGTGGCCAAACATAAAAATTGCAAGAATTTTCCAGGCTGAAGCCAAG
>CAMYZZ010000004.1 GCA_947304135.1 uncultured Candidatus Saccharibacteria bacterium
GTGAAGATGCAAAATTATTACGACCAGTTTGCGACTATAATCTAATCTATAAAAATCGGGGCCTGGCCAACATAAAAATTGCCGAACTGGTGAAGCCGTAAAAATTACAACGAAAGTTGTAATTTTTACTTGGCTTCAGCCTGGAAAATTCTTGCAATTTTTATGTTTAGCCACCCGGTTTTTTAATGTCACACAACGTACATTGCGCGACATCAATATTCCAGAAAAGCTAGGTTAGCGAACAATACAAACCACAGGGTACGAGTCCGTACGAACGCCGAAGTCGATGCCGGCGCGCGAGCTACTGACGTAGAGGCCGTAGGCGTAGCGAAGACTGTCCGGAGTAGACGACAAATAGTAGCCGGACCAGCCCGTAGTATTGTATATAGTACCATCACTACCATAGGCGTTAATTAGAGATTGGAATTCAGATAGAGATGGAACGCCAGTACCGGAAGGGCAAAGGGTCGCGGCATTATCGAAGGTTGCGGTTCCTTGGCTAGTCTTAGTGTAGCAAGCTCCGTTGCTACCGTTATTGAGCTTGATGTATTGTACGTTGGAATGCATAAATGTGCTGCCCGTTGATGCGCCAGAACACTTTTGAGCTAACGTTCTAGTGTCCAGTGTCCCCGTAAAGCTCAACGTCCCGCCGCTTGCTATATTGTTGTTCGTTACCGTTACAGTCTGTTGTCCAGTTGCACTAGTGCCTGTAGAGTACCCTGTGCAAGTGTACCCGCTTGGACAAGACACGCTGGACAGATAATAGCCACTGGTTGGAGTTACTGTAACAGTATTGCTGCCGCCGTAAGGCACAGTGATAGAAGGAGATCCAGAAGAGGTATTACTGTTAGATATCGACACAGTAAACGCCCTAAGTGCGCCAGTGAAGCTTAGTGTGCCTCCACTCTCTGTGCTATTATTCGCGACCGTCACGGTCTGCGTGTTTGTTGCGTCAATACCTGTAGTGTACCCAGTGCAGGTATACCCGCTTGGGCAAGAAATGCTAGAGAGATAATAGTTAGAATCTGGCGTAACGGTTACTGTAGCGCTTCCGCCGTATGGTATGGTAAGTGATGCTGCACCAGAAGTAGTATTGGTGTTAGATACTGTAATGGTGTAGCTTGCGAGTTCCCACTCTGCAGTAAGTGTAGCCGAGCCAGTAAAGTCTTCTTCTCCCATCACCGTGATCGTACTTCCGGGCTGGTAAGTGGTGGTACCATCCGTGTAGCCAGTAAAGTTATACCCTACTCTACTCGGTGCCGTGGATGGGATAGTAAATGTGTGACTAGCAGAGACTTCCGACACAGATTGGTCAGTTGGTAGGTCGGTTACAGATTCTTCGGTCCCAGGGAGAAAATGCAGAGTGTAGTCTGTTTGGATTGGATTTGCCACCCCAGAAAAGACCAGGGTGTTTTTGTATAGCCCAGAGATTTTGTCCATGTTGGCATTGACGCCAATGTAGACATCTGTCCTATCTGCTGCAGAAGCGGTACTAGAGGAACCAATCTCTTCTGTGGTGTTGTGGGCTGGAACTGGGTCGTAGGTTAGATTGTCTAGACTGTAGCCCCATCTATTGACAGAGGATCCTCTAGCTTGGGAGAAATCCGCTAGAGAGACGCCGCCGGTCCCTAGGGTTGGGATAGTATATGTGTCATCTTCTTGGTTAACAAGGTCAGTAGTATATGTAGCAGGATCCCCTTTCTGGAAGTCTGTAGACATATATAGCTTATATCCTGTTCTATTGCTAGTAGCAGCTTCTACAATAAAATTGTCTGAAGTAAATGCTCCAGTCGGGGTGACAACAAGTTCAAGGTCTAAAGAATCTATGGCCGTGGTAGCGGTCTTGTCTAAAATTCTGATAGAGACTACGTCGGATAGTTCTAGGTCTACGCGACTAGAGATTGCAGAAGTTTCTGGGGGGGGGGTGCATATAGTAGCAGCTAAACTACAAACTGCAGCTATACTTACCCCACAACTTGCCAGAAGTTTCTTATGCATAAACATTTTTATTGTAAACCGTGTTTGAGGCGGTGTCAAGCGGAATTTGTGGTTTTTTATGCTTTCTAGCGGTTTTTGAGGGCGAGCTTGATGCGATCTTCGGTTGGGAGAGACGCATCCACGCCGGCTAGAGCTTCGGTGGCTTCTTTGAGCGGGAAGCCTAGCGCCATCAAAGCATCTAGGGCTTCGTCGTGCTCGTCAATCTTTGGTGCGTTGGCTATGGTGGCAGTGCCATACTTAGAAGGTAGACCGACTTTGTCTTTTAGGTCTACAATGACACGTTCGGCGGATTTTTTACCGACGCCGGAAGCTTTAGCGATAAAGGCGGCGTCACCGTTTGCGATAGCGTTTCTGACATCTTCTGGCGTACCAAGAGATAAAATCGCCATGCCGGCTTTTGGGCCGACGCCGTTGACAGAGATGAGGAGTTCAAAAATCTTTTTGGCGGCCAATGTAGAGAAGCCATAGAGCTCTTCGGCAGTTTCTGATACTTTGTGATAGGTATAGAATTTTCTTTCGTCGTCTAGGTTGGTGTCTTCAAAATCTAGGCTGGTCAGGGCGAGCTCGTAGCCGACACCGTTTACGTCGATAATGATAGAATTGTTGAATTTTTCGGCAACAGTGCCTTTTACGTGGGCAATCATGGGTATATTATAGCATGATATAATATATCTGATTATGTCTAGAAAAGTGAATTATAAAAATACTGTTTTTGAGCCGGAGAGGTGTTGGGTGGGTGAGTCGCACAAGATTTGTTATAAAACGCGCGATGAGGCAGAGGTGGCGGCGCGAGTGGCCGAACATGACCATGGTGCGCCAAAGCTTACCGTTTATAAATGTGAGTTTGGGGATCATTGGCACCTCTCTTCCCTTTAGCGTCTGCCACAATTTGGGGTGAGGGGGATGGCTGGCGATGTGGTTGCGGCCATAGCTGTAGTTGTGGTGTCTATATGTATGGCTGCTCCCATGTTATCTATGCTGTCCATACCGCCATAGCCTAATTCGCTGATAATAATTTCTTTTTGCTCGCCTAGGCTGCCGTCTTTTTTGATAGTGGTGAGGATGACTTTGTCGCCAGGCTTGGTATCGGTAATATTGATCTCCTTTTCTGTTGTGATGCCTAGTGGCGCATCGTTAATAGAAATGAGTGTAGCAACGGTGTCTTCTGCGTTTACTTTGACGCTTTCGGCGTAGGCGGAATTACTAAACAAGGAGAAGGGGTTGAAGTTGGATTTTTCGCGCGTCTTAGTATTGGCGGAAACGGCTTTGGAACCTTCTGCTTCTAGGTAAATTACCTTGATATTTATGCCATTTTTTTCTTGCATTGAGCTAATGTTGGTTTTGTCTGTGTTAGATAAGGTCGAAGCTAAAATATATACAGTGTTCCAATGTGGATGCTCTAGTGCATATCTTAGGCGCTTTGCAAGCGTGTTTTCTGTAGCAACATCCCAACGCAGTTTGCCGTGCCAAAAACTATCCACAGAGCTGGTGGGTGGGACGGTGTTTAGGTAATAATAATTCTCGTAGTCAAAATTTGAGTTGTTGTAAAAAGCTAGGCTAGAAGTGTCGCTGTTATAGTAAATCTCACGGACTTTGTAGAGAGCTTCGGCAAGGTTTGGATAAAAACCTTCGCTGAGATAATTGTAGTCCAGCAAGATGAGGCTGTCGGTTGGAGCAGCCCTCTTAGGTGGGAAGGCTACGCTGATTTTGTCGGTAATATCTTTGGCGGCTTTTTTGATAGTTCCCTGGTCTATGTAACTAGTGTGGCCGGTCATGGCGTTTGCTTTGATGTTTTCTAGGAAATTGCTCGTCCCACTCACGTCTTTTGCACTGAGATTGAGGCCGGCGCCGCAGACCAAATCTTGATCATTGCAATAGAGGCCGAGTTTGCCAGACCAGCCGGATTCTGCGTAGGGATTTTTGGCGCCAAGTGAGCCGCGTGCGGTTTTGCAGTTTGGGGCATAGGCGCGGTAGTCTGACAAGTCTTGACCATGACAGGCAGGTGGATCTATTCCTTCACCTTCTGGCAGATATAGTTTTGGATCGCCAAAAGTGGCGGCATAGATTATGCGCGAAGGGTCAATTTTTGACGCCGAGGTTGTAATTACCTGCGCACCTTGGGAGTAGCCAGCAAGGACAAATTTGGTCTTTGGACAGGAAGTTGAGATACTAGAAATATACGTGGTGAGCTCAAATGAACCTTCTTTGACACTATCGCCATAGCTTGCGGCGGTGCCAGCAGAAACAGCGGCAGAGATAACGTTGAAAAAGTCTAGACCGACCGCCTGGTACTGATGCCCGTCTTGGGAAGTGGAGCCAAGTTCGTAAAAACTGTAGCTGAGGTCGTTTCGCGGGGCGAGCGCAGAATCTAGTTCAGTTTTTAGATGCTGATATTCTTTGTCATCTAAGGTTTGGCCGGAGCCGCGAGCAAAGATGATTTTGATGTCGTCGCAGGATGCGGCGGAGACTGGTGTAGCTAAAGGTTTACAGACGGCAGTGAAGGCTACAGCACTGACGGCTAGAAATGCGTTGAGAGCTAGACGCATGGTTCCTCCTTTTTTAATGTATGGAACTCATATTAGCAACTCGAAATTTGGAACTCAAGCATAAGCGAAGGACTTTTTTGTTGTAGAATTTACAACATGGTATAATGGTAGAAAATGGAGGCTAAAATGACAGATTCTAAACAACGGGGTTGGGACGAGTATTTTATGAGTATTGCGGACGAGGTGGCAAAGCGCAGTAAAGACCCTTCGTCCAAAAATGGCTGTGTGATTGTGGACGCAAAACATCGCCCGGTTTCTTTCGGATACAATGGCATGCTTCAGGGTGCGGACGAGAGCAAAATGACTTTGACCGAGCGCCCAATGAAATATTATTTTGCGATCCATTCCGAGATGAATGCGCTAATTTTTTCGCAACGCGATGTGTCTGGCTGCACGCTCTACAACAAGATTGCAACTTGCGAAAACTGCCTCAAATATTGCCTCCAAGCTGGGATTACTAGGTTTGTATATAAGGAGCTGCGCGTACATTCGCATAGAAATGACAGCAAAAATTCTATGACCAATATCGACACGGACGAAGCGATTATCAGGATGCTTTCTTCGATGCCGCATGTTGAGACGCTTAATCTTTCCAATGGTAAAACTTATATCGAAGACATTTTGGATTCTTACGAAAAGGGTTCTGCTGAGCGTAAACGTCTAGAAGCCTGGCTGTAGGTTTTTAAGTTTACGTTTTAAAGTTCCTCAATCCACTCGTCGTTTAGATAGCTTAGGAAATTATATTTTTTGGTTTCTTTTCTAATTTTGGTGGTTTTACTTAAGATGTAGAGTTTTTCTTTGGGGCGGGTTAGGGCGACATAAAAAAGCCGGGCTTCGTCTAAAAAAAGGTTTTCTGCTGTGTCGCCAAAAATCTCGTAGAGTCCGCCAGATTTGTCTGGCCCGGGAAATTTTCCGGCGTCTATTTCTAGTAAAATCACAATGTCGGATTCTAGACCCTTGGAGCGGTGGATGGTGGACTCGCTGATTAGATTCTCTAGGTTTTGCTCTGGATATTCTTTTGCGAGATTTTGGCGGATTTGTTCTGTAAAATCCAAAAGACTAATACGCTCAAAATTTAGGTCGTTGTTTCTGGAAAGAATTTTGATGGTTTTATTTGGGTTTGTTTTGATGATTTTTAGAATGGTGGTTTGGTAGTTTTCAAAAAGCATATTTTTGATAAAGATTTCCGCGTGGGTTTTGTTGCCAGTTTTGCAGCCTTTATAGTCTTTCATGCATTTACCCATAAAATAATTTGCATTTTTTACAATGGTTTTGCCGGAACGATAGTTGGTGGGAATAAATAGTTTGGCGGAATCCTCTGGAAAATATTTTTTAAAGTTTTTAAAATATTTCACATCGGAGCCAGCAAAACGGTTGATGGCTTGCCAGTCGTCGCCCACGGCAAGTAGCTTAGAATCTGGAACGCGAGATCTCAAGGCGAGGATGAGGTTTAGGAAAAGTTTGGAAAAGTCTTGATATTCGTCAACAAAGATATATTTGTATGGAAATTCTAGGTTTTCTTTGCGAATTTTTTCTGCGGCATGAAACATCATTTCGTTGAAATTAGTCTTCCCTTTTTGTTTTAAAGATTTTTTGTAGTGAAGCAAAATTTGGTAGAGATTCTCTAGGTTAGTTTTGATGTCGGAGTCTTCTAGCTGCTCGATTTTTTCTTGCAGCAGATTATAGTCTTCAAAAAATTGTTGTTCGGCACGGGTGATGAATTGCAAGGCTTTTTCTGGTTTGGCACCGCTTGTAGTGAATTGTGCGACGATTTCTGGGTTAGTGCTGCTGACGGCTTTTTGGATGAGTTTGAGATTCTCTGTCTCGGTGATGAGGCTGTTGCCGATTCTTTCTTTCCCGCCCAAAATTTTATAGGCAAAGCCATGGAACGTGGTGGCGATTTTTGGTGGATGCTCGAAAAGTGGCGTGCCATCAAAAGTAATACGCGTGAGGCGTTCGTTGATTTCCGCGCGGGCCTTGCGGTTAAAGGAAAACACGATGATTTCTTTTGTGTCAATATTTTCGTGAGTCAAAAGATAGACGATTTTGGCGACAATAGTCCTGGTTTTGCCGGAGCCAGCGCGGGCGGTGACTAGAGTATTTTTGTGTACGTCTAGCACGATTTTGGCCTGATTTTTGTCAACAGAATAGGGTTTGCCGTCTTCGGCAATATGTGACATAAACCATTTTTGTAGCTCGCGGGTTTTCACGTGGTCTATGCTCGCACGGGCGGCTTGGTTTTGCAAGCATAGGCGTTTACCAATTGATTTGCTTTAAACCATGAGCTTTAAGATAGTCGTTGCATTTTTTGAAATGGCCGCATCCAAAAAACCCGGCATAGGCAGAAAGTGGCGACGGATGTGGGGCTTCCAAAACTAGATGCCTCGAGCGATTTATGAGTTTGGCCTTGTTTCTGGCGTCTCTGCCCCAAAGTAGAAAAACCAGACCTTCTTTTTGTGCGTTTAGGTATTTGATTGCTTCTTCGGTGAAGGTTTCCCAGCCGTGGCCGCGATGTGAGCCGGCGTGGTGAGCTTCGACGGTTAAAACGTTATTGAGCAGTAAAACTCCTTGTTTTTGCCAATTGTTGAGATTGCCAGATTCATGTCTTTTTTGCATGGCGGAAAAATCTTCTTTTGGCAAAATATTTTGGTATTCGTCTTCTATTTCCTTATAAATATTTTTGAGTGATGGTGGAATAGGTTGAGCGTCTGGGACAGAAAAAGCCAGGCCGTGGGCGGCCCCGGGAGTGTGGTAGGGATCTTGGCCGAGGATAACTACTTTGACCTGGTTCAGATCGGTCGAAAAGGCGCGAAAAACTTTTTGCTTGGGCGGAAAAATAGTCTTTTTTGCGTAGGCATCATGCAAAAAATTTGAGAGCTCTTTGAAATATGGTTTTTCAAACTCGGAATCTAGAAATGGCTTCCAACTTTCGTGCATGAACACATTATAGCATGCTATAATAGAGAAAAGTTGAGGTAATATGGCAAAACTATATTTTAGATATGGGGCGATGGGGTGCGGAAAAACGATGCAACTTTTGCAGGTAGCATTTAATTACGAAGAACGTGGGCATAAGGTTTGCGTAATCAAGCCAAAGATGGATACAAAAAACGGTGATAAGCTGCTTACGCGCATTGGGCCAGAGCGAAAGACGGATTTTTGCGTCACAAAAGACGACAACTTGTATGAGCTTGTGAAGAGCAAGTTTAGTGATGTGGCCTGTGTTTTGGTTGACGAAGCGCAGTTTTTGACAACCGAACAAGCAGACCAGCTGATGAAAATCACTACCAAACTAGATATCCCCGTAATGGCTTATGGCTTGAGGCTTAATTTTCGTTTATCTGGCGGCGGATTTGACGGCGCTACGAGGCTTCTTCAAATTGCTCATGATATTGACGAGATCAAGACTATTTGTGAATGTGGCCACAAGGCAACTTGCAATGCCAGGTTTTTAAATGGCAAGTTTATGGCAGATGGACCGGATGTTTTGATTGACGATGGCCATTCCAAAATTGAGTATCGCGCGATTTGCCCAGCTTGCTTTGAGAAATATTTGGAAGGAGAAAAATAATGTATATTGTGATTGAAGGTCAGGACGGTACCGGCAAGTCGACTCAGGTGCGGCTTTTGCAGGAATATTTTGAGAAGCAAGGTAAAAAAGTAGTAGTGATGGACGAGCCGGATGGCGATTTGCCGCAGGCGCATGAGCTACATGATTTAATCTTGGTCAAAGGTAAGGATTATGGCTTAGAGCCGATGACAAATGTACTTCTTTTTACGGCTGCTAGAGTAGAGCTTTGGAAGAAGATTGCAGAGCCAGTCCTAAAGAGTGGTGGGGTAGTGATTTCTGCTAGAAACTGGTGGAGCACGCTAGCTTACCAGGGCTATGGCGAAGGTATTTCTAGGAGCAAGATTATTAGGCTGACAAAAGAACTTTTGCCGGCTCCGTATGTGACGCCAGATCTTGGCGTAATTTTGACGACTTCGGACGAAGTACGATTGTCTCGCCAGGGCGGACGCGGAAAAGCCACAGAAACTTTCGAAGCCAAGCCGAGTGAGTTCCAGCAAAAAGTAAACAATGCCTACCCAAAGATTGCCAAAGAATTTGGAATTAATGTCGTGGATGCTTCTGGCACGATTGAAGAAGTGTTTGCCTTGATTATGGCGCTAGTCAAATAGCTATTTAAACTCTAGTGTAAAAACGTTAGTCTTTTGTTCTTCGTCGACGTAGGCGCCAACTTCCCAGCCGTTTTTCTCGGCGACGGATTTGGCAATGGCAAGACCCAGGCCAACGCCCTCTGTGGTTTTGTCGGCTTGGTAGAAACGTTCGAAAAGATGCTCTAGTTTGGATTTTGGGATAGGTTTACCGTCGGAAATGACAAAGATACGATCTTTTTTGACGTTTATGGCGACGGTATTTTTGCAGTATTTGATGCCGTTGTCTAGGTAGATATTGAGGATTTGCTCAAATGCGGTGCGGTTTAGTTTGACCTTGTAATCGTCTGAGACGGAGCACGAAATGGTGATGGATTTTCCCTGCTCGCTGGCCTTAGCGTCAAAAGCAGAGATGGCGTTTTTAACAGTTTTTGGAAGTATTATTTCTTTGACGGAGGTAGCTGTAGGGATAGATTCGCTTTTTGCGAGCGCAAGAAGCTGGTTGTTTAGCTCGGCTAGGTCCTCGGCTTTTTCCATGGCATTATCTATCCATTTGTTGTTTTTAATATCGGCGGCCTCTAAATTGGCCTGGATGACGGCAAGTGGGGTTTTGATTTCGTGAGAGGCGTTGGCGATGAACTCCTTCTGGGCATTGTAGGCATCGCGAACTGGACGAATGGAACGCTCGGCGAGCAGGATAGAAATGATGGCGATAATAGATTCGACGGTGATGCCGGTGACGATGAGGGAAATCAATAGGGTTTTGAGTGAGGCGGAACGTTCGGCTTCGATGCGCTCGGCAATTTTTTCGTTAAACTCTTTGGTGATTTCTGGATTGTCGCCGACTTGGATTTGGATGGCGGGACCGGGTTTTTCTCCGCGGCGGCTGGAGTCACCTGCGGCAACGAGATAAATAGAAGAAAACGCCACCAAAAGTACGGCGGCGCTAATAAGGACGTTTGTAAGGATGAATTTTTGTTTTAGTTTTTTAAACATAGTTTATAACCTAGGCTCCTAATGGTTTTAATTTTAACATTACTTTTTAGTTTTTCGAGTTTCTTGCGAAGATAGCTGATATAGACTTCGACATAGTTGTCTTCGCCGGCGCTATCGCTACCCCAAACGTGAGCGAGAAGAAATTCTTTGCTCTGGACATGATCAGGATTTCTGATTAGAGTTTCTATTAATGCTGCTTCTTTTTCGGAAAGGTGAATATCGTTGAGGCTGCGCTCTTCGAGATTGTAATAGAGGTCTCCATAGCTAATGATTTTTTCGTCTTGCAAGGCTGGGCGGCGAACTAGGGCGCGAAGGCGGGCGACGAGCTCGGAGGTTTTGAATGGTTTGGCAAGATAATCATCTGCACCGTAGTTTAGGCCCTTGATTTTATCTTCTACTTGGGAGAGGGCAGAAAGCATAATGATTGGTGTCTTGATACCGCGCCCGCGGACGTCTTTTAGGATTTCTAGGCCGGATAGTTTTGGCAGCATGATATCTAGAACGATTGCGTCGTAAGTTGGTTTGACAGCCAAGCTTAAGCCTTCTTCGCCATCTGCTGCATGGTCGACGGAGATGCCGGACTTTTCTAGGACATGAATAACGGCGTCAGCTAGGTATTTTTCGTCTTCTACGTATAAAATTCTCATATTTTTATTATACTCTAAAACCTTAAAGGTTTCTTAAAATGGCTGTTTTAGAGTTTTGGTGCTTTTTCGGCGCTGATAGTGGAGGCGGTCATGGTGAGAGCGGTTTCTATTGGGAGGAGCTTGCGATTTGCGAGTGTGATGTTCCCCATTGGGCGGCCAAAGACTGCTTTGCCGATTATCTTGCCATTGCCATCGCGAAGGACGGCGACAGCTTCGATGTGGTGACGTTGTAGAAACCTGCTTTCTGAGTCTGTGAGAGCGAGCCAGATGCCGCGGGCTGGAGCACGGAGACTTTCTATTTTGGAGATTTCGGCGCTGGATAACTTTGTGTGTTCTGCGTCATAAAATTTCCCGTCAATAACTAGACCGAAGTTTTGGAAGTGGAGATGGTCGCCTAGGAATCCTGCAAGCTCGTTGTAATCCAGATACTCACTAGAAAGGGCGCTGAGTTTTTTGACAATATAAACAATATCTACGTCTTGGACGGAAGCAAGCGAGCGGACATAATCACTAATTTCGCTGAGGACTGGAAATAGCAGTAGAGCGATAATGATAACAATAGAAACAAGGATGACAACTTCTGTAGATGGATTTGGAACTTTGAACAGCGCGATAAAGACGACAAAGAAAATGGCAAGATAGAGAATGGCCATAAAGGACATGATGATGATATGTGAGAGGGTTTTGAGCCAGCGACCAGAAAGGTTGATGAGGTGATAGCGGATGATGGCGTAATAATGGAAAACCCAGGCGATACACATGGCGAGTGGGCCAATCCAGATGGTGCTATATTGACCAAAAACTGGAAGGATAAGGTTGAAGACTAATGCGATAACACCAGTGATAGTGAAGCCGATAAAGACGATAGTGTTGGCGCGCTTGATGCTTTTTGCGGTGGCTTTTTTGGCGTTGATAAGCAGGCCGAGCATATATAGTGCAACTGTGACACAGAAATAAATACCAAATAGAAGGTAGAAGAGGTTTTGGTGGAGGTGGACAATGTTGCCGGAAATACTATTTAGCTCTATGGTGGAATATAGAATGTGTGGGTCATAAACAATAAAGCCGATGAGGGTGCCGCCAAGGATTGCAAAAATGGCCATGGCGATTTTGCCGAGGAGATATTTGTGGCAGGTATAGGACATGAGGCCCCAGCACATGACAATGGCGGCGATATAGAATGTCAAAACGACAACGCTTGTAAGCTCAATGCTAGTAGTTTCTGAAAGGGCCAAGAAAACGCCGATTGGCGCGGCCCAAAAAAGGCAGGCGATGGTAGTAAAGAAGAAAATGAAAGCCTGTGCGCGCTCGCCTTTTCTAGCTCCGAGCAAGACAGAAAAGCCCGAAAGCAAAGTTAAAAGTGAAACAGCAGTAAGCAAAATATTGATTAGTTGCACATGACCTCCTTTGGTAATATTTTAGCATAAGCAACTAGAGTCATCAAGAAAAATAAGCATGAAAAAGACCGCTTCAAAAGCGGCCTTATCTTTGCAAATTCAATTATTGTTTACGACGATCAAAGCAAGTGTTGCTCTTGTAGAACGCTGCTTTGTCTTGGTACATTTTGATCTCAGCGGCCTTTTGCAAGTCGGCCATGTTGAGATGTGGTTTTTTCTTGGTTTCGCAACCAGTTGCTATGTGGTAGCCACATTCTTCGATTTCGTTTATCATTTCTTCGATACTTTCTTTGATAATTTCATCAGAACAGTCCGAAACAAAGATAACGAATTCGTCGCCACCGATACGATAGGCTAAATCTTCGCCAAAGTATTTTAAAACTTTTTCGGCTACAGTCTTGAGCATTTTATCACCAGCTGTATGATTAACTGTGTCGTTGATAGTCTTGAGACCATTAACGTCGACATATATACAACTGAGACTCTTTTTGCACTGCTTTGGAAGATTGCAAATATCGTACTCGTAAGCATTTCTGCTGTTCATGCCGGTGAGCGCGTCTGTGCGGCTAAGTTCTTGAAGTTTGCTTTCCGCAATGTAAGATTTGATCTTGTTGCGGGTAAGCGCAACCCCACAGTTCATACCGAGAAGCCCAAATACTATAGTATCAACAATGTCATTGTTTAAGATTGCTCCTGTTTTGTTGGCAAAACAAAGAATCATAAAAATGACGCAGTGTAACACGGTAATGGCAATCATCTGGTATGGTTGCACTATGAATAGTGCTGGCAAAAGAACTAACATTACCATAAAGGTAACGGTTTTTTCGTCTGGATCTGTAACAGTTCCAATTAGAATGCCATAAGTGAAGAATACAACGAAGCAAGTATGAACTAATGACATAATCAATCTTGGATATTTCTTTGCAAAGAAGAGCGAAAGAAATAAACAAAGTAGTGAGATGATTGAGCCAATACCGTAAACGGTGTGGTTCATACCTATCCCTTCAATAAAGTAGGATAGTACAAACATGAGCGTGATTAGGAAAGACGCTAATCCGGAGATTGCGTTTACTAATACTCTGTTTGTTTCGTTGATTTTTCCCTGTATTCTTTCATAATCAGAAGCTGTTGCTCCTGCGTAGAAGAATATGTTTTTGATTTTTTCCATGATAGATCCCCTCCTATTTTCTGGAAAAAATTGAATTTGCAATATTTTAATGTACGGTTAAACATATTGTCTAACTGTACTTAATTATAGCACAGATTGGCTAAAAAGTCAATAGCGTTAGGGGGGTGAGAGATAGGGGATACTGAGGGATACTCCTTGCTTCTCTCGGAGAAGCCAAGAAAAACACCCAAACTTAGTTGGGTGCTTTTCTTGGCTGGGGATGAGGGATTCGAACCCCCGAATGGTGGGACCAGAACCCACTGCCTTACCACTTGGCGAATCCCCAACAAGGGATCCTAATACTTAATAATTCTATCACCCCTTGCTAAAATAGTCAAGATGTAGTATAATATTTCCTGTAGTTTTTTGTGTGGGTTGCATGGCCCAAGTAGCTTTACAAGGAGGTTCTATTTATGAGCTCATGTTGGGAATTACCTCGTGCAGACTTTCATTCTAGTACTCGAGGATATGGGCATTTAGCAGAGGGAGATCTAAAGGATTGGGCCTCTGATGATGCGGATTTGTCTATTCAGTTTAAAGATGGTAAGATAAGCCGAAATTCTGACAACAAAGATAGATCTACGCGCAAGTGCACAATGATGAAAAGAATCGAAGTTGCTTTTTCACAGCGTGCAAGTGCAGAGGTCTATGGCGAATATCGTGACGTTTATCAACAATTGTTTGACGAAAAACTTGAGGATCCAGGTTTGCTCCATAATTTTGAATACTTTAATATTCCAAGTTCAGATTTTATGTTGATGTTTTACATTTCTATGTGGACTGGAAAAATGGCAGACGCAATGGTTTATCTTCACAATTACGGTTGGGATCTAAAGAGGGTATTTCGAAAAGTTCCAGCAAACGACGTATGGTTCCAGATGAGTTTTTATGAAGCGATGAATATCAACGAGCGTATCAAGGCGCAGTCGGTAGTCGATAAAATCGATTCGATTGTGGCAAAAAAGTCTTTTGCAGATGACAGCAGCTATAGGATCGCAGTGCATGCGACCGCTTTTGCTGGTGGTAATTTGCCGGAGAGACTTTATGGTACGAGTGACGGTCGTGGTGCGAGGTGGATTGGCGATCAAGCAAGAGAGCCAGAAGACTTACATCTCACCGTGTTTGATAATGGTGATGTGCGCTCGATGGAGGAGCTTTATCCAGATGGTGAGGGAGAGTTTGTGGAATATATTCACGAATCTTTTGAGGATGTGGCAAAACATCCAGAACTTCATGGCACACAGGACTTGGTTTGGATGCACGGTCTTTCGATGTATCTTGGTCCAAAAGTTCCTGATGCGCTTCAGGCTGGATTTGTGCTTCTAAATGATAGCGGCGAGATGATGTATGATTATTTAATCATGACAGAAAGTTTGCGCCGTTGTCTTACAACGCAGGGTTGGCCAATTGATGCCAAGTATATGTATGTTCAAAATAGCGTAAACGATGCTTATCTCCAGGCGCAGAGAGATGTTACCGCATTTAACTTGAGGATGAAAAAAGCAGAATCTCTATTTGAGATTGAAAAGCTTGAAATCACTGAGGTCTATCCTTGGGGCGCAACTAGTGTCAGAGTAACGCTTCGTAAATATCAGGATATTAGAAATATTGCGTATTCATTTTAGAACCATCTAGAACCTTAACCCCCGGGATACCGGGGGGTATTTTTTGCATGTTTATTGATACTCTACACTTCTTATGGTAAAATTTTGATAGATGGCTGCAGCAATGCTAAAACAAACCAGAATGACAATTCTGTTGTCGATAAATGCAGTGGCAATTCTTGTTGCTGGGATTTTGATTGCTAGTGCGATTGGATTAAATGGTGGCTTGGAATTTAAGATGGTCGACGAAAAGACCGAAGACAATCTTGCGGCCGATGATGATATATTGCTAATTGATTCGACTTCTGGTGAAGTAGTAACTCCGCTTGCTTCCGATTCTGGCTCCGAAGATGCAGCGCTTGCTTATTCTTTTGACAAGGGTACGGTTTCAGGAAGCGAGCTTTGGAATGCGGATAAGTTAACAATCTACCAGACTGCAAACATTGATCTTTGTATTAATGATAGCGTAAGTGAGCCTGGCCATATGTATTGGCAAACTAGCAATACCGATGTAATAAAAGGCTTTTATAGCGAGGCTAGAACACGGCTTGGTTATTCAACGGTGAGGTGTCGTTATCCGGCGATTTCTGGGACTGGTACGACGACTATTACAGCTGGGACCTATGATGGTCTGAAACGTGATTCTATAGAGGTAACCGTGGTGGAGCCACCGGTGGACGAGTGGAAAAAAGAGGTGTTAGACTTGGTTAATAAGGAGCGAAAAAAATATAATCTCAGTGAGCTTTCTTGGGGCGAGACCTGTGCGGAAGCCGCAGAGACACGCGCAAAAGAAAGTGTGGTTTTGTATGATCACAAGCGTCCAGATGGTAGCTCTTGGGATTCGGCCTGTAAGCCTTTGGCTGGTGGAGTTGCTGGGGAGAATTTGGCAGCTGGAAACACGGCAGTTTCTCCGGAAACAGTTGTCAGAACTTGGATGGATTCTGAGACGCACCGTGCAAATATTCTGTCTGATAAGTTTACAAAGATGGCAGTTGGTTTTGTGTTTGACTCAGCGTCGCAATATAAGACTTACTGGTCGCAATTCTTCTCCAACTACTAGACTTATTATTGGTTCTTTGGGCTGGCGTCCGCTAGGCGGGTGAGATAGTTTTTGGCTGCGTCGCCGCTAATGATTGCAGGTTGAAAATCTGTGCCATACATGGTTTCGGTGATACGAGTTTGGAGAAGTTTTTGGCCGCTGAAATAATGTGTAAGGATAAGGCTTCTTTCGGTGCCCGGCCAAAAGATTTGATCAAAGAAGAGGTTGCCAAGACCATAATAGATTGGCTTGTCTTGATAGAGCTCAAAAGTCTGAGGCTGGTGCGCCTGTGTGCCTACGACCATATCTGCGCCCATATCGATGAGGTTGCGGAATAATTGTTCTTGGCCAGAGATTGGATAATCACAGGATGGCATTTCTTCGCCGTCTTCTGGATAGCTGTAACATTCAAAGAATTGGACATCAACGATGACGTATTTACCCTGGTCTTTAGCTGCTTTGATTTGGGACTTGGTTAATTCTTCGTCGTAAATGTTGGCTCCAGGATGACCCATGGAAGCGCCTTGGCCGTTTCCTTTTGTGGAGGTGGAGTTGTTGATGCCGATCCAGGTGATCTCGGTGCCGTCTTGTTTAAATTCTAGAGGCTTTGCGGCGTCTTCTTCGTCGGTCCCGCCGCCAAAAGTGAGCATGCCGTCGTCGCGATATTTTGCGATGGTTTCTAGGTTGGCGGTGGCGCCCCAGTCATTGTTATGATTGCCGGTAAGCTCTACGATGTCTACGCCGATGGCGGTGAGGGTAGAGTACATGCCTGGGCTAGAGCAGAGAGTCATGTTGGCGGAATTGGAACAGGAATCAGAAAAACTAACTTCGTTGCTAGTGTGAGTCAGATCGGTAGAACTTAGGAAATCGGCGACTTTTTCGGCAAAATAGGCGCCGTCACCAACGGAAGCTAGCTTGGTCAAAAGTCTGCGAGTGAGGGCGGTGACGCCGGTTTGATTGAGAGTGAGAAACTCTGGGTCTTCTTTTAGAATATCCAGTGGATATTTTCCATCAACGTTGACTACGCGAGCGCGGTAGTCTAGATTATCTAGAGAGATAGCGTAGATTTCTGTATCGTCCGGAGAGATGTCAGCTGGGTCGGTTATTTCTTTGAGATTTTTTAGTTCTTCTGAGGTGATGTTGTCGGTCTTAAAATTGTAAAAGCCGGTGACGGGGATGAGAATTTCTTCAAATTCGGCGCTGCTAGTTGTGGCGTGAGAACTGTCTTTTGGGCGAGCTAGCCAGAGAGCGAACAGGGTGACATTTAGAGCGAACAGCGCAATAAAAATAAGCAGGAGCGGTCTCCTGAAATCTCGCTGCCTACTCATCTTGTAATTCCCTTGTGGTTAGTTTAGCTGTAACAATAATGCGATGTGTGTGATCGCCATTTGTGTCTTCGATTTTCTCGCCTGAGCAGGTCATGAGAACGATGGTTGGAGTGTCTACTGCAGCTAGGATATCTTCCATGTTGACGTCGGCTTTGAGTTTTTCTTCTATAAGGGCAGTGGTGTAGCTTTGGCCCTGATAAATAATCTGATCACCAATTTGGAGATTTTTTAAATCTTTGAACACGCTTGAAGAATGGCCAAAGATGAAGTATTTGTTGTCATGCATGGTGAAAGAAGCGGCGATTTGTTCTGGAACGGATAGATCGGAACCGCTCAAGGTGCTGATTTTGACAGGAGTGGAGAGCGAGATTGCGGGGATTTCTAGAGATTCTTCGGCGGTTTCTGCTTCTGCAGCGTAGACAGCTTCGGCACTTTTGACTGGTTGGAGACCAATTGCAAGGAAGGCAAAGCCGGCCACAAAATAGATTAGAAAAATACCTAAGTATAGTCTAGCCTTTCGATTCCTTAGTTTTGACGATAGGGATAGAAAGAGGCGACTCCTACTTAGCTTTTCCTCCAAAAAATGGCGGCAACTTTCTATGACACTTCCCATTTATGCTTTTATTATAGCATAGGCGGAAAGAATTTTGATACTTTTTGTGCTAAATTTAGACTCCGGGCGAGAAGGCTTTGAGCTTGGTGCGGTGGGTTTTGTAGCGAGGGTCATGTTTACCTACTTCTGCCCAAAAAGCAGCGGAATGATCCATATGGTTGAGGTGTGCTAGTTCGTGTAAAATGACGTAATCACGTAGTGGTTCGGGGACCTGCATGAGGCCAATATTTAGGGAGATGGTGCGATTTGACGAACAGCTACCCCAGCGAGTGCCGGCATGTGAGAGGCGAACCTTGTCATAGTTATATCCATAAAGTTTGGCAAAGTATTCTAGCCGATATGGTAAATATTCTTTGGCTTTTTTCATGAGGAGCTTCTTTTTGGTGTCTCTGGCGCGTTGTGAGCCAGGGTCTTTGACTGGCAATTTAGCACGAATAACCTCGCGGTTTGCATTTAAAAATCGCTTGGCGAGAAAAGTGGAGGTATAGGTCGGCACAGACATTTGAAGCCGACCAGAAGTAGAGACCGAAAATTTTACACCGGTCGCCCAGGTGTTTTTTCGGACTAAGACTTCGCCGAATTCTTTATCCTCTATAATCATTATTAGCCAGCAAGCTGAGACAGGGTGTGGGAAAGCTGGGTCTCAAAGGTATGTTTGCCAGAGAGGACAATTGGTTTTTCGGACTCAGAAGGGGCTTCGAGCTCGGAAATTTTGCGATCGTATTCTTCTTTGGCTTTGGCGACAGATTTGAGACGATTTTTGAGGCGAGTTTTGATAGTATTGACGTCGGTCTGGATCCAGACTAAAGATGGATTGTAGCCCTCTTCTTTTAGAAGAGCCTTGACTTCGTCACGTTCGGCCTCGGTCTTGAGCTCGCCTTCTAAAATGACGTTTTGACCGGTCCTGGCGATGAGATCAAGGATGAAGAGCATCTTTTTGCGGTCTACGCCCAAATCTGCCTCAATTTCTTCTAGATTGTAATATGGAGCTCTAAATTGTTGCGAAAATTTTTCGCAGAATGTTGTTTTGCCACTAGCCGGAGCTCCAAAGACGAGAATCGCCCGAGGCTGTGACAATGTCTGTGATTTTTTACCTTCCATAATAATTTTATTATAGCACAGGTTGTGGGTGCGCTAGGACTTTTTCGGTTTTTTCGTGCTGGAATTTGAGATTAGGACTTGGGATGGATAATAAAAACCCCAAGCCAAAAAGTCGAACAAACGCTTTAAAAAGAATGGTAGTATGTGGATGTGGGCAAAGAACGAGCCAGCAACGCAGAGATCGCAGCATAGGAAAAGACTGAATCCGTAGAAGGCGGAGATGGCTGAACCATTTTTTGGAGATTTTTTGTGCCATTTGTAGGACAAAATGAGGTTTGAAACGAGGAAAAAGGCGTATATTGCGCCAAGCAGATAAATGCAATATGGGCCAGCGGCAAATGCAAGGATAATGTAGGCGAGCAGTGCGCCGACTGCGAATGGGGCTACGTTTTTGCCGAGCGGTTTGATGCGGGCAAAATGAGCAAATTGCGCAAGGACAAAAATCAGGACGCCGATGCGAGAGACATTGTTGAATGCAAGGACTAGATCGGCAGTAAAAGTAAGGAAAAATGCAATAACCAGTAGTTTGTCACTAGAATATTTTTGGATGACATAAATAAAACAAAAGGCGAGGCCGAGAAGTTTTAGCATGGTGACGCCAAAGAAATTTGGGAAAAAGGCATCTAGTGAAATAAATCCACAAAAAATAAAGAGCCAAATTCCCTTCCAGACTTTATCCACCCGTTTGAAATAGGAAAACAGCTCTTTCATTAAGTTTAGGATAACAAAAAATGGCAGGGATGGCAAGACTCGAACTCGCGACACCCGGTTTTGGAGACCGGCGCTCTACCAACTGAGCTACATCCCTACGCGCTTATTGCTATTCTACCATATCTTGTGGTAAAATGGAAGAGATGAAAGTGCTAATGCTTGGGTGGGAGTTGCCGCCACACAATTCTGGAGGGTTAGGCGTTGCCTGTCTGAATCTTTCTAAGGCGCTAGCAAAAGATGGTGCGAAAATTGATTTTGTGGTCCCGTATACTGCACCATTGTCTGAGCAAACTGATTTTATGAATGTGATTTCCGCGACCAAATATAAGCCAGAACAAAAATTTGGGCAAGAGAAATATGGTGCATATAATTCGCGAGGTTATGATAAGACTGTTCCTAAAAATACAATAACAATTCGCAAGGTTCAAAAGGACTACGTGAAGTTCATTAAAAAGCACCTGATGGATTTTAAGCCAGATGTAATTCATGCGCACGATTGGCTAACTTTTGAGGCTGCGATTCTTGCAAAAAAGAACTATGGTGTGCCACTTGTTGCGCATGTTCATGCAACGGAATTTGATCGTAGCGGCAGGCGCGGCGGCAATAAATTGGTTGAAGAGATTGAGAGAAATGGACTTCTAATGGCGGACAAAATTATTGCTGTCTCTGGGGCGACAAAACAAATCATCATGGATAAATACGGCATTCCTGCTGACAAAATTGATGTAATTTACAATTCCATCGACGAGGATTTTGCAAAAAAGACTTATAAATATGACGAAGAAGACTACTATTATCTTGAACAAATGAAGGAGCGCGGGTGCACAATTGTCTCGACGGTTGGTAGATTTACGGTACAAAAGGGCCTGAAGAATTTCATTAAGGCAGCTAGACTTGCGCTTTTTAAAAACCCAAAGCTGATTTTTGTTTTGGCGGGTGATGGCGAACAAAAAGGCGAGCTTTTGGAGCTTGCCGCAAGCTATGGCGTTTCAAAAAATGTAGTGTTTACCGGATTTGTGCGTGGAAAGCAGCTCCGTGATATTTATGAACTTTCGGATATTTTTGTAATGAGTTCGGTTTCGGAGCCATTTGGACTGACCGCACTTGAAGCTGCGCATCATGACGATGCAATTATTTTGACAAAACAGTCTGGTGTTTATGAGGTAATTCGAAACGTCATGTCTTATGATTTTTGGGATACAGACAAGCTTGCGAATGCGATTTTGGCACTCTCAGATGGCTCGGTCTTATCTAGGGTTTTGAAGCAAAATATGCATGCAGAATGTAAAAATCTATCTTGGGATGATATTGCAAAACAGGTGGAGCTGATTTATAATAAATTAGATAAGCATAAGGAGTAAGAGTGCCATCAATTTGTCTATATTTGCATCTGCATCAGCCTTGGCGCTATCAGAAATATAGTATTTTTGATGTTGCAAAAACTTCAAATTATTGGTACGAAAAAGATTATTACGGCAAACAAAATAACGAGCGTATTTTTAAAAAAGTTGCCGAAAAATCTTACCATCCGATGCTCGATCTGATTGAAAAAAATCTTCGCAAATATCCTGAGTTCAAAATTTCCCTTTCTATCTCCGGGACGTGGATTGAGCAGGCGGAGGAGTGGGACCCTTCACTTATTATTCAACTCTCGCGGATGATTTCTACTGGCAGGGTTGAGATTGTGGGTGAGACATATTATCATTCCCTTGCCTTTTTTGAGGACAAGGCTGAGTTTAAAGAGCAGGTGCGCAAGCATTCTGATACGATTGCGCGGCTTTTTGGCGTGCGCCCAAGGGTGCTTCGAAATACTGAGCTGGCATATAGCGATGAGGTCGGGGTCTGGGCGTCGCAAATTGGTTATACTGCAGTGCTAGCTGAGGGAGCTGAAAAAGTTTTGGGCAAGAAGAGCCCAAACAATGTTTATATTGCAGAAGGAACCTCGGGACTGAAGTTGCTTCTTAGAAATTATCGTTTGTCCGATGATATTGCGTTTCGTTTTGCTGATAAAACCTCAAAGGATTATCCATTGACGGTCGATAAATATTTTGCCAAATTGAAGAAAGAAAAGGGCGACGTGATAAACCTATTTATGGACTTTGAAACGTTCGGCGAAAATATTTGGAAAAGTACCGGGATTTTTGAGTTTATGAACGAGCTGATTTATAAGATTGTTAAAGAGGGCAATTTTATGACGGTTTCAGAAGAAGCATATTTCTGCAAGCCGGCCGGTGCGATTTCTATGCCAAAAACTGTGACATGGGCAGACAAAGAGCGTGATCTTTCAGCGTGGTTTGGAAACGATTTGCAAAAGGAGGCGACAAGGGTCCTGTATGACCTATTACCACTTGCACGTTCGCAGGGGGGCGACGTTTATGATGATTGGCGCAGACTTTCGACGTCGGACCACGTTTATTACATGAGTACAAAATATTGGAGCGATGGCGATGTACATGCGTATTTTTCGCCGTTTGATTCGCCGTATGATGCGTTTATGTATTTTATGAACGTCGTCCGCGACTTAGAATATCGTTTGCATAATTAATTGCAAGAAAAAAGGCTCTAGATTGGTGTTTTCTTCGGGCGAAGTGCTACTTTGGTAGAGCGAGCCTGAAAAAATACCAAGATAGAGTCTTTTTGCTGCAATTAACGCTTCTTTTCCTTGACTTCGTTACGTCCGAGGTTTTTCTTAGTCTCAGTGAACTTGACGTGTTTGCGAAGAATTGGATCGTATTTTCTGAGAGAAAGCTTGTCTGGGGTATTCATGGTATTTTTCTTGGTATAATAGGCACGAATTCCAGATTCTTCAGAAACTAGACCAATGAGTTTGCGCTTAGTATTATTCTTTTTAGCCATATTGTTTGATATTTTATCACAGATTGGGCAAAATGTAAAGAGAAATGGAGTTATGAATTTAAGAATTGTTCCCTAAATTCAGCATATCGATCGTTTTTGATGGCTTCGCGCATCTTTTCGGTAAGGCGAATTAAGAAACGGATATTATGGATAGAGAGGAGGGTGGCTCCAAAGGTTTCATCACATTTCATAAGATGATGGATGTAGGCTTTGGTGTAATGTTTACAGGCGTAGCAGTCGCACTCGTTTTCGATTGGTGTGAAGTCATCGGTGAATTTGGCGTTTTTGAGATTGATACGCTTTTCTTTTGGTTCACCTTTTTCAGTTGTTCTGATACCCCAGATTAAGGCGTTGCCATGGCGTGCCAAGCGGGTCGGCGAGACACAGTCAAAAATGTCTACACCGCGCATAACACCTTCTACGAGATCTACTGGTTCTCCGACCCCCATGAGATAGCGGAGTTTGTCTTCTGGAAGATGTGGAACAGAATATTCAATGGCTTTATACATATCATCTTTACATTCGTCATCATTGGCGACACCTCCGATAGAATACCCGTCAAAACCTAGTGCTACGGTCTGCTCAGCTGACCATTTTCTAAGATCTTTGTATGGGCCGCCCTGGACAATACCAAAAAGGTTTTGATTTTTGTTGGCATGGACATCCTTGCCACGCTTGGCCCAGCGGAGAGTACGCTCAACGCTGTTTTTGAGGTATTTGTAGTCGGCGGACGCTGGTGGACATTCGTCAAAACTCATAGCAATATCTGAGTCGAGCTGGTTTTGAATTTTGATAGACTCTTCTGGGGTGAGGAAGAGCTTTGAACCATTAAGCTCGCTTTTGAAATGGACTCCTTCTTCTGTGATATCCTTTTTCTTGTTGTGTGCGAGTGAGAAAACTTGGTAACCGCCCGAATCGGTTAAGATTGGGCCGTGCCAGTTCATGAATTTATGTAGCCCGCCGGCGCGCTCTACTATATCGGCGCCAGGGCGTTGCCAAAGATGGTAAGTATTGGCAAGGATGATGCCAGGGTTTGTGGCTTTGACTTGTTCTGGACTCAGGGTTTTGACTGTGGCTTGAGTACCAACTGGCATAAACATTGGGGTTTCGTATTCTTGCATGGTACCATCAGGGTTTTTGGCAACATTGCCGTTTTCGTCCAAGAAAATTGCTTTACCGTAGCGAGCACCGGTAGTTTTGTCTTTGTGGATGAGTTCAAATTTAACTTTCATATTTTCCTTAAATGATTAGCATGGCGTCACCAAATGAAAAGAAACGATAGTTCTCTTTGATGGCGTGGTTATAGGCTTTTAAAACTAAGTCGCGGCCAGAGAAGTCGGCGGCTTCTGAATCGGTTGCCGGTTGTGGCTGTGTTTGACCAGCGAAGGCCGACACAAGCATTAGAAGGGTGGATTTTGGGAGATGGAAATTGGTAATTAGACCATCTACGATCTTGAACTTGTATCCTGGATAGATAAAAATGTCAGTGTCGCCACTGTCGGCTTGGATCTTGCCTTTAAACTTTGTTGCGACGGTCTCGAGCGTGCGAACAGAAGTGGTGCCGACGGCAAAAATTTTACCACCAGCTGCTTTTACGGCGTTGATTTCTTTGGCGGCCTGATCAGTTATTTCGTAGGACTCAGTGTGCATTTTGTGATTTTTGACATCATCAACCTGGACGGGGCGGAACGTCCCAAGACCAACATGGAGAGTGACTTTGATGATTTTGATACCTTTCTCGGTAATTTTTTGGAGTAATTCCGGGGTAAAATGGAGGCCAGCAGTTGGTGCTGCGGCGGAACCAAGATTATGGGCATAGACTGTTTGATAACGATTTTGGTTTTTTAGCTCCTCATGGATATATGGTGGGAGTGGCATGCGACCAAGTTTTTCTAGGATTTCCATAAAAATGCCAGAGTAAGCAAATTTTACATGTGTAATTCCCTCATCTAGGACCTCTGTAACCGTGGCAGAGAGGAGTGGATTCTCTTCGCTATCGCCAAATGCTACTTCCGTCCCAGGTTTTAGGCGCTTTTGTGGGCGCGCGAGGCATTCCCACTCGTCATTCCCAAGGTCTTTCAGGAGCAGTAGCTCAATGGTACCACCAGTTTCGGATTTTTTGCCGATGATTCGGGCTGGTATAACCTTTGTTTCGTTCAAAACGAGTGCGTCGCCAGGACGTAAATAATCTAAAATGTCAGTAAAGTGTTTGTCTAAAAATGATTTTGAGCTTCGATCAAGAACTAATAGACGCGAGGACGCGCGGTCTTTTAGTGGAGTTTGGGCAATAAGCTCTTCTGGCAAATTGTAATCAAAATCAGAGGTTTTCATCTCTGTAATTATAACATAATTTTAAAAAAAGGCCAGCGTTTGCTGGCCTTGTGTGGGGTGGTGACTATTGGCTCATTTTAAGAGCCTTGATTGTTTCAAAAATTTTTTCGTGCTCTGCTTGAGCTTCTTCGTATTTTCTTGTCAGTTCTTCTCCGACCATTCGGTTTGTTTCAATCTGACTTTCGATGCTCATGACTACACTTTTCGCATCGGTTGCTGCTAGGATAGCAAGCTTTACTTCTTCGTCTGCTTTGCCCCAGATTTCAAACTCTGCGGTGAGTTCAAATTTCTCGAACTCCTCTTTTCTTCTTCTGGCATACTGGGAAAGCCTTGCAAGCTCTTCGCGGTATAATTTCACGCGATTTTCATGAGCGAATTTGCGTTTTTTCCAGTAGGCCTGGTTATCAGCCTCATCTGTAATGTTTTGTTCACATTCTGCAACAAAGCATTTTTCTAGCTTAATGTTGTTTTCGGCATAAGTAGTCAGAACCTTTAGGCGAGATAAGAATGAAAGATATTCTTCATGTGCTTTTTTGTAATCTGGTCTATTCTTAATGAGGAAATTTTTTCTAGCGGTTTTTTCTAGTTTTTCTGCCTCTTGGCAGTCTTCCCAAGCGGATTCGCGGTCTTTTTGTAGGCCGAGGATAGATTGCTTGGTAGCTTCAATTTGCGCTGAAAGATCTTGCATACACTGCAAGATACGCATATCCTCTTTGCTAAGTTCATCTAGACTCTCTTCTTCGATTTTGTTAATTTCTAACAAATAATCACCAACCTTTCTTTTAATGTACCACCCACTCCTAATATTATAGCACGAATTATTAAAAAAGTCAATGTATACCTCTGTTGATTTGTATCAGAAAAAGCCAGCCTACGGGCTGGCTTAGGGGTAAATTAAGGTTCTAGTGAATTTTTGCGCATAAGGCGCTTGATCTCTACTTTGATTTGTCGAATCTGAGATTTGGTGCGTCTGAGCTCTTTGTAGATGCTCTCTAGTTTGTAGTAAGCAGCTTTTGAATCCTCAGTCCTTTGCTGGTAGTTTCTGATGAGCTTTTCGCGGTAATCATCACATTCTTTTGGACGATTTTTATCTTCGTCAAAACGTCTGATTTCTTGATAAGCTAGAGTGACTCTTTTGTCGCGGATAACTAGTTTATGCTGCGTGGTGTCTCGATCTTTTAGGAGTCTAGCGCGTTTCTCTTCGGCATTTTTGAGCTCTTCTTGTAGCTGCTCGATGGTTTTTGGGTGCTTATTTTCATTCCTCATAATTTTACCCCCTTTCCGAACAAAAATATAATTTGATTGTAGCGTAGAATGCAGGAAAAAGCCAGCCCGTAGGCTGGCCGTAATGGTGCGCAATTTGTTTAGGTAGTTTATTTTCTCAGTTCTGCTTTGAGCTGCTCTAGGACGATGTCTTTATCTTCGCCTAGGATTTTGGCTGATGCATTTACTAATTGTTCCATGCCGATTTTTACGTACTTGTCTTTTTCGTTTTGGATTGTAAAAATCTCGTTTTGGAGCTCGCTTGCTTTTGTCATCGTTTCTCCGAATATCTCGCGAAGATTATCGATGTTCTTTTTGAGGCTTTCGAGCTCTGGGCATTTTGAGAGCTCGCCGCACTCCATGAAATTAATTACAGTAAGAGCACGCATTTGTTCGACTTCTGCTACAAGCTGCTTCTCTAGGTTATTGTTAACCATTTCTTCGTGAGCGAGCTTATTCTCATAAGTGACTAGCTCGTGACCATCGCGCCCAAGATAGAATGTTCTTTCGGGCGCTTCATCTAATACTGCAGCTAAGGCTGTTTTGAGCGCCTTGACGTTCTTTTGTCTTTCGGCAATCACGTGGCTTTCTTCTCTAACTGCATCGAGTTGCTCTACGACGTAGTAGTAATTCTCGTTAAACTCATAGAGTTCGATATCTAGCTTAGTATTGTAGCTCTCCTCAAGTTCTTTGATCTGTTTCCAGATTTCTAGACCCTTATCACGAGCAGCTTTGAATCTGGCAATTTTGAGGTTTAGCTCTTTGTCTAGCTCTGCTAGCCGTTTGTGATTTGCTTTGTACTCCTGCTTAATCTCTTCAATTGCTGGTACCCCGCTGTTTTCCATTATTCTTTTGTCCCCCTTCGATTTAGTGATGTTCGCCACCGGTAATAGTTACCAGGCTACTGAGAAATATAGCGCATACTGCTATAATGTACAATGTCGACAACTTGATCACCCCCTTTTTTTAGCTGTTTGAACGACAGTTTTGTTATTATAGCATGAAAAAAGTTGGAAGTAAAGCGTTTTAGCTTAGGATTTTGTAAGAAAAAGCGCCCTATTTAAGGGCGCCGATGCGGCGTAATTTTGCTCTAGTTCGTCTTTTGGAGATGAGATATAGAATATGCTAGCGTGTAGCGCACCATCGTTGCCGGTTTTAAATCTGTACTTCGGTTAAATTTTTCTTGCATTCTATAGGCTCTAGTGTTATAATTTAAACATGCCTCGATAGCTCAGTCGGTAGAGCGCATCCATGGTAAGGATGAGGTCACCGGTTCAAACCCGGTTCGAGGCTCCATTTTTTATGAGAGCAGTCAATTTGGCTGCCTTTACATAGATGCACATTAAAACTACAAGGGGGTAATGAATATGGGAACTTTTTATGGTTTCTGGACCTGCAGGGCCTGTGGTCGTGAAAACTCTGGTAAAGACCAGAACTGTAATGGTTGTGGGCGCCCAAGGGATAAGGATACAAAATTTTATCCTGTTTCGCGCGGGAATTCATCAAAGCCCCGCGAATACATCGAAAATTATGTCAATCATGGTCCAGATTGGAACTGCAGTTTTTGTGGCAGGATGAATCCAGCCACAAGGACAACTTGCGAAGGCTGTGCACATACTCGTGATCAATCTGACAAACACTATTTTGAGTTGCACCCAGAAAGGGTGGAGACAAGAGAGAGACTGGAGGATTTTGACCGAGACAGTGATGAACCGGATTGGGATCGCAGTGGTGACCCGATATATCGGGAGCAGCGACATGAATCTGGGGTGAGCTCTGATAAAGAAGACATGTATAAAGAGCATTTTTCTTCTGACGGTTTTTCTAAGATTCCTGAAAATGTAGCGGATTTTGTCAAAGGCCTAGATGTCGGCAGCTTTATCAAACCGATTCTTGCAGTACTGGCAATTATTGCCACAATAGTTGGGTTAGTATTTCTCTTAAAGCCAAAAACTGCAGAGATTACGGTAGTTGATAAGGCTTGGGAAAGAAACGTTGTTATCGAAGAGTATCGTACGGTGCAGGAAGAGGATTGGTTTGTTCCGGCTGGTGGTCGAATGACTGGCTCGTATCAGGCAATTCACCATTATGGCACGGTATTTGACCATTATGATACAGTCACGAAAAGTCGCCAGGTTGCTATTGGTGGTCATTACGAAGTTTCAGGATACCAAGATAATGGCGACGGAACCTTTACGGAACAGCAGACCTGGGTGACGGATTATACGACGAAGTATTACACGGTGCAAGAGCCAGTGTACGCGCAAGTACCTGTTTATCAGACTAAATATCGGTACGATATCGAGCGGTGGCAGTTTGATCATAACGAAACCACTCGTGGACATGATGACAGACCATACTTTGCTGATACTAGGGGGCTTGCAGACAGATTTCGCACGGATGGCACTACGGAAAAGTATACGATCACTGCCACATATTTCAAAAAGGATAAACTCATCGAGAAAGATTATGAGGTTGATTTTGAAAAATGGCAAGAGCTTTTAGTTGATCACAAGTATACCGTAAAAATCCATGCTGGAAATATGCTCGAATTCATTGAGTAGTTAAGCGCCCCTCGGGGCGCTTTTTTATTTGGCGTTTAGTGTTATGCTTATTTCTTTTTCTTTATATGTATTTCTACTTGGATATTTAACTTTCACTGCTACTTTGTCTCCACTCTTTTTCTTATTTAAAACTTTTTTAATGGTTTCTAGTGATGTGACTTTGTTCCCATCAATTTCCGTTATGATGTTCCCAATTTCTAGCTCCGATTTTTCTGCGTTACCATCGGATGTCATTGCTGAGATATAGAAACCTTCTGGGAGTTTATAGTTCTTGATACTTCCCGCGTTTGTCATATAGCCTTCAACTCCTAGTGTCAGCTCAGTATCGTTTTTGCCATCTATTAAGTCTTTTATAATATCTTTTACATTTGAGATTGGGATTGCGAATCCCATACCCTCAATACTGGCAGTGGTACCTGATACATTTGAAGAATACTTCGCAGAGTTTATGCCGATAACTTCACCCTTACTATTTAGCAATGCACCACCACTGTTCCCTCCGTTGATGGCGGCGTCGGTTTGTATCATATCTTGCGTCGACTCGTCCGTGGTAACTTCCCTATCTAGTGCGCTAATGACGCCTGTTGTTACTGATTGGCCATACCCAAGTGCATTGCCGATTGCGATGACGCCACTTCCGACTTTTAGTGAATCGCTGTCACCGGTGGTTGCGATTTTAATCTTTTTCAGTGTTTCTCCATCTAGGCTTTCTTTTTTAATTGCAACCACTGCAATATCTTTTCTTTCGGAGATTCCCTTTACGGTAGCGTCATAGCTTTTGTCGTCAATGAATTTGACGGATAGTTCGCTCGCATCCTCAACGACATGATAGTTCGTTAAGATAAGGATTTCGCCATCGTTTTCCGAGATGATAACGCCTGAGCCTGCGCCTTCGGTCGTGTAACTTCTACTACTGCCATAAAAGGATGGTCCAAATATGCCCGAGCTAATGACTGTTTTGCTGGTTATTGCAACGATTGACGGCATGACCTCTTCAACTACTTCCGAGACATCAGTAATATATATGCCATCGGATTTGACGGTTAGTGTGCCGGTGTGTTGTAATTCTATGTTTTCGGTTTGTGAATTTTGATTATTAGATATGATTAACCAGCAAGAAATGCCTGCAATTATGAGTAGGAGCGCAGAACAAATAGAGCTGATTATTATTCTGGTTTTCTTTGTTTTCTTGATTTTCTTTTGCTTCTTTGTCATTCTTTACAGTTTATTCTGGAAAGCTTAAAAGAAGCTTAAAAAGTTACTTGAGGCCTAAATAATAACGTCGGTTTTTTCAATATCTTTTGAGATGTTGTGTTTTAACTCAATGATTGGACGACGAATGACCAAGCCTAGTAGCAGCGGAATGATTGTATGGCAAAGCAGTAGTAGAAGTGCGATGGTATAGGTGGAGCCATAGAACCCACCAATAGTTTCACGAACCGCAGTCATGGATGGGTAAAACGGCATAAATGGCTGTAACCTTTGGAAGAAGCTTGGAAGTAATTCAATAGGGAAAGTTCCACCGGAACCGGCAACTTGGGCGACCATAATGACAACTGCAACAGCTTCTCCGATTTTGCCAAATGAAATGGCAAGGGAGTAAATAATTAGCATGAAAACAAGACTTGAGAGCATGATAGTAAATAAGAACAGTGGCATATTTAGGATTTGGACGCCAAGTACAATGTCACCAAGGCCAATGACTAGACCCTGGCAAACGGCGATTGAAGCAAAAAGTAGAAATCTACCAAAGTAGGCTTGGTATGGTTTGATTCTGCTTTCGTCATCTTCAATGTCGGTTTTGAGAATAGCAACAAGTAATGTGCAGCCGACCCAGGTGGCAAGAATGGTGTAGAATGGCGCCATTTTTGAGCCGTAGTGGTCAATCTTATAGAGTTCGGTTTTTTCCGTAGCGATCGGCTCAGAAATAAATTTGGCAATATCTTCTGGAGTGTTTTGGAGTAAGTTAACAATTTTCAGAAATAGATCGCTTTCGGTCGCGCCGCCGATGGTAGTGGCGATTTTGCCAAGGTCGTTTTCTAGATCGGCCAATAGCGTGTCGATATTTGCATTCATACTGCTCATACTATTTAAAGCGTCAATGGTGTTTCCAAGTGCAATATCGCTTTTTGTGAATGCGCTATCAACATAAGACAATGAGCCGATAACGCTAGAAATAGCAGATGAGGCATGGTCAATGGCCTTTTTGACTGTTGGAGCGGTAATATTTTGATAATGCGTATTCGCATCATTAATACTAGAATGTAGTTCATAAGCTTTGGTTTTGGCTTTGTCGAGAATCGGAGTATTGCCTTCTGCGACGGACTGGAGCAATGCCCTTAGCTCAAGATTTTTTTGGATGTTATTAGTGAGTTTATCTTGCAAGTCTGAAAGCATATTGGCGCCAGCAAGATTTTGGAGCGAGACGATAACTTCTTGCTCTTTAGATAAGATTGTGTTTAGAGCATCAATTAGGGCTATTGCTTTTTCCGCTTTTTCACGAGCATGGGTATCATTTATATCAATTGAGTTAACTTCATTTTCAATAGTGCTACTAACTTTTTCGGCAGCGTTAAATATTGTAGTGATATTATCATTTATTCTGGAGTTGAGGTTATTTAGCGAACTGGTTTGACGCTGGACTTCTTGGAGGTTGCCGGCGGTATTTATCGTATCAATGTTTGTTGGTAGTAGATTCTTGACTGCGGAGAGGGCGCTAGCGGTTGAGCTAGATGCGGCAGAGATAGTATTAAGGGTGGCGCGAAGTTTTTCGATTCCCTGTTTTGCTTCGCTAAGTCTCATTGTTACCTTGGTAATAGTGGCAGTGCCTTTTTCCTCAATATTTAGATCTTCGGCTTTGTCAGCTGCCTTATAGACTGCGGCATTTACGATGGCTTGGTCAAGCGTTGTTTCTAAAGTGCCAACAGCCTTGTTCGTAATGATTGGCGCAATGGGATTTTTCTTGTCATTAACAATAAAATCAAAAGTTGGTCTAGATATCTCGGTACCGTCAAATATGGTTGTGATTTTATTGCTGAAGTTTTCTGGAATAAGGATTGCGCCATAGTATTCACCGCTTTCAACTTTTTTGCGTGCATCATCTTCGTCTGTAAATACCCACTTCATGGCGCTATTGCTTTTTAATTTTTCGGTTAACGAATCGCCAATGTTAATATTTTCGCGTAGGAGATCAACGCCTTCATCTTTATTAACAACGGCGATTGGAATATTGCCGGTTTTATCATATGGATCCCAGTTTGAATCAATATTTAGCCAAGCGTAAATTCCGGGAATAAAAATCATGCCAATTAAAATGACAATTGCCATTTTACTTTTTTTGATGCGCATAAGATCGCGCTTAAAAACTTTAAATATTTCCTTCATTTTTAGTCCATAAAATAAGCCCTAAGGGCCTTTTTGGTGCTGGAGGTAGGACTCGAACCTACGATGGGGGAACCCCGGCAGATTTACAGTCTGCTGTCATAGCCACTAGACGACTCCAGCGTATAGTATAGAACTAAAGAAGATTATACCAAATTTTTTTCAATATGTAAAGAAAAGGGCCGCAAGAATGCGGCCCGAAATTAAAACGGGGATGATAAGAAAAGGATTTATGAATTAACCAACTCAACTTTGTATACTAAAGCCAAGTTGTCATTCACCGAACGGATGTTTTCTCTTAAAATATAGAGAAGGTTAGAGAGCTCAGGCCATTTTTCTTTGGCCTCTTTTAAAACTGGAAGAAGCAGTTCGTCTGTCTCTTTGATATTTTTGATGATAGCTTCTTCGTCTAGAGCGCCAAGCATAGTTGAAAGATTATTGTATCTATCGATTGCTTTACATATTAGCGCGGCACGACTCTCTAAAAGTTCTTTGAAATAACGTTTTTTTGCATCGGCTTTTTCTTCGCCAGGATGTTGGGTAAAGGTCATATAGCGAACCCCCCGAACAACATCTTTTGAAAAAGGTAATGCAGAGACAGAAAATCCTGTATCCTCACAAACATCGTGCAGAAGGATGGTTGCGACGATATGGTCGTCTTTGATATTTAATGCAACAGCGTAGCAGGCCATCTGTAAGGGATGAATGACTGCGGGCAAACCGCTTCCCTTCCTAGTCTGGCCAGCGTGTTTTTGCTGGGCAAAACCAAGGGCTTTCATACTTTCTGGCATGCCAGCTCCTTGAAAAAAACCGCGTAGATAAGTAATCATCTTATCTATATTATATTCTCTCATTATTCTCACACCTCCTAATGTGCTCCCCTGAGGTGATATTATATCAAATCTTGCAACTTTTGAAAAGTTTGCTATAATAAATTTATTGCCACCTTAGCTCAGTTGGTAGAGCAACGGTTTTGTAAACCGTAGGTCGTCAGTTCAAGCCTGACAGGTGGCTCCATTTTTTTGTTTTGAAATATTTAGCTAATTTAGACGCGTCGGCGTGCGGTTGGGCGGGATGTTGGACGCGAAACTGGACGGGCGACTGGACGTGTAGCTGGTCTGGTAGGGCGGGCTGGACGAGCGGCAGCTGTTCTAGCTGCAGGACGGGCAGCAGCCGTTCTAGCTACTGGGCGCGAGGCGGCTGTGCGCGAAACTGGACGTGGGATCGAACGGCTGGCTGGAGGATTTGCCATGCGTGCAATAGCGTGCGTCTGGCGAGTAGTAGAACGAGTTAGACGTGAGCCTGGGCGAACCAGCCGACGTTTTTTGACTGTAGCTTCGGCGATTTGTTTTTCAATGCGCGCATTAGTTTCTGCGATGGCTTCTTCATCACCGGCATCCTGGTAGATTTTGAGAATTTGTCGAAGGGTAGACAAGCTATGATCAAGATCATAGGCGGATTCTAGGGCCTCGATTGCGTTTTTGCGGTTGCCCATACGCTCTTCTGCCTTAGAGAGGGCGATATAACGAGACGGCATGTCGCTCTCTAACTCCAATGCTTGGCGAAAGGCCATGGCTGCCTTTTCGTATTCGCCAGTTTCTAGATAGATTAGACCGACGTTATGGATTGACGATGCGTTATTGTCGAGTGATTGCGCAATCTCGAAACATTCAATAGCTTCGGCATATTTTTGACTTTTGGCATAAAGAATTCCGAGGCGGTTGTAGGCTGCGGCATTTTTTTCGTCGACATGAAGAATCGCGAGCAGGGCTTTTTCGGCGCGGAGGGGTTTGCGCTCGCGCATAGAACTTTGGGCGATTTGCCAAAGCTTCTTGACCTGCATGGCGGTCTTGTCGCTTAGCTGGTCTTTCTCGTCCTTCTTTTTAAAAATTGGGAACAAAAAAACCATGTAGAGACAAAGAATTAGGATTGCTATAATTCCTAGCATGTAATTATTTTAACATAAATCGGCAATGAAATGAAGTTTCAAGTGGCCATTTCGCTTGAGGTTTTCCTGGAGGGTGATAAGTGATTGAGCTTTTTTAATAAACTGTAGCTTGTTGGTTTTGAAAAATGATTTGTAGGCTATTTCTATGGCAGCGTCTATGACTTTTTGTAGATATAGACGTGAATTCTTTTTGAATTCTTTTTCTTTGCTTATATCATTGTAAATCGGCAACAAGTCGGAGGATTTTGCAGTGATGATGCGTTTGGCATAAAATTTTATATCACTATCGGCTTGGACCGGTTTTTCTTCTTGATTTCTGACACGTTCGATATAGACATTGGCACGAGATAGGATTGTCGGGAGTAGTTCGGATGGTTCTTTTGTAAATAATACGAAATGATAATTTTCTTTTGGCTCTTCTAGGAGTTTCAAAATGGCATTCTCGGCTTGTTCGTTCATAGTTTCTGCATGATTAATAACTATATAGTAGGGCGATGTTTTGTGTGTACTACAAAGATCAAAGAGCTCGCGAACTTTATCTACGGATATTTTGTTGTTTTCGTCTGGTTCTAGGATAAAAGAATTTTTGGACTCAAAAAAATCACTGAGGTTAAATTCTGATTTTAATGACAAAATGCTAAAACCGGATTTTTCTATAAATGATGGGATTTTCTCGATCTTTTCAAAGAACATCGGATTTCATTTCCTCGTCAAACTCGGCAGGGATTGTAGCTTCAAAGATGCGGCGTTCGCCATCCGTGCCGTCTTTTGATGTGTTTGGAATAGTGATTTCGAGTGATTTGGCATGGAGAAAAAGACGACTACCTTTTGACTCTGGGTTGTAGACTGGATCTCCAACAATAGGACAACCGATATATTTGAGGTGGACGCGGAGCTGATGAGTGCGGCCTGTTACAGGCTTTAATAATAGCATAGACTTGCTATTTGTTTGGCTTATAGTTTTGTAATATGTTTCTGCGGGTTTGCCTTTTGGGTCAACCATAAAGGTGGTTGGGCGTTTCATATTTCTGGCAATTGGAAGATTAATGACAGCTTCTGAGTTTTTAGGGATGCCGTCTACGACTGCAACGTAGGTTTTGTGAGTTTTGCGCTCTTGAAACTGCTTGCGTAGCATGGACTGCGTCGCTTCATTTTTGGCGAGAATGACAACTCCTGAGGTGCCGCGATCTAGGCGGTGGACAAGGAGGCCGTAATCTTCTAAGGTGGTTTCTTCGGTAAACTCGCCTTTAGCCATAGAAAGTAGGCCAGCTGGCTTATTAATGACTAAAACGTTTTCATCTTCGTAAATTGTGATTTCTTTGATATCGATTTTTGTGGCGCGTTCTGGAACTGAGAGGCTAATAATATTATTTTTTGAGCCATTTTCGTCCTCTATAATAACTTCTAGATTTGGTTTTTTGACGATTTCTCCGTTTAGCGTAACGTAGCCGGATTTGATGAAATTTTGGAGGGTAGAACGGTTGAATTCTGGATGTTCTTCTACGAGAATGTGATCAAGGCGACGGCGTTTGATAGGGTTTTCTCCGGAACTCAAAACAACATCGCCGTTTTTGACGCGCGACATTTCTGGTTTGCTAAATTTTTTGCCGGTGATAATCACTGAACATCTTTCCACCAATAAAAAAAGACCCCGGTGGGTCTAGGAAATATGGTGGAGCACACGAGAATCGAACTCGTCACCTCTTCAATGCCATTGAAGCGCTCTACCAAATGAGCTAGTGCCCCATCGTTTCTTTATTGATTATTTATTAACTTACTTTTGTTTATTATAGCACAGATTGTGGTAAAATAAAAGTATGAAAACGATTTTAACTGGGTTACGTGTTGGGAGTGAACTAACACTTGGAAATTTCTTGGGTGCCCTTCTTCCGATGGTGCGTCTTGCAAACAAATATAGTAGTGAGATGAATGTGAATATTTTTGTACCGGATTTGCATTCGATCGTTGGTCCAGTTGATGTTGATCTTAGAAAAAATACTGTTTTATCCTTGAAATATTATTTGGCAGCCGGATTGAAGCTAAACCAGAATGTCCATATATATCGTCAGAGCTATGTTCCTGCTCACTCTGAGATGTTGTGGCTCTTAAATTCCCTATCCACTATGGGTGAGCTTTCACGTATGACACAGTTCAAAGAAAAAAGTGCTGGCAAGAAATCCGTCGATGTTGGTATCTTTGACTATCCTGTCTTAATGGCGGCAGACATATTGTTGTATGATGCAAACTACATTCCTGTTGGCGAAGATCAATTCCAGCACCTTGAGCTTACGCGTAATCTCGCGATGCGTACAAATAATAAGTTTGGTGACATATTTACCATCCCGGAAAAGACAGAAGATCAGGTAAAGTTTATGGGTAATAAAGAGGGTGTGCGTATTCGTGATTTGGTCAATCCGGAGAAAAAGATGAGCAAATCCGCCCGTTCGGAAAACAGCAAGATTATGCTCACGGATAAGCCAGAGGTTGCCGCCAAAAAAATCATGTCTGCTACGACTGATTCGGTTGGTAAGATTCAATATGATATGTTTAACCAGCCAGGCATTTCTAATCTTCTTCAGATCGAGGCACTTATTAACGATAAGCCGCTTCAAGACGTAATCTCTACCTGGGCCGGCGAGACTCGCTATGGAGATCTAAAAAAGCAGGTAGCATCCTCTGTATCGGCATTTCTTTCCGATTTACAAGAAAACGTGGCTGCGATTTCTGACGATATGATTTATGAACTTTTTGAGGTTGGTGAGGCTTATGCTAATGACATTGCAGACAAGAAGTTGTTGAAATTGCAAAAGGCATTAAAGTTAAGATAAAGGAGGTCTATGGCAAAATCTATTCAGGTTGATACCAAAACATTTATTAGATTCTGGCTTGTTGTAGCGGCAATAGTTCTTTTGGCGCTTCTTGTCATCCGCGCAAAAGAAGGGCTAATTGTAATTGGCGCTTCTATCTTTTTGGCAGTTGCGGTTACTCCACTCAAAAACAAGATTGACAAGATTTATGGGAAAAAGTCTCACCCAGGGCTTTCAGCTGGCTTAGCGGTTGGCGGACTGGCGCTGGTGGTCGGTATTATCGTCGCAACTGTTGGGCCAGTAGTTCTGAGTGAAACATCAAAATTTGTCACGCAGGCACCAGATCAGATTCAACATTCTTTGTCTGGGCTTGACTTTATTAATGATATTGGTAGAAAATTTGGAATTGAAAATGCCCAGGGTCAGCTTGTAACTTTCTTCAAGAGCGCTATTCAGAACGTACTTGGATCTTTGCCACAGACGCTCTTTAGCAGTGTAGGTACGGTTGCAAATGCTTTGACGGCTTTTATCCTCACGATAGTTCTATCGATTCTTTTTATGACCCAGGGCCCGACACTTTTAAACACTCTTCTTCAGAAATTTGACGCTAAACACGGAAAAGAAACGGCGCTCACGAAAAGGATTCTGGACAAAATTGCTGCGGTGGTTTCTGGATATGTGACTGGACAGTTGATGGTCGCACTTATCGATGGGATAGTAGCGGGGCTTACGGTATTTGTGCTATCACTAATTTTTGGCTTCTCTTCTGGGCTCGCAATCCCGATGGGTATGTTGGCATTTATCTTCTACCTCATACCAATGTTTGGGCCGATTCTTACTTGCGCGTTGGTTTCTCTGCTTATGTTCTTCTCTAATCCTTGGGCAGGATTAGTATTCCTTGTGTTTTATCTTGTATTTGAGCAAATCCAGGGTAATGTAATCGCTCCACGCGTCCAGAGCGGCAAAATGGCTTTGCCACCACTTGTGATTTTAATTGCTATTACATTAGGTATGTATATGTTTGGCCTGATTGGTGCTATCATTTCTATCCCGATTGCTGGCATTATCAAAGTCTTGGTTGATGAATATCCAAGAATAAGAACTTTGTCAAACGAAGGATAAAAAATTCCCCCTTTTGGGGGATTTTTTATGGGCTGGTTTATGCTGTCATTTGCCAGATTGGACCATCTGCGGTGTCTAGGATGGTGAGGTTTCTGCTTAAAAGGTCATCTCTAATTTTATCGGCGACAGCGTAATCTTTATTTTTGCGGGCTAGCTCGCGGGCATAGAATTCATCTGCAAGATCTTGGGTGATATCAGGTGTAGATGCTACGAGATCTAGGCCGAGCAGCTTATCTACAAACATCCAGTCTTCTAGGCTTAGCATAGAATTGTCGATTAGTGCGAGAATTTCGGAAGAGTTGAGGTTGTTTTGGGCGAGCTTTAGTGCTTTGGCTTGATCAAAGTTATCTACAGTACTGATGGCGTCTTGTTGATATAGCCTTGCGATGCGATTTCTCCAATTGAGGCGGCGAGCTTTTGCTGCTGAGAGATCGTTTAGACTGAAGTTGCGCTCTGTTCTATAATGACCTTGTAAGGTCCAGAGCTTATAATCTAGTGGGTCGAAGCCTTTTTCTTTTAGATCGCTCAAAGTATAGGCGTTGCCAAGGGATTTGGAGAGTTTTTGGCCGTCTATCAGAATGAAATTGTTGTGGAGCCAGAAGTTGGCGAGTTTTTTGCCGTAGCCAGCTTCGTATTCGGCGATTTCGTTGGTGTGGTGGATTGGTATATGATCGATGCCGCCGGCATGAACATCGATTGTGTCGCCGAGCTCTGTATGAATGATAGTAGCACATTCTAGATGCCAGCCTGGATAGCCAATTTTGTTATTGTAGCGCCATTGCATAGCGTGGTTTTCGCCCGGGCGGACGTATTTCCAGACGGCAAAATCGGATGGATTCTTTTTCTCGCTACTGAACTCTACTCTAGCACCGGCTTTGAGACCTTCTAGGTCTAGGCCGGCAAAATCTGCATAGGTTTTGAATTTGCTGGTATCAAAGAAGATACCATCAGCTGTCTCATATGTATAACCTTTTTTTGTGAGATTATCGACTAGCTCTTCGTCCTGTTTGATATAATCGGTGGCGCGAGCGATTTTGGCTGGTTCGGTTAGATTGAGAGACTTGAAGTCTTTTAGGAATGCATCAATATATTTGTCGGCGATTTCCCAGACGGTCTTACCTTCTGTGCGTGCACCTTTTTCAAGTTTGTCTTCGCCGTCGTCAGCATCAGAAGCAAGGTGGCCAACATCAGTTAGGTTGAGGACACGGTTGACATTGAAACCAGAGAGAGTGAGCATGCGGACAAGAAAATCCCAGTAGATATATGAAGTAAAATTGCCAATGTGGGCATAGCTATAGACTGTTGGTCCGCAGGTATAGATTTTGACGTTTCTTGGGTCCTGCGGGGTAAACTCGTCGATGGTTTTAGTGAGTTGGTTATATAGCTTAATCATCTTCTTTTTCCTCGGATTTTTTAATGGTGTCTATGGCTATAATTAGCTCGTGGACGGTGTCTTCATAGGATAAATCGTACGTTCTGAAGCCAGAAGCATAAGGATGGCCGCCACCGCCAAAGTATTCGGCAATCTTGTCGGAGATTGGAATAGTGGAACGGAGTTTGCCGGTAACTTTGCCATCTGGATAGGTTTTGATAGCAACAGCGATTTCTACACCCTCTACCATACGGAGTTCTTCTAATATTAGGACGTTTGGATTATATTCGTCGGAATATTCAGAAATATCTTCCCACGGGATGTGGACGGTAGCAAGTTTGCCATCTAGGTAGTATTCTACGCGATTTATGAGGTCGGCTTTGTAGGATAAAATGCGAGGAGATTTCTTAGAGAATTCACGGCGCTTTTCGTCTAGATCAAAAACATCCAGGCCATGTGCTACGAGGTCGGCAATAATCAGAAAGGTATCGGAGCTGACCGATGCGGAAACTAGGCCAAGCGTATCAGACAAAATACCATAGTAGAGATATTCGCAAGCCTTTCTTTCCCTATCTTTGGTGACGCTATCTAGCTTGTCGAACTCGCCATTAACCGAGAGCAGTTTCTGCTCTTTGGCGATACGATAGATGAGGTCGCAGCAGGCTGGTAAAGTCTGGACTAAGCCCTGGTGGGCAAATTCTAGGTCGTCTTCAGTCTCGTGGTGATCTAGAACAAAGACCGGAGAAATCGCAAGGCGGTTTTTGATGGCTGGGTCGTCTAATAGCTTGGAAAGTAGGATATTTGCAGCAGTATCTACGATAATATAGCCGTCCGCATTAAAATCGAATTCATTTGTAACTCTGGACCAGTCGCTAAAATAGCGGAGATATTTTGGGATATCTACTGGGCAATAAAGAGAAACTTCTATGCCATCAAGAAGATAGTCAAGGGCGAGGGCGGAGCCTAGGGAGTCGCCATCTGGGTTCTCGGCCTGGATGATGGAAATGCGTTTTTTATCCTTCAAAAACTCAGTAAATGTGTTGTACATAAGATAATTATATCAGATTATTTACTCAACCTCAATTTTGCCAATCAGTTTGGTGGAGGCAGTATCCGGAAGTGCCTCAACGTCTTTTAGCTTGCGTTCAATTTGGCGAGAGGTAGTAGAGGCCTGCTCAATTTTATTGGCGGATTCAACAAGCTTTTTGTGGGTAGCGTCAAGTAAGTCGCCAAATTTGCCAAATTGCGATTTGACGGCGCCAAGGACTTGCCAGACCTCACTGGAGCGTTTTTCGATCGCAACAGATTTAAAGCCCATCAAGAGGCCGTTTAATGCGACTGGGAGAGTGCTTGGTGACGTAACGGAAACATGATGTTTTTGGCGGATTTCGTCTGATAGGCCAGGAATGCGTAGGATCTCAGCATAGAGAGACTCGGTTGGGACGAACATGATGCCAAAATCTGTAGTGGCAGGCGGATCGAGATATTTGGTAGAGATTTTCTTGGCTTGCTCTTTTACATCTGTGGCGAGGGCTTTGGAGTATTTTTCTATTTCGGCTTTGTCACCGTTGTCGTATGCTGCGAGCAAGCGGGAATAGTTTTCTACTGGGAATTTGGAATCTATCGGCAGGTAGATGGTGGAATCTTCGTCTTTGCCGGGCATTTTGATAGCAAATTCGACACGGTCATTTGAGCCTTTTTTGGTAATTATATTTTCTTCGTATTGACTGGAGTTCAGGATATCGGTAATGATAGAGCCGAGTTGGACTTCGCCATAGATGCCGCGAGTTTTGACGCCTTCCATGACCTTTTTGAGATCTCCAACGCCAGTGGCGAGGTTTTTCATCTCGCCGAGACCTTGGTAAACTTGGGTTAGCTGGCCAGAGATAGTCTTGAAGCTTTCGTTGAAGCGCTTTTCGACTGATGCTTTGAGTTTTTCGTCGACGGTTTCGCGCATCTCCTCGAGCTTTTTAGTGTTTTCGTCTTGCAAAGTTTTGACGCGCGTATCAACAGTCTTCTGGATGTTCTGCAGATTGCCAGAGATTTCTTTGCGGTTCTCGCGGAACTCGGTTTCTATCTTTGGAGTTAATTTGTCTGTAACTGCCTCTATGCGAATGAGGCGCTCTAAGACTGCCTTCAGTTCTTCTGAATTATCTGCTGAATGGGCTGGTTTTTTGACCAACAAAAGAATTAATAATGCTAGATTAATACACCCCAAAATTACAACAAATATTTCCATTTGACCTCACTTTTAACTGTTCTATTTTACCATAAACTTTAAGCTAAATCAAGCTTAAAGTTTGGTACGGTTTTCTAGTGCGGCAGAGATGGTGATTTGGTCTGCATAGGAGATGTCTACACCGAGCGGGAGGCCACGGGCGAGCCGAGTGACTTTTAGGTCTCCAAATTTTTCGCCGAGGATTTTTTGGAGCAATAGTGCGGTAGATTCCCCTTCTACCGATGGATTGGTCGCGATAATGACTTCTTTTGCGCCGTCTTTTTCGATGCGCGATACTAGCTCTTTGATGTGAAGTTCATCTGCCGTGATTCCGTCTATCGGGGAAATAGCACCGCCAAGGACGTGGTAAGTCCCTTTGTAGCCTTTGGTTTGCTCAATGGCATAAATGTCTAAAGGTTCTTCTACTACTAAGATGGTGGTTTTATCGCGTTCTGGATTTTCGTAGAGTGGGGACACACTTTCGGCTGCATCGATAAGCGCAAATGTGACAGGGCAGGATTTGACCCCGCTATGCAAATGATTTAGCGAGGTTGCTATACTATTTGCTACGCCTGGGTTGGCACGAAAAAGATAGTAGGCGTACCTTTCGGCACTTCTTGGACCGACACCAGGCAAATTACCCAGGGCTTCAATGACCTGTTTTAGAGCTTCGGGGAGCATTTTAGAGGCCGATATTACCGAGCGCGCCCATTAGAGGCTTCATTTTGTCTGTAGCAATTTCTTGGGCTTTGGCATAACCATCGCGGAAGCAATTTTCAATCCAACGCTCAAGCTCGTGAATGTCGTCTAGATCTACCTTTTCTGGATCGATTGTGACTTTTTTGACTTTGAGTTCGCCATTGATCTGAACGACAACTGCACCGTCGCCGGCTTCAACTTCTACAATTTCGTTTTTGAGCTCTTTTTGTGCTTTTCTAAGCTGATTTAACATTTTCATCTGGTCAAAGGTCTGTCCCATATAAACTCCTATTATTCGTATAGATATATTCTATCAGAATTTGTTGATTTTGACGAGGTAATAATACGGGATAAATCGTATGGCAGTCTGGCTGGCCATTTGCCCAGGGTGGCAATTTTCTTGATTTTTTCTTTGTCGGAGCTTGATGGCGTGTCGCTACTGATAGTATAATTCTCTTTTTCTTCTAGAATCTTGTAAAAATCGTATTCTAGAGTGTCGCCCGTGATTAAGAGTACTGTGCCAGGTTCGATATTTTCGCGAATAAGAGCGAGATCGTCTGTGAATTCGTTTGCGACCATTGGATTATAGCGGTAGCCAAAGACATAGTGTGCATAACTTGCAATAAGGATAAGACCGAGGAAGACGGCAATTGGAATGAGTCCGAAGACGCGCGCGTATGGGTTCTCTGGAAAGAGCCCGTACCATTTTTCCAGGATATAGCGGATGCCGTGGGCGGTGAGAATTGCGAGAGGAATAATGATAAGGACTGCTGCGTCAGTTCTAAAGCCAGAAATAATGATTGTAAATACAATGAAGACCGAGGCAATTGAGTTTCTGGATGCGAAGAAGCCTTTGGTGGTTGATATCAGGCCGGTAATAGCTAGCGCGAGCGAGGCAAGGCCTATCATTGGGGCGAGGAAGACAGATTCGATGTTCCCTGTCCAAGAGAAGAATGGTAGAAAAGCATCTTTGATGTTGTTTAGGAATGTCCCCCAAGAGAAATCATGCATAAAGAAGAGTTCTTCTAGAGTGGTTGGGTATTTGATGAGTTCATATCCAAGATAACCGATGATGCCAAGGACGGCAAGGCAAGCCAAAATAAATGGGATCTTTGGCAGTGTTTTGATCATGAATCGAAGGTGAGGATGAACAAAGGCGTAAATGACTGAAAAGATGGCAAAATAAATCATGTAAGGGGTAAATAGCGACAGAATGAGGAATAATGCAAACAGGAAGGCGTAAAATGTTTTCTTTAGTACTTTGCCATTGATTTTGGAGCCAAGCCAGAGTAAAAGTGTTGGCCAGAATACCAACATGATAAGAGGTGTGCCGCTACCTGCAAGATAGAGAAAAGGTGCGGACAGGACAGTTAAAATGGATGAAATGATGGCGACATTGTTTTTGAACCAACGGTTTAGAAGCAGGATAAGTAAAATGCCCAGAATAAGACCAATGGCGATGCTTGGAAGCTTAATTGCATAAGCATTTAAGCCGAGAAAGGTGACAGATAATTTTTGGAGTAGATGATATGGCAAATCAACTATATTGCCAGACATAGCGCTTTCAAAAGAGACATCATGTGAGGCGACCACCGACTCCATCTCTGCAGTAGACAGACCATCTGGGCTAAGCAAGGGTGTCAAAAAAACTAGCGCGACGAATGCGAGAAAAAGTAGTGCGTAGCCGATGCCATAGCGATGTCTGTATAGAAAAAGTTTAGAAATGGTTATTTTCTTCACATAACCATTATATTATTCATCATGCTTTTTGTCTAGCGACATAAAGCGCAAAAGTTGTGGATGGAAATAGAGCTCAACTTTGCCGACGGAGCCATGGCGGTGTTTCTGAATAAGCAACTCGGTGATGTTTGTTGGCTCGTAGCCTTCCTCGTTCATATGGTAATAGTCGACACGATGAAGCATCATCACAAGGTCTGCATCTTGCTCGATGGAGCCAGACTCGCGGAGATCTGATAGGACTGGACGAGGATCGTCGCGACCTGTAACATTACGAGAAAGCTGTGCTAGGGCTATGACGGGAACCTCCAATTCACGTGCAAGTTGTTTGAGACCACGAGAAATTTCGGTGACCTCTTGGACGCGGTTGCCCTTGTAGCGATCTGAGCCAGTGATGAGCTGCAAGTAGTCTACGACGATAAGGCCGATATCGTGGTCGTGTTTGGCACGACGGGCTTTGTTTCTTAGTTCTAGGACGGTCATAGTAGAGGAATCGTCAATATATACTGGAGTTTCTCCCATTTCGCCTAGAGCGTCGCCAATTTTAGCAAAATCGTCGTCAGAAATATTACCCGTACGGATGCTCCAGTTGTCGATTCCGGACACATCAGAAATCATGCGGTCTACGATTTCGTTGGCGGCCATCTCCATCGAGAAGAATAGGACGCCACGTTTGTTGATGGTAGCAACATTGTAGGCAATGTTTTGAGCGAAGGTAGTTTTACCCATGGCAGGGCGCGCGCCGATGATGACAAGATCACCTTTTTGGAGACCGGCAGTCTTGCTGTCTAGGTCTTTGAAACCGGTTTTGAGACCGCGGAGTGCACCACGATTTTTATGTAAATCTTCGATACGGTCATAAGCATCAACTAAGAGGTCTTCTAGGGCGTGATAGTCTGATTTGGTTGTATTGTCGGATACCTCATAGAGTTCCTTTTCTGCTTCTCCTAGCAGGGAGGTGATATCCTCGCCTTCCTCGTAGGCTTTTTCGACGATTTTTGCACCAGTATCGATTAGGCGACGGCGGATGGCGCAGGCGGAGATGATATCTGCGTAGGCGCCGGCGTGGGCGGCAGTAGGAACGTAATTGGTTAGCTCTGTTAGAAATGCTGCCCCGCCGATTTCTTTGAGCTTCTTTTCGGCTCGAAGTTTGGAGGTTAGCGTCAATAGATCAATTGGACGATGTTCGGCATAGAGGTTGGCCATAGCCTGAAAAATCGTGCTATTTGTAGGGTCATAAAAATCTGCAGAATTGATTTTTTCAAGGATTTCTGGAAAATTAGTATCAGAAAGCAAGATGGCGCCCAGTAAAGATTTTTCGGCATTCAAATCTTGTGGTGCAGTTTTCTTAAACTTTTCAGTAGTAGCCTGTTTTTGACCTTCCATATGACCTCCACTTTATTCGATTAGAACGGACTGTCGCCCGAGCTGACTTCTGTTACTGCTCCCATTATATCAGAGATTTTGCCGACTTTTCCGTTTTTTGCAAGATGCTCTGCGCTGTCATGAATTTCAATAGCAAGACCAGAGGATAGGTTGGAGTTTAGGACACGTTTGTTGTTGGTAGAATTTAGGATAATACGATGGGTTTTGCGTTCGACATAGATAAGCAGTTTGTCGGCTTTGACTTCGTAGGTGCATTTTTCTAGGATGGCGGCGATGGCCGTATTGACGGATTTTATAGTGGAAAGATAGGTATTCCAGTCGAAGGGGCCGCTTGGAAGGGTAGTTTCTGCGGGAGTAGTGACAGGTGAAGGTGTTGGAGCGGTGGTGGCTTCTGCGGCTTCTACTGGCGTCTTTAGGGGAGCTTTGGGGCTAATCTGAGATTTTGGTGCAGTAGTAGTCGACATAGGGGATTGAGCGGCAAAGATAGGCTTCTCTGCGGCTTCAGCGAGAAATGCTAGGAGAATTTTAGCTTCGGCATAAGGGTTTTTGACGCTTGGTAAACGCTCTAACAGTGGTAGAGTTTTTGGTTCTGGGTGTGCTACAATGTGTTCTATCAGGTTTTCGGCTAGGATTTCTGGCTTGTTGCCGGAGGCGATTTCTTTTTTGAGCAGTTCGGAAATAGTGGCGATATTTCCCTCTTTGTAGGCGGAAAGGAGACTTTCGGTGGTTTGTTCTTCTGGTAGGCCGAGGGCTTCAAGTACGGATTCTTTCGTGATTTTGCCGTCTTTTAGAGTGGAAATTTGGTCTAGTAGAGAGATAGAATCGCGAAAACTACCGCCGCCGCGGCGAACAATAATATCTAATGCATCCTCTGCGATGTCGATTTTTTCGGCATTTGCAATTTTTTGGAGGTGACTGGCCATTATGTCTGGGGAGGCGAGTTCAAAATTGAAAACTTGAGCGCGTGAGGTGATTGTAACTGGAACTTTGTAGGCATCGGTGGTGGCCATGATGAAAATCACGCTTTTTGGGGGTTCTTCTAATGTCTTCAGCAGTGCGTTGAAGGCAGCCTTGGAGAGCATGTGGACCTCATCAATGATATAGACCTTGTATTTACCCTCAGTCGGCGCGATGACTGCTTTTTCGCGGAGATCGCGGATATTGTCGACGCCGGTGTTGGAAGCGGCATCAATCTCAATAATATCCACATAGGAATCTTCTATTTCGTATTTGAATTTGTTAACTTCGTGGGCAAAAATGCGGGCAACAGAGGTCTTGCCGCAGCCACGCGGGCCAGTAAAAAGATAGGCATGGGAAAATTTGCCGGATTTTAGGGCATTTTCTAGGGGTTTTGTGACGCGTTCCTGACCGATAACATTGGCCAGTTTAGTCGGACGATATTTACGGTATAAGGCCTTCATGATTTTATTATATCACGCAGCCCAGGTGTTTTTCCGAACAAAAAACCGCCCCGAGGGGCGATTCGAGCTTATAAGGCGGCTTCTACTGCTGCCCAGCGGGCGTCTGGATTGTCGGCTGGGATGATAACGGCGACCTGGGAGCCTTCTTGGAGGCGGAAATAAGTAACAGAAGCATAAAGCACCTCGTATTCTTTGCCGGAAACTTCTACAAAGTATTTATCGTCGTGGTGAGTGAGTGTGCCGATGACGGTTTTTCTATCGACTGGGCCGATCTGCTTATAGAGGAATTTGCCTTCTGGAGTGATGGTGAGTTTCATGATATCGCCCTCGACAAGCTTAGATTTGGAAGCATAGTTGGCTGGAACAGGGTAATTTTTTCCGTCTTGATCGACCATGATTTGACCGTCGAAGACACCTTCGATAATTTTGCCTTCTGGAGTAGAGATAACAACATCACGAGGAGCGGTGATAGCTTCACCGTCGCCAAGCACAGAAGTGAGCAGCTCTTTGGCTGCAGACAAATTAGTCTCAGCCTCGGTTAGAAGGCTGCGTAATCTTTTTATTTGTTTATCTGGTAGGTCAGACATAACCTCGCATCCTGTCTGTTAAATATAGTATTAATATTATATTATACCCGTGGTATGTTCTTGTCAATGTTTTTCTGTCAAAAGTTTTACACAAAATTTACAGGGTAGTTTAAGAAACTGTTGTAAAGTTGACAATGACAAATTGAAAAAATATGTTAGAGTCAAAAAACCACCCCTGTTGGAGTGGTCTTTTGAAACATTCGGCCAAGTATAAATTAGGCGAGCTCGACAGTAGCGCCGGCTTCCTCAAGGGATTTCTTAAGAGCTTCAGCTTCGTCTTTTGCGACTTTCTCTTTAACGGTTGCAGGAGCACCGTCAACGATAGCTTTAGCCTCACCAAGACCAAGGCCAGTAGCCTCTTTAACGGCCTTGATAACAGCGATCTTTTGTGCGCCAGCGTCTTTCAAGACGACGTCGTACTCAGATTTGCCTTCATCAGCAGCGGCAGCATCGCCACCAGCAGCAGGACCAGCAACTGCAACAGCGGCAGCAGCAGGTTCAATTCCATATTCATCTTTAAGTACGTTCTTAAGTTCGTTAACTTCGAGAACGGTTAGTTTTACTAGCTCTTCAGCAAGTTTTTTAACATCAGCAGCCATGATAGCTCCTTTC
>CAMYZZ010000005.1 GCA_947304135.1 uncultured Candidatus Saccharibacteria bacterium
CTTATCGGCGGCATGGTCTTGCACGAAGGCTGCGTTGCCGAGATGAAAACCGGCGAAGGAAAGACCCTTGTTGCGCTTCTCCCAGCTTATCTAAACGCCCTCTCTGGCCGCGGCGTCCACGTCGTCACCGTCAATGATTACCTAGCTCAGCGTGACGCTGGCTGGAACGGCCCAGTCTATGACTTTCTTGGCCTTTCTGTGGGTGTAATTATCAACCAAGCCTCCTTCATCTACGACAAAGACTATATCAATGAAGACCACGAAGACGAGCGTTTCCGCCATCTCAAACCTTGCTCCAGAAAAGAAGCCTATGCCGCCGATGTCACTTATGGCACCAACAACGAATTTGGCTTCGACTATCTCCGCGACAACATGGTTGACGAAGTCAAATTCCTCCGCCAGCGCGAGCTTAACTTTGCTATCGTTGATGAGGTAGACTCCATTTTGATCGATGAAGCACGTACCCCGCTAATTATTTCCGCACCGGCCGGCGACAATCCAGCATCTTATTACCAGTTTGCCAAGATTGCTTCTCAGCTCGGTTCAGAAGATTACATTCTTGATGAGAAGCATCGCTCTGTCAGTCTCACCGATGCTGGCGTCGACAAAGTCCAAAAACTACTTGGTATCGACAATCTTTATTCCGTCAAAAACACTCCGCTTGTTTATCACATGGACCAAGCTCTCCGCGCTGAAGTCGTCTTCAAACGCGACAAAGATTACGTCGTCACCAATTCTGGCGAAGTTATTATCGTTGACGAGCATACCGGCCGCTTGATGCAAGGTCGTCGCTATAACGAAGGTCTCCACCAGGCAATCGAAGCCAAAGAGCAGGTCCAGGTCCGCGAAGAATCTATGACCCTTGCGACGATTTCTTTCCAGAACTTCTTCCGTCTCTATCGTAAGCTTTCTGGCATGACCGGCACCGCATTCACCGAGGCCGAAGAATTCCAACAAATTTATGCGCTAGACGTTATCCAGATTCCACCAAACCGTCCAATCCAGCGCATCGACAAAGACGACCTTATCTATCGCACAGAGGCTGGTAAATTCCGCGCCATTGTCAAAGAAGTTCAAAAATATCACGAAAAAGGTCAGCCGGTCTTGATTGGCTCTGCCTCTATCGTCAAAAACGAACTTATCGCCAAATACCTAGACGAGGCCAAAATCCCATACGAGATCCTAAACGCCAAAAACAACGAGCGCGAAGCTGCCATTATCGAAAAGGCCGGAGAAAAAGGCGCTGTCACACTTGCTACCAACATGGCTGGTCGTGGTACCGATATCAAACTTTCCGACGAAGTCAAAGAACTCGGTGGTCTTGTCGTTATCGGCTCTGAGCGTCACGATTCTCGCCGCGTAGACAACCAGCTACGTGGTCGTGGTGGTCGTCAGGGCGATCCAGGCACCACTCAATTCTTCGTCTCCTGCGAAGACGACCTCATGCGCATCTTCCAGGGCGACCGTATCGCCGTCCTCATGTCTAGACTCGGTGTTGACGAGGATACTCCTATCCAGACTCGTTCCGTCACCAAGACCCTAGAAGCTGCTCAAAAACGCATCGAAGGCTTCAACTTTGACTCCCGCAAAAACGTCGTCCAATATGACAACGTTATCAACCGCCACCGCCGCGTTGTTTATACTATGCGTCGCAAAATTCTAGAAGGCGAAAACATCCAAAAAGAAATCGAGCGCCTTATGAAAGAGTCTGCGGCCGATCTAACCCTGTTTAGCTCCCGCGTCAACAAGAATTTCAAAAATGATTTCAAGTCCATCTTTAACACAATTGACGATGATGTCATCGAAGAAATCGGCCTAAAACGTAAAGAAGCCGACCGTGCCAAACTTGCACTTACTGCCATCAAAGAAGCATACGCCAAAAAAGAAGAAGAATTTACGGAAGAAACCATGCGCAAAATTGAGCGCGAGGTCTACCTCAAAGTTCTAGACGGCCTTTGGATGCAACATCTAGAAAACATGCAGCACCTCCGCGAAGGCATCCACTGGCGCAGTGTTGGTCAACGTGATCCACTTGTAGAATATCGTTCCGAAGCCCAAAAGCTCTTTGACGGTCTACAAAGAAACCTCCGTGAAGAAGTTCTAAAGATTATTCTTGGTCTCACTCCACAAGAAGCTATCGAAGCTGAAGTCACCGATGGCGAAGAATACGAGTCCGAGCTCACCAAGATGGCCGGAAGCTCCACCGAAAAAGGCGTCAACGAAGTTTCCGCTGGAGAAAAGAACCTTGACGACGAATTCAAAAAGGGTACCAAAAAACCAACCAAATCTAGTAGTAAAAAATCCAGCACTAAAAAATCTGGGACCAAAAAATCAGCCACCAAAAAAGCCAGTTCCAAGAGAAAATCATCTAAAAAATCAGCCAAGAAGAAGCGCAAGTGAAACACGAGGTCCAAGAAGTCACGCTAAAAAACGGTGCGCGTGGGCTACTTATTGATGTTCCAAACGCCGGCGTTATCAATATGCGCATTCAATTCCGCGCCGGCATGCGCTATGCCAAAAAACCAGAGCTATATGAAATAGCTCACGTTGTTGAGCACCTTAGCTTTGGCGCTAATGCCAGATACCGCGACGAGCAAGCCTACGAAGCTGACTTCACCAAAAACGGCGCCTATCACAACGCCTGGACTTCTGATTTCTCCGTAGTTTACGAATCCGAATGTGCTGATTTTGAATGGGAACGCATCCTTGATCTAAATAGCGTCGCAATTGCCACGCCAAAATTCAACAATGCTGAGCTAAAAAGCGAGAAGGGCACTGTCCGCGCCGAGCTAACCGGCTATCTCAACGACTACATCCGTCTAATCTGGCCACGTCTCCAAACCGCCATCGGCGAAGATACACCAAGCCTACGCGAACGCCTCTCCACACTTTCGAACATTGAGCTCCGGGACATCCGCGAACATTACCGCAGAACTCATACTGCAAAAAATATGCGTTTTATTATTACTGGCGATGTCCGCCACAAAAAGCGCCAAATCGTTAAAATGCTAGAAGCCTGGGAGTTAGAAGAGGGGACTGAACTCGGAATCCCAAACGACGCCCTGCACACCTCGGATGCCGTTTTAATCCGCCGTAAAGACGCCAGCAATATCACCTACGGTTTTTCTTATGTCATCCCAAGACGCCTTTCCGAGCGTGAGATGCGCATATCAGACTGTCTAAACCATATCGTAACCGGCACCATGAACAGCCGCATCCTTGGCAAAGCCAGGAAGCTCGGCCTAGTCTATGGCGTCAGTAGCTATCTGTCAAACAGTGCGCACAACTCCTCCTGGGATTTTGATGGCGAAGTCAGCCCAGAAGATGCTCCGGCGCTTTTTGACTTAATAAGAAATGAGCTAAGCAGCGTTATTACTGGCGGTGTCACCGACGAAGAAACCGAAGCTGCCAAAACTTACACTCTAGGCCGCTACCAAATCGGCGCCCAGACTGTTTCCCAAATCTCCGATTATTATGCAGAAAGTTATTTTGTAACCGGCGAGATAGAAGGCTATGATCATGCCAAGGAACTAATCAGCTCCATCACCAAAGAAGATATTATGAATCTCGCCCTAGAATATATCAGTAGTGGCATCTCCGCTCTCGTGGCGGTATCATCCTGTGAAAAAGCCTTAATCAACGCACTATCCGAAAAAATCAAGCTCGCCTCCTAGGGCCATTCCCAAAAACCGCAAATAAGCGTATAATATATAATATATGTTGAAATTAGCAATTTTAGGATACGGCGTCGAGGGGAAGAGCGTAGAAAATTATTTCAAAACCCACCCCTACGAGAACGTCGATCCAAAAGATATTGAAATCAAGATTTTTGACAAATTTGAAGACAGCGAAATTGACGGCTTTAATCTCGAAAATTTTGATGTCGTCTTTCGCACTCCTTCTGTACGCCCCCACTACGACTTTAAACAATACGAAAAAGAAGCCGCCGATTTTGGTGGCACCGAAAAACATTATCTAGAAAACAAACCTTATTGGACCTCCGCCACAAAATACTTCTTCGAACATTGTCCAGCCGAAATCATCGCCGTCACTGGCACCAAAGGCAAAGGCACTACCTGCTCAATGATTGACGCTTTAGTAGAATCCATTAACCAAAAAATCTACGATGATAAGTCTCGTCCAAAAACCTTCCTTATCGGCAATATCGGAGTTTCTCCACTTGATGTATTAGACCAAATCACCGAGCACGACAACGTTATTTTTGAAATGAGCAGTTTCCAACTTTGGGACTTGCATACTAGCCCATGCGTAAGTGTACTCCTACGTATTGAGCCGGACCATCTCAATGTCCACAAAGATTTTGACGACTATGCCTATGCCAAAGCCAGCATCACCCGCTATCAATCAGAAAATGATTTCCTAGTTTACTACAAAGAAAACCCGGTCACCGCCAAAATTGCCGAAGCATCCCGTGCTCACAAAATTTCTTATCCAATCATCCCTCAGTCCAAAAAACTCAAAAACATTTTGGATAGCTTGCAAATCCCAGGCGAACACAACCGCGAAAATGCCGAAGCAGCACTTCTTGCCGTAGCCGCACGCTTCTTTGGTGGAGATCTTGACCGCATGCTAAATAGCGAGATCTTTGACGCCCTTGTTTCTGGCATACAAAATTTCAAAGGCCTGCCACACCGCATCGAATTTATCCGCGAGCTTGGCGGTGTCAAATACTATGACGACAACTACTCCTCTGCACTCCCGGCACTTGATGTTGCTATGCAAACTTTTGAGTCTTACCCAACCGTCCTTATCGCTGGAGGCTTTGACCGCAAAATCAAAAACGGTGCCAAAGAACGAATTTTCACTGCAAAGAATCTGGAGAAAGCTATCCTGATTGGCGAAACCGCCAGCCAACTAGCCGAAGGCGAAGATAAGACTAAATACGAACTCGCAAATTCTCTAGAAGACGCCGTCTCCGCCGCTAGAGCCGCCGCCGAATCTGCCGCCAAAAAATCCGGCTCGGCCGTTGTTCTAATGTCTCCTGGTTTTCCAAGCTTTGATATGTTCAAAAATTTCACCGACCGTGGCGAGCAATTTACTAAACTAGTAAAGGAGCTAAAATAATGGCGAGAACTCCAGATTTTGAATTTGTAGGATATGATTTTGATAAGGAAGAGCTCCGCGCTAGTTTCCGCTACAGAGGTGGCTCCGCTAAAAATCCTCTAGATTTCGAAGAAAATATCACTTTTTCGCGCCGCGCTCTAGACGCGCCAGAGTTTGAAGAAATCGAGCCGCTAATTAGTCGCGCACTTTTTCTAGCTTTTATCACAATTGGCACTTCATATTACAAAGCCTACCCAACCACCGGCGTAAAACTTGAGAAGTCATTGACCGAAGCTGAGGCAAATTTCTTTAATGCAATCTACCAAGATGGACTCTCTCAATTCGCCTACGAGAATAATCTCGAAAGAAAAAATCTTGCACACTTCAAAGCCAGCGAAGACGCCAAAAAACCAGAAAAGATTGAATATACTGGCGCAGGTAAACTCGTCCTGCAATCTGGCGGCAAAGATTCTTTGCTCACTGCCACGCTTCTTTCCGAAAAATCCGAGCCATTTGCAGCGCTCTATATCTCAAGCGACGGTAATCATCCAAAAGTTCTAGACGAAATCGGCGCCAAAAATCTCCAAGTTATCACTAGAAAACTAGATCTAGATCAATTGCTCAAAGCAAAAGAGCTTGGCGGCAAAAACGGACACGTCCCAGTTACATATATCAATCTGTCACTTGCCCTAGTCCAAGCCATTTTGAACGGTCAAAACGAAATCATTACATCCATCGGCCACGAGGGAGAAGAATTACATTCTATTATTAAATCGTCGAGCGACGAACCAGACCTCCCCGTCAACCATCAGTGGAGCAAAACCAAAGCTGCCGAAGACCTATTTTCTGACTACGTCAAAAACTACATTTCTAGAGCCTTCAAAATCCACTCCATTATTCGCGAATATAGCGAGCTAAAAATCGCCGAGCTCTTTGCCATCAAATGTTGGGATAAGTACGGACACAAATTTAGCTCCTGCAATCGCGCTAACTACGGACAAGGGAACAATAGTTCTAAGTTGTTCTGGTGCGGCGATTGTCCAAAATGCGCCAACTCATATCTACTTTTTGCGCCGTTTATCCCGGCCATGGAGCAAAACACTCTCTTCAGAAACAATCGTTCGCTTTTTGAAAATCCAAACCTTATGGAAACTTTCAAAGGCTTACTTGATATAGACGGAGTCCTAAAACCTTTTGAATGCATTGGTGAAATTGACGAACTTCGTACTGCTTATCACCAAAAACTACCAGACTATCCTAACCTGCCTTTTAGCGTACCCAAAGCCAAACAAAACGAGTAATTAAAAACAAAAAATCGCCAGCATGTGTTGGCGATTTTTAGAACAAGGCTAGCCTAAGCTGCAGCAAGATGCCACGAAAGATCGTTTGAGTTAAAAGACAACTCAAAGCGTTTCTTTCCCGCCATTACCTCAAAGAAATGGATTGCAGCATTTCCCACAAAACTAATGCGGGTCCTAACTAGCTCAGTCACTTCGGTTTCGCCCGCCTCGCCACGTCTCTTAAAAGAAAGTGGCTGGCACGGCGTCATTTCGTAACCGAAAAGTGCCATTACTTCAACTTGTTCATTATTGTTAATATTGTTTTTCATAAGTAACTCCTTAGTTTTAATAAAGAGTCATTTATGTGAGCCAAAGAGGCTCAAAGCTAAGGGTATAAATGACGATGCCCGAAGCCAAATTTTTTCATTGCCAGTGACCGAAGTATAGCAAGATACTCTAAGTATACCGTTTATACTTAAAATCGTCAAGATTGGCGATTTTAGAATAAGCGGATGGAGTTAAATGGGAAGATTCGCACTAACGCCGGCCCGATGATACGGCAAAACGGAATCGTCCCAAGCCCATTTCTAGAATCAAACGAGTGCATTTCTTCGCGATTGTCGCCAGAAACAAATATCTCACCCTCTGGCACTACCATATCGACTTCGCCAGAAGTATATTTTTTTGGACCGTCTGTATCAGACTTGCGAGTTGACTCGTCAGGGTTAAATCCATTTGGATGTTCATCATTATAAACCGTCAAAACGCCATCTACTACGGTCACTCTCTCGCCAGGGAAAGCAATCACACGTTTAATAATATATTGATCTGCCACACCCTTCTGGACATCGCAAGTCAAAGGACCACTAGCCTCACCGTTTGCGAAAACGATAATCTGTCCGCGCTCTGGCACGTATTCTTGACCAGCAAGATGTGCAAGAGAAACCGGCACACGGTTAACAATAATCCTATCGTTGCCATGTAAGGTGTTTTCCATAGATACGCCAACCACATTGTAAGACCTAAAAACAAAAGCATTTAGAAGCAACGTACCAACAATCACGCATCCAATAAAAATAGCGAGCGACAAAAAATCCTTCAAAATCGGATGCTTCTGAAAAAACCTCGGACTCTTTATTTCCATAGAAATATTATAGCATAATTGCTTTTATTTGTTTGCTATTTCAACTATAAATTTGCTATAATAAGAACATGGCAGATTATGTCCTAATTAGAAAAAGCCGCAACGTTATTTCCTCAGTTTTGCACGTCATTCTCAATATCTTGCTTGGCGTTGGTTCTATTGCAATCACGGTAGTCACAGGCAGCTGGATTATCGGCCTTGTCCTTGTCGTCCTTTCTAAGTGGCGCGTCTTTGCGGTGCGTTCTCGTTATCTCTATACAAATATCCTATCCAATCTTGTTGATTTTATCGTCGGCGCTAGCTTTGTTATTATCGCTTATTGTTCCGGCACCACATTCCTACCAATCCATGCTGTCCTTGCCGCCGGATACACTCTCTGGCTTGTCGTTATCAAGCCAATGTCCTCTAGTTTCGCCGCCGAAGCTCAATCTCTTATTGCAGTTTTTCTTGGCTCCACTGCCGCCACCATGCTCTACGCCAGTTCAAACTCGGTTTTCTTAGTTATTGCTTGTCATATTATTGGCTTCTCCGCTTCTCGCCACATCCTTGTCCAAAGCGATTCAGACGACAATTTTGGTCTCACCGTCATCACCTGTGGTCTCCTCTCCGCCGAGATTGCCTGGATTTGCAGCAACTGGCTTATTGTCTACACCTTTGGCAGCACCGGCATCCTCGTTCCACAGCTTGCAATTATCCTCACGATCACATCTTTCGTGTCAAATCGCGTTTTCAAAAACAGTATAGAACACAAAGGCAAAATTCGCTTTTCCGAGATTGCCGCTCCAGTCATCTTTAGCGTGCTTATCGTAGCCATTATCGTAATATGGTTTAGCAACCCAATCTTTGACGTATAAGGAGGTAAAAATGTCAAAAGAGCGCGATATCATCGCAGAAGCAAACAAAAAACTAGTACTGGCAACTTTAGCTGGTGCCGCTACCGTAATCGCGATCGTATCAATAATTCTTGGTTTTACTCCACTCGGCGAAAACATCCACAATGAAATCTCCAAACTCGGAAACAAAACTTCCCAAAACGAACAGACTCAAACCGCAGCCATAAATAGTGGTGCTGGGTCTGCTGATTTTGAAAAACGTGTTACCGAACTACTAAACGCTTTATCGGAATCCGGCAGCCTCAAACGTGCCGGACTTGGCATCCGCTATGTCACCATCAACAATGAAACTGCTGCGGCCTATAACCTCCCTGTCAAAAACGGCGCTTTCATCCCAACCGAAGATTCTCTCATGGATGGCATGCCAGCAAAAAGCGCTGGACTCCGCGCCGGGGATATCATTATCAAAATCGATAATACTATGATTGACGCCGAAAACCCACTCAACTTCCTAGTCGCAAAACATGCTGTCGGTGATTCTGTCCTAGTGACATATCTTAGAGACGGCCAGACACGCGTTGCTAGAGTCAAACTTGCAAAGCTTTCAGCGCAATAATAAACCCTTCAGTCTTCACAGGCTCAAAACCTCTTTGCCTAGCAAAATTCTCAATTTTTACATGCTGGCACGGGTCTGCTTCAAGAATCACATACTTAGCGCGACCTTTGGCCTGTTCTAGCAATTCAAAAATTAGCTGCAATCCTTCGTTCTCAGCATATAGAGCAATCTCTGGCTCAAAACCAAGCGTGGTCTTGTCTAGCCAATCCCATTTTGTGTCAACATATGGCAGATTCGCCACTATTATATCAAAATCTCCGTCCACCGCACCTAATAGATTAGACTCGCAAAATTCTACTTCTGCGCCCAACTTTTTTGCATTCTTTTTTGCGACACTGAGCGCCTCCAAAGACTTATCAACCGCCAAAATCCCAGCGCAATTTTTCAGTTCTAATTTCAAGGTTACCGCAATACACCCCGAACCCGTCCCCACATCGATAATCCGAATTTTTCTACCTTCAAAATCCCGCTCATAAATCTCACGGATAATATCGATAGTCGTCTCAGTCTCGGGGCGGGGAATCAAAACACTTCCATCCACATAAAACATCCGGCCATAAAATTCTTTCTCGTTCAAAATATAAGCTACCGGCTTACCCGCTTTTCTAGCATCAACCATCTTCTTAAGCGTAGCTAGCTCGTCCTTATTCAAAATTCTATCTTCCTGCAAAATTATTTCCGTTCTAGAAATGTCTAACACTCTACACAAAAATATTTCCAGCTCGTTTCTTTTTACTCCCGGCTGAGCTTTCAAAAAATCCTTAATCTTCACTCTTCAAATCTTTCTCGCTCTTTTCGAGTTCGGCAATAATGTCGTCGATATCGCCATCCATCGCCGCACCAATATTGCTACGTGAATAATGAATCCTGTGGTCAGTAATCCTATCCTGCGGAAAATTATAAGTGCGAATTTTTTCCGAACGATCGCCAGTGCCAATCAAAGATTTTCGCGCATCCGACGCCGCTGCTTGGTCCTCGGCTTTTTTCTTTTCAATCAAACGCGAACGGAGAATTGTCATCGCCTTGATACGGTTCTGTTGCTGAGAACGTTCATCCTGCATTGCTACGACAATCCCAGTCGGAAGATGAGTAATACGCACCGCCGAATCTGTCGTATTGACACCCTGGCCACCATGTCCACCAGAACGATAAATATCAATCCTGAGGTCTTCTGGCTTAATTTCGATTTCGTTCTCAGACGCTTCTGGAAGCACCGCCACCGTCGCAGTCGAAGTGTGGATACGGCCTTGGCTTTCTGTCACAGGTACACGCTGCACACGATGTACTCCACCTTCAAATTTTAGCTGGCCATAGGCCCGGTCTCCAGAAATCTTGAAAATTACTTCTTTCATGCCGCCAGCCTCATTCTCATTTTGAGAAATCAACTCACTCTTCAAACCATGCTTTTCCGCGTAGTGCAAATACATACGATAAAGCTCTCCCGCAAAAAGAGAAGCTTCATCACCACCTGCACCAGCACGAATCTCAAAAATCACTGGCTTATCGTCATCTGGATCGCGCGGAATCAAGAGTTCTTCTAACTTTGCCTCGGCTTCTGTTAGTTTTTTCTCTGCATCTTCTAGATCAGATTTTGCAAGCTCGCCAAGTTCTGGATCGGCGAGCAACGCCTTTGCTTCTTCAATATTCTTCTTGAGCTGATCAACCTCTGCCGCCACATTCAAAATCTCATCAATCTCGGAAAGCCGTTTTGACTTTGCCGCAAAATCCGGATCCGCGTATGCGTCCGGCCGCGCCAAGAACTCTGTTATCTCCTGTTTTTCCTCTTTATATTTTTCCAAATTCATGTTATCATTATACCATATTTTTTGGATCCTTAGCTCAGTTGGCTAGAGCGTACGATTCACATTCGTAAGGTCACAGGTTCAAGCCCTGTAGGATCCACCACACATACTTATCGTCCGACAAATCCGCCGCGCGATATTTTTTTATTAACTCGTTTGCATCGTATTCCCGAAACCCCATGCCTAGACCTTTACCAGTCAATTTAGCAAAAGCCTCTTTTATTACAAAATTATTCAGATACTCACCGTTTACCGCTTTTTCTCCTGGAGCCAAAATCCGCCTCAAAACCTGCTCCGTCAATTTACTTCTATGTCTTCGAAGCTCGATGTCCATCCCAATATCTTCCACTTCGTCAGCATCAGCAAAAGCCACCGCCAAAATTGCGTCATCATCACGGCCAAAATCTCCAGAGTGCGAAACACTAAATTTCCGCCCAGACCCAGCAGGGAACTCAGGCTTTCCAAACTCCCCGCGCGGCAAAGTGTCATAAAAAGCTTTCTCTCCGGTCAAGTCAAAATAGCAAACATCAAAAAACTCCCCAGTAGAAACGGGGAGTTTCATTTAAGCTTCTTTCGCAGCCTTTTTCTCGGCTTCTTTTGTAGCTTTTTTCACCTTGTTACCAAGTGTGGCCTTAAGAGCGGCAGCCTTAGCGGCACGAGCCTTAAAGCGGTCAACACGACCCTCGGTATCGATAATCTTCTCTTCGCCAGTAAAGAATGGGTGGGAAGCAGAAGAAATCTGCACCTTGACAAGAGGATATTCCTTGCCATCGGTCCATTTGATAGTCTCTTCAGAAATAGCGGTAGACTTTGTCAAAAAAGAATAGCCAGCTGCCTCATCAGAAAACACAACAAAGCGATAATCTTTAGGATGCAAATCTTTTTTACTCATAATTCATTCAATTATATCAGATATAGCAGAAAAAGTAAACCCCCAATTTCTTGGGGGTTCATAAGTTGCATTGCTAAAACTGCTCAAACTTTAGTCCGGAGCAGGTATATCCGTTTTACTGCAGCCATCCGCCAACTTCACTGCCAAGCTCATCGGCAGCAAACAGAGCTGCGGCTTCTGCCAAGAGTTTACTATATTTTTTTGTAATGCCTTCTACGGGATTCCAACTAACATCTCCCCTGCTAGATAAATCATACTCGTTCCAAAGGCCTTCAAAGTCAGGCATGCAGTCGTCAAGTAAAGCCAAAAGCGCTTTACCTTTCGCTTCATCTTTCATCTCAGACTCTGCAATATGTCTCGCTTTAATCAAGTCGTGTCTGCGGTCAATCAAATCAACAATCAACTGCTCCTTTTTGTGCCCACTTTCTGGCCAAGATTTGAATTCTAGCTTATATTGGTCAGGTAACTCCAGCTTATCGATCTCTATGTTGTATCCTATAACCAAATCTTCCAACAAGTTTTCTGGAATGTATGCAATTTTACGTTCTTTGGCAAGTCCCCGTAAGCGACGGGTCATTAGCTTCCCGTCTCTCTCCCTGATCGTAATTCTTGCGTTACATCCCCCCGTAGTAGAATTCTCTTTGCAAGTACCAATAGTTTGCACTCTTGTCTGCATATAATGCACCTCCTAATTGTAAAATGTACAGCTTTTTAGCAACTCTATCATTTTAACATATTATCTAAAAATTGTAAAGCCTCCGGTGTTGACTTTTTTACAGTCTTCTAGTATAATGAACCTATTATTAATTTAATGAAACAACTAGGGGTAGTTTCCCTGATACGAACCGTATTTAGGCGCTCCTAGTGAAGAGAAAGGGAAATTTAATGTCACAGAAGATTGACATGAAGGAACTTCTTGAGTCCGGCGCTCATTTTGGTCACAAAACCAGCCGCTGGCACCCAAAGATGGCTCCATATATCCACAGCCGCAAAAACGGCGCTCATATTATCAACCTAGAGAAAACTGTTGCCGGCCTAGAAACAGCTCTTCCAAAAATCACCGAGATTTCTAAATCTGGCAAAAAAATCCTCTTTGTTGGCACCAAAAAGCAAATGAAAGAGGCTGTCAAAGCTGCAGCTGAAGCCGCTGAGATGCCATACGTCACCGTCCGTTGGGTTGGTGGCGCACTTACCAATGTCGAGACCGTCAATCGCCAGATCAAAAAAGTCAAAGATCTCGAGCGTCGCATGGAAAGCGGCGAGCTAGAAAACCGCTATTCCAAGCTCGAAGTTCAACGCTTCCAAGAGGAAATTGACACTTTGAACGAACGCTACGGCGGCATCAAAGATATGACCGAGCAGCCAGCTGCCATCATTGTCGTTGACGCACAAGAAGACAGAAACGCAGTCAAAGAAGCTAAGGCTCTTCACATCCCAGTCTTTGCTATCACCGACACCAACGTAGATCCAACCGATATCGACTACGTCATTCCAGCAAACGACGATTCCGTCAAAGCTACAACTCTTATTCTTGATTATTTTGTAAACGCTATTAAGGAGGGCAAAAAATAATGGCAAACATTTCTATTGAGGATATCAAAAAACTAAAAGAGCTTTCCGGTGTCGGCCTTACCGATGCCAAACAAGCACTTGTCGAGGCTAAAGGCGATTTTGACAAGGCCCTAGAAGCCATGAGAAAGAAAGGCCTCACCAAGGCCGAGAAACGTGGCGATCGCGAGACTCGCGAAGGCCTTATCGAGGCTTACATCCACGATGGCCGTATCGGCGCTATCGTAGAAGTCAACTGTGAAACTAGCTTCGTCGCAAAAACTGACGAGTTCAAAGAGCTTGCCCACAAGATTGCGATGCAGGTTGCTTCTATGAACCCACTTTATGTTTCCACTGAAGACATCCCAGCCGATGTCATGGAAGCAAAAAAGAAAGAGTTTGAAGAAAACTTCAAAGGTCCAGAAAAAATGAAAGACCAAATCATCGGCGGCCAGGTCAAAAAAGCCTTCGCCGACAAAGTTCTCATGGACCAGCCATACATCTTGGACGATACCAAGACCGTTGCTGAGTTCATCAAAGACAACATCGCAAAGACCGGCGAGAATATCACTATCCGCCAGTTCAAGCGTATTGAGCTCGGCGTCACCGAATAGGACGGTTGGCGTAAACAAACTTCTGCAGTTCGTAATGAGATTTAGACCAGATTTGCGAACGTAAAAATTACAACGCTTTTACGCGTTGTAATTTTTTACAAGTTCGCAAGTCCCGAACTGCAGAAGTTTGTTTAGCCAACCCCTATATTCGTGTTATAATACTCCTATGAACGACAAGCGACTAGAACAGCTCAAAACGGACTTTTTTGATGCCTGGAGCAAACTGAAAATTGACGAAAAACTAGACGAACAGGCAAAACTTGAAGACGAAGTCGCCGATCCAGAAATCTGGAAAAACCCCGAAAACGCTCGCGAAAAAAACGAGAGACTAGCCCGCCTCAAAGAATCAACTGGAGACTGGCAAATCCTAAAAATACAGATTAACGACATCTCCGAGCTACTCGAACTTTCAGACGAAGGCCTAGAAAGTGAAATTGAGGCCCAGATTGACGCCATGGAACAAAATTTTAGCAAGCTCAAACAATCTCTAAGATTCACCGGGCCATACGATCATAACGATGCTATCATCCGCATCACCGCTGGCGCTGGCGGCACAGAAGCCATGGACTGGGCTGGAATGCTAGAACGAATGTATCTTCGTTTTTTCGAAAAAGAGGGAATCAAACCTACTTTGATTGAACGTACAGAAGGTGAAGAAGCCGGCATCAAGACAGCAGTTTATGAGTTAGCCGGCACAGATGTTTACGGTAAACTAAAAAGTGAGCATGGCACTCACCGCCTCGTTCGGCTTAGTCCATTTAACGCAGATAATCTCCGTCAAACCTCTTTCTCTCTAGTAGAAATCTTGCCAGTCGTCAAGAGTGATACCGATGTCAAAATCGACGATAAGGATCTCCGCATAGATGTTTATCACTCTGGCGGTCACGGCGGCCAGTCCGTCAATACAACTAACTCCGCCGTCCGCATTACACATTTGCCCACCAACACTGTAGTCGCCATCCAGAATGAGCGCTCTCAGCTTCAGAACAAAGAAAAAGCCATGGAAATTTTGCGTGGCAAGCTCGCACAGATGCAGATCGAACAGCAAGCCGAATCTATCGACAAACTCCGCGCCGGCGAGTCGGCCTCCTGGGGGCAGCAAATCAGAAATTACGTCCTTCAGCCATACAAGCTCGTCAAAGACACTCGTACAAAATACGAAGAAAAAGATGCTGATGCAGTTCTAGACGGTAAAATCGGCGGCTTTATTGACGCATTTCTTGATTCTTAATTTCGCTTATGTTATCATAGTTATATGATATTACTTGATCAAGTCACGAAAACTTACCGCGGCGATTTACATCCTGCGCTTGATCATGTTTCCTTACATATAGAACCAAACGAGTTTGTTTTTCTCGTTGGCAAATCCGGTGCTGGCAAATCCACCCTCATGAAAATGATCACCAAAGAAGAGGTTCCAGACGCCGGCAAAATCATCATCGGTGGAATTGACCTAGATTACGTCAAAAAGCGTTACATCCCTCACTACCGTCGTAGGCTTGGTGTGGTTTTCCAAGATTTTAAGCTTCTTCCTGGTCGTACAGTTTACGAAAACGTCGCTTTCGCCCTAGAAATTGCCGGCATGAGCAATCGCGAGATCGACAAAACCGTTCCAAAAGTTCTAGAGCTTGTTGGGCTTTCTGACGCTGCCAAAAAATTCCCACGCGAGCTCTCTGGTGGTATGGCGCAGCGCGTCTCTATTGCCCGCTCCGTCGCTCGTCAACCAAAAATCCTCATCGCCGACGAGCCTACCGGCAATCTTGACAAGATTACCAGAAAAGAAATCATCGATTTACTTCAAAAAATCAACGATTTTGGCACCACAGTCCTCGTCACCACTCACGACGAAAACATCGTCAATAATTTACAAAAACGCGTCGTCACTCTAAAAGACGGCAAGGTCGTCTCTGATCAGAAAATCAACGGTATTTACCGCCTCGACGGCAACGCCACACCTGTTCCTATGCCTCGCGTCATCCGTACTGAGCAAGCCATGGCAGCACGCCCTATGCAGCCAGCGGCCGCTCAACCAAAACCCGTCGCAAAACCCGCTGCAAAAACACCCGTAAAACCAAGAACCGTCTCTCGAGATCCAAACGCCTACACCGTCACTACTCGTCCGGCCAAAAAAGTCCCCGTCGCAGCAGCCCCAAAAATGCCAACGCTCCGTTCTGCTCGCCCAGCCACCACGCCAGCCAATGTGCGTGATCCACGTCGTTATCGTTCAAGGAGGGTCGTCTAATGGCTAACGCAAAAACCACCAAGCAAAATCTCAAAACCATGAGCAAGAACACCGGCAAACAAAAGCTGCGCTCTACTTCGCGTATATTCAAATACGGTGCAATCAGCTTTTCGCGCAACATCTGGCTCTCTGTCGCGGCAACGCTTGTCATGTCTATAACATTGTTGATTCTATTTATTACAGTTGTAGCCAGCGGTATTTTAGCCTCCACTGCCGACGCTATGCGCGAAAAGATTGACATCACCATCTATTTCAAACCAGGCACGTCGGAAACCGCACTGAACGAAATGGCTGCTACTATGTCTACGGACGAGAACGTCAAAAGCGTCGACGTATCTACCTCGGACGACGAGTTCAACAAAATCCTTGCCGAAAACAACGACAACGAGAGCATCATGAATCTCCTCTCTGACGAAGAAATGAAAGAACTCACTCTCTCCGGCACCGATGCCACCATGCGCATCAAAGTCTTTGACGTCAATGACCTCACTAGTATCAAAGATATCGTCAGCAACGACCGCACCTTCTTATCTTCTATCGACCCAGCCAAACCACCAACATATGACGTCAACCGCGCCGAGATCGAAACTATCACAAGCTGGGCCAATATTGCCAGAAATGGTGGTATTATCCTTTCAATCATCTTCCTCGTCATCTCTATCCTCGTCATCTTCAATACTATCCGCATGGCCATCTTCTCTCGTCGTGAAGAAATCTATATGATGAAACTTGTCGGCGCCGACAATAGCTTTATCCGTGGACCATTCCTCATCGAAGCCCAAATCTGCGGTATTATATCTGGCGTCATCGCTACAAGTATCGGCTATGCTGGCTTCTGTGCCATCGCTCCACATCTAGAAAACTACGGTATCAACATTACATCCATCCGCAGTGTTCTCGACTCAAATTCTCTCATCATCATCTATCTCACCACAATGTTCATCGGTATCATGATCGGCACCATCTCTTCTTCTCTAGCCATCAGAAAATACCTCCACACCACCGCAAGGCGCACCAAAAGAAAATAAGCATAGACCAAACACATACAACCATAAGCGTCTTTACAAATAAGGGCGCTTATGCTATATTGTAGATATGAAAGCTAAAAAAGAAAAACAGCTTCCAAAACAAAAATTTGCCGGTCTTGTCGCAGTTATCGTAGCTACAGCTTCTGTCGCCGCGCTTATCCCGAGCTATGCTTTTTCTGTTTCCTGGATTTGTCAAAAAAGCCCAGAATGTATGGCCGCAGCCGAAAAAGAAGCTGAGGCCCAGGCCAAAGCCAACGAGGCTCAGGCCACCGCCAACGAGTATCAGGCCAAAGTTAATCAGCTAGAAGCCGAAGTCGCCAACATGACCGCCCAAATTGCCGAAAGCGAAGCTCGTGCCGAAGAGCTACAACGCCAAATCGAAGAAACCGAAGCCAAACTCAAAGAGCAGCAAGGGATCTTAGCCGATCTTCTCATTCAGATTCATTTTGAAAACAAAACAGACTCATTGTCCATCTTGGCAAGCTCCAAAACTCTTTCCGACTACGCCGAGCGTCAAAATCGCGTAGAAACGTTAAAGAGCCAAATCAACCTTTCTGCTGGCTATATCAAAGAAGCCAAAGAAAAACTAGAAGAAGATAAAAAGAGTGTCGAAGAAATTATCGAAAGTCAAAAAGCTATGCGTAGCGTCCTTGCCACTAAGCAAGCCGAGCAACAAGATCTAGTCGCCAAATACGCTGCCGATGCCTCTGCCTTCTCGGCCGACGCCGAAGCTGCGCGTGCTGCCGAAACCGCCGCTATCGAAGCTTACCAAAGGGAACATCCAGAACTCTTTGGTGGTAATGGCGCCAGAGTTTACAACGGCTACAATACCTATCCATGGCAAGCCGACTGTCCTGGCCGCGCCGATACATACGGTACTTCTATCAACGGGCACTATATCGGTGGCTATGTCTGCGAATGCGTTAGTTATGTCGGCTGGAAAGCCTACGAAGCTTACGGCGTTTATCTCTCTTGGGGTAACGCTAACACCTGGGACGACGTTGGACGTTCTAAGGGAATCGTCGATCACACCCCAGCACCAAAGTCCATCGCCCAAACCGATGCTGGTTGGGCCGGCCACGTCTTCTGGGTAGAATCGGTCAACGCCGATGGCTCTCTCAATGTTACCGAATACAACAACTGGTATGCTACCGGTCTTTATACTGGCAATTATCATATGCACGATTTCGGCGGTCGCGTCGTCCCAGCTTACGAAGTTGGCCAATATAATTACATTCACGTTGATAGACTTTAAGCGATTATTTAGCCTTTTTATGCTAAAATAGAGTAATGGAAGAAAAACCAAAAACCAGAAAAATTACTCTTGCAAATGCCATTATTATTAGCTTCGCTGTCTTTGTAGTCGGCATTGGTATTGGCTTTGGCTGGAACAACGTTGCCAACCAGTATTTACCATACCTTGGTATCCGCACCTCTTCTAATGACTGGTCTTCTCTAAACGAAGTTTACGACACCCTGTCTTCCAAATATGACGGTGAGGTAGATTTTAATACCGCCCTAGAGGGCGCCAAAAAGGGCATTGCCGCCTCGCTTGGTGATGTCTACACTGTTTACATGCCCGCCACGGAGGCTACTGATTTTAACAAATCACTCCATGGCGATGTTGGCTCTGGTATTGGCGTAGTCCTAGCCAAACGCGACGGCTATATTCGTATCGTCCGCACACTTCCAGATAATCCTGCCAGCAAAGCCGGCGTCCTCGCAGGAGACATCATCTACAAGATTGACGACGAAAACGTCCTAAACCTAGATTCTGACGAAATCGCTACCAGGCTTCGCGGCGCCGACAATACCAAAGTCAAACTCACTATTGTGCGCGACGGTGAAGAAAAAAGTTTTGAACTCACCCGCGAGCCTATCAACAACGTATCAGCCTATATAGATTACAAAGACAAAACTGCCATTATCCACGTCACAAGATTCGACACCGACACTGGTACGCTTGTTCGCGGATTTACCAAAGACTTTAGCAAAAAGGGAATTAACAAAGTCATCTTGGATCTTCGCGACAATGGCGGCGGCTATGTCTCTGCAGCCAAAGACCTCATTAGTCTCTGGGTAGACAGCAAAGCTGTCCTTGTCCAAAAATCCACCAAACTCGCCGACGAGACAACCTATTCCGCTCATGGTCAAGCCGACCTAGCCGACATGAAAACTATCGTCCTCGTAAACGGTAGCACTGCTTCTGCCTCCGAGATAGTCGCTGGCGCACTCCAAGATTACAAAAAAGCCACCATCGTAGGCGAACAAACCTACGGCAAAGGCGTTGTCCAGTCTCTAGTCAACCTATCTCACGGCTCTCTACTCAAAGTTACCACCGCCCACTGGTATACCCCAAATGGTACATCTATCAACAAGACCGGTATCACTCCAGACAAAGTCGTTGAGCGCACCTACGAAGATATCAACAAAAACAAAGATCCGCAACTAGATGCGGCACTAGGGATGTAGTATGAAAGTTAAAGTCTATTCCACGTCGTGGTGTCCTTACTGCCACGCTATCATGGCCTGGTTTGACGACATGGGTATAGAGTATCAAGAAATTGACGCAGAAAAGCTCATAGATAGCAAAAAAATCAAATCGGTTCCTGCTACCGAGATAAACGGCAATATTATCTATGGTTTTGACCGTCCCGCCATCCTCAAGGCACTAAAAGAAGGTAAAAATGGCTAAGAAAAACCTTGTCTTTGTCCATGGCTTTCGCGGCAACCATCTCGGCCTAGAAGAGCTAGCAAGCCTTTTTTCTCACGATATATATAATATATATGTCCCAGATCTGCCGCCAGCCGGCAAAAACTCTCTAGCGCGCTACGACAAAGATAGCTACGCAGACTTTTTAGCAAACTATATTACTTCAAACCAAATAGAAAAGCCGATCCTAATTGGACACTCTCTAGGGTCAATCATTGCTGCTGTCACCGCCGAAAAATTTCCCAACCTAGTCTCTTCAAAAATAATCTTTATGTCACCAATTTCAGAAAAGCCCGCTAAGTTTTTTGCTATGCTCACCCCACTCACAGCTGTTCTGCCAAACAAACTAATCGGCTACATTACCACCAAATATCTCTTTGTCCCGCACGATAAAAAGCTCTTCAAGAAAACCCTAAAAACAACTTATCTTTGCGGTGCAGATTACACTACCAAGTCTGACGTTTTTAAAGCTGCCAAATTTTCCGTCTCGCATTCTATCTCGGATTTTGACTTCAAAAAGCAAGCCCTGTTTCTTTCTGGCGAAACCGACCGGCTCATACCCCGTAGAAAAACTGAAGCTGCCATCAAAAAATACCAAGCAAAGTCAGAATATGTTCAAAACACCGGCCATCTCATCAATTACGAGAATCCAAAAGCTGCCGCAGAAATAATCCAAAAATACTTAGAAAATTAATTCTTTTCTAGCTCTATTGCCGCCTGATAGATTTCTTCAAAACGTGCCAAGGTGTGGTTGATATCGTGTATCTTAGCAATTTCTAGGCTTGCTTTGCCGTATTTTTCTCTCAACCTACTATCCGTAAGTAGCTTTTTCATCGCTTCTGCCATCTCCTCGATATTCCCAGACTGGCACAAAATGCCGTTTTTATTATTTTGGCAAACCTCAGAAACCGCCCCGGCGTCTACTGCAATAAGCGGTAGGCCCATCGCCGCCGCCTCAATCAAAACGATACCTTGCGTCTCCGTCTCGCTTGCCGTCGCAAAAACATCACCAACTTTATAAACATCTATTAGATCAGGGGGCAAGATCCGTCCCGTAAATTTTACGTTTTCAGCAATACCTAACTCTCTCACCTGTTTTTCTAGATTAATTTTGTCTATACCATCGCCCACAATCAAAAGTTCAGCCTTGAGGACCTCTGGAAGCGCCTTAGAGAATGCCTCCACAACCCTAGAAATGCTCTTTTCTGGATCAACTCTACCTACATACAAGACACGCGGGATGCCAGTCTTGATTCCATATTTTTTTAGCACCGTGGCATTTGGTTTACCTGGCCTAAATTGCGAAAGGTCTACTCCGTTAGAAAGCGCCTCCACCGGCACCTTAAACCTCTTCCGATTCTCAGGCAAAAGCCCAGAAATCGCCATTTCTGTCGGCACAGTAGCATATTCGCTATGTTTCAGAAAGCTCGCCATATAGGCCTTGAGCAACGCATCCACCGGCTTCTTAACCGGTTTCAAGAAGCCAAACTGACTTGTAACGTTATCTGGATATGCGTGGCCCGTAGAAACAAGCGGAACATTATTTTTTCTGACATAGCGGATAGTGGCAATTGCAATTGTCTCCGCCGTTTGCAGATGTACTACATCCGGCTTAAAATCGTCTAGCAGCCGAGAAATCTCACGATACGGCTTCACCGACCACCAGATACCGTGTTCATATCTAGTTCTTGGTAATTTTATCCCAAGTAACTCTCTTTTTTCTGGAACCTCATTAATCTGATCTGGGTAAAAAGGGAACCGTCTAGAAGTTAGATGGACCGTCCGAACGCCATTATCATCTGTCTCATGGTATTTGCCATCAAAACTTGGACAAATCACCATCACCTCGTGGCCCTTTTTAGCAAGCCCCAGCGCCAAATTGTGCGCAAAAACCGCCACTCCATTCGTCATCGGATAATAGATGTCAGAAGCAATCGCAATCTTCATAATATGCTATAATTATACCATATTATGAAAGCCAAGAAACCGTCAGAAAACATTACCGTTAATCGCCGTGCAAGATACGACTACGCACTCGGTGATGAACTTGTTTGTGGCATGAGTCTGTCCGGTCCAGAAGTCCGCCTTATCCGCGATCATCACGTCCAACTCAAAGGCTCTTTTGTTACTATCAAAAATAGTGAACTCTGGCTAAACAACCTCACTCTTGGCGCCGACACCGCCAGAAACATCAAACTCCTTGTCACAAAAAAGCAATTAATGAGCCTGGCTCGTGCTCGTCAAGATGGCTACACGATTGTCCCAGTACGTCTAAACGGTGGCTCTCGCCATATCAAGCTCACTATTGCCACTGCACGTGGCAAAAAGAAATACGACAAGCGCCAAACCATTAAAAACCGCGACATAGACAGAGGGAGATTCTAATGCGCTATCGAATTTTTTCCTGGAACGTCAATGGCCTCCGTGCCAACCTCAGAAAAGGTACTTTTTCTGATTTTATTTCCGCAGAAAATCCAGACATCCTTTGCATCCAAGAAACCAAAGCCAAACAAGGCCAAGCTGAGGTAGACCTGCCAGATTACGAAGAAATCTGGAACTCGGCCGAGCGCGCTGGCTATTCTGGCACTGCAATTTTTACCAAAATCAAACCAGTCAGCACCTCTATTAATTTCCTAGACGACACTAATATCCCTCGCGATTTTTGCGCTGATACTTACGGAGACCCAATTTCAGAGGGCCGCGTCCTTACTGTCGAATTCAAAGAATTCTACCTTGTTACTGTCTACACTCCAAATAGCAAACCAGACCTTTCTCGTTTACGTCTGCGTTTTGAAAAATGGGATCCAACCTTCCTAGACTATCTCAAGTTCCTAGAAAAAACCAAACCTGTCGTCGTTTGCGGGGATTTTAATGCCGCGCATACCGAGATTGACCTTGCTCGTCCAGCAGAGAATGAACATAACGCCGGCTACACAGTAGAAGAGCGTCAGGGGATCACAAACATCATAAACACTGGCTTTGTTGACACCTTCCGCGAGCTCCATCCCACAGAGAAAAAATATACTTGGTGGACATTCCGAGCCGGCGCGCGCATTCGCAACATCGGTTGGCGCATCGATTATTTCTTTATCAGTAAATCACTAAAAGATAATCTCGTCTCCGCAGAAATCTACAATGAATACGAAGGCTCCGACCACTGCCCAATTGGAATAGAACTAAAATTTTAAAGGTCAGAAATGCAAAAACTTGATTACTGGAACAAAATTACCGATAAAAAACCTTTTTCAGATTTAGAATGGAATATTCCGGAACAAAAGTCTGGTCGAGTTAGCCTCATCGGCGGCAACTCTGGCAGCTTTGCGACAGTAGCCAAAACTGCCGGCTTTATCACGGATATGTTCCCAGTCAAAGACCTAAACATTTTGTTGCCGGATTCTCTCCGTGGCAAGATTCCGCCTATCCCCGGCGTCAATCTTCTCCCTAGTACCGATTCTGGTTCTTTTGCAAAATCACCCCTTCTAAACGAATACATCGCCTCTTCCGACTTTTCAATTTTCATCGGCGATCTTTCCAAAAACTCCGCCACTTCCATCGCAATTTCCGACGCCATCAAAAATAGCGACAAGCCAGTCCTGCTCACGCGTGACTCCATTGATCTAATCGGCCCAGAGATGGTCAACATCATAGAGCGAGACAATCTCTTTGTTGTTGGCTCCATGGCGCAGCTCCAAAAGCTCTTCCGCTCCGTTTATTATCCCAAAATGATTCTTTTGTCTCAGCCACTTCTCCCAGTCGTAGAAACTCTTCACAAATTTACTTTGAGCTATCCTGTCACGATTCTAACTTTTCATCAAGACCAAATCATCGTTGCGAGCGGTGGCAAAATCATTACCATGCCAATAGAAAGCACTACCTATAATCCACTCTCGCTCTGGAACGGGGAACTAGCCGCCAAAATAGCGTTGAACAATCTCTATACTCCTGGCAAGCCTCTAGAGGCTACTACTTTTGCAATCGGCCAAATCTAGCTGGTAGCTATCTTGTATACGTCGAGCAACTTCTTAATCTGGGTAGACTGTAAAACATCTTTACGATGGCTCAACATCACCTCTGACATTTTCTCAATTTCTTTAGGATTTCTAGCAACCATATCTAGCGCATGTGCCATTTGTGCCGGACTGCATCCATCCGCCATCACAAAACCACCTTTTGGTACATTTTCTTTCATGTCTGGATCGCAAAAGAACACCGGAAGCCCTGTTGCCTCTGCCTCGAGCAACGTTAGCCCCTGCGTATCAAAACCATAAGACACCGTTACAGATAAGTGTTGCTTTATCATTTTATCGAGCACTTCTTCGTGCGGTACACGCCCACAAAAGACAACCTGCTGATTCTTGCCATGCATCAAATTATGTTTTTCTGCAAAACACCGAGCAGATTTTAGACCATTCCCATCACCAACAAAAGTGCAGCAAAATGGCTCACGCATCAAGCTCAAAGCCTCCATAAACGGCATAATCCTTTTTTCTCTAGATAGCCTACTGTTCCAAAAAATCCGCAGCCTATCACCCTCTTCGACTTTGCGAATAAGGCTACCATCCATCCGTTTTACGCGCGCATCAAGCTCGGCCACCATGTCATCGTCCACCCCATTAGAGACAACAAATACTGGCTTTTCTACGCCCATCTCGACAATCTTAGTTTTGAAATGTTCCGACGGAGTGATAACCTTGTCTGCATAGTTTGCGTGGTTTACCATGATATTCCACATCTTCCTGCGCGCCAACGTCGGCGCCAGAGAAGCATCTGCCGTAGCCTGCTTAAAATGCGGAATATATCGTGAATGCAAAAAACAAAGCACTGTCGCAACAAATGTCTTTAGTCCCTTTGGGATATTAATCTGTACTGCCATATCTTCTCGGCCGTGCATTGTCTGGACTAGCGGTTTATTAAACCTACGCGCAAGCTTCATGCCGGCAATCGAACAACTTGCCTCGTAGTGAACATGCACAATATCAAAATCAAATTCCGGGAACCTAGACAAGACAAACCTTTCAACTTTTCCAGGTCTCTTAGATAGCGGCGCACCGTTTGGCCGGAATACATGATGAGTCGGCACCGTAATAATATTTTTGCGCTCTTTTGCTGGCATGTTTTTTAGCGAAGCAGCAAACCCAGGTGCAAAAACAACAATCTCATGGCCTAATTCCTCTAAGCTACGTTTTTGCGCCATAATAGAAGAGGGAATCCCACCCGGCACATCCAAAAGCACGTCTGTAAAAACCGCAAGTCTCATATTATACTGCCGTATACCCACCATCTACCGGGAGAATCGCGCCCGTCACATAAGAAGCCTCTTTGCTCGCCAAGAAAATTGCTGCTGCGTTTAGCTCACCCTCTGCACCATAGCGTTGCATTGGCACATGCTCTTTAGCGAATTCCTGGAACCGCTCCGTGTCAAGCACCGGTTGCGTAAGCTCCGTATAAAAATAGCCTGGGCAAATCGCGTTACAAGTGATCCCATCCGTCGCAAGTTCTGCCGCTACGGCGCGCGTAAAGTTTACTACGGCACCTTTGGAAGCATGGTAAGCAATTGTTGGAATCTCTGTATTGCCAACCAAGCCATACATCGAAGCGATATTGATGATACGGCCGTATTTATTTTTCTTCATGATGTTACCAAACGCGCGAGTCATCTTAAACACACTAGTCTCGTCTGTCGCGATTGTAAAATCCCACTCATCGTCTGCCATATCTAGAACGCCCTTGTCTTTGGACGAGCCGGCACAGTTGACTAAAATATCAACCTTACCAAACTTTTTCTCAACTTCTTTGGCTGCAGCATCAATGCTCTCTGTCAAAGTAACATCACATTTCACCGGCAAAACTTCTATTCCATATTCCTTTTTGAGCTCCTCAGCAAATTTCTCAAGTCTCTCTACGCGACGTGCCAAAATCGCAAGATTAGCACCCGCCTCGGCAAACCCCTTGGCCATCTGCTTGCCAAGTCCTGAACTCGCCCCCGATATAACTGCAACATTGTCTTTTAGACTGAACATTTCTACTTTTCCTCCAAAATAATTATATATATTATATCACGTAAAGCCCTGCTTCAATCAAAAACCCCCGAACATGACGGGGGCGAAACTCTCTACTCTGATTTCAATATAGCATAAGCGTCAAAATCCGTCAAGCACTTTTTATCAGCTTGCTATCAAGAGGGAAATGCGCTATAATATATCTATTGGGCGACTGGCGGAACTGGTAGACGCGCTAGACTCAAAATCTGGTTCCAGCAATGGAGTGAGGGTTCAAGTCCCTCGTTGCCCACCAAATCTTGACTTAGACTAAAAAATATACTACAATAAATCACGGTGCGCCACTTCGGTGGTGCATAGTTTTTTAAGATCTTGATTATACTACGGAAAGGAGGTGACTGGCTTGAAAGTCAGGAACATTGAAGTGGGCCCTCTCATTGGAGTAGCTCCAAGTTTTCGCGTCTATCCTGGCAAAACAGACGACGGCAAATCCGTCATCCTAAAAGTCGCCAAAACCTTTGAAGATGGCGACGTGCTTATGAAAGATGCTAGCAGGTTCACAAGGCTAAATACCTTTGAAAAAGAGCTGGCCAAATTCGAGATGGAGCAAAACGGAAGCAACTCCCATTATGATTGGTTGTTTGCACATCTTGAGTCGTCTTTTTTGGAACCGACTCAAAACGACCGGCGCATCAATGTCTACACCACGCCAGAAATCGAAATTGACAAGCTAATCCCTTTGTCAAAGCTGCGCCTCGATACAGAAATCGACGCGCGCACCAGTATCTGGATCTTGGGACGTCTTTTCAAATTCTATAGTTTGTTCGAACTCCGAGCAGTCAGCGAAGAGGCGGTCTATCCTAAGTATCCATTTTTTTGGATTGATGATTTTCTCATCGCACCAAAAGAGCATCGCTTAGTTTATTACAACTATTCCGATGAGTACACCAGTTTCTATGCAAACGAAGAAGTTAAGGCAGTTTCACATTACATCAAAGAGTGGGCAGTCTGCGGAAACGATCCAGCAGAACAAGAATACTCAAATCTGCTTGACGATTTTGTAAAAACTGGACGCGAATCATTCGCCAAAGCTCACCGTGAGCTCTACGAACTTGTCGAGGAGCACTGGGGATTCAAGTACCATCCTTTTACGCATCGCGACCAAGGAACAATTATTTGGAATACCATTGAAAAGGGGGAATAATAATGGGACATCAAACATTTTCAGTAGACGACTACCGCAAAGCACGCCAAACATACGGCGTGACTGGGGACACTGGAGTCACAAGAAACGCTGAAATACGCGCCAGAGACACTGGCAAACTCAGCGATATTGTTGACCCGGCCATCAATCCGACTCGCTTTTCCAAAATCCGTTTGAACCCTCACAAGAAAAAGTGGGTCGCAACACTCGGCTGTCCAATGGACATCGAAGTTAGTTGCGATACTACTGGCTCTATGGGTGGAGAAGTCGACACAGAAATGGCAGTTCTGCCAGAGCTCTACGATGCCGTGTCAAAAGTTTTACCGGGTTACGATCCGCAGCTTTGCCTCGGTATTTTTGGTGATTGTGGCGACAAATTCGTAATGTGTCGTCCACAGTTCGAGATGGAAGCGCCAAAAATCGTTAACTATCTCAAAGAGATGGCACCCCAAAGGTGCGGATGTGGTAACCATGGCGAAGATCCTCAGTATGCAATGTTCGCCCGCGCTTATTTGACCGACGCATATACTAATCGTATCGGTCTCAAGGGCTATCATTTTATCATTACTGACGAGCCTTATCACAATCACCTAAAAAGAGATCAGATTGAACGCATTTTTGGAGAGGACGTTTTTAAAAACGACCTCAAAGAAATGAGCGAGATCCCTTCTGTCCAGAAAATGACAGCCGAGCTAAAGCAAAAGACACACCAGTTTATACTAGTTCTAGCTAAACAGTACTATACTGATACGCTCGACATGTGGATTAATCTTTGTGGTAGAAACTCTGTTATTGTCATAGAGCATACTAGACAACTACCAAAGATTATCTCCGCCATCATTGGCCTAACCGAAGGCACGCTCGATATCGCAGAGCTAGAAGAGTATCTTGGCGATGCACCAAACAAGTCATACTTGATCAGTCAGCTTTCAAACATCGATATTGGTGCACAGGCCAAACTAAGACATGCGCTGTCTCACCCGGTTCCAAAAGCTGGTGATATTTTCAGAAACAAAAGTGACACTTGGCCAATCCAGCCAGGAGAAACCTCAGAAGAAGACGAACCAGAAGAAACTCCGGGTCATATTGAGTATCTATAATCAAGATGTTTAACAATTTGGTTTTACAAGGCTAGGAGGTGCAAATCTATGGAAGAAATCTATGTCGTGACCGATCTCGGTCCAGGCGACGGAGGAAAGGGTGGTATAGTCCATGCGCTCTCGCAAAAATATGATGCAGATATCATCATCAAACGCGGTGGTGCACAAGGTTCCCATGGTGTCCGCACCTCCTCTGGAGAAAGCTTCAATTTTTCTCAATGGGGTTGCGGGACGCTCGAGGGAATACCGACCTTCTTATCGGAAGAAATGATTATTTCGCCGGTTGGACTAAGAAACGAATCGGAAGCGCTTAAAAGACTCGGGATCTATAATCCATTTGAACTTTTAACTTGCGACCCTTGGTGCATCGTTGCTACGCCTTTTCACCAAATTGCTTCTCAGCTCGAGGAGCTTCTGCGCGGAGACAATCCGCGTGGTACGGTTGGAACGGGCGTTGGACAAGCTTATCGCCTATCCAAAACCCTAGGAAAGGAAGCGACGATTCGAGCGACCGAACTATCCTATAAAAAAGTAGTCCGCGCCAAGCTAAAAAATCAACTCGAATTTTATCGAGAAAAATACGCTAACATTACAAAAGATTCTGGTATGCCCTGCGATGCAAAACTCATCGCCGAAAACCTCTGTCTGCTCCATGATGATGGCTACATAGATTACTGCGCTGATTTATTTGAAAATATTAGCACCAAGCTATACCTAAAACAGCTCGGTGACATTATCAAAAATAATCGCACAGCAGTTGTCGAATGTTCACACGGAGTTTTGACAGATTCGGTCACAGGATTGTATCCTCACGTTAGTGCTATCAGGACTCTACCGAGATTTGCCGAAAAAATGTTGAGGATAGCTGGGTACGACGGCCCAATTGTCAACTACGCCGTCCACCGCGCATACGAAATCAGACACGGAGCTGGCCCAATGCCAACTTACGATGCCGATTTTACCGCACGGATGTTGCCCGGCAGCCACAAAGAAGAGAATCGTTGGCAGGGAATTGTTCGTGCCGGAGCACTAGATTTAAATCTGCTAAGCTACGCACTAGCTGCTAGCAGCGAGACAAAATTCGATAGTTTGTGCCTGACTTGGTTCGATCAAATTTTAGCAAACGATCGTATTTGGCCAATTTGTACTAGTTACAAAAACGCCAAAGAAAACTACGAAACCTACACAGATTTTTTCGACCGTGCCGAACCAAACATAATAAAGCACTCTGTCAAAATGAAGTTATCGCCAACCAGTTACTCGCTTTTTGAGTACGTAGAAAATATTCTTGGAGCATATATAGACGTTCCGCTAGAAATTCTTTCAACTGGGCCAACAGAGTTAGACAAAATCTACTCTAGCAAAATATAAAGGAGGGGGACACCCATGAGTGAAGAAATGAATATTACAACCGAAACAACCGAGGCTGCAGAAGCAACAAAAGCTCCAGCAACGAACGAGGTAAGCACAAAACTTGCCGAATACGGCGCCGACGATGCTACTATCAAAAAAGTAATCGACGAGCTCGGAGTAGAAGAACTCGACGATCTTGCTTCGCTTGAAGTTACCGATTTGACTGGCGCAGGCATGAAACTTGCAAAAGCGCGCAAACTTGTTGCAGACTTAAAAAACATTGCCAAGCCTGTTGCAAACGTTGCCGCCGCAGAAACGCGCGCCATCGGAGCACAGTTCGAAGCTTTGCTACCATCGATTCCATCAGACGAATCTTGGCTCAACGCCCTCAAGACTGGTGGTGTTCTCAAGGTTGATGAATCATCATACATTGCAGCCATCCGCGCAGCCCTAGCAGACCGCGCTGGATTATACGATGTACCAAAAGCACTTTCCGAAGCGATGGAAAAATACGCCGACGAAACCGAAGAGCAAGTTGATCCAACTTTCTATGCTTTGCGCAAGTCTTTGACTCGCCGTACATATGGCGACATCTTTGCCGCTATTGACGGTCTAGACGGAAGCTTTATCACGGAAAATCGTCGCAAGGAATTCTTGAGTCGCATCCGCAGTGTTTTGTGGCCAGCAATCTACGAGAGTTATCTTGATCTAGATGGCTGGTATCAAACCTGGAAAGCAAGCTTTACCGACCCTTCGATGCTAATCGCTGCCATTGGCGGCGGATTTAACGGCGGAGCAGCCGGCATGAGCATGGTTGCACCACCAGACACCGCCGCTTTGCACGACGCTGGTGACGCCTTAGTGGATTCTATCAACCGCGTTTTCCGCGGCACCGGAGTTCAAGTTGCAGCCGCCATGGCATACGACGCAAACACCATCAGAAACACTTTAGAAGACCCTCGTCTTCCATCAATGATCGGTGTCAAAAACCGCGAAATGATGCTTAAGAAAATCGGAGCAAACGTCTCTAGCAACTACATTCGTCTCGAGCAAAATCTCGTCAAATACGTTTTAGCCTTTGCTAAGCACGACACAATTACATCCGACGTAGAAACAAACTACTTCGTTGCGTTGTGGCAACTAGGTACACAAATCAACTGGACCGAACTTGGCGGAGAAAGAGCCACTAGTAAAACTGGCTTGACCGGCGAACGCGTCTTGTAAATCACGCACATTAAAAAGGCCCCCACGGGGGCCTTTTCTTTTTGATTGGTTTATAGCCAGACATATTTTACAAAAAGCATCGTTGCAATTTTGCGATACTCATCGTCATAAAATGGGCAGTCGCCATCCATTTCCTCAGGAACAGGGAATTGATTTCTCCCCGTAAACCTCACAAATCCTTTGTGGAGTAGACGATATTGCAAAAGATCGCTTTCTAGCCGCTCAAGTGCTTGACGTCTTAATCCGTATTGCAAAGCATAGTCTGGTGAACTTACATACAAGTCCGCAATCCTATCCGCAATTTGCTCTAAAGAGTCAGCCACTTCGGTACCGCCAAGCCATATTGAGTTTAAATATATATGTGCCGCGTGCGGGCTTCCCGGTCTAAAATCTGGATCCATCTCTAGATCTTTTAGATTCCAAACATCTAGATCCGATCTTTTTGTGCCATAGCCTTTCAGCTGAGAACCACCCACTAGTACAATTTCTTTTGGGTCTAACCTCGCCAATATTTCCTCAAGCTGTGGCATCAACGTTTCGATATTTTTAGAAAACGGACCCATGAGTTTTGCATTTGGAGTTAATAACTCCACCGGATGATTCCGCTCATTCAGCCATTCCTGCCTCTTTTTAGAAACATAAAGTGGCCTGCTTCTTTTTCTCTCCGGCAGACGTGCGGTCTTAGCTTCCAACAAATACAGCTCATCATAGCCTGGAATCCCTTTCTCGCGAATAAATCCCCAAGTGTCTTTAAAGCTCTGCAGCAGGACCAAATCATCGCGATTACACTCAAGGATATCAAAAATATTCTCTACGCTAATAAAACCGTCCCTCAGGAGCCATGGCGTTAAATGTGCACATTTTACAACGCGCTCCAAACCGCCACGCGGCCTAGCATCAAGCTCAAAGCAGTCCCCCAGGTGAAAATTCTCACGCACGTCATAAACATGAAGCAGTCTATACCAAGCATCCATATACGCCCTACAGAAAGGCTCTGGCGCAGAGTTCAAGATACTTAGCGGTAAATAAAGCAACAACCTCTCAGAATCTCTATTAGAAAGCAAATCTGCGCAAACCTTATAGAACTGCTTCTTGATCGTCTTGTCTTCGTTATTCTTTTTGTTATTTTCAAAATATCGGCCAAAGATTTCAATCTGCTCCGAATGTACCCCATGACGCAAAAGCCTGCGTTCAATAACAGGCTCCAAAATTCCTGGCTTTAATATGTTGGTCATTTTATCCCCCTCCTAACCTTTCTAAATGTACAATACAATATATAATATATACCAACATATACTATAACACATTTCCTCCACCCCGTCCACAGTGCAAATCTTGACCAAAAATCATAAGCGTGTTATCATCAATTCAAGGAGATGATATTCCCTAGGAAAATATCATCTCGTTTATGGGATTAAGCTCGCCGGCTTCTCTTACGAGAGCGGCGGGCTATTTTGATAGATAAGGTTATTCTGAAGACAAGAATACGTATCGTTGCTTTCATGCCACACCCTCCTTTCTGTCAAAAATAGCCTAAAAGTTCCTAGGCCTTTTTCCGCAGTAGACTATTTGTTTACTACACTATAGCCAAAACCCCACAATTCCAGCCTAGCAAAAACCTAGAAAATTGAAAGCTTGAGCATAATAAAACAGCCGGCTGACACCCGGTTTTTCCTATGTCGCACAATCTACATTGCGCGACATTAGGGACAATAATAATTATACCGTGAGAAAGTTGGCGGATGGGAATTGCTGGATGGTAAACAACCTAAAATATAGCCTTTCTGCCAACTCTACCCGCATTGGCGTAAACCATAGTACTAATGAGACGTTTGAGTTTAATACGGGGACAGCGTGCGAGACTGATGGTGCATGTATTATGAATGGAAATACTGTCATGACAGAACAAGTTACGAATGGCGGCTACTACTATAGCTGGTATGCGGCTACGGCTGGCACTGGAACACCTTCTATGGCTTCTAGTGATGCTGCTGGATCTATCTGTCCAAGAGGCTGGAGATTGCCAGCTAACTACACTATAGATCCCACTAAATCTTATGGGAGCATAACAGATGCCTACGTAAACGGCCACGGCTACATCTCGGGCAATTACGTAACTACGCTAGAATCTGTCCCGCTATCTTTTATGCGTGCCGGACAATTTCAAAGCGGGTCATTTAATAATGGTAACGTATTTAGTCTTAATTGGTCTAGTACCGCCGATGCCTCAACTGCGGGAAGGAACCTTGCATATACTTCGACCTATTTATACTCGCAGCAATCCGACGTTAAGTATGTAGGCCGCTCTGTTCGCTGCGTGAATACTGATCTTTAGTTGTTTCTTTTGGCTAGGTTGATATAAATGAGGGGTTAATCATTTACACATCTCACAGAAAAACCGGCTTGTTTTCCATTGCCACAAGAGATACCCTCGCAAACAATATTATTGCCTGAACCAATGCGCATATAGTATGCGCCTATATCGGATTGCGCAGTACTGCTCCAGTAATAGCCTCTCTCGGTTTCCCCCATGCTGCCTATATAATACCCACGCTGAAAAAGATTAGTAGGGTTACCGGTTACATCCGCGCTGTAACCATATGCATCAGCTAAGCCCTGAAAACTCCCTGTATTGTTTCTCGTTGGCAACTTCCAGTTCTTTGGACAGATTGACGAACCTACATCGCCCGAAGTGGTAGAATAGGTACCTTGCCCCGCAGTTGCAACAATCCAACTATATAGCGTACCGAGAGTTGCATCTCCACTAGCATATAATTGCTGAGTATTTATACAAGTTTCGTCATAATCAGCACACCACCCACTAGCTGTTGACGCTGGAAGTGAATAGCTAAGTGTAGTATCTGAGTCTGCTGAGGTAAGTGTCTTTGGCCCGGTTAGCTTCAAGTTGTTTACCATCCAACAATTCCCATCCGCCAGCTTCCTCACCACATAAGTATTATCGTCTCTAATGTCGCGCAATGTAGATTGTGCGACGTATGGCTGGTTGTCGGCGGTGACGGTGGATTCGTAAGTTACCCTGTCGGTGATGACAGTGACGGCGCTACCAGTAGCATTGGATGGGGTGTACACTGTGTTGCAAATTGCTGTCGTCATTTGTTGCATTGTGGTGATAGTCCAGAAGTTCTGTTCCCACTGCGCGGTTAGAGTGGCTGTGCCGGTGTAGTCAATATCTCCCACAATAGTAATAGTATCGCCTGGCTGATATGTGGTAGAACCATCGCTATAGCCGGTGAAGCCGTAGCCATCTCTGGTTGGTGCGGTAGATGGAATTGTAAAAGTATAGGAAGAAGCTACGCCAGAGTAAGTCATGGTTTCTGGGAGACCGGAGACGCCTGTGCCACCAGGTTCAAAGTACAGCGAGTAGTCAGTTGGGACGGGGTTACCTACGGCAGAGAAAGTGAGCTGGTTTTTGTAGACACCAGATGGTTTCTCTACGTTGACGTTCATACCAATGTAGACTGGGGTCTTAGTTCCGGCAGTTGGGGTGTCATGGGAACCTATCTGGGTTTGGACAGAGTTTGCTGGGACTGGACTGTAGGTAGCGTCATCCAAGCTGTAGGCCCATTTGTTGGCATTGGTAGTGCCTGGGGCGGCGGTAGAGAGATCAGTCTTGGAGACTGCGGCTGCTACGGTTGGGATAGTGTAGCTAGTATTGGTTTGGTTTACTAAGTCTGTGGTATAGGTACTAGTAGAAGGGTTTTGGTAGCTAGAGTTCATGTAGAGTTTGTAGCCAGTTTTGTTGGCTGTACTTACCTCTACTTTGAAGTTGTCTGTGACAAAAGTGCCGGTTGGGGCGGCGGTGGTGGAGAGGTCGAGTTCGGTAATTTCTGCTGTGGCAGCGCTGTTCAGGATACGGATGGCGACGCCGTTGACGAGGTTGACGTTAATATCTGTATGGGACTCAGAAATGGAGAAAGCATTAGGACTGCTAGATAGGGAGCCACAAAATGACAATCCTAGACAGGAGGCACCCACAAGAATCATCGTGGCGACTAGTGTCCTATGCTTTCTCGCATTTCTGATTATACCCATTATGCTTTTAATTGTACCCCCCCCCCGGCACGAATTGTCAATAGGCGGTTTTGTGCTAAAATATAAGCGTGAAGACATATTATTATCATGACTTTTCCGACAACCTGGTAGAGACTAAAAATCAGTCCAAAAAAGTCCCAGAAAACTACAAATGGGTCAAGAAAAACCCCTTGTATATTGGGCTAGGCTGGATTCTTTTTCAGATTCTAAAACTAGTTGCCCTGGTTTATGGCAAATTTGCGCTAGGTCTCAAAATTATAGGGAAAAGAAAACTCAAAATCGACTCCGGCTATTATATTTTTGCCAACCATACTCAGCCGCTCGGCGATGTTTTTAACCCGGCGCTATATTCTGTCAAAAAGCCATATTATATTTGCGACAGTTCCAACCTTGGCATTCCAATTCTTGGGCCTATTCTGCCACTCGTTGGTGCCTTGCCGATTCCAGAATCCATCCGCGGCAAAAAGAAATTGTTTGACGCAATATCGTATCGTGCTAAATCTGGCAACGCAATTATTATTTATCCAGAGGCCCATGTCTGGCCATATTGCACTTTTATCCGCCCGTTTGAGACAACGGCTTTTAATTTTCCAATCCGTGATAATCTTCCATCTTTCACTGCCACTACGATTTATAAAAAACGCAAATTCCGCAAAAAACCACGCACAGTTATAAAAATTGACGGCCCATTTTATCCAAATTACGACTTAGAGAAAAAGGAGCGTATAAGAGCACTACACATGGAAATTACCAACCAGCTTGTCAAGCGTACCCAAGAATCCAACATGGAATATATTAGATACGAGAAAAAAGATTGTAATTAGGTTTTAGAGCGTGTAGAGCCTTCAGCACCGTCAAACGTGCCGGTGGCACGTTTGTGGCCACGCTCACAAAACCTAATTAATCTTTTTTCGATAATTAGCTATATCAGAATCTTCAAAGACATAATTAAGCTTCTTGCCGTAGGCTTTTTCGTATGCCGCTTTTTTGAGCTCGTAATCTTTCGCCGCCATTTCTATACTATTTGCCCGCACCGATTTAGCCGGATCTGGATATATCGGCTCCAAAATATGGATGATGTATTCTGACTCAAAAAACTCATCGTTGTCTGGGCGGTCTGTATCTAAAATTTCTACAAAGCAGGGAAGAACCGGAACATTTAGCTCGGCCGCAAAATAAAATGCGCCACGTTTGTTCGTGCGGGGTTTACGGTAGTTAAACCACATTTCTTCTTCTGGGTAGATAAGGATTGGGTAACCCGCATCCAAAGTCTCGCGCATATGGTCTATAAACTCTCCACGGATATAATGTGTGCTTTTGGAAACAGGAATATGGTTGAGATAATTAAATAGTTCACCAATCACGCCACCCGCCGCCAGGTTGCTCGCCTGAATAACAATGTATGGCTCTTTTCCATAGGCCTTTTTGGTCATTTTTTTGACGCACAAATTGTCTAGCGGATTAAAATGATTTGAAGTGATGATGAAACGCGGCTCTTTTAGCCCTTTCAAGTTTTCTAACCCTTCTACTCGAATTAGCTTATCATAAGCTTTGGCCTGAGCATCATTCATTTTTTGCATCGCTCGATGCTTCATTTTGTAGCCAATCTTCTTACGTGCTGCAAAAAAGCGTGAGACCAGTTTTGCTTCTTGCTCTGCAGAAAGTGCCGCGTCACCCTCTTCGACTTTACGATTCAAATCACCATCAAAAAGCGCCTGCTTGATATTTGATATGACGCGTTCCTTGCTGCCGCCGATTATCATTTTTCGTCTTTCTTGGAGCCAATCTTTGCGCTTGCATCTTTCAAAATTTCTGCGCCTTTTTTGATAGTCATCAGCGGCAAAGTAATCGGAAGTGCAGAAATTTTTAGCGTAGTGCGAACAACCGTCCTCCAACCCCAGCTGGTCTCGACAATAGCATATTCTTCTTTGACTGGGCGCCCTGCGCGAACCTCATCACCAGACTCAAACACCTTTTTGAAGGTGGTTTTTTCTTTGTGTGCGCGCACCGCATGCGCCACCATCTCGCCAAGATATTTCATGTCATCTTCATAGCTGTGCGGCATTGCCTTGATTGCATTGATCTCTTTTAGAAGTGGCGACTCGCCCGCATAGCGCCAAAAGTATGCGTCATAATCGATATTGTCGTAGTGCCATGGCTTGAAATATAAATTGTAGTGAACAATCCCTGGGTTTTCCATCGGCGGGACGTCTTTAGCTGGCATCGCATCCCATTTCGAATCGAGTAGTTTTACGCGTTTGTAACACATCGCATTGAGATAATCTTGGTCTGGTGCCACCGTGTCAAAATCATAACGCACCATCAGATAGAGGAAGTGCTCATCAAATTTGAGATGACGCATTTCCGCAAGGTTTAAAAGTAGTACTCCAGAGTTGAAATACTCATCGCGTGGGATACCAACCACCTTCTCGATATAGCTCATGAATTCTTTGTTTTTCTTAATCGAAAAATCATTCACCGCACCGAGCAAGTATTTTTTGCCAAGATTGACATTATAAAGTTCAGAAATATCACCCGTCACCACCGTGTCAGAATCAAGATAAATACCTTTGTCAAACTGCGGGAACATCTGTGCGATAAAAATACGATAATAGATCGTAAGCGTAAACATACTTGCATTAAGCCTCGTGTTTGGACGCTCTGTCATAAAATCAAGCACCTCGCGCATCGGCTTTAGATGTAGCTTGGCGTCTTTTTCGCGCAGCACGCGCATGGTTTTGAGCTTGGTAATAGTCTTGAGGCTCATTTTGTCGTAAACTACAAAAATCTCATAAGCATAGTCTGGGCTAGCGTTTTTGAGTAGGGAAATAATAGACACGGAAAGAAACGGCGCATAGTTCTCGTCCGCCGTATAGAAAATTGGAATTACTGGTTTTTTCACGCTACCTCCTTGTGCGCCTTTAATTTTTGCCATTCTTCTAGTACGTCATCGAACTGATGATATCCCAGAATATCATGGACTTTTTCTACGTCCCAAGGCTTAATTTTTATCACCTTAAAATATGGGAAAAATTTAAATGTATTTGAAAAATGCCTAAATACTGTTTCTGGCAAAATTTCTTTTTGATCATTAAATTTCTTGTCTACTATTTTCTTATATTTTACCGAAAAATTCAAGGCTGATTGGTCTGGCATAATCATCCAACGCTTGCGGCACATCTCGCGTGCTTTATAAAAAAGCCCGGTTTTTCTAATCAATGGCAAATTAAGGAGCAATACTCCAGAATTAATATATTTTTGACGTGTAAAAGGAAACCGAATAATCTTGCCGCCGTAGCGGTCTAACACGCCCACCATCTCGTATTTAGAATTATCAATCTCATAAAATTCCATTGGATCGTTCAAACAAACAATATCCGTATCCAGATACAAAATCTTATCCGGCACCTCTGGAATCTGATCTGCATAGAGCCGCAGCATGCAATACGGCGTAAAATACGATCTGCGATTTGCCGTGGCAGGCTCTTTTTTATATAGCTCCGTTACATCAATTACCTTAATAAAACTATCGCGGTTTTTGGCTTTTAATTTTTTATCCAAAAAAGAAACGTCGCTCTGCAATATCGGTTGGTATTTTTTGCCCGGAAGCGAAAAGACCATCGTGAGGACATATACCCGAATCGGCTCGCTTGTATGCTTCAGTAAAGACAAAACCGAAATCGTCAGACCATCCAAAATATTCTTGTCGCCGCAATACATTACGTCCATGTTCTAATTATAGCAAACTATGTTAAAATATTAAGGTAATGTTTCAAAAGAATTATCCTTACTACGAGCACCCAAAACTCAAAAATTTGAGCGAATACATGGATTATATTTCTACCAAATACAATACCAAAGTTGCCTTTTCTTATCACAAAGACGAGGAATTAATCCGCAAATCTTTTCTTGATTTTACTGCCGACGTCAAAAACCTCAGCAATTTTTTCTACAAAAAATACCGCGGCAAACATATCGGCATTGCCGGCGAAAACTCATACAACTGGCTTGTCACGTTTATGGCTCTTATTTTATCTGGCAACATTGCCGTACTAATCGACAAAGACGCCGACGAAGATCTGTTGAAGCGCCTTATAAAAACTGGCGATGTTGACATACTCTATTACAGCGAAAATTACCTTCCTTTTGTCAAAAAAATGCACGTCAAATCTGAGGCCCTAGAAACTATCCCAGAAAAAGTTGAGGAGGGTAAAAACTATAATAATGAGCACACTCCAAAAGACAACGCCCCCGCTGCAATCTTCTTTACCTCTGGCACAACTGGCGCCAACAAAGGCGTCGTGCTCTCCGAAAAAAACATGACTGCCGACATTTATGGCGCTTCATCGCTTTATATGCCATATGGTGCGACTGTTAGTATTCTGCCGTTTCACCATAGTTTCGGTCTGGTCACCGCAATCCTGATGCCAGCCTACTATGGAGTAGAAACCTACATTTGCAGCAGTCTCAAACGTTTCATTGAAGCTACTCAACTCATCCATCCGGACACACTATTCCTCGTACCAGCCTTTGTCGAGGGTTTTTATCGCCAGATTTGGCGTACTGCCAGAAAGAGCCACAAAGAAACATTGCTAAAAGCCATGCTCGGTATTTCTGGCAATCTCAATCGCGTCGGCCTTGATTTTCGCCGTACTTTTGCCCGTTCTATTCTTCGCGAGTTTGGCGGCGATCTAAAACACATTATCTGCGGCGGCGCCTATCTCGACCCAACCTACGTCAAATGGTTTAGAAAACTCGGTATTGACGTTCTCAATGGCTACGGCATCACCGAATGTTCTCCTGTGCTTTCCGTCAACCGCAACAAATATTACCGCGACGGTTCCATCGGCCAACCTTGCCGCGACGTAGAAATCAAAATCATCGACGGTGAAATCTGTGCCCGTGGTGATGTCGTCATGCTTGGCTACTACGAAAAAGGGAAGATCACTCCTCCGGGCAAGTATTTCCATACTGGCGACCTCGGCAGAATTGACAAAGACGGCTTCATTTTTATCACTGGCCGCATCAAAAACACTATTATTTTAAGCAACGGCGAAAACGTCAGTCCAGAGGTTATCGAAGCCGACCTCCTCAAAAACAAGGGCGTCCGTGAAGTTGTCGTCTATGCCGATGGCAATATGATCAAAGCTATGGTCTATCCAGAAGAAAACCGCATCGGTGATAAAACCTATTTCGAAACCATCCGTAGGCGTTATAATTATAACAAGCCAGATAGCCGCAAGCTCGCGGAAATCAATCTGCGCACCACAGAGTTTATCAAGAATAACACTAAAAAAATCATTCGTTCTAAAATAATGGAGGAAAATTCATGAAAGACGATGTTATTAAACTAATTTCAAAAACTCTAGAAATAGACCCAGCCGACCTAAACGACGATACCGACCTCATGCAAGACCTCGGCGTAGAGTCTATCGACCTCGTTGACCTTGTCACGGCTTTTGAAGACAAATACCATCTAGAGATTCCAGACAACGAACTCAAAAATTTGCGGACTGTCGGCGATATTGTAAAATATGCCGAAAGTCACAAATAATGATATAATATATTATATGGATAATAGTGCCGGTGGGAAGCTTGGAGATAAGAGCCGTCAAACTGCCGCGGAAATAGCGCGGAAGAAAGTTTTGGCTGCCTATGACAAAAGACGCGAAAAAACCTACCGCGAAATGGGCAAAACCGCCGAGAACATTGTCGGCGGCACTTATAAACAAGTTCCCATCAATGCCAACGTTACTAGGGACAGAGAAAACAGAGGCGAGTGGCAAAAATATCATTCTGCCTGGCAAAACTATTATCAAAAATACTACAATGATTATTATTCCAAAGCGGCCAAATCTTATCTAGAAAACGAGAAACTAAAACAAGCCCGCTCGTTTGAAGACCACAAAAGAAATTCTGGTGGCGTCATTTTAGAAAACCCCCAAGCCCCAGTCAATCCAACAGTCAGCGAAGAGGCCACTATTATTTCCGACCTCAAACAGACCATCAAAAAGCACGCCAAAAAGCAAGCAGGGAAAAGCCACAAAAAACTTATCCCAATTTTTGCCGCTATCATCGCAGTCCTCATTGTTATTTTCTTGCAATACAACCGTCTGCTTTTTGCTCCAATCATGGCCTATGTCTCGCCAGGGAACTCATCAGACGACGGCATCACCGCACTCGACCCAACTATCACTACCGCAGTTTCTGCCGACAATCGCCTGATGATTCCAAAACTCAACGTCGACGTGCCGGTCAGCTTTGGTATTAGCAATGATACCGCCACAGTCAATGCCGCCATGGAAACCGGCGTAGCCCACTTTATGATTCCTGGCGCCAGCGCCCTCCCAGGCGAAATCGGCAACCTCGTCATCACAGGCCACTCTGCCGGCGATATTTATAGCAACATTCAATACAAATTTATCTTCTCTGGCCTAGAACGTCTCGTAGACGGCGACCTCATTTACATTGATTACCAAGGCACGCGCTATACTTATTCTGTCGTCGGCAAAGAAACCGTCGAACCATCAGAGGTCTCCAAGCTAGTTTACGACACCGACAAGCCAATGCTAACCCTAGTAACCTGCACCCCGCTTGGCACCTCTCGTTATCGCCTGCTTGTCTCCGCCGAACAAATCAACCCAACCCCGTCTGGCGCCACCCAGCAGGAGCAGGCCGACGAAGGCTCGAGCGAAGTCATGCCACAAAACGAACCAACCTTCTTTGAAAGAATCTGGAATTTCTTAACCGGACGCAGCTAATCTAAATTAGTTAGTCTATAATTTGTTCACGATTAATAATCGTTTTGCCATTGCCAGAAAAAAGATAATACATCCATTTGTTATTCTTTGTGATGAATGCAGTGCCAGTTGCAGAAGTCAAAGTCCTGACATTAGTACCATCAAAATCTGAAACAATTAGCTTACCGTCGGCAATTGCGCCAATCATATAGCTATCAACAAAGAAAATCTGGTCAGAAGCCACCTCAAAAGTCGAGAACTTATCCGGCTCTGCATCAAAAACTGCAATCTTCCTACCAGCCCTAGCCATAATTAGCTCGTCAAAACCCTCCACGCTTAACGTGTCCGGCACAAAACCGATAGACTTTTCAAGTATTAGCTTCATATCGTCAAGTTTGTGATTGCTATCCGGATAATCGCCCAGATAGATATACATTTTATCATCTACGGTAATCGTTAGATAATTACTATCGACATAACCAGATGCCAAAATATTAATTTTCTGCCCCTCGTCAAAAGTAGAAACAATAATATCATCGCTGTTTTCTTGAAGTATTCTTACTTCATTCTTATTATTCAGGTAAAGAACCTTATCATTATAATGTGTTGCCATTACAACATCTTTTGCTAAAACACCAGAAATAGTTTTATTAGAAAGATCAATCGTCCGGAGGTTTGCCCCATTCTGAAGCACCATCAGCTTCTCGCCATTATCACTTATGAACCAGGCCGCCGAGAAATCCATATCAAATTCTTTATTCAGGCTGATTATGCTTTCTGGATCAGAGATATTTACAAGTAGCCACTCTGGTGAGTCACCACGCATAGCCTTGACCAAAACCTTGTCGCTGTCTTCATCCCAAACCACGTCCGCCACCGCTAACCCCTCTAGCTGCTCGGAAAGGTCTATTTCTTTTTCTATAGCATCGTCACCTCTAACGTCCAGCAAAACCCAACGATTACTATTATCCACGGAATATAAAACCGCATCGCGATTTGTTGCCGGTGCAAAAAAGCTAATTGGATACTCGTATTCGCGCATTGTCTCTGGCGTACGGTCTTGCAAGAAGAGACGAGGATAGACAATTTTTATCAAACGCCCAAGCTCGCTTGTAAACGTCTTGGTCCAACTATCATAGCCGTCTTTAGTCAAAGTAATAGTATGCTCGCCTGCGGAAAGCAGCTTCGTAGTATTTGTGTGTGCGAGCAAGTCCTCGCCATCAATCGTCACCACGGCACCAGTTGGGTGGCTCTGAATTTGAAACAGCCCCTGCTGACCCAACTCGCCATCTTTATCAACTCTATATCCCATCGCAAAGAACGTCAAAAGGACTACGGTCGCAATCACCGCAACTACCATAATTATTTCCGTAATAACCAGTTTAATAGTACGCCATTTCTTTTTGCGTTCTCTGTACATACCTCCAATTATACTATATTTTTAAGGTTAGTAAAGCATATTTCGCTTATGTTTATCTCTTAAAAGTTTATGTTTTTGAAAAAAGATATTGCTTTTTTATGCCGCTTCCGTTTATAATAAAGATAACCTTATTGATTGTGGAGTGTATATATATTTATGACTAAAATTAATGTCGATGACGGCAAGACCAGAAAGATTGTCGTGACCAAGAAAACGGTCGCGAAAACTCCTGTTGTCAAAAAGTCTACCGCCAAAAAGATCGTAGTTAAATCCGCACCAAAGAAAATCGCCATCAACAAAGTCGAGACCAAAAAAGTAGCCGCCAAACCTGTCGCAAGACCTGTCACCAAGAAAAAGATTGTGGTTAATGCTACCCAAACTCACCAGAGCGTCCAAAAATCTACCACTCTTGCTCGTTCATTTGTTAAAAAGCCTACACCAATATCTGTATCTGAAACCAAAACTGTTCCAGTCGCCAAAACAACCCCAGTTGCTAAGGCTGCTGCAGCACCAGAGCCAATCCCGGCTCCAGCCCCAGCTCCTGCACCAGCCCCTACACCTGCACCAGCTCCAACCCCTGCACCAGCTCCAGTCCCTGCACCAGCTCCGGCTCCTATGCCAGAGCCTACGCCTGCACCAACACCGGCTCCAGTCCCTGAACCAACCCCAGCTCCAGCTCCAACACCAGCACCAGAGCCTGTTCCTGCGCCAACCCCAGCTCCGCTTGCAAAAACTATCACCGCGCCTCAATCCAAAACAGAGGCAAAACCAGCTCGCAAACTTCCAAAATTTGGCCGTATTGGCACAAAATCCGACCGCGCCACAAAGTCTGACCGCGCCTTGCGCTCCGCTTCCCGCGCCGTCAAACGCGCCGAAAAGCTCGAAAAACGCACTATGCCAGACATCGAGCATCGTTTCAAGAGAAAAAACCGTGGCCGCCGCATTTTCTTTGCAATGGTTTGTTCCGCTGCCACCGTCGGCGCATTAGTTGCCTTTGTCAATATCAACATGCCAGATATCTCCGTCCGTGTTGCCGCCATGCAAACCGGCATCGAAGCCACCTATCCAACCTTCATCCCTCGCTACTACAGCCTTGCCAACGTCGAGTCCGACAAAGACGGTATTGTCACCATGAAATTCAATGGTCCAGACGGCGCATCGTTCACCCTCTCAGAAGAAAAGTCCACCTGGGATAGCAACGCCCTTCTCAATAATTACGTCAAAAAGAATTACCCATCCGATTATGTCACCCTCCGCGAGCAGGGCATCACTATCTACACTCGCGGCGAAAGCTCCTCTTGGGTCAACGGTGGTTTGCTCTATAAGATTGAGTCCACCGGCAAATATCTCACCAAAGAGCAAATCAGAAACATTGCCACCTCTCTCTAAAAGTGGTATAATTTAATTCATGAATATTACTCGTTTTGCTCCTAGTCCTACTGGCTATATCCACCTTGGGAATGTCCGTAGTGCCATTTATCCATACCTTATCGCCAAACAGGGCGACGGTCGTTTTATTTTGCGCATAGAAGATACCGATAGAAACCGCTATGTCGCCGGAGCAACCGAGCTTATTATGGAAACTTTGAAATGGCTCGGCCTAGATTGGGACGAGGGTGTAGAAAAAGGTGGCCCACACGGCCCATACTACCAATCCGAGCGCCGCGATATTTACCATGCTTATGCCAGAAAACTGATTGAATCCGGTCGCGCCTATGCCGATCCAACTCCAGCAGAGGTCATTGACGAGTACCGCAAAGCCGACAATGCCGCCAAAATTCCGTTTCTTTATCGCAACCACCGCCCAACTGAAGAAGTTGCCTGGGAACCTGGCATTCCACTTCGCTTCAAGTCCGAGCCAAAAGCCGTCAAATGGCACGACGAAGTCATGGGTGATCTCGAAACCGGCCCAGAAGTCATGGATGATATTATCCTTATCAAAAAAGACGGTCTCCCAACTTACAATTTTGCCCACATTGTCGACGATTACGAAATGGAAGTCACTCATATCGTCCGCGGCGTAGAATATCTTTCTAGTATGCCAAACTATCTCGCCATCTACGAGGCTCTTGGCATCGACCATCCAAAATTCGTGTCACTTCCACACGTTCTCGCTCCACAAGGGAACAAGAAACTCAGCAAACGTGACGGCGCTAAATCCGTTATAGATTACAAAGATTCTGGCGTCCTTCCAGAGGCTATGCTAAACTACCTTGCCTGCCTTGGTTGGAATGATGGTACCGAGCAAGAAATCTATTCTATGAGCGATTTGCTCAAGTCTTTCTCTATCGACCGCATCCAAAGTTCTGGTGCCCGCTTCGACGAAGTCAAGCTCCTTTGGCAAAATGGCCAGTGGATTCGCAAAATCTTTGACGAAAAAGGTTGCGACGCGCTTTATGATTACACCGTTTCTCGCGACCACGCCGCTGTCTCTGCCAATGCCGCCAACCCATCTCGCGATTCACTAATTATTTTTTGGCCAGAGTCAGCCATGAACTACGACGAGGCTTATCGCAAAAAAGTCCTCAGTATCATCTACGACCGCCTCAAAGTTCTATCCGACCTCCGCGAATATACTAGCTATTTCTTTGAGGACCCCCGCGTTGATCTAGAATATCTACAGTCTAACAAGTTTATGAAAAAACTCTCCGAAACCGAGCAGCGTGATCTGCTTACTGCGGCCATCGAAAAACTTACCGCCATAGACGAATGGACTGCAGACAATCTACAGTCTGCTTTCAACGAGCTCCTAGAAGAAACCGGCAAAAAACCTGCCGAGCTATTTAGCCTTATCCGTATCGCAATCTCTTACGCCACCTTCTCTCCGGCCTTGCATCTCACCTGCGAGGTTCTAGGGAAAGACCGTACTCTTGCCCGTCTAAACGCTACTCGTTCCGCCATCGTTAACGATTTATAAGTTTTATTTAAGTCTCGCTCGTGTTATAATTTAAGCATGAGCGATAAAGATCAAGAGGCAAAACAGCCCGAGACAAAACAACCTGAGGCAAAACAGCCCAAGGAGAAACAGCCCGAGACAAAAAAGTCCGAGGCAAAGGCCCCTGCTACAAAAGACGCAGGAAACAATGCCGACCCAAACTTCAAAAAAATCAAGCACCCACTCACAGGGGAATTAGCCAAGAAAAAATCTCGCAAAAAACGCATTATCATTCTTGTTGTTATTTTGTTACTTGTAGTGGCCGCATGTAGCGGCGTTGCAGTTTATTTCTTGGTTTTCAAAAAGCCGGTTGAGCACGCCGCAACTCCAGAGCCAGAAAAACAGCCAGAAGCGCCAAAAATCTACAGCAAACTATCTGGTCTAGAAATCGCCGATGAGTCAGAAAACAAAGCTCCAATCTACTGTATCCAAACACCAAACGGCGCCGACGGAGCCCGCCCACAGGTCGGCCTAAACGAAGCTCCTGTCGTATTTGAAGCCATTGCCGAAGCCGGCATTACTCGTTTTGCTGCAATCTATCAGAATCCAAAATCCAAAGCTATCGGTCCAATCCGCTCGCTCCGCTCATATTACTTTGACTGGGACTATCCATTTGACTGTATCGTAGTTCATGCTGGTGGTGCGCCTTCCGCTATTGCCGCCTTGAACCAAAGTGGCTACCGTCATCTCAACGAATCAGCCGTCTATATGTGGCGTGATTACTCTTCTTACTACGCGCCAAACAACCTCTTTACTTCTGCAGAAAAACTAGACGCTTTTGATAAGTCAATGGGTTATACCTCTTCAGATGCCAAAACCCTTCCTCGCCTCACTCCAGAAGAAGCTAAAAAAATTGCTAGCGACAATGTCGACGCCAGCAAAGAAACCAATGACGAAGGCGAAGAATCCAAAGTTGTCCCTCTAGTTTCCAATATCCGAGTCAACTTTGGTGGTGTCTCTACCTTCAATACAGTTTACACTTATAACGAAGAAACCAACACCTATGCTCGCGCCTACGCCAGCGGGGAACAACACCTAGTTTATAACTGTGCCGATACCGACAAATCTGAGCCAGCTCCAAAGTCCGACTGTGGCACCGCCATCCAGATCACCCCTTCCGCTATCGCCGTTATGATGGTTGACGAGAGAAGGGATACAGACGGTTATCACGAAGTCATCCAGACCATTGGTAACGGCAACGCCTATATCTTCCAAAACGGTACCGCCATCAAAGGTCTCTGGAAAAAGACTAGCCAATCTGCCCAGATTGAGTTCACCGACACAGAAGGTAATACGATCTCCTTCACTCCTGGCCAACTCTGGATTGCAGCCATTTCTAACTCTGTCGGAAACGTTCAATATTAATATCCAATAAAAATAAGTTAGGCACATGTCCTAACTTATTTTTATTGTTTCAATTCTAAATCCTGTGGTGATTCCGGCGGGAGTCGAACCCGCGATTTTCTGGATGAGAACCAGACGTCCTAGACCACTAGACGACGGAACCACTCCTCATATTTTATCAGAAAAGTCTATATTTTTCAACCCCAAAAAATATACGAAAAAAGGTATTGACATTTGCCGCCACGCATGCTATAATAGAC
>CAMYZZ010000006.1 GCA_947304135.1 uncultured Candidatus Saccharibacteria bacterium
TTTTACTAGCTCTTCAGCAAGTTTTTTAACATCAGCAGCCATGATAGCTCCTTTCATTTATTAAATTGATAGCGAGGAGAGCTTGAATTGTTTTTTCGGTGTGGCCACAAATGCGCCACTGGCGCATTTGACGGTGTTGAAGACTCTACACACCTCAAAAACGAATTCAAGTTCTCCCTTGATATTATAAGCTGATAAAAATATTACTTTATGCATTGTAAAAGCGGATTTCACCTTAAAACGGTTCAGTGAATCGTTTTAAGGCTGAAACCAAGCAATGCAAAAAGTAATTTTTTATCAGCTCATTTGTTACTAATTGACTTAAGCAGCGTGGGCTTCTAGGCCAGATACGATAGCGGAAACACCGCCGGCAAGGCCGGAGATAGAATCTGTAGCTGGGGAGAGAAGCTGAGCGACAACCTGGGCAATAAGTTCGTTCTTGGATGGAAGAGCTGCAAGAGCTTTGACATCTTCGAGCGGAACAACTGCACCAGCGTCGTTGAACGCACCTGCGATCTCGAGCGCTTCGTGTTTCTTAGCGAATTCTGCTAGAACTTTAGCAGGAGCAACTTCGTCGCTATCAGATACGGCGTAGAGGAGTTGACCCTCGAGGCCGGTTGTATCTGTATCTTTGTAAACGGCGATTTCGCCCATTGCTACGCGAACGAGACGGTTTTTGACGACTTTAATCTTAACACCGTTCTCACGGGCGTTTTTGCGGAGTTCTTGGAGCTCAGCAACAGTAAGACCCTGATATTTGGCGAAGACGGTCATCTTAGAACTAGATAATAGCTCAGTCAAATCAGCAACAAGAGTTTTCTTCTTGTCTTTTGAAATTGCCATAGAATAAGTTCCTTGTTAGTTTAATAGATTGGCCGAATTGTTAAAACACGTTACCAATCTAAAAATAAGAAATTTCCTCGGCGACATGATTAAGGATACGAGTTCCCGTCGCTGTCTTTGGTAACTTCTGATATTATAACAAAGTTCCGTGGATTTTTCAAGGGTTTTATGATACAATATTTCTTGTGGGCCTGCAAGGCCCACTTTGTACTTTAAAAACTTATATCAGGAGGTGGATGTTATGAAAATCAGGATTTTGGCAAAGAGCCAATTCAACAGCGGGAAGGATGGCTTTGGCACAAGCTGCGGATACCATACAATGGTCTCTGGGGATGCTAGGTCTCTTGCCGGTCTTTCTGCGGGCGTATGTTATATGCCTACTACTCTCGATGCTTTGGTTATGGAAGAGTCGGACAAACGTTTCAAACGTGCTGAAAAAACTCTTTTGAACAAACATCATAGTGTATTTGGCCATGGTCAGGTAACTTTGGCGATTGAAGATGCTCCAAAAATTTTAGCGATGATCTTGAATAACGAGAAAATCTATAATACTTCGGAGAAATCGGGTCGCTATACCGAGATGTGGACAGTTGGTTTAGAGAAAGACTATTATGAGAGATGGACCAAGGTATTTGAACAGCGGATTGCCGAGGTATATCCAGAAATGTCTGAGAAAATGAGACATAAATATGCGCTAGAAAACGCAAGATATATAATCTCAATCTCTACACCAGCTACAACAATGATCTATACTTGCAGTATCCAGCAGCTCAACTATATTTATGGTTGGATGAAAAAATGGTGGGATGACGCTTCGTATAGATTCCAGGGCGTATTAGATCCGTTGGCGCTTAGGATTGGCAAGGTGTTTGATGAGTTTACCCAGCAGATTGAGGACTTAGGTTTAGTCGTAGAAGGGTTGGAAGATCCAAAAGATAGGACCTTTTCCCTATTTGCTGAACGTAAGCGTACAGAGGAGTTTGGCGAGAATTATTGTATAAACTATACTGGTAGTTTTACGCAACTTGCCCAGGCCCAGAGACATAGAACTCTTAGCTATGAGTTTTATATTGATGCGCCGTTTGAGATTTATGTTCCAAGAATCATTCGTGGAACAGAATTCGAAGAAAAGTGGAGAAACGATGCCTGGGATCTTTTTATAGAGACTGGCGACTATCCACAAGGCATGCTTGTCAATATTTGCGAACGTGGTACGTTTGATAATTTCATCTTGAAATGCAAAGAGAGACTTTGTTCTAGGACAATGCTTGAAATTGCCGACCAGACCGAAGCTACACTCGTTAAATATTATTATAGTGTGATAGCAAAATACGGTAATCCTTGCAGTGCTGAGTATAATCCAGCGATGCTTACATTCATCGGTAAGCCACTTGAAAAACGTATTGGTGTGGCTAGATGCATGTGTCCGTTTAATTTTGAATGTACGGAGGAGAGTGCTTGCCCATTTGGGCCAAAGCATTTTGTTGATCGTTTAATCTAAGGGGGGTGACAAAAAATGAAAATTTCATTACTTAATTACGATATTCAACATTATAATCGGGAAAACCGTCTGCTTATTGGCGTTGCCGATGCGCCACTGATTCTTGGAATGATTCTTGAGAGCGAATATGGCAGATATGGAACTGTCGACTCTGTTGGATTTATTGACAAAGGAAAAGGTTTGCCATTTGAGATGTGGCAAAAGTGGCAGAAGATTTTCTCGGAAATTAGTACTAATCCCGATTTTTCTAGGGGTGAAAGGCTGATGATATCTCACTTTGTCCGTTACACATTTCCAACGTTTGCTTCGAGGTCGTTTAATTACGATTGTACACCTAGTCAGCTTCAGCAGATTGTTTGTCAGATGGAGCAATTTTTAAGAGAAGCCGACAAAGTGTATCTGGGTATGCCAGCCGATTTTTCGCTCGAGCTCTGTAGAGTTTTTGAGGATTTTATTAATCAGGTATCGCCATTTTTAAAGCCTCTGCCAAGTTCTACTAAGCCGGACAGAAATATTCCACTATTTGCAAAGCGTCAACGTACTGATGAGTGGGGTGAGAATTATTGTGCAAACTATCAGGCTTCGTTGCAATATCTTAGTAAAATGATTACTTTTAGTCCGATGATAGACTATGAGTTTAGCTTCGGACGCAAAAGTGGGGTTTTTGCAAGTGATATTGCATTTCCTGCTGTTTTTACGCCGGATTCTAAATATGGCATAGAATGGGCTCGGGATATGAACTTGATGATTGATGCCGGGCTTTATCCTATGTGTATCAAGGTCAACGTTTGTGAGAGGGGCACATTAGACGAATTTATCGCTAAGTGTAACAGGCTTCGTCTAGCGGACCATGCTTTGGTAGACCGTGAAGTTGGTGTTGGTCTGAAAAATGAAGTTCATACACAGACAATCAGTACGCTCGAGAAATATCTGAATGAGACTCAGTATGTTGGTAGCGCTGAAATGGTGGCAATATCCAACGAGCTTAACGAAATTTATTAAGGGGGGATAATAATAAATGAAAGTTCAAATTGTCGAACTCAAGAAATCGAAGAATAACTCTAGCAATGTGGTTGAATATACTTTCTCGGATATGCCAATAATTCTTGGTACAGTTCTTGCGAACGAGTTTCGAGGTAGGGTATATAGAGAAAGTACTGTCTCTGCAGAAGGGTTTCTAGACAAAGAAATGGCGGATAAGTGGCATGACGTTTTCTTGTCGCTTGCAGGCCATCAAAAAATTGCAGGTGCAGCAATTCCATTTATTGCAGCAGATGAGTCTAGATATGCTCTTTCGGTGTTCGCTACCCGAGCAACATCTGTAGTTTGCACATCTATGGAAATGCAGTCTTTTGTTTTGAAATTGAGCGCATTTCTGAAGAGCTCCTCTCAGCTTACTGACAGAATGCCAGCTGATTTTTTGAAGAAGCTTTGCCAAGTTTTTTCTGAGTTCCTGGATTTGATACAAGTATCGAATTCTGATGAAGAGGTGGACTATCTTTCTCTGTTTGCTTGGCGTGAGCGCCGAGATGAGTGGGGGGAGAACTATTGTACGACTTTTCCCGCTTCGCTTGGTCTGCTCGACTATTGCATTTTCAACAGTTCGAGTGTTCAGGAGTTTAGCTTTATTAAAGAGCCTTGTTCCAAGAAGTTCGTAATGCGTTTTCATGTTCCGGATATCATCAACGGAACTAAATTTGCTGACGCCTGGCGCGAAGATTTGGAGCATTTGGTCAAGATGGGTTACTACCCTATGGGCCTGCTTGTTAATATTTGCGAACGCGGAACGCTGGACAGTTTTATCAATCGTTATAAGCTAATACAGGGTTCGTCTCTGAGGCGTTCGGAAATAGAGGGTCAGTTAGTGATAAATATGTGGGCTAGGTATAGCAATGAGGTCTTTCTACATCTTTATAGCCTTGATCGCGATGGTCATAGTCTGGAAGATGTTTCTGATGAGCTCAGCAACCTACTCTAGATATAAGTTTTTACCCCGCTTTACGCGGGGTATTTTTTATGTTATAATATTTTTTATGATTAAAATTATTGCTGGTGGGAAAAAATCAAAGAATTGGGTCCTGGATGGACAAAATGAATACCTAAAAAGGCTGAAAAAGCCATTTGATGTTGATATTTCTTATATGAATGATGAAAAAGTGGCAAATTTAGGCCACAGCTGGCCTTTTAAGGCTGACCAATATGTGGTCCTCATGGATGAGCGGGGCGAAAATATCTCCTCTCCGGCGCTATCTGAGAAGCTCTCGAGGGCATTTTTGATGGGCAAGCAAGTGGTAATTATCATTGGTGGAGCTTATGGCGTCTCCCAAGAGACCAGGGACAAGGCTGATTTTGTCTGGAGTGTTTCTAAGCTTGTTTTTCCTCATGAGTTGATGCGAGTGTTACTTTCTGAGCAGATTTACCGCGCACAGGAAATCTATAGAGGTGGTAAATATCATCACGAATAATAATTTTTGAGACAAAAAAACAGAAAATCTCCCCAACCCGGGAGATTTTCTGCAACCGTACTAAAAGTACGTAGTTTAATTATATACGTTTTCTACAGAAATGGAAGGACCCATAGATGTAGTAATGTAAACAGATTTGACGTACTGGCCCTTGAGAGATGCAGGCTTCATAGACTTTAGGGAGCTAAAGAAGGTATTTGCATTCTGAAGGAGCTTGTCTGCGCCAAAGGAAACTTTGCCAAGGCCGATGTGGACAATAGACTGTTTATCTACACGGTATTCAACTTTACCAGCTTTGGCTTCTTTGACGGCTTTTTCTACGTCGGTGGCAACAGTGCCAGCTTTTGGATTTGGCATAAGGCCTTTTGGACCAAGAGAGCGGGCAAATTTACCTAGTTTTGGCATGTAGGCTGGAGTAGCGATGAGGACGTCAAAGTTGATTTCGCCTTTCTCAAGACGGTTTAAGAATTCGTCATCTTCTGCAATGTCTGCGCCTGCAGCTTTAGCTTTTTTAGCTTCGTCAAGCGGAGCAAAGACAGCAACGCGGACGGTTTTGCCATTACCGTTTGGAAGAACGATAGTGGTGCGAATGTTCTGATCGGCCTGACGTGGGTCGACGCCTAGGCGGACGTGAGCTTCGAGAGTAGCGTCAAATTTGACTGGAGAAGTCTTGATGGCTAGATCGATAGCATCTTTAAGATTGTAGGTCTTGCCCTTTTCGATGAGCTTATGAGCTTCCTGGTATTTTTTACCACGGCGCTCTAGCTTTGGACGGACGATTGGAGCGGCACCTTTTGGTTTTTTGGCGGCTTCTTCGTCTTTTTCGGCTTTCTCAGCCTTTTTTGCTTGGCGTTCTTCTTCGGCCTTAACTTCTTCGATGTGTTTTTTGGATTTTTTACCGGATTTTGCAAAAGTTTCTTTTGCTTCTTCGGTAGCTTCTACTACTTCAGTGACCTCTGTGGTTTCTGGGGTTTCTGCTACGATTTCTTCGGTAGCTTCGATTTTGGCTTTATCTTCTGCCATATTTTATCCTTTCTGTGGTACGAGCGGCTTTTATTTTGGGCCTCCCACATGATTAATTTAATTAGTCTACGACTTCTACGCCCATGGAGCGAGCTGTGCCGGCGACGACTTTGACGGCACCGTCTAGATCGATAGCGTTGAGCTGTTCCATCTTTTTGTTGGCAATTTCTTCGAGCTGAGCGCGTGTAATTTTGCCGACTTTCTCGGTGTTTGGACGACCAGAGCCCTTGTTGATTTTGATAGCCTCGCGGATGAGGTCGTCAACTGGCTGGCCAAGGCATACCCAATCAAAGGTACGATCTTCGTAAACTTTGATATGGACGATAACGTTTTTGCCCATGTAGTCTTTGGTGGCTTCGTTGAATGGATTGATGAAATCCATCATGTTGAGGCCCCACTGACCAAGCGTAGAACCAACTGGAGGTCCTGCGGTGGCTTTACCACCCATAACACGGAGTTTAAGGTTTCCGATACATTTTTTGGCTTCTTTTGCCATAATTACCCTAAGAAAGGGAACACATTTCCCTTTCTTCCTTTCCTTTTGATTATGGTTTGAAAGTTACGCACATGTCGTAACTTCCAAACTGTTTATAAATTTTTAAAGATTTGAATGCGTAACTCTTACATTATACATGATTTGCGGCTAATTGTCAAAGGTCTAGCCAACCTTTTTAACCTGGAGAGCGTCAAGCTCAACAGGGGTTTCGCGACCAAACATGGAGACCATAACCTTGATCTTCCCTTTTTCAGAGTCGATCTCAGAGATGGTGCCGTCAAAGCCCTTGAATGGGCCGTCGGTGATAGATACAACCTCGTCGATTGCGTAATTGACGGAGAATTTTGGATTCTCTACGCCCATGCGTTTCTTGATCTTAGTAATTTCTTTTTCTGAAACAGGGGTAGGTTGGGTACCGGTACCGATAAATCCGGTAACGCCAGGGGTGTTTCTGACAATATACCAGGTTTCGTCAGAGAGTTTCATCTCTACAAGGACGTAACCTTGGAAAATTTTACGGTCGACAACTTTGCGTTTGCCGTTTCTGATCTCAATTTGTTTCTCTTTTGGGACGATAGCACCGAAGATTTTACCTTTCATTTCGATGCCGTCAACGCGCTGGTTGATAGAATCGGCAACCTTGTCTTCGTAGCCAGAGTAGGTAGAGATTGCGTACCATGCTCTCGTATCGTCATATCTGTTTACTGCCATTTTTGCTCCTTTCCCTTATTAAATAACAGTTTTGAAAATCCATGCAAATAATGCGTCTAGTAGCATAATAAGTGCAATAAATAGCACTGTGTAGATGAGGATGGCAAAGAATAGTTTCCAGGTGGCTTTCCTGGATGGCCAGCGAACCTGGCGGATTTCACGCCAAGAATCACGGATATAGCGACCGAGATAGACTAGAGGCCTAATTAAAATAAATGGTTTTTTGTCGGTCTTTTTAACTTTAACTGTAACTTTTTTCGCCATATTCCTCCGTATGCTATAAAAAATAATCTCTCTCGAGATTGTCAAGACTATTCTATCAGATTGGAGAAAATTTGTAAAGGGGGTTTATTTTTTGAATGAAATATGTTATTATAGTTATCGGTAGGTGGGACAGTACTTTTACACGGAGGTGGTTATTTTGAGAACAATGGAAAACATTTGGGCCGCTTACAAGATGAAGTGTGAAACTTCATTCATACAAAGGTCGGGCACAATTGTCTGTGGAGCAACTCAGCAGATTGATATGGATGATATCTATCAAAAGGCAGAGTTTGTTTCTGAACACGAAGGACGCGTAGCGTTTTTATATGCACTTATCATGATGTATCACAAGCAACCATTCACAGTAAGAAGCGACAGCGTGTCTGAAAGCTTGAGACATGTATTTTGGCTTCTTTCTCATGATGTTGGAGAGATAGCATCTGGCGATCAGCCGGATGACGGTACGTTTGGGCATAGTGATGCTAGGGCAAAAGAAGATAGGATTTTTAACGAATTCTTCGATTATTTGCCAGGTGAAGACCGTAGTTGGTTTGAGAGAACGCACGATAATTTTGAGAGCTATGGGGGAACGGTCGAAACTCAATTCGACAAGGCTCTTGATAAAGTTGAGGCGATTCTCTATTTGCTGTTCTTGAGGGAGAAAGGTATTGAGGGGGATGTAATGAAGAAAAATCCGCCGTCAAGACAGGATGCTAAGCTTGCAAAACTTCTCGGCACATCAAATACAATTGATGTTTGGTGTCTACATATGAGAATCAAAATCAAGCAGATGAATCCTAGGATTATTGACGTACTAGACGAGCTTCTAGTAGCTGCTTTTTCAGACATATATAGAGCAGAAATCATCGCTAACGGCGATAAGTTACCAAAATGCTTGACAATGGATGTTACTAATCTTAGATTAGATTAATATCCGTTTCAAGGAACTCGGACCTCGGCTCTAGCACTAGAGCTTAATATCCTCATGCTAGAATGAGGTGCCGCCGCTAGAGCTGGCCGAGATTCAAATATAACCCACCGTCCACACCCCGGGATGTACACCCGGGGTATTTTTTATGCTATAATGAAGAAAACGGAGGTAAAATGACGAAATTTGACGACCAATATATTGACCTTTGTAAGAGGATTCTAGAGAATGGTCAGAAAATTCAGAATTATTCTGGCAAGACACATGGCAATTCTGCTGTGCCAGAGCACGTGGCGCAAAATGGCGTCAAGACAATTCGTTTGCCGCACCAAATATTGCAATTTGATTTATCAGAGGAATTTCCGATTTTGACCTCTAAAAAAGTAGCGTTTAAAACTGCTGTACTCGAAATGCTTTGGATTTACCAAGAACAGAGTAACCAGGTCTCTTGGCTGCGTGACCGCGGGATTAAAATTTGGGACGAATGGGAGATTCCTGCGGACGGTGTTTATATGGGCCGCGATTTCAAGAAGTTATATTCTGAATTGGGCCTCTCTGAAGATCCTGTCGGTACGATCGGCACAGCTTATGGCTGGATTGTGAACCGTTATCAGTTGACGCAAAATCTGATTGATACTCTGAAAAATGACCCAGGCAATCGTAGGATGGTCTTATCTCTGTGGCAGAATGAGTTTTTGAAAGCTGCAGCGCTTCCCTCTTGTGTTTGGAATTCGGAATGGAATATTACCGATGGTCGTTTGAACCTTTTGGTTAATTCTCGTTCTTCTGATGTGCCACTGGGCTTACCGTTTAATATTGTCCAGTACGCAACTTTTTGCTATCTGATTGCACATTGTATTGGTGTTCAGCCAGGACAGTTTACTTTTGTGACAAATGATGCGCACATCTACGAAAACCAAGTAGACGGTATTCGTGAACAGATTGAACGTTATGAAAAGGCCAAGGCGGACGGTTCTTTGCCTGTCGCACCGAAACTTTGGATTAATCCTGATGTCCGCGATTTCTTCAAATTTGACAACTCTAAAGATCTTTCTGATATTCGACTGGAAAATTATGAGAATCTAGGAGTGATTAAAATGCCGATTTCGGCATAGGAGCTACTTTTATGTCGTTTTCGATAATCGCAGCACTAGGAAAAAACAGAGAACTTGGCAAAAATGGTGGGTTGATTTTTAAGCTTCCAACCGATCTCAAGTATTTTAAAGAGACGACAATGGGGCATCCAGTGTTGGTTGGCGAACGAACTTTTCAGTCATTACCAGGAGTATTGCCAGGAAGAAAACATTATATCGTAACACACAAAACGAGGCTTTGTGTTGACGCATTTTCTCCGAAACGCTCCTCGCGCGCGTCGTCACGCGGCTCGTCGCCGGTCCTCGTCGTAACTGCGGACGTCGGAGAAAATGGTCAAGCACCAATCCTCGTTAATGATTTAGATAAGTTTATTTCTGAACATCAGGATTTGCCAGAGGAGATTTTTGTGATTGGTGGCGGGATGATTTATAAGCAATTATTAGACCATGCGGATAAATTGTATTTGACAGAAGTAGATGCGGAAGATGCAGAGGCGGATACATTCTTCCCGGAGTTTGATAAATCAAAATATAATCGGGTGGAGTTAGGAAAAGGTGAGGACAATGGCATAAATTTCACTTTTGTTCGCTACGACAAGATTAAATAAGGAGGTATATGAAAGATCCAGTTTTTGATTTGATTGAACAAGAAAAAAACCGACAGAGGGAGGGGCTTGAGCTCATTCCGAGTGAGAACTATGTGTCTTCGGGCGTGCTTAGGGCAATGGGCTCTGTTTTGACGAATAAGTATTCCGAAGGTTACCCATCGTTTAAGAATATTTCTAATTTGGATGAGCTCGTATCTTCTAAGATTGAGCCTGATACTGGGGCTTTGACTGAGGATTTGGATGCCTCTGAGAAGAAGATTTCTGAAGAAATATTGCCAAATTATCGCTATTATGGTGGACAAACTAATATTGACAGAGTCGAGAGGCTCGCGATTTCCCGTGCGATGCGTCTGTTCCATGGAGACCATGCTAATGTACAGCCCCATTCTGGCGCAAATGCTAACGAGGCGGTTTATTTTGCATGGTGCGAGCCGGGTGATAAGATTTTGGCGATGCGGCTGTCTGATGGTGGGCATTTGACTCACGGCTCTCCGGTAACTCGTTCTGCTAAAATTTATAATTTCATCGACTATGGTGTGACGGCAGATGGTGATATCGATTATGACGAGCTCGAGAAAAGGGCTATGGAAGAGGCGCCAAAAATCATCCTTGTGGGCTACTCTGCCTTTATGAAAATTCCAGATTTTGATAGAGTGGCAGATATTGCCAAACGAGCATCCGAGAAAGCTGGTCACGATATTCTCTTGATGGCTGATATGGCACATGTGGCAGGTCTTATTGCTGGTGGAGTACATCCTAATCCGCTCGATCATGGTTTTCATGTTTTAACGACCACAACGCACAAGACCCTTCGTGGGCCACGCGGTGGATTGATTGTTTCCCGTGGTAATGTGGCATCACCTCTGAAGCGCCCAGAGAAAACACTCGAAAATATCCCGATTTTGATTGATCGCTCTGTGTTTCCTGGTACTCAAGGTGGTCCGCTTGAACATGTGATTGCGGCCAAGGCGGTGGCTTTTTATGAGGCTCTTCAGCCAGAGTTTAGGAATTATGCTAGAAACATCGTTGAGAATGCCAAGGCCCTTGCAAAAAGATTGTCTGAAAATGGGTTTGTTTTGCAAGGAGGTGGCACCGAGAACCACTTAGTGCTTGTTGATGTGAAAAAGAGCTATGGGATTGATGGAAAATTCTTTGAGAAGGCGCTAGATATGGTAGGCCTTACTCTGAATGCTAATGCTCTTCCGACGGACAAGGGCGCAGCATTTAGACCTTCTGGTGTGCGTCTGGGTACTCCAGCAATCACAACTCGTGGCATGGGTATTCCTGAGATGAATCAGATCGGCGACTGGATGAAACGCGTAGTTGACCTTTGTGTAGAGATTGGCGATGAGTCTAAGCTTGCCCAGAATGCTGAAAAATTTGAGACTATTCATCAAGAAGTAAAGGTTTTGGCGCAAAAGTTCCCGCTTCCTACAGAGGGGTAAATATGCTATAATTATACTGTTGGGCCTGTAGCTCAGTTGATAGAGCGCTGCATTCGCATTGCAGAGGTCGTGAGTTTGAATCTCATCAGGTCCACCAGTTATATTTAAATCGGCATTTTGCCGGTTTTTTGTTTGGTTCTCCTGCAAAACAGCTCAAGTTTAATTTTCGCTTTTCCTATTGACTTTTTTCCTAAAGTATGATAGAATATAGGAGTTAGGGTCGTTTTAGGGGGATATCATCCTTATCTTACCCCTGTGGACTTATGCGATCACCACGTTATACCGACCCTAGTATTTTAAAAAGATGTGTGCAAATTTATGAAAGGAGGTGCTTATGAAGGTCTCAAATAAGCACCCGATGGTGTTGATTAGAGCAGTAACAGTCCTTTCCTTTGGGCTGGTGCTTACAGCACAATCGTTGGCTTCATGCCCGGTCGCGGGTAACACCGTCGCAGTTACTGACGTTGATGTCAGGGACTTCGATGGATCTTACACGGCCTTTAGCGGCGTGAGCCTGGCTACAATTGATTTTTTGGGCGAAGCTCAAAGGATTGCAGAGCTTGAGGTTTCTGCAGTAGAAGTTGTAGCTGCTCCAGAAGAGACAGAAGAACCAGAGGAGGTTGAAGAAATCATTGAGGAGACAACACCCGAAGAAAATTCGGATATTGCTTTGCTTGCACGATTGATTCAATCTGAAGCTGGTGGTTTAGACATCAAGGAGCAAGCCGCAGTTGCACTTACGGTTTTATATCGTTGTGACAGCTCGCGGTGGCCAGATACCGTTTCTGGCAACATCTATAAGGCTAATCAGTACGCTACACCGTCAGGTAGTTATTCTGAGCAGGCTTATCAAGCTGCTGAGCTTGCCTATACTCTTTGGAGTGAAGGCAGAGGTAGCGAGATTTTGCCAAGTAGCTGTATGAGCTTCTTTGGTAACGGAAGTCATAATTATTTTTATGACAGTAGTATGCAGATTTATAATATGCCTGGTGTTTCTACACCAAGTGATATTTATGATCAGATGCATGATATAATACCGGCGCTCCGCCGGTCTGCCGAACAACAAGCAGAGGTTGCTGATAATTTAGAACTAACCGTTGAATCTGATGATGAAGATGACGAGTCATGCCCTGACTCTGCTTCTGAAGATTCTGCTCAACTTGAGGTGGATACCCCTTCTTATGAATATAATGAAGAAAAAAATGTTGGTGTCAGTCAAGGATCTGCTTCGGATGAGCAAACAACCCTATCCAGCGGTCAAAGTTCTGAAACTTCAGAAATCCCTTCCGATACTGGAAATATCGTTACGGCACAATAGGAGCACAAGGGGAAGATTGAGAATATAATATTGAAGATTTGGTAATTATATATATTACCGCACGTAACTATTAACAATTATCGCGCACATCTAAAGGCCCGTCTCGTACGGGCCTTTTTTATTGTTTAATATTGATAAGATATAAAAAACAGAGCCAGACACATGTCTGACTCTGCTTTTTTGCTTAACGCTTGCTGAATTGCTCTTTCTTACGAGCGGAGCGAAGACCATATTTCTTGCGCTCTTTCTCGCGTGGATCACGTTTCATGAAGCCTGCTTTCTTCAAAACTGGGCGAAGATCAGCTGCCTCTGTGGTGATAGCTTTAGAAATTGCAAGTTTAATAGCGTCAACCTGACCTGCAAGTCCGCCGCCGGTAACTTTGATAGAAATATCGTAGTCCTTTTGTTTCTGGGCGAGGGCTAGTGGATCGGTGATTTCAGCTAACTTAGACTTGTCACCGGATAGATATTCTAGAGCCGGTTTACCGTTGATGGTGATTTCACCTTTACCTTTGTAGAGGCGAGCACGTGCGGTAGCAGCTTTGCGGCGACCAAGTCCGTAAGTATATTTCTTCTCTGCCATTACTTAATCTCCTTTGGATTTTGCGCAGTGTGAGTATGCTCGGCGCCATCGAAAACGCGAAGGCGAGCGAGACGATCTGCTGCTAGTTTGTTCTTTGGGAGCATACCTTTGACAGCTTCGCGAATAGCGTAGCCTGGATCTTTCTCAATAACTTCTTCGAGCTTGAGAGCCTTAATGCCACCTGGGAAGCCGCTATGGCGGTAGTACATTTTGTCGGTCATTTTATTGCCAGTAACTTTGAGGTTTTTGGCGTTGATGACGACAACATAGTCACCGTTATCGGTATGTGGGGTGTAAGTAACTTTGCTTTTGCCCATGAGTTTGTCTGCAATAACAACAGCAAGCTTGCCTAGAGGAAGTGTGCTGGCGTCAATGAGGTACCACTCACGAGAGATTTCTGAGCTTTTTTGAGAATAAGTTTTCATATTACTTGTCCTCCTTTAGCACGATTTCGTCGACAAAAGAGATAGTAGCCATCTCAGTGTTATCGCCTTTGCGATTCTCGGCACGCTCAATGCGTAGATAGCCAGAATCACGTTTGATCTGTGGAGCGATTTTGTCCATGAGAAGGTCTGCAGTCTCGATACTGTCAAGACGAGAGATTAGTAGGCGGCGATTAGCGAGGCCACCTTTTCTCGCGATGGTCACGAGTTTCTCTGTTTCGCGGCGGATTTCCTTTGCGCGAGCAAGAGTTGTCGTGATGGATTGGTGTTCGATTAGAGCGCACATCAGCCCACGAGTCAGTGCTTTTCTCTCACCGGTTTCACGGCCGAATTTGCGGCCCTTGTATCCGTGGCGATGCATATTAAATATTTAACTCCGTTATCTTTTCTTTGACTTCGTCTAGTGCTTTGGCGCCAAAACCTTTAAGATCTTTCAAATCAGAATCAGAGAGCATGACAAGGTCGCGGACAGTCTTAATGTCATTGTTGGTTAGAGCATTAGCTGTACGAGCGGAAAGGCCAAGTTCCTCAATTGGAAGCATAAGGCCGGTGTCCTCTTCTTCTTGGTTGACGCCTGGAGCAGGGGCACTTTCGACAGTGGTGCCACCAGCTAGAGCGGTATATTGGTTGACTAGGATAGCTGCTGCTTCCTCAAATGCCTCACGTGGAGTGATGGTGCCATCGGTGTCGATGGTGAGAGTAAGCTGCTGCAAATTGGTATCTTGGCCAACGCGGGTGCTTTCAACTTTGTAGCGAACGCGAAGAACTGGGGAGAAGACTGCATCTAGGGCAATCATGTCGCTATGGATGCGTTCTTCGCCAGATTTCTCGATAGTGAGGTAACCACGACCAGTGTCAACGATCATGTGCATCTTTAGAGTATACTTTGGATCGTCGATGTGGCAGATTACCTGGTTTGGATTAGCGATTTCGACTTCGGCTGGGAGCTTGATATCACCAGCTACGACGCGCTTATCGCCATCTTTTTCAGATTGGTCGGAGCCTTTGATCTCTAGATAGAGCTCAACGGGGGCATCGGAGTGAGATTTAACGCGAACGTTCTTGAGATTGAGCATGATGTCAACGACATCTTCACGAATGCCAGGAACAGCGGTAAACTCATGAGTGGCGCCTTCGATGCTGAAAGATGTAATTGCAGCACCTTTGACACTTGAGAGAAGTACACGGCGCAAGGAGTTGCCGAGAGTATTGCCATATCCATAGTAAAGTGGACGGATGACAAATTCTGCGCTGTTTTCACCTAGCTCTTTGACTTCTTCAAGCTTTGCCTCGTGAATAACTTTAGTTGTCATAAACTTTAAATTCCTCCTTAGCGTGAGTAGTACTCAACGATTAATTGTTCGTTAATGCCCGCCTCTGCTTCTTCGCGCTTTGGCAAACCGGTTATTTCGATTTTCATCTTTTTTCCGTCGGCTTTGAGCCAAGATAGAGATGGCTGGCCAGCGGCGCCCATAATCTGCTCTAGACCCTTGAAATAGGATGATTTAGTAGATTTTGGACGAACTTCCAAGATGTCGCCTGGTTTCAAACGGATGGAAGGAATATCGATACGGCGACCATTCAAGAGGAAATGTCCGTGAGAAACGAGCTGGCGAGCTTGGCGACGAGTTGTCGCAAAGCCAGCGCGATACACTACGTTGTCTGCGCGGCGCTCAAGGTATTCAAGGAGTTTTTCGCCTGTCAAACCTTCAGCGTGAGTTGCCTCTTTCATTAATTTTGCAAATTGTTTTTCTAGTAAACCGTAGAGACGGCGAACTTTCTGCTTCTCGCGGAGCTGAGTTAGGTAAAGGCTGCCGCCACGCTGACGCATATCGGCGTGCTGACCTGGAATACCAGTCTTTTTAGCCATTACTTTATGAGCTTTTGGTGCGAGGGCATAGCCTTCACGACGGGATTGTTTTACAATTGGAGATTTATCGCGTGCCATTATGGTTTCCTTTCTCCTTTAGGACGGACACCACCGTGAGCGATAGGGGTCAAATCGGTGATACTGTCGATTTTCATACCAATACCAGAGACGGCGCGGATAGCACTGTCGCGACCTAGGCCGATACCTTTGACGAATACGTCAACGCTATTCATGCCATGGTCTTTTTTGGCGATTTCACCGGCTTTTTCTGCGGCGATCTGGGCTGCATATGCAGTACCCTTTTTGCTTCCGCGGAAACCGTTCGCACCTGCGGACGACTGAGAAAGAACTTCGCCGTTCTTGTCAGAGAAGCTGATGATGGTGTTGTTAAATGTTGCTTGGATGTGCATCTGGCCAGAAGTCACGATGCGCTTACCTTTTTTAGCCTTTTTAGCTTTTGGAGCAGCAACTTCTTCGGTTGCAGGAGCTTCAATAGCTTCAGTTTTCTTGATATCTTCTTCTGCCATATTTTACTCCTTTCCTTAAGTCTTACTTGCTGCCTTTGGTTGCGTGCCACCAACTGCGATAGCCTTACCCTTGCGAGTACGTGCGTTCGTACGAGTACGCTGTCCGTTGACTGGGAGTTTTGCCTTGTGGCGAAGCCCCTTGTAGGAATTAATATCCTTGATACGTTTAATATTGTTGGTCACCAAGCGTCTGAGATCACCTTCAACGTGATATTTGTTTGCAACTATCTCGTTGATTTTCTGTTCCTCAGCCTCGGTGAGATCTTTCACCCGAGTGGTAGGCTCAATCTTAGCCTCCGCAAGGATGGCTTTAGCGGTCGTACGTCCGATACCGTAAACATAGGTCAATGCAATCCAGACCTGTTTTTCGTTAGGGATGACAACACTTGCAATTCTTGCCATGCTTAACCCTGCCTTTGCTTATTCTTAGGTTTCTTCTTATTGATGACGCGAAGTACACCTTTGCGGCGCACAATAATGTCATCAGGGGAGATTTTTTTAACACTTGCACGTACTTTCATAAGTGTCAAAATCCTTTCCTGTTAGTTAATTAATCTTTTAGGCGAAAGCTGATTCTGCCCTTTGTAAGATCATACGGGGTTAACTCAACTTTGACCTTATCGCCCGGAACGAGACGGATGTAGTTTTTACGCATTTTTCCGCTCATATGGGCAATAATAATATGACCATTCTCGAGTTCGACCCGAAATTGGGTATTAGGCAACGCCTCAACGACTTTGCCGGTGAGTTCTATCACTTCCTTTTGACTAGCCATAAATTACCTTGTAATTATATCAAATTTTAAGATAAAAGTAAAGACCTAATTTGCTAGATATTCCAAGAAAACTTGCTGAGGTTTCTAGGCGTGGCCACAAAAGTGCCACCGGCACTTTTGACGGTGTTGAAGACTCTACACGCCTAGAAACCCGCAGCTGCGTTTTCTTAGGAATTTTCTTCCTCAGCTTCTTTTTGCTTGTCGCGTTTTTCTTGGAGTTCGTTTTTGATTTCGGTTTTTTCGAAATTGGTGTTTTCTGCGACGAGGACGGCGCGGACGAATTGGCGCGAGAGGTAGGTTTGTTGCCTCTGCGACCAGACGCCGCTACAAGTGATAAGGGTGAGGGATTCACGACCTGTTTCTGGCGAAGACATGGCTTTTGCCATATAGGCGTCGGAGTCTGCAAGCGCGACTTCTTCGTTTTCTACGACTTCATAGCGGAAAAATTTACCATCGCCTCGCTCGATAGTAAGTAAATCCCCGGTTTGGAGATCTGGCAAATGCTTAAACACGCCCTCAATGTTTGGGCCGCCATTATGTCCATCGATCAGAAGCGTACCACCAGAACCTGGTTTGCCCGAGCTTCTATACCATCCAACGTCAAAAATGTTATCCGGCACAAGCAAACGGCCGACGTTATTTAATCCAACTTCTCTGACTCTTGCGCGGTCGACATTTAGTCTAGGGATAGATAAGAATCTTGGTTTATCGGCTGCAACTTTCCAGGCCTGTTTCATTTGTTCAGTGACGTCTGATTCGTCGACTGTTTCTGGGGTGTCCGTTGGGGCATTTGTGGAGGATACCGCCGTGGCTCTTGCGGAACCTTCTTTGCTGGAGTAGTAATACGCTTCCCAGATCGCAATCTTGATGATACAGATAGCTAAGATTAGGAGGATAATACCCCAAATGATGCGTGGTAGGTTCTTTTTCCAGTTAAATTTGAGCGCCATTATTTATAATCATCATAAGTTACCATCAGCGCACGGGAGTCTAGCTGACGGAGACTTTCGAGTGCCACCGTCACTACGATAAGAAGACCTGTTCCAGAGATTGATAGGCCAATTGGATAGCCCATAGTCATGATAAAGATGTAGTCTGTAATAAATGGCAACATGGCTATGAGACCAAGGGCTAGTGCGCCAAATAAATTAAGGCGATTTACGACAGTGCTGAGGTATTTTGCCGTGGTTAGTCCAGGGCGGACACCTTCAATAAAGCCACCTTGTTTTTGGAGATTGTCGGCAATTTCATTGGTGTTGAAGATGATCGATGTATAGAAATAGGTGAATGCCACAACGAGCACGAAATACATAGCTGGATAGATAAACCACTGACCATTAATTCCGTCTGGATAGAGCGTAGAGAAGTTAGAAGCGCTTGGTGCAGAGAAGAAGTTGACCATGTTAGTGCCAACCTCGTTGCCAGGGTTAAAGGTCAGAATCATTTGGCCGACAAGGGCTGGGAGTGCTAGAAACGACGTCGCGAAGATCACTGGGATAACGCCGGCAGCGATGAGTTTGATTGGTAGAATAGATTTGATACCGCCATAGCTGCTGTTGGCGTGGACGCGTTTGGCATAGTTAATAGTGATAATACGCTGAGCTTCGTTAAGTTTTACTAGGATATAGACTACTATGACTAGTGCTACTGCAAAGCCTAGGATGATCCAGAAAACTGTTGGGTTGACTGGGATATCGAACCAACCAAAGACTGACAAAGAGCCATTTGACGTATCGAATAGAGATGTAGTGAGCGAACCAAACGTGGTTGGGAATTGAGAGATAATAGAGGCGAAGATAATCATGGAAATACCGTTGCCGATTCCCTGTTCGGAGATGAGCTCGCCAAGCCACATCAGGATAACTGAGCCAGCTGTCATGGCGGTAATAGCTAACGCCCACTGGGAGGTTGACAAATCAATAGAGGTAGCCGTGTTGGCGAGGGCCGATTCTTTTAGGATAAAGATATATGCGAACGACTGGACGATAGCTAGTGGAACAGTGGCGATGCGGGTCCACTGATTGATCTTGCGGCGGCCGGATTCGCCATCTTGGGAGAGCTCTTCTAACTTTGGTACAGCTTTTGTAATAAGCTGCACAACGATGGATGCTGTGATAAATGGAGAGAGGCCGACCAGGATAATCGAGAGAGATGTTAGCCCGCCGCCAGAGATAAGGTTTAGGAAATTGCTGAAATCGGACTTAGACAAGAGGTTCTCAATGGCCTCTTTGAAAGTTGCAGAGTCGCCTAGTGGAACTGGAACGTGAGCCAAAAAACGGTATACTACGATAATTCCAAGCACGATTAGGATGCGCTTTAGCATGTCTTTGTTTTTGAATGATTTAAAAATAGTCTTGAAATGCATAGGGATAACTCTGTATTACTCCTTCTATGATAGCACCAAAAAGCCCCTCTATCAAGGGGCTTTTTCAGAGAATAGGCTCGTTATTTAGTAGCTCTGCTACCTTTACGGCTGTCTTCGCTAGTTTGGCGAGCAGCAATAGTAACTTTTGTGAAGCTACCACCAGCTTTCTCGATGGCTTCTACAGCAGATTTGGATGCAAACTGTGTAGAGAGGTTGATTTTAGCTTTGAATTCACCACGAGTGATAACTTTTACTTTGACGAATGGGCTAGAGATTAGGCCTGCTTCGTAAAGCTTAGCGTTATCAACATCGCCAGAGAGTTCATTCAAACGATCAGTGTAAACGACTTCTGCTTTGGTGTGAATAGATTTAAAACCTTTGAGTTTTGGCACAGCTTGCATAATTGCACGCTGACCGCCCATGAAGCCGGCTGGCATCTTGCGATGACCAGTACGAGCTTTTTGACCTTTGGTACCGCGGCCGGCAGTTTTACCTTGACCAGCGGAGATACCGCGTCCTTTGCGGGAAGGACGAGTGTTTTTGTCGACAACTAGATCATTGTACTTCATTATTTCTCCTCCTTCTTTGTGGTTTTCTTAGTTGTAGCCTTTTTTACGGCTGGCTTAGCAGCGCCCTTAGCTTTAGTGGTTTCCCAATCTTTGCGTGGGGTCTGCTGACGAAGGCCTTCGACTACGGCGTAAGCAATGTTGACCTTGTTGGTAGAACCAAGACTCTTAGAGATGAGGTTCTTGATGCCAGTAAGACCAATGATGGAACGGACTACGCCGCCGGCGATAATACCAGTACCAGGAGCAGCTGGCTTCATAAGTACATCTGCACCAGTCTCTTTGGTTTCGACTTCGTGGCAGATAGTCTCGCCATCCATGGCGAATTCAATCATGTTCTTTTTGGCTTTTGCGGTAGCTTTTTGAACAGCGGATGTAACATCGTTGCCTTTTGCTACGCCAACACCGATTTTGTTCTTGTGATTACCAATAGCAACAAGAGCTTTGAAGCGCATGCGGCGACCACCAGCAACGGTACGAGAAACGCGATCGATATTGATAGTGACTTCGTCAAACTCTTTTGGAGCAACGTCAGCCTTGACACCGCCACGACGACGATTATTACGGCGATCAAATGGGCGACCGCCCATATCACGAGATTTGCGGCTTGCGGCAGTCTCGTCGGTCATTTTCAAAGTACCAGACTTATTAATAACCTTTGGTTGTTTTGCATTCTCTGGCATATTAGAACTCCAATCCTTCCTTGCGGGCGGCATCTGCTAGAGCGGACATACGGCCGGCGTAAGCATTTGCACCACGGTCAAATACGACTGTTTTGACCTTAGCTTTTTTAGCTTTCTCTGCAATCTCTTTGCCAATGGCAGCAGCTTTTTCGGTTTTAGAACCGGTGAGTTTGCTTCCAACGGTTGTAGCGTATGCTAGAGTGACTTTTTTGTCGTCATCAATAACCTGCGCGGTAATGTGGAGGTTGCTGATATGGACGGTAAGGCGAGGACGCTCAGATGTACCATGAATTTTAGCACGAGTACGTGCTGCACGATATTCAGCTTTCATTATTTCTTACCTGCCTTTCCAGCCTTACGGATAATATATTCATCAACATATTTGATGCCTTTACCCTTGTACGGCTCTGGTTTCTTAAGTGCGCGAATCTCTGCTGCAACCTGGCCGACTTTTTGTTTATCGATGCCAGAAACAGTGATTTCCATCTTGTTGGTCTTGAGTTCAACACCTTCTGGAGCGTTGAATTTGACAGGATGAGAGAAGCCAAGGGCCATCTCGATCTGTCTGCCACCACCAGAAAGGCGATAACCGACACCGTTGATCTCAAGTTTTTTCTCAAAACCCTCGGTCACACCTTTAACGGCATTGGCGATAAGCGCGCGCTGAAGGCCGTGCCAGGCACGAGATTTTGGCTCGTCATCTTTACGAGAGATAACAACTTTGCCATCTTCTACCTTAGTGGTAGTGTTTTCCTGAACAGGGACCTGAAGCGTGCCTTTAGGACCTGCGACAGTGATTTCGGTGTCGCCGACCGTGATTGTCACGCCTGCAGGAATCTCTACAGGTAGTTTTCCGATACGACTCATATTATTCCTTTATTAATACCTTTATTATACAATAATTACCAAACTTTGACAAGGATTTCTCCACCGAGGCGGTTCTTCTTTGCCTCTGCGCCACTCATGATACCTTTGGAGGTAGAGATGAGGACGATGCCGCGACCAGATTTGATGGTTGGGATATCTTCTGCAGAAGTATAAACTCTGCGGCCTGGCTTAGAAACTTTGGTAATCTCATTAATGTTGGATAGTTCGTTCTCGCCACAGATAGTGACATGAAGAATATCGCGTGGATGTGCCTTTTCGATGCTGTAGTCAGCAATGTAGCCACCTTTTTTGAGGCCTTCTACAACTGCGACTTTGAGCTTAGAAGTCGGGGCACTAATTTCGTTTTTTCCAACCTGAATAGCGTTGCGGATGCGGGTAATCAGGTCAGCAATTTGATCAGTAGATTGTAATGACATAATACTCCTTTCTCCTTACCAGCTACTCTTTGTTACACCAGGGATTTCACCCTTGCTTGCTTTTTCACGGAAATTGATACGGGAAATACCGAATCTGCGCATGTAACCACGTGGACGGCCGTCCAAGAGATCGCGGTTTTTGAGGCGGGTTGGGCTGGAGTTGCGAGGAAGTTTTTGCAAACCCTCGAGGTCGCCAGCAGCCTTCAAGGCCGCACGCTTATCTTTGTATTTGTCGTACATTTTCTGCCTTTTTTGGTCACGGAGGACAGCTGATTTCTTAGCCATATTATTTACCCTCCTTCTCAAACGGCATGCCGAATAGCTCTAGCAATCTAGTGCTCCCTTCTTTAGATCCGTTCTTAATTGTAAATGTAATCTCTAGGCCATGAAGAACTGCTGCGTCCTCAAAGGTAATTTCTGGGAAGACGGTTTGTTCTTTGAGGCCGAGGCTGTAGTTGCCCTGAGCATCAAAGCTCTTCCTGGAAACGCCGTGGAAGTCACGAACGTGTGGAAGTGCAATGTTGATGAGGCGGTCAACGAATTCATACATCTTGACACCACGAAGAGTGGTAAGATAGCCGATTGGTGCGCCCATGCCTTTTCTGATTTTGAAAGTTGCAATAGACTTCTTGGCGAGGCGAGATGTGGTGGCCTGACCAGTAATCTTCGCAAGGGTGAGCTCGACAGTCTCGGTGTAGCGTTTGTCATCGCGTTTTTTGCCAACGCCACAAGAAACGGTTACTTTTTCGAGTTTTGGAACTTCGTTGATATTCTTGATGCCAAGATCTTTCATTAAAGTCTTGACGATTTCTGCGTCGTACTTCTCTTTTAGTCTTGGGATATATTTAGCGTCTGCCATTACTTACCCTCCTTTTTAAGATTAGATAGGTCAATGCCGACGTGGATAGTCTTTTTGCCACCAGCTGGATTGAACTGGGTTTTCTTGAGGTGGCGTTCGCGAACCTCGATGCCTTCAACCATAGCTTTGTGAGCCTTGATATCCATCTTGACGATTTTTCCGGATTTGCCTTTGTTGTCACCTGTGATGATAACAACTTTATCACCGGTTTTTAGATTCTGTGCCATATTATAGTACCTCCGGTGCTAAGCTGATAATCTTCGAAAAACCACGTTCACGTAGTTCACGAGGGACTGGCCCGAATACACGTGTGCCTTTAGGGGTTTTATCGTCGTTGATTAGAACTGCAGCGTTGTCGTCAAAGCGGATGGTGGAACCATCTGGACGGCGAATCTGACCGCGGGTTCTAACAATTACTGCACGAACAACAGCTTTTTTCTTGACGCCACCGGTAGGAGACGCATCTTTGACGCTGGCGGTGACGATATCACCGACACGAGCGTAACGAGCGCGGGTTCCACCTAGGACACGGATTACACCAAGTTCCTTGGCGCCGCTGTTGTCAGCAACTTTTAATCTAGTTTCCTGTTGGATCATAATTTACTCCTCTGTACTTTCTGAGGCAGATGCTTCGTTGCCGTCTTCTTCGGACACGCTCGAGGCCGCTCGGCCAAGCTTACGGTCCGAAGAAGAGGCAACGTGCGCATCTGCTCCAACCTTTTCAGGTAACTCAACTTCGTTGACGTTATCTTTAAGAGCGATAGTGCCGTGAGATCTCTCAAGTACCTTCACTAGCTTGTAGGAACAGGTCTTAGAGAATGGACGGCAGGCGACGATTTCGACTTTATCGCCGACTTTTGCTTCGTTGTTCTCATCGTGGGCAGTGTATTTACGAGTTTTCGTATACTGCTTGCGATAGAGAGGGTGCGTTTCACGAGAAGCGATGGAGACAGTAATAGTCTTATCGCGTTTGTCGGAAGAAACGAGACCAATTAGTGTCTGTGCCATATTAAAACTCCTCTTTCTTAATAATCTTACAGCGGACTGGAAGTTTGTGAGAAGCTAAACGAAGAGCCTCTTTTGCCTGTTCTTCAGTCACGTCTGCGATTTCAAACATAACGGTGCCAGCTTTGACCTTTGCGGCAAAGAATTGTGGTTCGCCTTTACCACCACCCATCTTGACATCAAGAGGTTTCTTGGTGACAGGGGTATGTGGGAAGATGCGAATCCAAACTTTACCACCACGTTTGACGTAACGGTTGATAGCCTGGCGGGCTGCCTCGATCTGACGAGAGTTGATACGCTCGTTGTCAAGAGACATTAGACCGTAATCACCAAAGGCGACGGTGTTACAACGAGTAGCGATACCGTTGTTTTTACCGATACGAACCTTGCGGTGAGCGGTTTTCTTTGGAACTAACATTGCCATAATTATTTCTCCCCCTTATAGATCCAGACCTTTACGCCGACAATACCAGCGGTTGTTGGGGCATGGTGGCAATAGAAGTCGATGTCTGCACGAAGGGTATGTAGAGGAACGGAGCCCTCAATAAACTTTTCGCGGCGAGACATTTCTGCGCCGTTGAGACGGCCAGAGACCTCAATGCGAACACCTTTGGCGCCTGCAGCCATGGTAGACTGGCAAGCCATTTTAACTGCGCGGCGGAAGTTCATACGTTTTCCAAGCTGGAAGCCGATGTTTTCTGCAACGAGTTTGGCATTTAGTTCTGGTTTTTTAACTTCTTCTACGTTCAAACGAACTGGCTGAGAAGTGAATTTCTCGAGCTCTTTTTTGAGTTCGTTAATACCTGCACCCTGCTTACCAATGACAGCACCGGCTTTGGCGGTCAAGATGGTAATAGTGGTAAGATTAGAACTTCTTTCGATGTTAATCTTAGCAATTGTTGGGCGGGTTTTGAAACGGTTTTCGATTGTTTCACGAATCTTTGCGTCTTCGACCAACCATTTTTTAAAATCGGTCTTTTTGGTGAACCACTTAGAAGACCAATCCTTGCTGATCTGGAGACGATAAGATACTGGATTAACTTTCTGACCCATTACTTAGTCTCCTTTTTCTCTGCCTTGGCTTCAGTTTTCTTAGCTTCGGCTTTTTTAGCTTTTTCTTCACCAGCAACTTCGACGAAGATGTTGGAAGAAACTTTTTCAAATGGAAGTGCACGACCGCGAGAAGCTGGAACATAACGACGAATGCGGGTACCTGCTGTAACGGAGATTCTAGCGATGCGAATAGTCTTTGGATCGATAGAAGCGCCAGAGTTTAGTAGGTTTGCATTGGCGGATTCAATAGCTTTTTTAACTGCACGTGCGGCACGGCGTGGGGTATTGTCTAGAATAACCAGAGCGTCGGCAACGTAGCGATCGCGAACGAGGCTAGCGACAACGCCAGTTTTTCTAGGCATACTGTCAACACCTTTGATATAGGCTTTAGCGAAGTGAGTTTCCATTAGTTATCTCCTTTCGCTGCTGCAGCTTCAGCTGCTTTCTTACCACCATGACGGCGGAATTTACGAGTTGGGGCAAACTCACCGAGTTTGTGGCCAACCATGTTTTCACTGACGAACACAGGGACATGAACTTTGCCGTTGTGAACAGCGATTGTGCGGCCAACCATCTCTGGGGAGATTGTCGACTGGCGAGCCCATGTTTTAACCACGGTGCGATCGTCGGCGGATAAGGCTTCGATTTTCTTCTGTAGCTTATAATCTACAAAAAGGCCTTTTTTAAGACTTCTACTCATAGATTATTTCCTCTTTCCTTCGTGGCGACTGCGCACGATCATTTTATTAGTCTTCTTGTTATGACGAGTGCGGTAACCAAGCGTCAACTGACCCCAAGGGGTGCGAGGAGCTTTACCGGAACCGTGACGGCCACCGTCACCACCACCGTGAGGGTGATCAGTTGCGTTCATCACAACACCACGGACAGTTGGGCGAATACCTTTTCTGCGGGTACGGCCAGCTGCACCGATTTTAACGTTCTGGTGCTGCTCGTTGCCAACGACACCAACAGATGCCTGGCAGGCGCTTAGAACTTTACGAACTTCGCCGGATGGCATTCTGAGAGTGGCATAGCCATCTTCTTTTGCCATGAGCTGAGCGGAGCTACCTGCAGCACGGATCATCTGAGCACCGCGGCCTGGAGTTAGCTCGACAGCATAGACAAAGGTACCAACAGGAATATTCTCAAGTGGTAGGCGGTTGGATTCTTCGACGGCGACTTCGTCACCAGTGGAGAATTTAGAGCCTTTTGTCATATTCTTGTCTGCTAGAACATAGTAATAAGTACCATTCTGATCTTTGACGCGTGCGATGCGTGCAGAGCGGTTTGGATCATATTCGATCTCTACAACTTCTAGTTTGAGATCTTTTGGTAGATTGTGGGTGAGCAAGCGATAATGACGCTTGACGCCACCACCACGATGACGAACCGTGATACGACCCTGGTTATTTTTACCAGCTTGCTGCTTCTTAGCCTTGAGAAGAGATTTCATAGGCTTTTTTGTAGTGATCTGGTCGAAATCCTGGGTGGTTTTACCACGCTGAGCAGGGGTGGTTGGGCGATATGCTTTAATTGCCATTACTTATCCCCTTTCTTTTCTGCCTTTTTGTCGGCTTTTTTATCAGCTTTTTCTGCCTTCTTTTCGGCCTTTTCGGCTTTCTTGTCGGCAGGTTTTTCGGAAGTTTCTTCCTCTGCAAAGACTGCGATTTTATCGCCTTCTTTTAAGGTGACATAGGCGAATTTGTGATCTCTGCGGTGAGTGATGCCAGGATAGGCATGTTTGCCACGAGAGAAACGAGTCTTTTTGCCTTTTCTAATAACAACGCGTACGTCTTCGACGGTAACGTTGAAAGCTTTTTCAACTTCTTTTGCAATTTCTTGCTTGGAAGCTGCTAGCGGAACCTGGATAATGTAGGTGCGCATAGTTTGGAGGACATATGCCTTCTCAGTAGCACGAGCAAGATATTGTGGTTTGACAATTTCTGCTTTTTCTACTTTTTTAGGCTTGGTAGTGGTTTTCTTGTCTGCCATACTACTTATCCTCCTTTGGGGTTAGCCATTCTTCCAGGATAGGAAGGGCTTTTTCTACGATAACGATTTTGTCGGCATTCATGATGTCAAAGACGTTAAGGTAGGTTGGGCGAACAACTTTGATGTTTGCGATATTGTTGGTTGCGCGAAGAGTGAGTTCATCTTTCTCTGGGACAACAACAACTGCATTGCCTTCAATTTTGTTGCTCTCAAGAGTCTTTTCGACTTCTTTGGTTTTGCCATCTTTGACTCCGAGGTTTGCGATAACGACAACGGCTTTGTCAGCATTCTTGATGCTGAGAGCCTGCATTACAGCAACGCGCTTAGAGGTCTTGGATAGTTTTTTGGTGAAGTTTTCGTTGCCAGTGCGGCCGAAAGCGACACCACCGTGGCGCCAGATAGGGTTACGGGTAGAGCCAAAACGAGCGCGACCAGTACCTTTCTGCTTCCATGGTTTTTTACCACCACCGCGGACTTCGCCACGCTTCAAGGTTTTGGCGTGAGAGCTGCGGGAGTTAGCAAGATATGCATCGTAGGCAGTCTTGACTAGCTCGTGGTTTTCTACTTTGAGGTCAAAGATTTCTGGATTCAACTTAGATTTAGTTTCTGCCATATTACTCCTTTCCCTCCACAGTTACAATACCCTTGTTCGGGCCAGGGACAGCGCCCTTGACGCCAAGGAGATTGTTGTCTTTGTCGATGTAAGCTACGACGAGGTTTTTGACGGTAACTTGGTCGTGGCCCATGCGGCCCGGCATTCTTTTACCCTTGAAAACCTTTTGCGGATACATTGAACCGATAGAACCAACGCGACGAATATTTCCCTTGAAACCGTGGGTATTACGTGATTCGTTGAAATTCCACCTCTTGACGGTACCAGCGAAACCTTTACCCTTGGAGGTACCGGTTACTGTTACCTTGTCTCCGAGCTCGAAGCTTTCTACGGTGAGAGTGTCGCCAGATTTGATTTCTTCTGGGAGCTCTTCAACGCGGAACTCTTTGAGGACTTTTGGAGAGACTTTTTCTCCGGCCTTTTTGACGTGGCCAGATACCGACTTGCTCAGGTTCTTACCCTGACCGTAACCAAGCTGTACAGCGTTATAACCATCGGATTCGACAGTTTTTACCTGAGTCACTGTAGCTGGGCCGGCTTGGAGGATTGTGACAGGGGTCACAACGCCATCTTCACCGATGATCTGGGTCATACCAATTTTGGTGCCGATGATGACTTTCATCTTATCCTTTCCTTTATTTTATCCTATTCTTTTTAGGCCTACTCTAGTTCGTTAGATTTTTGCCTAACACGCACAATACTAGACTTGTGAGCAGTTCCAGGTTTGTTTCGTGTTTTCGCTCCATTACAGAGGTAAAACATTGGAAACGCACAAGGCTTACTCTATCGTCTAGTTATTTTGCGTTTTCTTTTAGTGTCACCTTAAAAGAATATACAAGCTAATTTTACCACACTTTTGGCGTAATTTCAAGAGGTTTTGCACCAAAAAACTCCCCCGGTTTTTAGGGGGAGTTTTGTGTTTCCGGCTTAGACGTTTTCAATGTCTGCGTCGGTTGGTGCTTCGTCGTCATCCTCAATTGGGTTGACGCCGGTTCCGACAGGAATCTTGCGACCGATGATGACGTTCTCTTTGAGACCGTGCAAGTGATCAACGCGGCCAGAGATGGCAGAGTTGATGAGCACGCGAGTCGTATCCTGGAAGGATGCGGCTGACAAGAAGGAGTCAGACCAGATAGAGACCTTGGTGATACCAAGTAGTAAGTGGGTGTACTTGGCAGGCTCTTTACCTTCGGCGGCGAGAGCGGCGTTCTCAGTTTCTACTGCAGCCTGAGAGACGATGTCGCCGACGACAAAGCTAGAATCGCCAGACTCGTCGATCATGACACGAGAGAACATCTGACGAACGATAATCTCAAGGTGTTTGGAGGAGATTTCGTGGCCCTGAGCAGCGTAAACTGCGAGGACGTCGTTCATGATGTAGCGCTCGGTTTCTTCTTTACCCTTGTATTTCAAGAGATCTTGGAGGTTTAGAGAACCAGCAGTGAGACGATCGCCAGCTTCAACTTGGTCGCCAGACTTCACTACCATCTCGGCGTCACCTGGGATTTCGATGCGGACTGGAGAGCCAGCACCAGCGACAAGCACGATTGCACCTTCTACGAGCTGGGCATTGCCGTCGTATGGGGCCACAATTGGCTCTTTGCCAAGTTTCTTGGATGCGATAACATCACCAGTTTTGACATTGGCACCGTCTTTAACTTTTGGCTTTCTGCCGTCAAGCTCAATACGGGTGGTTTCGCCTGTTTCTGGGGTGATCTGAACGGTGTAAAGATTGTTATCTTCCCACATTTCGATAGTACCAGCAATTGGAGAGACCCATGCCTGACCTTTTGGTGAACGGGCTTCGAGAAGCTCTTCTACACGAGGAAGACCTCTTGCGATAGCACCAGAACCTGCAACACCGGAGCCGTGCTTGGTATCAAGTGTAAGCTGAGTACCAGGCTCACCAAGAGACTGAGCGGCGATTACGCCAACAGGCTGATGAGCGGCCACAATGTTACGGGTAGACATGTCGATACCGTAGGCCTTTTGTGGAATGCCATCCACAGCGGTTGTGGTAAGGATTGACTGGATTTTGACGGATTTAATCTTGTCATCTTCAGATAATTGTGCGGCAATTTCTGGGGTGATGAGTTCATCTGCGCCAAGATAGCCTGGGATTGGCTCGGCGGTGTAACGGCCAGCAATCCATGCAGAGAACTCGACGCCTGCTTCTTCGACTTCGGCTTTTTTAACTTCGAAGCCTGGGTCTTCGGCAATTTCGTCAGTAGTAAATACATCCTGAGCAACATCAACGAGACGACGGGTGAGGTAACCAGAGTCTGCAGTACGAAGAGCAGTAGACACCTGGCCCTGACGTGCACCACGAGTGGCGATGAAGGATTCGAGAGTGTTGAGTCCTTTCTTGTAGGAAGACTTGACCGGAAGCTCGATTTCGTTGTTGTTAATATCAACCATGATACCAATCTCGGCGGATGCAAGTTTGATGTTGGAAACACTACCACGAGCACCGGAGTTAACCATCACTGCGATATCTGTATCCATATCAGAGAGTTTGCTCTTCAAGAAGTCAGAAATCTTGTTGTCGATGTCACGCCAGTTGGCAACAGTCAAGCTGTAACGCTCTTCTTCAGTAACAAGACCCTGATCGTATTGCTCTTGAATGAGGGCAGTCTTAGCATCACCTTCGGCGATGAAGTCTTGGATTTCTGGGTAAGTTGGATAATCATCTTTGGCGGTTGAAACAGAGGCGATAGTCTCATATTCAAACGCTAGGTTTTTGAGTTTATCTGCAGTCTCGACCATAGTCTCGGCACCGTACATATCAAAGATGTTTGCCATAACTTTCTTGAGCTGCTTGCTGGTCTGGACAGAGTTATCGTATGGATAATCTTCTGGCAAGATTTCGTTGAAGATCACGCGGCCAAGAGTAGTATTTCTAATTTCCTTTTTGGCAAACACGCGAATTGGTGTCTGGAGGTGAATAATGCCCTGGTCGTAGGCCATTTCAGCTTCGTAGATAGAGCTGTATGGTTTGACTTCTTCTGTAGCTGTACCAGGCTTGTCATAAGTAAGGTAGTAAATACCAAGCACGACGTCCTGATAGATAGATAGCACTGGGGCACCATCGGCAGGCTTCAAGAGGTTCTTGGTAGCGGACATAAGTTCGCGAGCCTCGGCCTGAGCGTCTTTTGATAGAGGTAGGTGGACAGCCATCTGGTCGCCATCGTAGTCGGCGTTGAAACCTGTCGCTACGAGTGGGTGGAGCTGGATTGCTTTACCATCGATAAGCTTTGGCTGGAAGGCCTGGATAGAAAGACGGTGGAGAGATGGAGCACGGTTTAGGAGGACATATTTGCCCTTAATGACTTCGTCGAGTGCATCCCAGACTTCATTCTCTCCAGCTTCAATCATGCGAGTAGCCGCGCGGATATTGGCTGCGTGCTCGTTTTCCATGAGCCAGCTGATAACAAATGGCTTAAAGAGTTCTAGTGCCATCTGTTTTGGAAGACCACATTCGTTGAGCTTGAGCTCTGGGCCAACAACAATCACAGAGCGGCCAGAGTAGTCAACACGCTTACCAAGAAGGTTCTGGCGGAAGCGACCCTGCTTACCTTTGAGAAGATCAGAGAGGGATTTGAGCTTTCTTCTACCATTCTGAGAGTTGGCAGTGCGGTTGCCATGAGAAGCGGAGTTGTCGATAAGAGCATCGACAGCTTCTTGGAGCATGCGCATTTCGTTTCTACAGATGACTTCTGGAGCGTTGAGATCTAGAAGTTTCTTGAGACGATTGTTGCGGTTGATAACGCGGCGATAAAGATCGTTTAGATCAGATGTAGCAAAGCGGCCGCCAGGAAGTGCAATCATCGGACGTAGATCTGGTGGGATCACTGGGATAACAGTGAGGATAAGATCAGATGGCTTGATACCAGCCATGAACATGCCCTCGATAAGTTTGAGGCGTTTGCTAATTTTCTTCTCTTTTTGACCCTTAGCACCTTCTGCCTCTTCTTTAAGCTCGGCGATGAGCTGCTCTATATCGATTTCGTCGAGCATTTTCTTGACGGCAGTAGCTCCCATGCCGACTTCGATCATGTCGGCATATTCTTCGTAGGTGTTCTCTAGATTGCGATAATCAACCTCAGAGATGACGCCGCCTTTTTTGAGGCCAGCGAGAATATCTTTCTTGGTCTGGTATTCGGCTTCTAGCTCGTCAAGTTCTTTTGCTTCTTCCTCGGCAAGAGCCTTAGTGTCAGCATTTTTGTCCTTGGCGGCTTCTTTATAGCGAAGAGCGATAGCCTGACGTGCGGCATCGGTCTGGGCGTCAAGGTCGTTCTTGGCCTGTTCGATTTCGGCGTCTTTTGCATCGGTAATTAGATAAGAGGCAAAGTAGACGATTTTCTCGATGTTTTTGACTGTGAGATTCAAAAGCAAAGAGATTGCAGAAGGGGTACCCCGCATAAACCAGATATGCGCAACTGGAGCAGCAAGAGCGATATGACCCATGCGCTCACGACGAGAGATAGACTTGGTAACAAGATTTCCCTCTTTGTCGACAGCGGCTTCGCGAGAGCGAACACCTTTTAGCTTGCTGTCGTGTGGATTAATATCTTTGACTGGGCCAAAGATACGTTCACAGAATAGACCATCGCGCTCAGGTTTCTGTGTGCGGTAGTTAATAGTTTCTGGCTTTAGGACTTCGCCATAACTCCAGTTCAAGATATCATCGCTAGATGCTACGCTCAAACGAATGGAGTCAAAGTCTGAAGCTGAAATGAAATTATCCATCCAAGCCATATTAGAACTCCTCTCCGAGGTCAACGGTTCCATCGTCTTCTTCAACGATTTCTTCGCCGTCCTCATCTGTTATTTCTACACCCTCATCGTCGACGATTTCCGACAGATCGTCGTCAGATAGGTTATCAAGATCATTATCTGTATCTTGTTTGTGCTGATCATAAATCAATTTATCATCTTGTTGCTTCTCAATCTCGCGAGATGTTTCTTCGATTACTTCGGAAGCATCGGTGGAATCGCCGTGATCAAGAAGGTCAACCTTGAGACCAAGACCCTGGAGCTCTTTAACGAGAACGTTGAAGCCTTCTGGGAGTTTTGGACCCTCAATTGGGAGACGCTTGATGATAGATTCGTAAGCTTTGGCGCGTCCGTAGACATCATCAGACTTGATAGTAAGCATCTCTTGAAGAGTGGTAGCTGCACCATAAGCCTCGAGTGCCCATACCTCCATTTCTCCGAAGCGCTGACCACCGTTCTGAGCTTTACCACCGAGTGGCTGCTGGGTAACCATCGTGTATGGACCAGTGGAACGAGCGTGAATCTTGTCGTCAACCATGTGGTGAAGCTTGAGCATGTGCATCACACCAACAGAGGTGCGTTCCTCAAATGGTTCACCAGTGAGGCCGTCGAAGAGCTGGACACGACCATCGCGGCTGAATCCGGCTTTTTCGAGCTCGTCAGAGATGACCTCGTCTGGGACACCGTTGAAGGATGGAGTTGCAACCTTGTAGCCAAGGGCGCGAGCTGCCATACCAAGGTGAATTTCAAAGAGCTGACCGAGGTTCATACGGCTTGGCACACCCATTGGAGATAGGATGACATCGATTGGAGTACCATCTTCCATGAATGGCATATCCTCTACAGGAAGAACGCGAGAGACCACACCTTTGTTACCGTGGCGACCGGAGAGCTTATCACCGACACCAATCTTGCGCATTTCTGCAACGTAGATTTTGATTTGCTTAAGAACACCGGCTTTGAGGTCGTGGCCCTGCTCACGAGTGTAAACACGGACGCCAACGACTTTACCAGTGGATGAGCCGTTCATGCGTACAGATGTATCGCGGACATCTTTGGCTTTTTCGCCGAAGATCGCGCGGAGGAGACGCTCCTCGGAGCTTAGCTCCTGCTCGCCTTTTGGTGTAATCTTACCGACGAGAATGTCGCCGTTAGAGACCTCGGAACCAACTGCAACGATACCATCTTCGCCGAGGTGACGGAGAGAGTGCTCAGACACATTTGGAATATCACGAGTGACCTGCTCTGGGCCGAGCTTTGTTTCGCGAACTTCAACATCGAAATCTTTGATATTAATAGAGGTTAATGTATCATCTTGGACCAAGCGAGAAGAAATGACGATGGCGTCATCCATGTTGTAACCGCGCCATGGCATGAATGCAACTAGGAGATCACGGCCGAGGGCAAGCTCGCCATCATTAATAGAAGCACCCTCGATAAGAATGTCACCTTTCTTGACTTTTTGGCCACGTTTGACTTTGACACGCTGATTGTAACAGCGGTCGTCGTTGGTCTTTTCAAAGTGGATGAGCTTGTATTCTTTGTCGCCATCTTTGTAAGTGACAATGATAGATTCGCCATCGGCTTTTTTGACCTCGCCAGCACCTTCGGCAAGGATGAGCTGAGAGGTGTTTTTGGCGACCTCTGCCTCGATGCCAGTACCGACAACTGGGTTATCTTGAGTAAGCAAAGGGACTGCCTGTTTCTGCATGGCGCAGGCCATGAGAGAGCGGTCAACACGGTTTTTCTCTACGAATGGAATGAGGGATGCAGAAACACCAAGAATCTCTTTGTGTGCAGCATCGATATGGGTAACTTTGGAAGCATCAACCTGAGTAGGTGCACCCTTGACGCGGGCAGAAACACGAGCTTCTTTGAATTTGCCGTTCTTATCAAGCTCAGCGGATGCGTCGGCAATAACCATATTTTGCTCGGAAGCAGCGTCGACATAGACAACTTCGTCAGTGACTTTGCCGTTCTTAACTACGCGATATGGAGCTTCGATGAAGCCGTATTCATTAATGCGGGCATATGTTGCAAGGTTGAGCACGAGGCCGACGTTGGCACCTTCTGGGGTCTCAACTGTACAGATACGACCATAGTGGGTTGGGTGAGTATCACGGACATCAAAGCCGGCGCGCTCACGGGTAAGGCCACCAGGACCCATGCTAGATAGACGGCGCTTGTGGGCAAGCTCGGAGAATGGGTTGGTCTCGTCCATCAACTGAGAGAGCTGAGAAGAAGTAAAGAATTCTTTGACAGCGGCCGTGACTGGGCGGGCGTTGATAAGCTGAGATGGAGTAACCTCTTCGACGTTGGCCATAGACATGCGGTCTAGGATATTTCTCTGGAGACGTAGCATACCGAGGCGGAACTGGCGCTGAACAAGTTCGCCTACGAGTTTGATGCGACGGTTGGATAGAGAATCAATATCGTCTGGAGCGTCCTGAGTATTGTTGAGACGGATAATCTCGGCGATGATAGCAATAAGGTCTTTCATCTGGAGAGTGCGGTTTTTGCTGACATTTGGCGTGTCAAAACCAAGTCTCTGATTGATCTTGAAGCGGCCAACGCGAGAATAGTCGTAGCGCTTGTAGTCAAAGAAGGTGCGCTCAATCATAGATTTTGCGTTCTCGACGGTAGCAAGATCGCCCGGGCGAAGCTTGCGATAGACCTCGATCAAAGCCTCACTCTGACCAGAGGTGGTATCTTTCTCGAGAGTGGCATCGATGTAGCTGATTTCGCCTTCGTCTAGACCCTTGAAAGCCTCCTTGATTTCGCTCTTTTTGGAAATACCAAGAGCGCGAAGGAAAGTGGTGACAGGGATTTTGCGACGACGGTCAATCTTGACATAGATTGCGCCAGACTGAGATGTTTCAAACTCTAGCCATGCGCCACGGCCAGGAATAACCTTGGCACCGTAGTAGTTGCGGCCACCGATATTGTCGGCAATAAAGAAGACGCCAGCAGAACGGATGAGCTGAGAAACGATCACGCGCTCTGTACCGTTGATGATAAAGGTAGCGCGGTCGGTCATCCATGGATAATCACCAAAGAAGATATCTTGTTCTTTCTTGGTGCCGGTGACTTTGTTCTCGAGTTCTACGGTGACGTGAAGAGCTGATTCGTAGGTGGCAAGGTTGTATTTTGCTTCTTGCTCAGTCTCTTTTGGAGCCTTGAACTCGTAGTCTTTAAATCTTAGTGATAGTTTTTGTCCGGTATAGTCGTCAATAGGATTTAGCTCATTGAAGACTTCGCGGAGTCCAGATTTGACAAAATCTTCCCATGAGTCCTTTTGGTGGGCTATCATGTCTGGAATAGGAAGAGCCTGGTCGCCTTCAGTAAAGAATACGCGACCCTGAGATTTCTCTGCGGTTTTCACTAGTTACCTCTTGTTATTAGTGTTGATAATCTTTAGAGCATACGCCACCTCCCAGGGGCGGATGTTCTACAGCGCCGAAGATTACTGCCAGCTTTACCTCTGTTACTCGCCACGTTACAGAGGTCATACAAAAACTGGACACACTACTTCTTGGTAGTTATTTTAGCGCAAATTGGGAAGATTTGCAAGGGGTTTGATAGAGATTTTTCTAGAATTGACTTTTTATGGTAGAGGTGATATAATTAGGAGATAGGTTGTACATTAAAATTTTTAGCACAGGGGGTAGAAATATATGGATCAGGATGAAGTTAAGGCACAAGGTGAGTCAACCCCACCAGGGGCAGTCCGATTAGAAGGAAAAAGGCTTACACTATCATTTTTTGCATTTACTGTAGCAATTATTACAATGATGGCGCTCCTAATATGGGTATTCATATTATCAGAACACACCCAGAGGTATGCTTCTAGGGCTGATTTTGCCGACGGAATGGCAGTGGTCTATGTCGACTTAGAGGATAAACTCTATGAGCTCGGCGCAACAGATGTTGAGATGGAAGTCGATGATGGCATTAGTAACCATATCTATTTTAAGATTGCAGGTGTTGATGCTGGACTTACATTTATCCGCGAGGAAATGCAATACAAACCTGTTTGTGACCATGTCGGCGAAACTGTACTGGTATTTTTTCCAGAAAACGCCGGTCTCCCGACTTGCGATGGCGCAATCTGTGAAGGTATTAATTCTTTCTTAGAAATGAACGATACAGATGCAAGCGTCAAGTATTATGATAAAAAACGTGGCATGTATATAACGGATACAATGATCCGCTGTATCGACTATGTTGGATTTCGTGGTGAATATTACCAGCAAAAATCTGGTAGACATCACGCCATCTATGATGATATCGGAATTTGGTTAGAAGGCGTTGAGCCACCAGATTACGATTATGACAAATGATTATTTCTAGTGTTCGTGATGAGAGACACTCTTTTCGTGACTGTTTTGCAGTGTCTCTTGTCCCCTTTTCAAAATTGGCGACCGAGCTTCAAATTTCTCAAGTACCTCCGCTCGGTCGCCATTATTCCAACCCACGACCTCGCAATTTTGCGGGGTCTTTTTTTATAAAACCCCTTGACAATACGCTTATGATTTTATAAAATAAAGATAGTTCTTTTGAACTAAGCTTACTGCGAGTTAGCTTACACAAGTGAGTTGAGAGCTTATCTGTTCAAAAATCCACCTTGAGAGACGGGTGGTTTTTTGGTTGATCTAGGTTATTTAGAAGCGGGTCCTGGCTAAATAGGAGTGACACAGCAAAAAAGCGGGTCCTGGCTAAACACGAGTGACACAGCAAAAAAGCGGGTCCTGGCTAAACACGAATTTTCAATCGTTGACTTGAATCGAAAAAATGAATCATTACATGACTCATTTTTCCGATTCAAATCTTCTTACGTTCAAAAACGATTGAAAATTGTGTTTACGCCACCCGCTTTTTTTCGGTTTTTAGATGTCTAGATCGTCGTAATCTGCCAGCTCGGCGCGAGTACGTTCGGCGAGGTCAGATGTTTCGTCAGTTTCTTCGGTAGAAGATTCTTCTGCTGGGGATTCTTCGGCGGCAGCTTCGGCTGCGTCTTCCTCAAGTGGGGTGGATTCTTCTACGGAATCAGCTGGAGCTTTGGATTCTGCTTTTTCTTCAGTCTTTTCGGCATGCGGAGCGTCGTCGTTGACAATTTTAAGATTGTAGCGCGCATCATTCTTGGTGCCTAGGGCACGAAGGAGCGTGCGGATAGATTGCGCGGTGGCGCCACGACGGCCAATCACGCGGCCGACGTCTTCAGGGTCCACAGATAAGCTTAGGAGTACACCCTTTTCATCGATTTGGCGATCGACTGTAACCTTTTCCGGATTGTTTACGAGAGTTTTTACGATATATTCTACGAATTGCTGGTCAATGGTTGCCATATATTCTCCGAAGTTAATTGTTAATAATTTAATTGTATCACAAAAAGGCCCCGCATGGGGGCTCTTTTTTATTCAGCGGCTGGAGCTTCGGCAGCTTCTGCTGGAGCTTCTTCAGCTGGTTCTTCTTTTGGCTGATTTTTGCGAAGCTTGTCGGCGTGTTTGGCCTTGGCTTGCTTCTTGTCAGCTTCTTTGACCCATTTTGGAAGCGCAATCTTTTCTGCTTTTAAGATGCGGACCACACGGGTAGAAGGCTGGGCGCCATTATTTAGATATTTTTCTACACTCTCTTTATCGAGAGTAGTAGTTTTGGTATGAGGGTTGTAATGACCAACTTCGGCCACAACGCGCCCTGAAAGAGGGTGACGCTGCGCTTCTTGGACGATTATCCGGTACGTTGGGTAATGCGACCGGCCATTACGCTGCAAACGAATCGCGAGCATTTGTCTCCTTAAATTACTTTAATGTTTGTAATTATAGCGCATTTTCCTCAAATTGTAAAGAGTGCTTTAGATAAAAATCACCCCCGCGGGACCAGCGCGGGGGCTTTCTAGGAAAGTGAATGTGACATTCTGGGCAGCTTTCAGGACCTGCCCGGAAGAAAACATTTATTTATTCTTACGCCTATGATAAACGTATTTTGCACGCATATCACTTGGCGCGAGAACCTTAGTAATAGCCTTCTCTGGCTTGAGGGCTGCGCCGTGAGTTTGAAGCTTTTCTGCTTCTCTCTCTAATTCGGCTTTTTTAGTATTGATATATCCTCTATACTTTTGGCGAATTTCTCGGCTTTTGAGATCTTCGTCAGCATCTGTAGGATAGTTGATACCAAACCTTAATGCTTGTTTTGAGAATTTTGCGATTGCGTCTTTTAGCTCATTGCCTCTATCAACGACACATTTTGTCATCTTGTCATAGCTGCCCTTGAAATAATCATTAAGCATTCCAAGTGAGCCGCTACTAGCACTTTTTAGGCCATTTTTCTTAATGTCCTGCCAAGGGCGGAGCATTTGGATATAAGCTCCGTAGCTATCAATCATGTTCTCAAAGAGCAAATAGTACCTTTTTGCCTCGGCGTTCCACTTAAGCTGAGTCTCGCGAGTGCGATTCTTAACAGGGGTAACCGTGACTTTTTTGGTCTCTTTTACGGTCAGCTGGTTGTCTTTATTTGGAACAAGTTCCATCTGGCCATCTATCTGAGTTTCAGGCTGCTTCTTGCGGCCTCTTTTCTTCGGCATACGACCAATGGTGCCGCCATGCCAGTCTCTTTCTTCTCTTCCCTCTAAATGTGCTTCTTTTACCTTTGACATTATTCCCACCTCCAAAAAATGTCAAAACAATAGTGACTCTACTATTATATCACACTTCGTCTTTCTAGTCAATAGATGCAAGATAGCAAGATAGCAAGCTAGGGTTCTTTGGCGTGGCCACAAACGTGCCGCAGGCACGTTTGACGGTGTTGAAGACTCTACACGCCTAAGAACCCGTAGCTTGCCATCTTGCCGCACCCCCTCCTAATGATGTTTGCCGCCGGAGCCGGTGGGAAGTTTGACAGGGTCAAAATCTTCGTAGTTTTCGCGATAGTATTTGATAGCGTCGTAGGCGGCTTTGCCCTGGGCCTCCTGTTTAGAGTGGCCCTCGCCAGTGCCACGGCGTTCGCGACCCACATAGACTTCGACCGTAAAGGTTTTGTCGTGGTCTGGGCCCTCTTCTTTGACGGTGCGATAAACTGGGGTGACACCGTCATAGTGCTGTGTTACCTCTTGGAAGAATGATTTTGGATCACGCCAGGTGCCTTCTTCTATCATGGTTTCTGTCTTGGACAAAATGTGTTTCTCGATAAATTTGCGAGCCACTTCGTAGCCTTGGTCGACGTAAATTGAGCCGACTACGGCCTCAAAACAATCTGCCATAATTACCTCGTGGGCGCGGGCAGAACCGGATTTTTCGCCGTTGCTAAGGCGGATAAGCGGAGCGTATCCAAGTTTGGTGCCGGCGTCACAAATAGAGTCCGTGCGGACCAAAGCGCTCCTCCAGGCGGTCATAATACCTTCTGGCTGGTCGTAATTTTTGTAGAGAAAATCAGAGACGACAAGCTCCAAGACCGCATCGCCCAAAAATTCTAGGCGCTCGTTGTGTTCGGCGTGGGAGTTTTTGTGTTCGTTGACATAGCTCCTGTGAGTAAGCGCGGTGATTAGGAGGTTGATATCGTGATACTCAAAGCCAAGCGCATCTTTAGCGAACTGCTCGTACTGCTCTTTTACCTCTTTGTTCATTAGAATTTACCCTCCCTGATTTTCTTTTTTGCAATTAGCATTAATTTTTCAATATCATCATACTCGATAGCGTTCAAGGCGTCGCCAAATTTGAACCATTTGATGCCATTCATCCACTTCTCTTTCTGTGGCTTTTCGTGCTGGTCGAGTGCACGAACGAGGTAGATTTGGGTAGTCATCAAAACTAATTTGTCTTGGCGGCGATATTTGAAATGAATCTTGCCAAGCCAAGTCAAAACCTGAACGTGATGGAGGCCAGATTCCTCGCCAATCTCGCGGATGGCGGTGATTTTGGCGGTCTCGCCCGGCTCGATATGGCCCTTTGGAATAGTCCAGCGGTTTTTAGAATCTTGGATCAAAAGGATCTCAATATCTTTCTTGTCTGGTGTCATTCGAAAAACGATACCACCAGAGGTCGGCTCGCGAACAATTTCTTGAATCGCGGGTTTTTTATGGAAGATTTTAGATAAAGGGGACTCTTTGTAGGAAGCCGGCAAAGCCTCTGGGACCTTGCGGCCAGCCTGATTACTTTGTGGCTGGCTCGGCCTCTGTTGGTTCGGTCTTTGACTCTGGTTTCTCTGGGGCCTGTTTGGCGTCTTTTTTATCTTTTGGTTCGTCATGATTATCCTTAGTAGCGGCCTCAGGATCAATCTGGCGGAAGGCTGTGCCTAGTACGCCGTTAATAAATCTTGAGGAGTTGTCGGAGCCAAAAGCTTTGGCTAGTTCGACAGCTTCGTTAATAGCAACTTTTGGTGGGACAGTGTCACCACAATATTTGAGCTCGTAGAGACCCATGCGGAGGACGTTGCGGTCGATTGCGGCAATAGAACTGATAGGCCACTCTGGTGCGAGAGGTTTGAGCTCTTCGTCGAGAGATTTGAACTTGTCTGCTACGCCATGAGTCAGCGAATAGACAAACTCTGTATCTCCAAGAGTTTTCTCGTATGGCTCGATGTTTTTTGCGATGATAGTGTCAAGATCGGCGTTAGCGTCGCCCGCCTTCTCACGGAACTCATACTCGTATAAGCTCTGTAATGATATAATTCTGCCGAGGTGCCGATTACTTGCCATTATTTCGCCTTTTTGGTTGTCTTAGTTGCTTTTTTTGCAGGCTTTGCTGCTTTTTTGACGGTTTTGACCTTGACATTTGGGGTGGTCTTTTTGGTCTCGAACGCCTTGACTGGCGATTTCTTGTTAACTGCACGAGCAAGCTTGAGACGAAGGTGGCTGCGGCGCAAACCAGTCTTACGATTGCTGCTCTGTTTCTTAGGTTCAGGCATTAAATGCTCCTTTTATTGATATAACTTTGGAATTATTTTACCATAGTTTTTTACCTTGTGCAACTATTGACTTTTTTGGATTTTTGTGCTAAAATAGTTGATGGGTGAAAAAATTGCACATTAACATGGAGGTGGAATGAGATGTTTAATGAATTTAAGGCCGAGAGAATGGCCAACACTGCCTGGGAGATTATCAACCCTGGCTATATTGATAGCCCAGAAATCAGATATCGAATCAAGCTCGAGGGCGAAGATTATCTAGATATCGTAATCATGCTTGGCTATCAGCTAAAAGTTGTGATTGGCGATGAGCTAAACGGCGATAGAATAGCCGTACTCGAAGCAATCAGGCTGAATAGCACTCTTGGGTTCCAAGTGGAGAGCTTCCACGAAGGTGCTTGGTGTAAAACCCTCCAAGCAACTCATAAGAGTGCTCTGAAAGCTCGTCACGAAGCAAGAACAAGAGCTTTTGCTCCAATCCAGGAGACAACTCCAATACAGAAACTCAAGCTTATTATAGGGGGTAAGTAAATGACCAAATTTGGTTATAATGCGACGAAAGCTTGCAGAGTCATCTGGACGATGATTGGCGTTGGCTCGGATTATCACATTGAGCCAGAAACCATTTATAAGATACCAGGCAGCAACTTAGTGCTAGTCTACGAACATAGGTATCATATAAAGGCCTTTATCACGACAGGCAACTCGCACATTGTCGTTTTCGACGCTGTGAAGAAAACGCCGTACAATCGTATGGACTTTGAAATAATTAATTTCATTGACGGAGACTGGACCAAAATACTCTATACAGAGTTCCAGAGGCCGCACAAGAAAAGGCGCGCCGAACAAATAATCCAGCAATACAAAGATTCTGTAGCCGTCTAAATTTCACCCTCTTTGAGCCGCAACTCGCGGCTCTTTTTTTATTCTTCAATTCGCTTCTTCTGGTCTGAATCTGGCAAGTAGTTTTGGTTCGTTATGGCGGACTTGCCCGTGTGGTCTTCAATGGCTTTTCTGGCAATACTTGCTACACCCCCTCCTTCTTTGGCGATATCTCTACTCTCTTTAAAGGTTTTGGGCTTTTTAGCCTTTGATATCTCTTTGGTGGTGTTTTCTGCAAGCATATTTAAAATTAACTCTGTATCCGTCATGTTGTCGCGGAGATTATGTTTCCTCAAGCCCTTATAGTCCTTATATTCGCGCGTCGTCATCCCGGACCACTCCTTGGAAATGACATCAGTCAAAACGGCAAACTGCTTGCCGCGCTCCACTCCACGTTTTTTCCATTCATCGGTGAGACCATTTCGAATCTTGATAGAGAGCATACGCTGATTAATCCATTCTTCGGAATATCCTTTCCTGCGATAAGATTCTACAGCGCGCGCTATTGCTAGTTCTGGGTCAATGTCTTCGTCAATCCTTTCACTACCGACTTTGGCCAACCATAATTTGAACGGCTCAGCCTTTGGGGATGGGATCGATTGGATGATACGGAATAGCTCTTCTATATTAGCCACATCCGTCAAGCGCATCTTGCCGTCGTTTGCTTTTAGTTTCAACTGTACGATTTTTTCGTACAGTTCAGAGCCCTCTTCCTTTATTTTTATTTTTAGATCACTCCAATATCTTCTTGGGTTTTCGTTGCCAAGTAAGGCTCCCACTACGTCAACTACAGAAAAATACCACTCTTCCTCGTCTTCTTTCCAGACGGAGCGGATTTTTTGACCTTCAAATAGTTTGATTTTGTTTTTATCCGGCATCTTTACCTCCTTTTAGATTGATAGTAAGCACCCCAGCTTATGCATTCTATTGCGTCTGGAAACGGAACGCCGGAAGTGGTAAGGACGTCGCAATACGTTAAATACAAGATATCAAAATACTCCCCTGTCGTCAAGATTTTTGACACCCAAAAAACCGAACACTCTGTCTGTTTTATGTTTTTTAGACTACGAGGTTTAGGAGCTTGGCTTTTTTGACATAGATGGTCTTTTTGACACCACCTTTAGTGAAGTTCTGGACATTCTTGTCGTCTAGGGCGAGCTTCTCGATCTTGGCCTGGTCTTCTAGGTCGCTAGCGGCAACTTTGAGCTTGGCACGGAGTTTGCCGTTAACCTGGACAACAACTTCTACAGTATCTTCTACTAGATATTTCTCGTCCCAGACTGGCCAGACGTCGTCTGCACCAAATTTTTCCAACATCTCGGAGGCGAGGTGTGGAGCGAAAGGTTTCAAGAGGCGAGCAAGCGTAATGATATCATCGTCGCTCGCGCCAACTTTGTACAGCTCGTTGACATATTCCATCATGGCGGAGACGGCGGTGTTGAAGTTGTGGCGGTGGAGATCCTCTGTCACTTTCTTTACCGTTCTATTCCGCAAGGAAGCCGTCAACAACGAGTTTTCTCCGAAACGCTCCGTCGCTTCGCTCGCCGTCTTCGACGGGGCGCGCCCGTCTTTACGGGTCTCGTCGCCGGTCCTCGTAGCAACTGCGGACGTCGGAGAAAACTGTTGTTTTCCGGCTTCCTTGAAGCAGAGGTTCCAGCAGCGGTTAAGGAAGCGGTAGACGCCGCCGACGGATTTTGGATCCCAAGCAGCATCTTGGTCGT
>CAMYZZ010000007.1 GCA_947304135.1 uncultured Candidatus Saccharibacteria bacterium
ACCTTTCCATTCCCCAAATCCTCCATCACGCATTCCATCGTGTTAGGATTAAAAACTGACGAGTTCACACACCGTCTATAATCCGCACGCGACCTCTGCGCCACTGTCCTATCTGTGTACCTCACATAATAGTCAATTATCCCGATTGTGTTATTAATCAGCTCGCCGCCAACCCTAATATTAGCAATCTTATATTCATCGCCATTCTCCAACGGTTTGCCACCTTTAATAGAAATACCATTATGTTTATAGATTACCGGGTTAATCTCTCCGTTGTACAAATTATACAGTGAAGCATCCGGCATACCGCCGTACGAAAAATTCAAATACTGCGGCACCCCACCTCCGTATAAAGTTCCATCATACTTGATCACAAAATATCCTTTCTTTGGATTAATTTTCGTAATCATGATATCCTCTTTTATGTTCGCAAGATACACAGGTGGCGCCGCAAAAACAGAGCTAGCCGGTAGAACAACCGAAGATAGCATCGTTGCCGCCGCCAAAACTGGAATAAATTTTTTACGCATTACACGCTCCTTTTAAATTTATAATTCCAGTCTAAAAAATTTTCCTCAGATTAAAAGCTTAAGCACGTTATTTCGTAGAATATCATGCTTAAGCTTGCATTTATTTTTATTAATGCTTATCAAAACTACCCCTATCCGAACACTTATTTTAAGCATAAGAAAAGAGCCCGCATTGCGGGCTCAAATTACTGTGACAAAGAAAGGCCTTTACCTCTTAATAGCTTCTCGATACTTTCAAATGCTGCTTCTTTCATTCTACCAAAGAATATCTCCCCTAGTACAATCACAACTAAAATGTCCAGCAGAACGATTAGTGCAAGCACAATGAAATACGTATACCAAACTATCAGCATTTCCTTTTCTCCCGCCAATCCATACAGTGTTAGCAGTAGCGCAAATTTGTCTATCGCCGGTATAATCAAAAAATAAATCATCCCAAAAAGCGCTGTCACCCCAGATGCATACCACAAAATCTTACAAGATAGAAGCCTTTGTTGTATCACTCTCTCCTTCCTTGTCATATTATCTCCCCCTCTCTTAAAGTACAATAAACCACCTCCATTATACCACAAAAGAATGAGGCCGCAATCTTGCGACCTCTTTTCTAAGAATAGTACTTATACATGGCGTTAACCAACAAATCTGTTACGTCGCAATCAAGCGCTTCCGCCAAAGTAGCTAAAAACTCCAAACTCGGCTTTTTGCGCCCCTGTTCTACGCTACTTATATAACCAACTGATTTGCCTACCCATTTAGCTAATTTAGCCTGAGTAAATTTTTCACCCTTATAGTTGGTGCCTTTTTTCTTGCGATAGTATTTGATATTTTCACCAACTACTTCGTAGTTAATTCCTGCTGCCATTCTAAGCCCCCTTTCAAAGTGCATTACTCTATAACTTTTTATATTATACAACAAAAAGAAGCGCCTGTAAAGACGCTTCTTCTCTACCTCCCCTATTTCTTATCGGCCTTTTCCGTTGCCGCTTTCTCTACTGGCGTTTCCTCCGGTTCTTCGTCTGGAAGCACGATCCCAATAGAGGCAACTGTATCCCCATCAGACATCTTCATGATACGAACACCTTGAGTTGCGCGACCAAGCGTTGGGATTTCTTTCATCGCCACTCTAATCGCCTGCCCCTTGGTAGACATCATGATAACCTCTTTAGCCTTTGGATCAAGCGTATGTACCGCCACGATCGGACCAGTCTTCGTCGTCACAGAAGCAACTTTAATACCGACTCCGCCACGCTTGTGTACCGGGAAGTTCCCTACTGCGGTCGCCTTGCCATAGCCATTTGCCGAAACTGCAAGTAGCTTCTGGGATGGGTCAGTCACAACATCCATACCAACAATCTCATCTTTTGGACGAAGCCTCATACCGCGAACACCTCTAGCCGAGCGGCCCATCGCACGTACCTGGTCTTCATTAAATCTCACCGCCTGCCCAGCAGAGGTAGAAATAATGATATCATTCGAACCAGTTGTTGCTTTAACCCACTTTAGCTCGTCGCCATCATCGAGCTTAATAGTAATCAAGCCATTTGTCCTGATATTTTCGTAGTCCTTAATAGAAGTCTTCTTGATTGTGCCCTTCTTAGTAGCCATAAAGAGGAACCCATCTGGACCAACCTCATCACCCTGCTTAATAATAGAGGTAATTCTCTCTTCTGGGTGCATGTTGAGCATATTCACTGCCGCCGTACCCTTCGCAGTAAGCGACGCCTGCGGTACTTCATACGCCTTCAAGCGGAAAATACGCCCCTGAGAAGTAAAGAACAGTAAGAAATCGTGTGAATTTGCGGTGATAATCTGCGCAATCACATCCTCCTCTTTTGTGGTCATACCACGCTTACCTTTACCGCCCCTGTTCTGTTTACGGAAATCGTTCTGCGACACACGCTTCATGTAATTCTGCGCCGTGAGCAAGATAACGCTTTCCTCTTCTGGCACTAGCTCCTCTTCAGAGAATTTGCCAACCTCGTGTTTGATAATCTTCGAGCGACGAGGGTCACCATATTTCTCTTTCATAGCGATAAGCTCTTCTTTGATCACGCGCAAAATCTCATTCTCGTCAGCCAAAATCGCCTCGAGTTTCTTAATTAGCTCATGGAGCTCTTTGAGTTCTGCTTCAATCTTGTCGCGCTCTAGTCCTTGTAGACGACGTAGCTGCATTGCAAGAATTGCTGCTGCCTGAATCTCAGATAGCCCAAACTTACTCATAAGCTGCTTGTCTGCATCGTCATAAGATTCGCGAATCGTCTTGATCACCTCATCGATATTGTCGAGCGCAATCTTCAAACCTTCCAAGATATGAGCACGTTCTTTTGCCTTCTTCAAGTCAAATTCCGTCCTTCTGCGAACAACTTTTTGACGATGTTTGATAAACTCGCCAAGAATCTCCTTGAGCCCAAGAATTCTTGGTTGAATCCCATCAACAAGAGCCAACATATTGTAATGGAATGTCGTCTGAAGCTGGGTCATCTTATAAAGTTGATTCAAGATCTTCTTTGGGAATGCATCCTTCTTGAGCTCAACCACCACACGAATCTTACCACGCGCAGACTCGTCTCTGGCATCTGCAATATGATCAAGTTTCTTATTCAAAACAAGTTCACGCACCTTCTCAATAAACGCCTCTTTGCTCATTCCATATGGCACTTCTGTAATCACAATGTTATAACGGCCATTCTTGCGTTCTTCGATATTCGCCACTGCGCGAATCGTTACAGAGCCCTTACCAGTAGCATAAGCCTGCTTCATCGGTGTTCCGCCATAGACCTCTGCCCCTGTTGGAAAATCTGGACCTTTAACATGCTTCATTAACTCATCAAGAGTAATCTCTGGATTATCAATCTGCGCCACTGTTGCATCAACTAATTCCCCAAGGTTATGTGGTGGAATATTGGTCGCCATACCAACGGCAATACCCATCTGGCCATTAAGGAGAATATTTGGGAGCGCCGCTGGCAAAACTGCCGGCTCCTGTTCCGTACCATCGAAGTTGTCACGAAAATCAACTGTATCTTTTTCGATGTCGGTCAGAAGTTCTGCACCCACCTTGTCCATTCTCGCCTCTGTATAACGGGAAGCAGCTGGATCATCACCATCCATCGAGCCAAAGTTACCTTGGCCTTCAACTAACGTATATCTCATCTTCCAAGGCTGAGCCAAGTTCACCATAGCATCATAAATCGACGAATCGCCGTGTGGATGATATTTACCCATTACTTCACCGACGATACGAGCGGATTTTACTGTTGCATGTGGGGCCTTCCAGCCATTCTTGTTCATCGCATAGAGAATACGCCTATTCACCGGCTTTAAACCGTCACGCACATCTGGAAGCGCACGGTCAATGATCACCGACATCGAATATTTCAAGAAATACTCTTCCATCGTGTGCTCCACCTGGCGTTTCTCAATACCGTTTACAATCTCCCCTTCAACCGGTTTATCAGCCACCTCTGCGGCAGTCGCCCCAGAAGCCTCCGCCTCACCAGTTTTAGGTGTTTCTACCTCAGCTGCTTCAGCTTCAGTCTTTTTGATTTCATCATCTTTTGCCATAATCTATTTTTCCCTTTTCCCTTAGAAGTCTAGGTCATCCAGGTTAACGCTTGCCGCCCCAGCCTGAATAAAGTTTTTACGAAGATCGACCTGATCACCCATCAGCTTCGTAAATACAGCATCTGCCTTTTCTGCATCATCAATGTGCACCTGTACAAGTACACGATTCTCCGGATCCATTGTAGTCTCCCAGAGCTGTTTTGCGTCCATCTCACCAAGACCCTTAAAGCGCTGTTGTGCAGTATATCCTGCCTGTTTAAAGCGCTCCTGGCTTTCGTCTACCTTTGTGCCGGCAGCCTTCTTCTCTTCAATCTTCTCTGTCAGCTTTTTCTCAAGCGCTACCTCGTCATAAAGATAGTCAATCTTGCGTGAGCTGCCCGTACCCTTAATCAAACCAAATAGTGGTGGTTTCGCTAGATACACGTGCCCCGCTTCAATCACCTGCGGCATATAGCGGAAGAAGAATGTCATCAAAAGCGTCGCGATATGAAGGCCATCAACATCGGCATCTGTCATAAAGATAATCTTGTCGTATCTAAGCCCATTAATATCAAACTGTTCCCCAATGCCAACACCAAGACCCTTAATCAAAGATACGAGCTCTTGGTTGGCAAGCATCTTATCTAGTCTTGCCCTCTCAGTATTGAGCACCTTACCACGAAGTGGTAAAATCGCCTGAATCTTTGGATTTCTACCTTCCTTCGCAGAACCCGCCGCAGAGTTACCCTCTACAATAAAGAGTTCACATTCGCCTCTGTCGCGAGAAGAACAATCCGCAAGCTTAGATGGGAGATTTAGTCCTTCAAAAGCACCTTTACGGATAACATTATCACGCGCTGCACGAGCTGCCTTACGTGCCCTAGCTGCAAGCGTCGCCTTACCGACAATCTTCTTTGCAATCTGTGGATTCTCTTCAAGGTAGTAGCCAAAATATTCGCTCATCACCTTATCGACATAGCCACGAATCTCCGGGTTACCAAGTTTATTCTTAGTCTGGCCCTCAAACTGTGGATCAGGAAGTTTTACCAAGATAACAGCCGTCAAACCCTCCTTAATATCATCACCAGTAAGATTATCTTCTTTCTCCTTTAGGAGTCCATTTTTGCGAGCATAATCGTTAATCGTACGATTTAAAGCCGTCCTAAAACCAACCACGTGCATACCACCATCAGGTGTCAACACGTTGTTTGCAAACGGTTTCATTGTTTCTGAATAGGAATCGTTATATTGGACAGCAATTTCTACTTCGGAATCTTCTACCGGTTTCTCGACATAGAAGATATCGTCGGACAATACTTCCTTGCCATTATTTAGGCGCTTCACATAAGATTTAATACCACCTTCAAAATAGAAAGATTCCTTTTCTCCGGTGCGCTCATCGGCGACACAGATTAAAATTCCCTTTGTTAGATATGCCTGGTGGCGCGCATAACTTGCCACCCAAGAGTATTCAAATGTTGTTGTTTCTTTAAAAATAGTTGGATCTGGATAAAAAGTAATAGAGGTTCCGCGTTTCGTAGTTTTCCCCGTTACCTCTAATGGCTTAACAGTCTTGCCTGTATCAAACTCAATATGATTTACCTTTCCGTCTCTATAGACCTCGGCAATCATATGAGTGGAAAGTGCGTTTACAACCGAAGAACCCACACCATGCAAGCCAGACGACACCTTATATCCACCATCGCCAAACTTACCACCAGCGTGGAGCACGGTCAAAACTGTTTCAAGTGTAGACATGTGTGTTTTCGGGTGTAGATCAACAGGAATACCGCGCCCATTATCCTCCACTCTTACTCCCCCGTCTTTTAGCAATGTGATCACTACCTTCGTACAGAAGCCCGCAATTGCTTCATCTATTGAGTTATCGGCAATCTCTTTAATGAGGTGATGCAAACCGTCATAACCCGTAGATCCGATGTACATACCAGGACGCTTGCGTACTGGTTCCAGCCCCTCAAGCACTTGAATTTGAGAGCTGTCGTAACTATTAGCTTTGTCAGCCATCCAGATTTACCTCAACTTTAAATAATATTGTATCTATAATACACCAACAAGAACTCTTTTTCAAGAGGTTTAAGCTAATTTGACGCATTTTAAGGCTATTTTTGGCGGTCTTTTTCAAAAGTCGTAATCACACTCGTCTTTGCGTCGAGACCCGCCTTAAATCGTCTCCTAGCGCCTCACAGCCGTATAAATTATTTAACCATTAGCGTATTTTAACCGACTGCCCTGGCTTCAAGGAAGCCTCAGGAGGGATGCTCTGCGATGAAGAAGGAGCACCGGAGCGAGACGTACTTGAAGTACGTTGAGCGAGGAGCACATCTTCTGAAGAAGCAGAACGCTCTCCTGTGACTTCCTTTTGTATCCTAGCCATGATATCTTCTGGAGACCCCTGCTTCTTGCTCATCCAGTCTTCCAAAAATCCTCTCTCTGTTCTTGCAACCTCTTTCACCTCCGCCCCCATTCGACGATTAATCTCAGCCTCAACCTCTGCCCTAGTCCTACCATACTTCGTTGCTGAATAATTTTTTAGTTCTTCCAAGATACTCCTATCGCCTTCAAACGCTGGCGGTCTGAGCTGCATTGTGAACGGTCTACTTGGCATATCAAACATCATCACTTGTGTAATCGCATGGTGATTTGGCTGGTTATGTAAATCTTCCGCATTGAACGTTGGCAAAAACGCCTTTTCGATAATCTCAGCGTCAGTGATACCAATCCTACCGCAAATCAATGTTCCTACATTCCCTAATACACCCTCGCGAATCTTATCTGTCAGCTGAGTCATAAACTGGTTCGCCACAATCAAATTCAAACGGAATTTTCTAGCCTCAGACAAGATAGACTCAAAGCTCTCCGTCGCGAAATTCTGGAACTCGTCCACAAACAAGCAGAAATCCTTCCTCTGATCCTCAGGCATATCTACTCTAGACATTGCTGCCGTCTGGAACTTCATTACAAAAATCATACCTAGAAGTTTCGAGTTAATCTCCCCCATCTTACCCTTAGAAAGATTCACAAGTAAAATCTTGTTATTATCCATAATATCTCTGATATTAAACCCAGAGTGCACCTGCCCCAAGATATCTTTCATCATTGTATTAGAGAGGAACGGACCCCATTTTGAAGCAAACCAAGTAATCACCTCGCCTGCATCACTAGACTTCTGTGACTCTGGAAACTCTTTCGTCCAATAATCGTATACCGTCTTATCTGTCACGTATTGCAATTTATCCTTCACAAACTCCGGATCAATAAAACACCTAGGGATATCAATAAACGTTGCGCCATTCGGGTCACTCATTAGCAGTAGCGCCGCATTTCTAAACATATGTTGACCTCTTGGCCCAAAGAAACCTTGGTTCCCTGGATCATACAGTGATTGCAACATATTAATCCCCTCTTGGACGATAAAGTCCTTCTGGTCCTCCGTCTCCCACTCAAACATATTCATCCCAATCGGGTGCTCAATATTGCCTGGGTCAAAATAGATTACATCATCAATTCTATCCTCAGGGACTTTAGAAAGAATATCTTCCACTACATCACCGTGTGGATCAATAAACGCAAAACCTCTCCCCGCCTCCATATCTTGGCAGGCAATATTAGAAAGAAGTACCGATTTACCCATACCAGTAGCACCAATCACATAAGCGTGACGACGCCTATCGTTATCAGATAGCCTAATCTCCTTCTTTACGCCCCTAAACACGTTATCGCCCAACCAAACCCCATCTTTTGGAATCTTTACAGGACCGTCTACCTGTTTGACGGTTTGTCTCTCAACCTGAGAAGTCGGGATTGCGCCCCTGTTCGGCAAATGATAGATTGACGCAAGCTCTACAGAATTCAAAATATTCTTATTCTTATTCTGTGGGAAAAGTCTAAAGATAAAATCTCTAGCAATCTTCTCTTTATCTTTTAGCATCTCATATTTAAACCCATTTAGAGACGTCGAATTAAACTGAGAAAACGCACTTACAACGCCACCAATCAAAGCCTCAGATCTAGCTTCTGAGTCCGAGCTCGCTACTACTCTAATTAGAACCTCAAATCCAGGGTACTTAGCCTTCTCATCTATTGCTTGTATTTTCGTTTGTTCATCAGCTGTTAATATTTTTTCTTGCTTTTTTGACTTATCAGCAGCTTCTGGCGGCTCAAATGGTGCACGCACCAAGCCTTTTGCAATGTCAACAATCGCAATTCCAGACGAACCACTTTTTTTGTTCCCGCCCTTTAAATTTTGTGTTCGTTCAGATGAAACTTTTGTCCAAATCGGGTCAGTCGGCCTGAACATTAATTGTAATCCCATCCCCTCATGATTCTTTACCATAGAGAAAGCGTTAATCAACGCCCCAGATGCGTCCCACTTTGTCTCCTCATAGGTTGCAATAGGGTAAACAAATTCCCGAGAGAGGGCTAATTCCCCACCGGCCACCCCAGTTATCTCTGCAGTCTTAGAGAAGATGTTATCTTCAAAAATCTCCTCTAGTCGAGCCGTTGGATAAGCAGATATAATTGCCTGTTTCACCGTCTCCGTTATCACTGCTGGCACCACCGCATAGTATTTAATTGACCCATTCGTGGCTACAATCTCAAAAGAAATATGTCTTTGGCCGTAGATACGAGATTTCCACCCCTTCTTCAATGTAGATGCAATGATAGAGTACATAATCTGCGCCTGAGAAAGCGCCTCGCTTGTCACATCACGCTCATCCCTGCCATTTCCCTTTATATTATCTGTTTCTGGCGGCAAATGGATCAACATCGGTACCATCTTGATACCACGCTCCAAATTCTTAGCTTCCCTACGTCTTTTTATCTGTCTTAATGCAATTCCTACCGCTACACCAACGACTATTAGCGCGGCCGATATCGCAATCAGCCATCTCATCTGAATAAGCGTGCTATCTGTCTGATTCATCCTGCCCACCTTCGCTGCCATTATTTCCAAAGATACGCCCAAAACTGTCCCTCAAGAACTCAACCATTGCCTCATCTCTGTAGTTTTGCAGCTCGTACGGTTTATCTTTTAGTTCAACAATCTTCTGCCTGACCTCTTTTGCGGACGCCTCATCAAGCTCTTCGCCAGACAGTCTCAGCGCAAGTTTTCCCAGATTGCCCTCGGTTGTTCCATCCATTGCTAGTGGCCTAGACTCTGGAGCATCTTCTATCCCAGCACCAGCAAACTGAACCGTCTCTGGAGTCATTGTTCCAGGAGCGCTGTTGTAGTCTTGTGCCGCATTCTGGTTAACGCCGCCAAAAGCAGGAGCATCCGAAAAAGCTTTCTCAAAACTTTCCGGAGCACCAAAAGTCTCCGGCTGCCCACCGTTAAAAGTACCTCTGTTACCTCCCACATTGGTATTGTCCATATGCTTATTTTATCACAGTCTCTCTATTTTGTGCTAAAATTCTTATGTCAAAACGTCAAAATTCTTATTCAAACCTTTTAGATATGGATTCGCTCACTACTTATATTCTCTTTTTGATTACAAAGCACCCCAAAAAGACAAAAACAGCGGTCATTGCCACCGTAATCAAATTAAGACTCCCAAAAGACTGGACTAAAAGAATCATAATCGGGCCAAAAGAAACCATCGCAGCATAATACTTCCCCTTAGCCTGGCTCTTCCCGCCGGCCTTCATGAACAGTCCGACTATCAAGTTAGTTATGCCATAGATTATTACATAAATCATCATGAAAAAAACTAAAACTCCTAGCGGACCGACGCCCGTAGGAGTTGTAAAATTTATCATCGCGAGAATAACCACCACTGCTACAAAGCTCAAAACTAGTGTCAGACGATTAAACATAAGCTAATTATAGCATATCTAAAGTGGCTTGGAAACAATGTTCCGTCTCGGATTCTACTGGCCAACTGCGAAAAGCCAGTGTTTCCCTTTCAAGTTATTCTCCCAACGATAAAAGAATTTATTCCCCCATTGTAGCCCATGGAACTTCCTGCGACTCAAAGTTCTATGGGCTAAAGAGTGGAGGTCATCCGGCAAATTGTATGATATTACTTTGGGCCGCGACCTTCGCCCACCCTTCAGCTTTTTGACCGCCTCGTGTTTAACGAGGCATTGTCCTTGCTTTTCCCTAATCACTCTGCTTATGGCTAATGTACTAATGATCAGGAAGTAGCGCGCTCTACGCTTTTGGCGGAGCTAAAGGTAATTCCTAGAGTTTAATTCTCTCAGGTTTTACCCTGGTTGGAATAAACTTCTTTGTAATTTATGGCTAGAAATTACCTATTCGCTCGCCAAAACAACAACGAAAGCCTCCGAATCATCTTTCAGGCTCTAATCCCCTGCCTAAAAAACCTTTTGGCTCTCTATAAGCTATTTCGGTTTCATGTTTTTTCCTTTTAATTTGCGTTTTTGTTTTCGTCTTAATGACTTAACTAGAGCATAGCACAAACGGTATATTTTTTCAAGCATTTTGAACAAATTTTTTGTTGTATTTTTTACAACATACAGCTTTTTTGCTCAATTCTACCCCTGGAAGCGCTCCAAATTTCCGTGTTGTATTTTTTACAACAATAGCCTATTTTTGATTCCGATTTTTTGAATAAATCATTTAACTATAAGCATCTTGAATGACACTTTATTGCTCATCTTTCACCTTTTTTATTGCTTCCCTGCCATACGTTTTAAATCGCTTATCGTTAAAATTTTTAACTATTAGAACTTTAGCCAAAAAGCTGCAACGATCGCTCAATTTAGTACGTTCATGCTGCCAAAATGACAAGCCTTACTCGCCATTCTAAGCGCGTTTTAAGCCATTTTTAGCACAAAAAGGCTACAGTTTACGCCCGCGTCCAAAAAACTCCGCGCTACGCGCTTTCATGCGCTTTGTATTTTTTCTTGCCAAAAAACTCCCAAAATATCGCCCTTCTTAGCCCACTTTTGGACCCCAAAATGCTTGTGGAAAACGTCCAAAAATTCATAAAAAATTTATGCAAAAAAGTCTTGACATAAGCTTTTTGGCGCGGTATTATAGAGGTAGCTTTTGAATAAAAAAATTATTCAAAGCCAAAAACAAAAAATCTATTATAGCCAAAAAAACTCCACACTCTACAAAAGACCAGCTATCCTCGCAGTAAGCTGGTCTTTTTCTATTCCCTAGAAAGCAGTTGCAAATGCCTCTCTATTTATTAGATAAAACCGCTCAAGAGAGCGTTTTCTCCGTGCGAAGCGCGCCTTACGGGCGAGCAAGCACGAAAAAACGCCCTATTGGGCGGTTTTAGCAATAAATAAATTTGGTGGAGCTGCCGGATACTGCCTCCGGGTCCGAACTACCTCGTGGATACCATTCTACACGCATAGTTTATCTGTTCATCTCGACATGCTCAGATAGCACAAACAAACAAAACCTATCTGATGTCATGATTAAATCTCAAACCTCTGTTTATCACGCAGGGATTCTATTCCCATAAGTCTGATAATCTTCCCCGTTATGGAACCTCACAAGGTCGATCAGCCTATCTTATACTAGGCAAATGCAGGCATGTAAGCAACATGCTTGCTAGAAGTTTTAGCTTCATTTATTCAATACTTACGGTATTAATCGTCGTGCTTGGTATCTGTTAATAATCCGTCTAAGCTTTGTCAGCCCCAACACCCACATTATACCACAAAATAAAAATAGCCACAAGCCTATTGTCAAAATTACATAGACACCTGCGTTCTCAATACCAAAGCCCGCCAAAGCGCGTACTCTCCCCCTGTTTCTGTATTTTTTACAACGCTTGCAAAAAATTATAAATGCTTATGCTTGATATCATAAATCTCCCCTGCTACGCTGAGATTATGATAGCTAAAACATATTCCATAGTCCCAGATGGCTTCGGCGGCTCCGTCATCGAAGTCGAGGGTGACCTAAAATCCGGCCTTCCCGGCTTCAATATAGTCGGCATGGCCAACAAAACAGTTTCAGAAGCTCGTGAGCGCGTCAAATCGGCCATCAAAAGCTCCTGCTTCAGCTTTCCTGACAAAAAGCTCACTATTAACCTTGCACCTGCCGATCAGGAAAAGGACAGCACTCATCTAGACGTTGCCATTGCTCTCAACATCCTGATCCTAACAGAACAACTCCGCCAAGAAGACGTCGCAGATTCTGCCTTTGCCGGGGAACTCTCTCTAGATGGCTCTATCCGTCCGGTCAACGGCATTATCAATATTGCAGAGGCCGCCAAAGAAGCCGGATTCAAACAACTCTTTATCCCTGCTAAAAACTTCGCCCAGGGGTCATTAGTTAAAGGAATCGAATTGAAATGTATTAATTCCCTCTCGGAGTTGTATTTCTATCTTAAGCATCAATCCGCCCTCCCTGTTCCAGAAATCGTTGTAAAAAATACCAAGACAGATGTAGCTGCCCCCACCTTTGACCAAATCTACGGCCAAGACCTCGCCAAACGCGCGCTAGAAATTGCCGTAGCCGGACACCACAATATTCTCCTTTCGGGTCCGCCCGGCACAGGCAAAACCATGCTCGCAAAAGCCGCCCTAAACTTGCTCCCGCCGCTCACAGAGCCTGAACAAATATCTTCCACCAAGATATATTCCCTTTCTGGTCTATCCTCAAACGTTATTGTCACCCGTCCATTCCGCGCCCCGCACCATACTAGCAGCCTTGCAGCCCTCATTGGCGGCGGCCCAAAAGCACTCCCCGGAGATATCTCCTTGGCTCATCTTGGCGTTCTATTCTTAGACGAACTCCCAGAGTACCCTCGCCCAATCTTAGAAGCACTCCGCCAACCTCTAGAAGATCGCCAAGTATCCATCTCTCGTGCCAAACGACGCGTCACCTATCCTGCTGATTTTATGTTAATCGCCACTATGAACCCCTGCCCCTGTGGCTATCTTGGAGATCCAAACCACCCCTGCACCTGTGCCCCTTCTCAGATCCAGGCCTACCAGAAAAAGCTCTCTGGCCCATTCCTAGACCGCATAGACCTTTTTGTTAATGTCGACCGTGTCTCGACCTCAAAACTCCTCAGTACAACGCACCAAAAAGCCTCTAGTACGCATCCAGGCACATCACATATAAAAGATTCTATCCTCTCGGCCATCAACGCGCAGCGCGCAAGATATAGTAACCAAGCCACCTACAACGCCTCTCTTCCAACTCATCAAATCGCCACGCTCATCCCTCTATCCCCACCAGAAAAATCTTTCCTAGATGCCGCCGCAAATAGTCTCAATCTATCCGCCAGAAGCTATTTCAAAACTATCAAAGTCGCCCGCACCATTGCTGATCTAGAAGGCTCCTCAAATATCAAGCAATCTCATCTGGCCGAGGCCCTCAATTTCCGTAAGATTCCCCTTGAAAAAACCTCTAGTTTTTGATATAATAAACCCATTAAGGTCTAACAGAAAGGAACCCCATAGGTAACAAGAATTCGCACACTCGTATAAACGGAGAAATCCGTTATGAAAAAGTTCGCGTAATTGGACCCAGTGGTGAGCAGCTCGGCATCATGAGTAGCCGAGACGCCCAAATCCTTGCCAGAGACCAAGGTGTCGATCTCGTCGAGATTGCGGCCAACGCCAATCCTCCTGTCGTCAAGATTATTGACTGGGGTAAATACCAGTATCAAAAGATGAAGGAAGAAGCCAAGAACCGCAAAAAAGCCCGCGAAAAACAATCCGAGCTCAAACAGATGAAAATTGGCCTCAAAATCTCTGATAACGACCTTAACATTAAAATCCGCAAAATCAAAGGCTTCCTTGAAGACGGCGATCGTGTCAAGATTATGATTATCTTCCGTGGCCGCGAGATGGCTCACAAAGACCTAGGCCAAGAGCTCTTAGACAGAGTCCTTGCCGAGATCGGCGATATCGCCATCGTAGAAGGTAAACCTCAATTTGCCGGACGCAACCTGTCCATTCAGATTCGGAAGAAGTAGCTCTTTTGACTTCCACGGTCTAGGACACGTTCCTTCCCCGCTAAAGCCTGTTTGCAGGCCCATAGCAACTATTATCAACCAAACTAAAGGAGTATTTATGCCAAAGCTAAAAACGCATAAAGGTACAGCTAAGCGCATTAAAATTACCGGTTCTGGTAAACTCGTCCGCGAGCGCGCTTACAAAAATCACATCTTGGCTAAAAAGTCGAAAGCTAGGAAACGCAATATGAAAACCGCCGCTACAATCAACGGCAAGATTGCAAAAAACATTAAGACTGCATTAGGAGCATAAGATGAGAGTTAAAAGAGGTGTACCTGCACACGCAAAGCACAAAAAGATCCTTAATGCCGCCAAGGGGATGCAGCATTATCGTACCCGCAGCTATCGCATGGCTAAACAGGGTGTTATTAAATCCCTCCGTTATGCATATCGTGATCGTAGAAATAAGAAACGCGATCTTCGCGCTCTCTGGATCACCCGCATCAACAACGCTTCTCGCGAACTTGGTCTTTCCTACTCTCAGCTTATCGCTGGCATGAAAGCCAAGAATATCAACGTTGACCGCAAGATCCTTGCTGATCTCGCCGTCAATCAGCCAGAAGCTTTCAAAGCTATTGTTAATATGGTTAAGGAGAAATAAGATGGCAGTTTGTGAAATTTCCGGCAAAGGTAAAATGTACGGCCACAACGTCTCTTTCTCCCAGAGAAAGACTCGCAAGGTCTTCAAGCCTAATGTTCAAAAACGTACCCTTATCGTAGATGGTCGCAAAATCAAAGTTAACGTTGCTACCTCTACCCTACGTACGCTCAAGAAAAAGGGCCTAATCAAATAATACGCCCTTATACTAAATCATAAACCAAAATAAAGTCAGGACATGTGCCTGACTTTATTTTATTACGCTCTCAGTAAGCCGGGTTCTGTCATCAGACCAAAGTCTGATGGACAACCATCTATCTAGACCCTAAATTGCTCTAGGGTTCAAGCGGTAAGCGTGCATCCTCGGGACGAGGTATCTAGCACTCCTTGCAGCTGGTAGGGTTTGCCTCTAATAGACATCGCTATCTATTACTGTGGGCTCTTGCCCCACTCTTTTCACCCTTGCCATAATGGCGGTTTTGTCTCTGTGGTACTTTCCCTATCCTTTCGGACGGTCGCCGTTAGCGACTACCATACCCTGTGCTGCCCGGACTTTCCTCTGAAAACCAGCGGTTGTCTTTTGAGCTCTCTTATTATATCACAAAAGAATCGTCATTACCATCGCCAGCGTCCTCAGCACCCGTATCTGCCGTCAACTGCTCCAACCCCATCCTTTGCGGTAAAGTCCTCTTTTTCCTATTGAAATGTCCTTCTAAAGCCTCGTTTGCTTCCGCGTCCGCAATTGCATTCTGAGTCCTTTTTACATGCACAAACGTAACGGCTTCAAAATTGCTGAGTAAATTTTGTATTTCGTTGTACAACGGAATTAAGTCATTGTTTTTAACTGAGTAAATTCCGCGCAACTGATTTACCATCATCAAGTTATCGGAAATAAACCGCACACGAGTCAAGCCAAGCTCAATCGCCTTCTTTATTCCAGCCCTCATCGCATAGTATTCAGCCACCCGAGAAGTAGCAAATCCAATAAACTGCCCCTCTTGCGCCAAGACTTTTCCATTTTCCCCTATAATATACATACCGATCGCAGCTGGGCCAGGATTACCACGGCTTCCACCATCCACATAGACAGTCGCGCCATTGGCAGCTTCCCTAGCCTGATTCATTACATTCTTTACGCCCTTAAGTGGTGTCGTCCTATCTGTAATCTCGAGTACTGAGATTGTCGAATCAGTTAGTCTCATAGACACCATCTCATCCAGCTTGCAATACTTATACATTGTGTATCGATCAATCGGCGAAATCTTTACTCCATCAGGTATCTTTATACTAAAAACGATGTAGAGATTACTCTGCCCCGATGCATCCGCAAGCGAGGTAAAGGTCACTACATCCTTAAGTTTAACTTCAGCAAGTTCCACCCCTAGATACTCGTAGGCAGTTCTAGCGATTGCTTCCTCTGGCTGTTCGCCAAAACGAATCTTACCGGTCAAGAGTTCCCACTCTGGCTGTTGCTCCATCCGCCCCTGCGCTTTCTTAAAAAGCATCGTCTTTCCGTCGACGGTTCTTGCAATTCCTACTACTCTAATTCTCTGTTTCATTTGCCCACTTTTTCTTTAAAACCCTAGCAGCTTATTGTTTTCCCTGCGATATAGACAAGGTGGGTAAATTCTCTTGCGCATTCCCACGGGAATAACGCCTCGAAATCCCTAAACATGATTATTCAGGAAAATCATGTTACCACTAGGGTTAATTCCATTATACCACAAGCCTATCTTCCTACCAACATCATAAAAAATTCAAGTATGCCTGTTATTGCGCCACTCATTAACCACGAGAGCGCCGAAGAGAACACTAAAATTAATGCAAAAACCAGCCAAATCCCAGCTGTTTTCTCTATTCGCTCCATCACCTCCCTCGCCCCATCCGGCGCTAAAGCGTATAAAATTCTTGAACCATCCAGAGGTGGGATAGGTATAATATTGAATACAAAAAATCCTAAGTTAATCATTACAAAATTTAATACTGCCACCCTCAAAAATCCAGGAGTATCGAGCACCCCCGTAGCGTTACTTATCAAAAACGCCACCAGTGCCAACAAAAAGTTTGTCAAAGGCCCTGCCGCTGCTACTAATGCCATCCCCCACGCTCCACCTTTCAGCCTTCGTGAATCAACCGGTACCGGCTTTGCACCACCAAACACCGGGCCACCCATCACGTACATAATCACCGGTATTAAAATAGAAGTAATCGGGTCTAAGTGCTTTAGAGGATTCAGCGTCAATCGTCCATTCTCCTTTGCGGTCGTGTCACCCAATGCATATGCCACCAATCCATGTGCCAGCTCATGCAAAATCACCGATACTAGTATCATTACCAGAACGGCCGCCACCATCCCTATTTGCATTTATCCCTCCCTCAAATCCTAGTTAAGCGCTACAACTTCAAGCGTGGCAGGAAGATCGTCTACCTTTTTCACCTTGAGCTTCTTCTCTGTCCTGGCGGCAAGTTTTAGCTCTGTCACCATGCCGTCAATGTTACCCATCGCAATCACTAGCTTTGGCTCGATCTCACGTACTGCTCTAACCGAAGAAGTGCATAGAATATCAGAAACACCCAAGTCATCTAACCCCCTATCGATGTCGCCAAGAATGCCAATATGGATACCGCCAATCTCTACGTCGTAAATAGTCTCGCCAGATAACTCCGGTTTTACTCCATCAGCCTTGCCATCTGCAGTATCTTCTGCAGAAGAACCCTTTTTAGGCACTGGCAAACCTCTAATTGTCGCATCACCAATTTCAAACTCACCTGGCCCCTGAATCTTCCCTACCTCAAGATTCGCATCGATTGTAAAATCGTCCATATTAAACGTAATAGATGTTCTCTTAGTGGTAACTGTAATCTCTTCTGGTTTTTTACTTTCAATCTCAAACATATTTCCTCCTTTATTCTGCTATTAGTCTCTCTGGATCATAGGTGTCGGTAATTTCCATCTCCATCACTTCCATCAAGAATCTATCTCTCACGCTCTTTCGATAGGTATAGTCATCTGGACTCATGATCACATAATTTAGTGGTTTACCCATCTTCTTTTCTACTACCTCAGCCCAGTGTGTCAATTTCTTTGTCTTGTCGTTGCCAATAATAAGGATATCAATTCCCTCCTGACCAGGCAAACGATTCGTCACAATCAAGCCCTTAAGATAAAGTTTTACAGGCTTAACTAGCTCTTCCCAAACATTTGTACGCTTTGGCTCTTTCTCGCTTGCCTCAATTGTACGTGCGTTGAACATTTCCGAAAGCGCATGTGCGTACACGTGTTTCATATTAGCTGAATAATAAACCTTGTTGTCATAAGTCTCGTTCTTGACAACACCAATATTTTCAAGATTAGAAAGCTCGCGACGGACAGAGTTAATCTGCTCATCAATCACCCTAGTAATCTCTCTTACATAGAATGATTTCCCCGGATTTTCAAAGAAAAGGTTCAAAAGTTTAGCCCTAGTCTTCGAACCAAACAATTTTTCAACCGGTGTATTATTTTCTTTAACCATTCTGTATACATTTTAGCACGGCCGACTTAATTTTATCAAGTGGAAGCCAGGTAATTTCCTGATTTCTTTTGAACCATGTCATCTGCCTTTTTGCCAAATGATAATCTCGATATAGACAAAGCTCCTTCGCCCTGTCTAGCGAGTATTCTCCTTGCATATAACCCCAGGCATACTCATATATATCGCTCTTCATTGCCTGGCTTCCCCACCCATATTTCGACACCAAAAACTCAGTCTCATCATAGAGTTTCTGAACAAATAATTTATTCAATCTCAAAGAAAGTCTTTCCCGAAGCTCTTCCATATCCCACATAATACCAAAAACCTTATATCCGGACACCATCTTCTTGCGGTCTGAACACATTTTTTGCTCACTTGTAGCATTTCCTGGCGCTTTTTCCCCAGTCTTCCCCCTAAACGGATAATTGAACACTAAAGCATCTATATACAGTCCTGTTCCACCTGCCACAATCGGCACGTGTCCACGCTCCCGAATCTCAGCAATCCGAGCCTCAGCATATTCTTTCCAGTCGGCCACCGTAAATCTCTCTCCCGGCTCTACCAAATCTATCCCAAAATGTGGCGCAGCCGCCTGCTCAAACTCATCTGGCTTCGCTGTGCCAATATCCATATACTTATATATGGCACGAGAATCAGCAGAGACAATCTCCCCACCAATTTCCCCCTTGGAAAGGCCCAAGACAGAGCCCAGCTCCTTTGCAATCTCAATCGCAACCCCAGTCTTCCCTGACCCAGTTGGCCCTGCAATCACAATCACAGGCCCGATATAACGTCCAGCATCGTCAAAAATGCCGCCCAGAGCACCCCCTACGCTTTGAGCGGCAATCATCTATAGCTCCTTTAGGTACTCAGCGAGCTCAGAAAGCTTAACCTTCTCTTCCTTATCGCGTAGTCTCACGCTAACTTCTTTAGCCTCAGCATCCTTTGGCCCGACAATCAATACACAAGGAATCTTCATCTCTGTCGCGCGACGAATCTTCTTACCTAGAGACTCAGACGAGTCATCAATCGTAAACCTAAGCTCATTGTGTGCTAGTGGCTTCTCCAAGATTACGCCCTCAAGCACCGCACGAATCTCGCCTACATAGTCAGCCACCTGATCATTCACGGTCAAGATACGGACCTGTTCTGGCGCGCTCCAGAATGGGAACCAACCTGCCGTGTGCTCGATAAACACGCTCATAAAGCGCTCGATCGAGCCCAGCGTTGCGTGATGAATCATCACCGGACGCTCTTTCTCACCCTTCTCGTTCACGAACTCCAGCCCAAATCTCTCTGGTTGTACAAAATCTAGCTGAATCGTCGCCACCTGGTGTTCGCGTCCAATTGCATCCTCAGCCATAAAATCAATCTTTGGCCCATAGAACGCTGCTTCACCTTCCATCTCAAAGTAGTCTAGACCATTCTCTTCAGCCGCCTCACGAATCTGGCCTTGCGCCATCTCCCAAAGCTTCGCATCGCCAAGGTATTTGTCCTCGTCGTTGCGATAAGAAAGACGCGCCCTCAGTTTCATACCCATAGAGCCATAAAATTCTTTCACGATAGAAACCAGATTGTGAATCTCTTCCTTAATCTGTGTAGAACGACAAAATACGTGACTATCATCCTGAGTCAAAGAACGAACACGAGAAAGTCCGCCTAGCTCGCCAGTTTTCTCATCGCGATAATCTGTCGTTGGCTCCATATAGCGCACCGGCATCTCTTTATAGGTACGTGGCTTGGATGCAAAAATCTGCGTGTGGTGTGGACAGTTCATCGGCTTCATCGCAAACTCTTCCCCATTCACCTGCGAATGTACCATAAACAGCTCGTCACCAAACTTTGCGTAATGTCCAGAGGTCTTATATAGATCAACCTTGGTGATATGCGGCGTCCATACCCGACCAAACCCAGCACGCTTCCTTAGGCTCAAAGAATAATCCGCCAAAAGATCACGCAGTACGGTGCCTCTTGGAGTAAACAATGGCAAGCCAGCGCCGACTAAATCAGAAAAAGTAAATAGGTCAAGCTCACGGCCCAACTTGCGGTGATCTCGTGCCTTAGCCTCTTCCTGGCGCTTCAAATAGGCCTCAAGCTCCCCTTCCGTCTCAAAAGCCACACCATAGATACGCGTAAGCATTTGGCGCTTCTCATCTCCCCTCCAATATGCACCAGCTACACGCACTAGTTTGAATGGACCACATTCATCGGTATTCTCAACGTGTGGCCCCTTGCAAAGATCACTAAACACGTCACCTAAATCATAAAAAGAAATTGTAGTATCAGCAGGAAGCTCTTCAATCAGCTCTTTTTTAAGATCTTGCTTCTCAGCAACCGCCCAGTTCATCGCCTCTTCGCGCGATACTTCGCGACGAGTCATCGGAAGATGTCTCTGAATGAGCCCACGCATCTTTTTCTCAATACGAGGCAAGTCTGTCTCGGAAATCTTTGTGTCACCAAAATCAATATCGTAATAGAATCCATCATCAATTGCTGGACCAATTCCAAACTTGGCATCTGGATACATCTCACGAATTGCAGCCGCCATCACGTGCGACAATGTATGACGCATACGCTCCACAAATTCTACATCTATTTCCGCCTCATCTATCTGTTTTTTGCTCATTGAAAAACACTTCCTTTCTTACTTCCATTTTACCACATTTTATGATAAAATATAAGAAATCGACCAGGGTTGTTAGCTCAGTTGGCTAGAGCGCCTCGTTTACACCGAGGAGGTCGGGGGTTCGAGCCCCTCACAACCCACCAACAACATAGCTCAATACAATCTAGTCATCAAAAAAGGACCCAGAAGGGCCCTCTTTTTATCTCTAGTAACTATTGCTTCTTGCTATAATTTATTATCCCATCCATATTACGATTAGAGACAATCTTAACTTGTCCCTGTTTCCCTGTAACCTCAGTGGTCTTCAACCCAAAATTAGAAACTGTCCCCCGAAAGCTATCAATCTCTACCTCATCTCCAATATTAAACTGATCCTCCGCAATAATCGTCACCCCCGCAATCACATCCTTAATCATATCCTGGAACGCCAAGCCAAATATTGCCGTCATAATCCCTAGCCCGGCTAGGAGTGACGTTACATTCACCCCAAGATTAGCTAGTATCACCAACACAACAATAATCAGCAAGAAATATCTTAAAAGGCTCAAAAACAGCCGCGACACTGTCTCGATTTTTTGCTTCTGTGCGCTAGATATTTTATGCCTTGTCGCCCTATCAAATATGACCTTCAGTATCCTTCTCAAAATCAGATACAGCACCACCACAAAAGCAATATAAATTGCCGAGCAAACCAGTTTTTTAACGCTTACTTCCATTCCAAAAATATCTAGCATATTACCCCTCAATCAAATCGCTACCAGAAATATCATAATCAGCAAGACAAGCTTTCTGAATTGCTGGATTCTCATAAGTATTCCAATAATACGTTTTGCTAGCTACAGAATAGCCACCAGTATAAACGGTTTTCTCAAAGTCACCTGTTGCCATTGCCGCCGCTCCGTCAATCATCGCCACACCGGCAAGTGTATGGAACAATCTAGAAACATTCTCGTCCTCCGTAGATTTCACCGGATAATGTGTATTAAGATATGCCACACGTACAAATCTAGATGGTGAATAATAGTCGCCAGGAAGTCCACGCATCAAAGAACCGGAGCCAAAAGCCGTCATCTCGGCCTTACCCCAATTCACCTTCTCTGGCTGTGGGCTGCTGAGGTTCATATAGTTACGCAAATTCTCTTTGTGCCAACCGTACCCCGGCTGATTCGTCAAAACATCCACATCGTTCTGGAAAATCTGTAGCCCCTCTGCGGTATACTCAACCACAATACTTCTCTTCGCGTCACCAATAATCCAGTGCAGCATCGACACTGGATATTTGTCATTGATAGCCTTCGCTACAATTGCAACATCAACTAGCGCCTTTTCTACCTCATCAACCGTAGAAAAATTCATCGCCACCCAGAGTGGAAATTCATAAGCCGCCACATTAGTCTTCCCTTCTACTGCGTCCGGCGCATACTGTGCATAGCCTGGAAAATTCAGTCCCGCAATCGCAAGCCCTGCCTCATTTCCGCAATCAAAATATAGCGGCACATTTTCTTGTACAATCCCCATACCAATCACAGCATATTTTGGCTGAGCACTACCAAGAAACGCAGAGTTATAATTATACCCCTTAGGAGTGACAACAATTTTCTGACCATATCCAACCGACCAATCCAAATTGCGCCCAAAATACATATTCCCCTTATCATCACAAAAACGTACACCCGTGCACATTTCTACCTCCTTTAACAGTAATTAGCTTATTCTTATTTTATCACAAATTAATGTTTCACAACTTTTTTCGTCACGTCAAACTTTTCCATATAGTGCCCAGTTAAGAGTCTGGTCTGAGCATAAAACGCTGCAAAGCTCTGGTACACAATCGCCACAACCGGAGACAAAATCCACTGTAGCACCATCCCAAAGGATTTAATCTTGTTATATTTTTTTGGCCTTGGCGGGAGCATCCTCAGCGACATAAAAATCGTAATCATAAGACCGATAGACGCAAACAGCTGAATCCAAGACACCGTGTTTGGCAAATTATATGTAAGGAGGTCCCTGGTCTGGAAATTGAGTAGTCTCGGCACCCAACCGCCAAACGCCACAATCGGACTCATCGCCGCAAGCGTCACGTGACCGTCAAGTAACCTCCAAAACTTAGCGAGTAAATACCAAAAATTCATCCTTCTACGTTTTGGATTAACCAGGCGCACGCCCACATATGCCACATCACTTGCACCATAATCCCAGCGTCTTAACTGTACAAACTGCGCCTTAATCGTCTTTATAAACGTTTCCTCGATCACCGCATCCTGATAAATTGGTACCTTGATAGACAGCACCTCGTATTTCCCTCTAAAATGGAACAAACTGCGCCAATACTGGTGCCCGTCCTCCACAATCGTCCGCTTACTCCAGAAATTCATCTCACTCAAAGCATCTAGCGGCTGTGAGTGTGATGCAAAATTACGTAGCAGGTGCGGTCTTTTAACGTTAATTACGTTAAAGAATGAGTTAGACACCGCAATTACACGCATCGGCGCACTTGCATCCCAAATATTGTTCATAAATAGCGACACCGGCTGGAACGCCATACGTTTTCTGTCCTCATGCACTACAAATTCGTACGCAACATAATCAAGATAGCCTTCGCTCATCCTGTTGTCACTATCAAGCGACGTCACAATCACCTTCTCCGCCGAAATTCTTTCCCTTTTTACAAATCTCGCCAATCTCTCACCCGCATAGGTTAGATTTGGCCCCTTGCCCTTAATTTCGTCTGGCAACCCATCTGGGTGTTTCACCGGGATAAACGCGTAGAATGTATCTTTATACATTTCTTCTAGCTCTCTGGCACACTTCTCAATCTCTTCCCCGCCACGTTCCTCGTAACCGAACACAAAAATGATTCGCTCGTTCGGAAAACTAGTGTTTTTGACTGCCTCCACCGTTGGTACGAGCGTTTCCATCCCCTCGTTATAAGCCACCATGATCACAGCGTGATATATCGACTCTGGGTCTGGGAAATCGTCTGGCGATACCGTCATCGCACGCAAATTTTCTACGTGGTCATCAAACTCAAACTCATCAGAATTCCTACCGCGCAATTTTTCAAAATTATCATGCGGGTTCTGAGTCTCTTCCAACCTCTTATGCCAATCCACCTTCATAGCGTCTTGGATATCCTTGTAACCCTGCACCGTCCGCACAGCCACACCCACCGCCTTCACAAGTGTAATTGTAATAATAATCAAAAGATAAATCGCTGCCACCATCGGTGAAATAATCGAAAAAATAAATAGCGCCGCAATCATGGAATATGATAAGGCGCCTGGCAAAATCTCAAAAAAACGATACAACTTGGTTCGCTTGCCAAGAGGAATCTCAAGATCATCATCGAGCATTGTTTTATCAGAATTCATTTTTTCCATCCATCCACCCTTTTCTTTTTAGCCTTCCCCAAGTAGCCTTACTAGCACAATCAGTGCCCCTACCAAAATTGCCAGACTCATAGTTAGAAATGCTTTTGCCGAACCCTCACCACGACGGTTGCATAGTCTAATCGCAATCAAATTATGTAGCACTCCGATAATTAGTGCCACCATCGGAAAAGCAAACATCGAGGTCCAAGAGCCGTCTCTATATCCACCGGCCGAACGCATCCCAGTTAGATCGTTGCCAGCAAAACTGCCGATGTCACTATAGCCAGTCTTCACAATGGCCGAAGACGGCGAAAGCGTCGCAAGCGAAAAAATCAAAAACATAAAAGACAGTAACATCACAAAAATCATCAAGACAAAAAGCCCCCGATGTTCTCTGTAAACTGACCTTAGATTCTCTAGTAAGCTGTTTTTCATGACTGCTAGAAAAATTATATCATAAAAAGAATGAAAAAGATATTAATTCCCTAGCCACTCCGGATGCGTCAAATACCAGTCCACCGTCTTTGCGATTCCGTCTTCAAACTTCGTCTCTGGCTCCCAACCGAGCTCAGTCTTAATCTTAGTTGGATCAATCGCATAACGCAAATCATGTCCCTTTCGATCCTCAACAAACTCAATCAAATCCTCACCCTTGCCAAGCCTTGCCAAAATCAGCTTTGCGATATCGATATTTCGCATTTCGTTATGGCCACCGATACAATACCTCTCCCCCGCCGGCGCATTATGATAAACCATATCAATTGCCTTACAGTGATCATCCACATACAACCAATCGCGAATATTCTCTCCAGCTCCATAAATTGGCACCTTCTCATCTTTAAGCGCCTTTCTAATAATCGTCGGAATTAGCTTCTCATAGTGCTGATAAGCACCATAATTATTTGAACAGTTCGTAATATTCACATTCATCTTAAACGTTTCGTGATAGGCCCTTGCCACCATATCTGAGCCAGCCTTAGATGCGGAATAAGGCGAATTCGGCTGAATCTGTCTTTCCTCGTTAAAATAGCCCTCCGGCCCGAGCGTGCCAAACACCTCGTCCGTAGAAATGTGTACAAACTTGTTCAAACTTCCCTCGCCCCATTTCTCGCGCGCAACATCAAGTAGTACTTGCGTTCCTAATACATTTGTCTCTGTAAAAATCCGCGGATTTTTAATCGAATTATCAACATGGCTCTCCGCCGCAAAATGAATCACCCCGTCAATTTCATATTCATCAAACACACGTTTTACATGCTCTGCGTCGCAGATATCGCCCTTTATAAACTGCACTTGCTCACCTGTCGCGTTTCCGTCCAAATCCACAAACGGCGCCAAATTCGCCAAGTTTCCAGCATATGTCAGCTTATCAAAAACGACTAATTTATCCTCCGGATGCCGAGCTACATAATAATGCACAAAATTGCTACCGATAAACCCCGCTGCCCCAGTTACTAGAATGTTGGCCATTTTTGATCCTTTTCGCTAATTATTAATTTATCTTCGCCACCTATCTCATCAATTGGCCAATCAATCCCCACAGAGTTCCACAAAACCCCGCCCTCATCGTCTGGATGATAAAAATCATCAACCTTATAAGCAAACTCCGCCGTTTCCGAAAGTACCAAAAAGCCATGTGCAAATCCGCGTGGTATAAAGAACTGCTTTTTATTTTCTGCGGACAGCCTAACCGCAAAATGCTTACCATAAGTTTCCGAATCCGGGCGCATGTCCACTGCCACATCAAACACCTCGCCACTCACTACGCGCACTAGTTTTGCCTGAGAATGTTCCTTTTGGTAATGTAACCCACGCAGAACTCCCCTAGACGACTTACTTTGATTATCCTGTACAAATTCGCAGTCAATATCAAACTCTTCAAAGTCTCGCTTAGAATATGTCTCCATAAAATAGCCGCGCCCATCCTCAAAAACGCGTGGAGTAATTACCTTGAGACCAGCAATTTCCGTCCCCTCGCATTGAAAATTACCACCTTCAACCGTTCTCGTAGCTTCTTCTGTGATTAATTCTGTCATCTCGTCATCCATTATTTCTTTTCCTCCGCTAAATCTTTTAGATATTGACCGTATTCAGTTTTCATTAGAGGCTTTGCAAGCTTTGTTAGCTGCTCGCCCGTAATCCAGCCATTTTCATAAGCCATCTCGTCCGGCGAGCAAATCTGTAGCCCTTGACGTTTTTCAATCGTCTGCACAAACTGCGCTGTTTCTAGAAGCGCGTCGTGCGTGCCAGTATCAAACCAAGCCGTTCCACGCCCAAGCTCCTCAACGTTCAATCTGCCCTGTTTCAAATATGCTTCCTGCACCGAAGTAATCTCCAGCTCTCCTCTGGCACTTGGCTTAACTTTCTTCGCGATTTCCGCTACATCATTTGGAAAGAAATATAACCCAGGAATCGCCAAATCAGACTTCGGACGCTCTGGCTTTTCCTCTATAGATACTGCCTTGCCATTTTTGTCGCATTTTACTACACCATATCTGCGGGGATCTTTTACGTGATAGCCAAAAATCGTCGCTTCATTCTTCCTGCTTGACGCCATCTCCAGAGTTCTTCTTAGAGTCTCGCCATAGAAAAGATTGTCGCCCAAAATTAATGCAACGCTGCTATCACCAATAAACTCTTCGCCCAATATAAACGCCTCCGCCAAACCTTTTGGGTTATCCTGAATCTTATACTCCAGAGTCATTCCCCACTGCGAGCCATCACCAAGTAGATTCTTAAAAATTGCATTGTCGCGCGGCGTGGTGATAATCAAAACCTCGCGAATTCCCGTCAGCATCAAAACAGAAAGTGGATAGTATATCATTGGCTTATCATAGACTGGCATCAACTGTTTAGAAATCGCTAGCGTCAAAGGATAAAGCCTCGTTCCACTACCACCAGCTAAAATAATCCCCTTTCGATTTATTGCTTTTTTCGGCTTAATCTTAAACATCCTGCTCCTTTGCTTTTAAATTACCAGTTTCCTTTAAATAACGCCTTAGGGCATCTTCCCAATCCGCTATAACAACCCGCGCGTCAAGCAATTTCTGTTTGCTCATTTGTGAATTAAGCGGCCTCTTGGCTACAATTCTCTTTTCGCCCTTTGCAGCCGCTTTCTGCTCGGCCTCAGCTTCATATTCTGCACTAGAAATACCAATTACATCACAAGAAATGCCTACTAGCTCATAAATTTTTTTCGTAAAATCAGCCCAGGTCGTAAAACCTTCGTTTGTCGCGTTGTAGATTCCAAATGGAATTTGCTTATAGACTGCCTGATAGATAATATCAGCCAAATCCTTTGTATAAGTTGGGCTGCCGTGTTGGTCGCTCACCACACGCACCTCAGCTTGTTGCTCCTCTCCGCCCTTCACTGCTTCTTCCTGTGCTTTACCAGCCCTAATCATTGTGTCAACAAAATTCTTTCCGCCCTTGCCATAGAGCCAAGCCGTGCGGAAAATATAATATTTTCCAGTTTTACCCATCTGTTGTTCAATAGCTTGCTCTCCAGCCAGCTTAGTTCTACCATAAACACTTTGTGGATTCTTCTCGTCGTCTTCAGAGTAGACATTTTTTTCCGGCTCCATGTCTAGCTCTGCCATATTCTCCTGTATTGGCTTCGCGCCGCCAAAAACATAATCCGTCGAAACATGCACCAAAATTGCACCAGCACCGCCACCAACTTTATCGCTTGCCCCATTTTCACTTTCAGTCGCTACCGCGGCCTTAGCTAAATTCTCTGGACCCAGAGCGTTCACCCTCTCTGCTGTTTTCTCTGCCTGCTCCGCGCCATCCACATTGGTATATGCTGCGCAGTTAATGATTAAGTTAGGCTTAACCTTGTCAACCAATGTTTTTACTGCTTCTAGATCCGTAATATCGAGCGCGTGCCTATTACTCGTCTGACTAATTTCATTTTTGCCGTTGGCATCAACATTATCCACCCCAATCGAGCGGTCAGTCAAAATAATTTCATTCGCCTGGCCGTCAGGGTCTTTTTCAAATCGCTTGCGCACTGCCTGTGCCAGCATCCCCTTCGCACCAGTAATCAAAATTCTCATAGAATAATTATACTACAGAGACTAGCCTCTGCATTGTTGAAGTTTAATTTAGTGCCGCCACGCCAACGTTGAGATAGGTTGCAAAAGTCACCCAGAGAAGATATGGAAGCAAGCACCAGAACGCGCCCCTATTTAGACGATGCGCCAAAATCGTCAGCGCCAAAATCATAGCCCACATTACGATGATCCACCCTAGCGCAAACCATCTCAGTTCCAACTTAAAGAAGAAAATAGACCATAAGAAGTTAAATACTAGCTGAACTCCATATAGTACCAGCGCGGCTTTCCCAGTCCTAACTTTTTTAACGCTCTCGGCATTTCTCTTTCCGCTATGTGCCCGGATAGCCATTGCTATAAGATAGCTCGCAACACCCATCAACACATAAAGAATTGTCCAAGCAATTGGGAACAAGATAGCCGGCGGTGCAAGTGGTGGCTGATTAAAATCACCAAACTTTTTCATTGCATCCATTGTGAGCACTGCCGACACACCACCAACCGCAAGTGGTATAACGATCGCTACCGCTATCCGCCAAATTTTACCCCACGCTGTTAGTTTTTTGGTTTTCTTGCCCACCATAAGTGTCTCTCCTAATGATTATTTCTTAAAGCCATTATAACACATCCCCCAAGTTCTTAGTCTCTTCCCCAAAGATCCCTTGTATAAATTTTTTGCTCAACGTCTTTTAGCTCATTCTCCATTCGATTTGCTAAGATAACAGATGAAATATCCTTAAACTCTTCCATATTATGGACCACCCTAATTCCTTCAAACTCGTCGCCAGCAATCGTCGGTTCATAAATCACTACGCGCTTCCCCGCCGCACGTAGCTTCAAAATAATATCCTGAATTGCCGATGAGCGAAAATTATCTGAGCCGCTTTTCATCGTCAAGCGATAAACTCCAACCACCTCCGGCTTCATCTCTAAAATCTCATCCACAACGAACTGTTTGCGTGTCTCATTGGCTTTTACGATTGCCTCAATCAAGTTCTGTGGCACATTTTCATAATTTGCAAGCAGCTGCTTTGTATCCTTCGGCAAACAGTAGCCACCATAGCCAAATGAAGGATTATTATAGAAATCTCCTACCCTTGGGTCCAAACACACGCCCTTAATAATCTCGCGCGCATTAAGTCCTTTTACGTCGGCATAAGTATCAAGCTCGTTAAAATAGGATACGCGAAGCGCCAAATAAGTATTCGCAAAAAGCTTCACCGCCTCAGCCTCAGTACTGCCCATAAATAGCACAGGCGTATTTTCATCCAGAGAAGCTTCCTTTAATAACTCTGCAAATCGTGTTCCAGATTCGCCGTGTGAGCCAACAATAATCCTGGATGGATGCAAGTTATCATAAAGCGCTTTCCCTTCCCTCAAAAATTCTGGAGAGAAAAAGATATCTAGCTCTGGATATCTCTCTTTCATTCTAGAGACATAGCCAACAGGAATTGTTGATTTAATCACAACTGCCGGAACAACATCTCCAAAATCGCCGCCAGCACGCAGCCCTTCAATTTTATCCAAGATATCTTCAACGGACGACGTATCAAAATAATTTTTCTCGGAATCATAATTTGTTGGTGTAGAAATAATAACAAACTCTGCCCCAGAAAACGCCTCCTTATAATCTAGCGTAGCGGTGAGATTTAGCTCCTTCTCAGCGAAATATTTTTCAATGTATTCATCTTGAATCGGAGACTTACGATGATTAATCATCTCCACTTTTTCTGGGATAATGTCAAGCGCAAACACTTCATGCCTTTGCGCCAGAAGCGTCGCCAGCGACAACCCAACATAGCCTGTGCCTGCGATTGCGATTTTCATATCAATAATTATACCACGTATCCGAACAATTATTTTACCATTTACATCTTGACTTTTGAATAAAAATTTGATACAATAAAAGTATATTCGGGAATACCCGTCCACCCCAACCGCAAGGTTGGGGGATATTTTTACTTATATAATTTATGGAACCCAGTCTTTACTAACTCCAGATCTGAATCCGGCACGGTCCCCATCTTCTCGTATAGACGAAAGACGCTGAAAGTCCTCACCTGCGACAATACTGCGACCTGCTTTCTATTCTTAAAGACAAAAGGTACATACCACGTGCCTTCATGTGCTTGAGAAGTAAGTGGCACACCCAGGAAGCCCATTTTACTGAGTTTTTTTCAGCACAAGAACCGGCCTAGAAAATTCTTGATTTTTACCATTTATCTCTATCCCTACATTCTCGCCCACTGCACACCACCAAACATCGCCTTCCCTGAATTCATGAGAAACCCCCATATAGTGTAGTTTTGATTTCAAGTCAATCCAATCGCCAAAACATTTTCTGGCGTCCAATTCGTCGTTGCTGATCTTTTTATTTTCTGCCATTTTTAGTAAATTCCTTAGTATTACCTCTATTAATTCAATTCTACAACAATTCGCTTGACAAATCAATAGCATTATTTCATAATGCTTATGCTTTATTTGAGCGCTATGTTAAACTGCCCCCGGCTATCTCCGCAAAAAGCATCCTCATTTGAAGATTGCATTAAACATTGACTTGGTGTATAATTACCCCACACATGAATAACGACGGTTTCATACTGCCTGCAGAGAAGGCTAAGGAAATTTCTTCTAGATATAATCCAAAAACCCTTATACCGTTTCCATTTGAAAGAATTTTGGAAGCCGAAAAAAATATTTCCATCATCTACCCTGACCTACTAGAGCAAGGGGTATCAGGGGCCATAATTTATGAAAATAATTTTTACAAAATACTTGTGAGCTCTTCTGAGACGAAAGAACGCCAATATTTCACGCTTGCACACGAGATGGGACACTACTTCCTACATAAAAACGATATAATAACCGCGACAGACAAAGTCCTCATTGACAATCAAGACAACTACGCAGGAGCACTATTTAGAGCAATGCCATTGTCAGAAGCCGATAGGCGGCGCGAAACTGAAGCGAATGAGTTTGCGGCAGAGCTTATAATGCCGTCCGACAAAGTACGCGAAATTTGGGAAGAGACAGACGGAAAATTGTCCGTAGAATACTATGCAAAAATGTTTGGGGTTTCCATCTCTGCGATGGCTATAAAAATGGAGCGGTTGGGACTAAGGACTGACCGCAAATGAATAATAATCTTGCAGACTTACTAAAAGAGATTGCCGCCTCGACTCCACAAAATAAGCGCAATGGCAGACCAACATATCTCAACGAAACCGACACGCCGCAATCATTTGACTCCAAGGTCGAACAAGCAAGAGCGAAAAAAATCCGTAACGATAATCGTGTGAGTGATCAACAAATGAAAAAACACTCTCTCCGTGCGCTCTTTACATTATTAGCCATCGAGACTGCCGCCCTATTCACACTAGCTTTTCTACAAGGCTTTGGCGGCGGAGAAGGCGGGTGGTTTCATATTAATGAGTGGTGTTTCAACATCCTTACTGGCGCGACCCTATCACAAATTGCTTACATGCTCACAATAGCGATAAAACATCTATTTCCAACAAAATAACATAAAGGCTACCAAACCGTGCGGGCGAATAATCTATCTCTTCCCCACCCTTTCCCTCACGATCCCCAAAATATAATCAAACATCTCAAACTTCAAAACTTTCGCTCCAACAATATAAATCACAGCACCAATCAAGATCTGAGCCAAAGTCAAAAGCAATAGCGGCCCTTCTACAAAGTTCAGCGGCAAAATTACAAGCCCCATCACCACGGCCAGCAAAATGCTCGGCGCCATATCTTTTAGCTGCTCAAGATAGCCATAGTCAATCAACTTCTTGTTTGGCCAAGAATTGATTATCTGACTTGTAAAACTCGAAATCAGCAAGCTTATTGCAATCGCGATCACGCCAAATCTTATAGATATAAGTAACAGCACCACATCAATCACGGTTTTTATTACTTCAAGCCCCAAAAACAAATCACTTCTTCCCTTTGCCTTAATGGCGTTCAGGTTTGCAGTGTGTAGTGGGTAGAACATAAATGTCACAGAAAACACACACAAGAACGGCACACATCCCAACCACTTGTCAGTTAATAATAATCTCACAATATTCGTCGAAGCAAACGCCAGCCCCATCATTAATGGCGCGATAATAAAGATGCTCGTCTTGATAGCTCTACGTGTCATAACTTTTACACGCCTCTTGTCTTCCTGCTCATTTGACAGCGTTGGGAACAACACACTATCTATGGATTTATTGATATTCTCTACTATAATATTCGGGAATTGCTTACCGCGATTAAATAGCGCTAGATCCGTTGAACTATAGATTTTACCAATTAACAGCTGCCTAATGTTCTGGTACGTTGTGCCAATGATAGACGAAACTAAAAGCTTCCACCCAAAGGAAAATAGCGACCCTAATCTCTTAAAAGAAAACTGCAGTGTTGGCCTCCACTTAACTGTAATCCAAAGCACAATCGTGTCTAATGTCAGATTAAACAACATCTGAGCCACCAACGCCCATACTCCGAACCCATTGTAGGCCATCGTTATGCCAATAACAGCAGCGCCAATGGTCCCTGCCAGTGTCGAGAAAAAGAACTTTTTAAATATTAAATGTCTCGAAACATACGCTTGCTGCACATTTTTTATCCCAGAAACAACTACCGTAAGCCCAAGAACTCTTGTTATAGCTATAAGCGATGGGTCATTATAAAAATTTGCAATTAGTGGTGCTGCTAAAAACAATATAATATATAGCACTACACATAGCGCTACGTTCGCATAAAATACCGTCGAAAAATCTAAACTGTCAGCATTCTTTTTTTGGATCAGCGCATTTCCTAAGCCGCTATCAACAAAAACCTGCAAAATCGTGATAAATACTGTTACGAGCGCAATCGTCCCATAAGCTTCCGGTGCCAATATGCGCGCCAAGACAATTGAAACGACAAATTGCACAGCTTGCGCGCCTACCCGTTCAGCAAACCTCCATGCAAGATTTGAAACAACTTTTTGCTTAACTCCCTCAGCCATCTATTTCCCTAAAACAATATCACAAATTCTATCAACTTCCTCAAGATCCAAATCTGCATACATTGGCAAAGTCAAAACGTTGTCAGACACCCACTTCGCAACTGGCGTCTCCGCACTATCATATTGCTCCCTATAGCATTCGTAATCGCTAATCAATGGATAAAAATATTTACGGGCAAATATCTTATACTCCGCAAGTTCGTCATAAATTTCATCGCGGTTCTTGCCAAAAACATCCTTATCAAACACTACTGGGAAATATGCATAGTTAGGTTCTACCCCACCCTGAGGGGTAGAAATTTTAACTCCATCGGCACCGGAAAGTCTCTTCACATACCTATCATAAACTTTTTTACGTTTTGCTATTTCCTCGTCAAAATGGCGCAAGTTACAAATACCCATTGCTGCCGCAAATTCATTCATCTTTGCATTCATACCTACTGCTTTTACGCTTTCTGCGTTCTCAATGCCAAAGTTTTTTAGATAATCAAAAACTTTGCTTAAACTAGAGTCATTATAAACTAGCGCACCACCCTCAATCGTATTAAATACTTTTGTTGCATGAAAGCTAAACATCGATACATCACCCCATTTCGCAATACTTTCTCCGTTGTATTTGACGCCAAAAACGTGTGCAGCATCATAGATGACCTTTAAATTATGCCGTTTCGCAATATCTTCAATCTTTTCTACGTTGCAGATATGTCCATATACATGCACCGGCACAATGGCAACTGTTTTTTCAGTAATCAAATCTTCAATTTTATCTACATCTATCGTATAATTCTCTGGTTCAATATCGCAAAAAACTGGTTTTAATTTATTCTGGACAATAGCATGTGTAGTCGATGCAAAGCTGTACGGAGTAGTAATTATTTCGCTTCCTTCCGGAAACTGCATAGCCTCAA
>CAMYZZ010000008.1 GCA_947304135.1 uncultured Candidatus Saccharibacteria bacterium
TGAATATTCATTAACTCATCTCACTTCCATATTGTAATTTGTTATTTAATCGGAAGGTTGTATGTATGAAAACCATCAAAACGGTCTGGAAAGTTAGACATTGCACCTGGACTTAATATCGCCTTACCAGAGTTTCTGCTGATGTCTTCTAGTGTTTCAATAACGCTTTTCTTATCTGTTTTACCAGAGAGAGTTTTGTCGACTCCGGCACAGCCTAAGAAAAACTCAGTCAAGTCTGATTCTTTGTTTCCAGAATCTAGCAACTCGTCCCATATCTCGCTTATGTGTGTAGTATTAGAAAATCTAATGCCAAATTTCTTCTCGAGTTTATTGATGAGGTGAACGGTAGGATAGTGATAGAAAATGGACATCTTCTTTCCACAAACCTGGCAAACTTTTTCGCCCGTTGGGTGAATCTTACGCATGACTTTTGCATATACGCCTGGTTCAATTTTAAACCCAAGCTCTCTTGCCTTGTTTTCGCACCATTTAATGCGACCCTGCCTAATTGTGGAAGTCTTATTGGCAACTACCCAGTTTAATGAGCCATCTAAACCACGCTCGATAGGTAAGCCCTTATAATTCGGGTGTGCTGCTATAAACTCCGTATATTTAATAAAATTTGGATGCCAATTTTTTGATGCCATAGTGTCTACTATTGTAGCATATAACAACATGAAAATCAACCTAACGCAAGAGTAGAATACTAAACACCAGCCCGTCAGGACTGGTTATTTTCTTGTGCTTAAAAAATGGCTACCTACTTGGCTTTTGCCCAAACCTCATCAAGTTCTTCGAGCTTTTTAATCCTAGCCTCAGACTCGTCTTTCATTAACTGTTTGTGTTCTTCTTCGTTTAGGCTCTTAATCCAGAGTAACTCTTTCATTTCACCAGTATAGAGCATTTCGTCAGCCTCAACTTCCATAAGGTTTATGCGATTGTCGACCTCGTTGTCTGGCATATCTATTTTCGGCATCGAGCGATATCGAGGTATGCCTTTCTTATCTAAATATTTCATTAAAACTAGTTTTTTCATAAACTAATTTTTGTTCTATTGGTAATTTTGATTGTTAGACGAGGCTCGGTAGCATATCAGGAGTTAGCTCCGCAATCGTTCCGTCGCAAAGCTCTATTTCGCCATCAATTTCACACAGCTCGCATTCTATATTCGTCATAGTAATTTAATTATCCCCCACTTAGTCCCCGTAATATGATAAACGGCAAAACGGACAAAACGGCATTTATGACATACTTATTTAGATTCTGGGTCATAGTCCTCTAGTCGTTGACGGATGTCTTCCTTGTAGATGGTTAAAGCCTGCTTAATTTTGCCCAGCCAAGCATAATCGCAATAGGCTAGACCTATTGTTTTTTTGCTAAGATTACGTAAATCTGTTATAATATTTAGGCAAGCCATACACTATGGCTTGTACTTTTATATCTATTTAGAAAGGTTGGTGGCTATGTATGTCCAGAAACTACGAGTTGGACTCTTTGAAGTCCAGAGAGCAAGACGCTTTCCAGCGCAAACAGGCTGCATTCCAACGCTACGCAGATGCTAGAGATCGTTGCAATGAAGCTCATGACGCTATGCAGACTGCTTGGGGAGAAAGAGTTAGCGCAAAAGAAGAAATGAATCGTGAATGGAAGGAAATGCAGAGGGCTAGCGAAAACTACCGCGAAGTATGGGATGAATACGGAAGAATCCGTGATCAGAACAATTACGAAATTGAACGTCTTCGCGCCGAAGCTGACTCCGAACATCAGCAAATGATTGATTGTTTCGAGCAGGCAAGCAGTTGCTATGAATTTGGTGACAAGTCCGAGGCTCCGTATTGGTCTTCTCAAGGGCATAATCACAAAGATCGTCGTGACAGCATCAATGAAGAGGTTAGCAGACTTTGTCAAGAGGTAAAATCTGCCAGACAGGATGCCGAATGGCGCGCTCCAAAAACCGATTCTTCTGCTTTTCACAGAGCAAAAGAAGTCTTTGAGAGAGCTAAATCTCGTCACGAATCTGCTCAAGCGGAGTTTAAACGTCTTAAAGCCGAGCGCGATCGCCTCAAAGATGCATTTGACTCCCTGCAAGCCGAGCATACTCATCTCAAAGAGGAGTTCCAAAGGAAACTCGAAGAAGTTAAATCAGCCAATAAACGCGAACGCGAAAGAACCCTTGATAAAGCCGGCGTTCGCTGGTCCGAGCGTAATGATGCAAAAATCGTCAAAAAAGCCGATGGTACGACTCAGGTTTATCATGGTGGCCTTGGCAAAGGTGATGGTTTAGGCCATGGCCATACTACGCTTGATCAGTTTGGCAACAAAACCTATGATCGTGACGCATTCGCCGAGCATGGACATCAGAATTTTACTGATGACGGTACGAATACTTGCAAAACGCTTGCTGTCGGCACTGATATGTTTGATGGCAGACCAGCAAAGATTCGCCATCGTAAAGACGGAAGAACGGATATTTTCTTTACCGACTCCGGCAATTATGGCGATGGTCTTGGCCATGGACATGTTGTTCTTGATCGCGATGGAAGCACGATTTATATGCGTGACCAGTGGCAGGATAAAAATCAGGGACAATACCTGATTGACGAGTCAAAAGACGATCATACTAAAATCTAACTTATTCTAAAGCACTTTTATTAAGACCAGTCGCTTTCGGCTGGTCTTTTCATTGTTGAAATGGTATAATAATAGATATGATGAATAAAATCGAACAAGAAGAATTGGCTGAGATTCTCAATTCCTATGGCATTGAAGGAGTTCTTTATGATGGCGCAAAGCAAATAACCCCAGACTCCATGATTTACATCTTTTCCGATAAGGATGGTGCAAAATACGTTCTTCTTGCCGCAGATTATCTAGGTGGCTATGAAGAGTTTGAAATGCCGTATGACTTTGAATTTGATGACGGATTTCCATATAGCCAAGCATCTTTTCGTGCAGTTAAAGTATTTTCTTACAAAGAAGATGCAAAGAAAAAGGCCGATGGATATATTGATGACAAACATTATTGGACTAAGGCTAGTACTGGTGATGTTTGTATGCTCTTTGCCGTAGATGAATTAAAAGTATAAAAATACTCTATTCAAGTTTGAAATTGTTGAGCTTTTGTTTAATATCTTCCTTGTAAATTGTTAATGCCTGACGAATTTGCCCCAGCCAGTAAAACAATAAAAAAGGCCGGAATAATTCCAGCCTAATTTTATTGCTACATGTAATAATCAAACATGTACGCATACTGTAAGAAGTGTCCACGATGATTGAATACTGGATTGTTCCAGCATTTCAATAACCCATCAGTAAAAATGTTGCCCACCGTAATGCAATCGTCTTCCGAATATCCTTGCGATACGATATCGCCACGCGAGTTGATCAGGAAACATGAATGTAAATTTGTTGCATAATCCTGAATCGTAATAAAAGGCTCGTCGCCAGACACTGCTTTCTTTTCGCGAAGAAGGTTTAAATAATATTTTCTCTCCTCTTCAGTTAGCAACAAGTCGTCATTCTGATATGCTTTACCCTGCGGTGCAATCAAGATATAGAAAAGACGCTCCACTCCAAGACTCTTAACCAAATCATAAATATAATCAATCTGGTCAAGGTTATCCCTGCGGATAAGATAATTCACCCTAATTGGTACACCGGCAGCCTTGTAACGCTTGATATTTTCAACTGCACGAGCGTAAGCCCCTTTTCCTCGCGACTTATCATGAGTCTCCTCATTTCCGTCCAGAGAAATTAGTAGCAAAGTATTCGTTTTAATCAAAGTCTCTGCTATTTTTTCACTCCAAACTGAACCATTAGAAGTTACCAAAGTCTCAATGCCTTTTTCCGCCGCATAAGTCAAAAGTTCCGGAAAATCTGGCCTAAGCAGTGGTTCTCCACCGGTAAAATCAATTCTTACCAAGTTTGCATCCACCAGGATATCAACGATTTCTTTCATCTTATCTAATGGCAATTCGTCTGGATCCTGCTCACCTGCCAAGCAAAACGGGCAATGATAATTGCACTTCTTTGTGACCTGCCAGCAAAGCGAAAGCGGGTTACTAAGCTGTACCTTGAGCTTTGAAAGTTTTTCGTCATGTCCTGCCTTTTTCTCAACAATTTCCATAATTTCTACCTCCAAAAATCTAAAAAATCAGTTTCCAGTATCAAAACATTGTGCTGAATCTGTAAGGAATCAAGCTTAACATCTTTCTGGTTAGGAAAAACGTCATAAAAAACGCTCTCGTTTGGCAAATTGATGCAAGTTGAAAGAACTGTTTTTTCAGAAAACCCCAACCTTTTGTACAGATCGCGCATTTCCAAAGTTAGCCCTTCTATGCCGGTAATCGCAGCGAATTCATCGTCGCCAGCATTCTCAACTAAAATGATTTTTCCATCATCCTTCAAAACGCTTTTGAGTACCTTAAAAATTTCCGGAAAAGCGTCGCGCATCGATGTCATACTCCAACCACCGAATACAACATCAACTGTTTTCTCTGGAAGCTCTAAATGCTTTACATCCGTGAGCGCAAACTCTGCATTTTCAAGATTATTTTTTTCCTTGTTAATCTTCATTAAGGACGGGCTGCGTTCAGCAACAAATAGTTTTTTACAAGATTCTGCTAAGAACTTTGTAAATTTACCACTGCCAGCTCCTATTTCGAGCACGGTTTTGTCGCTAAAATCATAGTTATCTCTAAGGTACTTAAAAATTAAGCCCTCAGAATCTTCGCATTGACTAAATTTCTCATAAGTCAGCCCCACATTATAGTCAAACAACCAAAGTTTGCTCGTCTCATTGCTCATAACATATTCACCTCTTTCTTAAAATTCTTCCAATTAGGACCAATATATAGTTTATCATAAAATTGCCAAAGTAGCAATGATATGTTGCAATTTTATAAACTCTATGCTATAATAACCAGCGATTGAGTCCTAAAAGCTTAATCGTTTTTTAATAGTTAACAAGCGTATTTCTAAGAAGGGAGGGGATAATATGCGCTGTGATTATGACGAAACGACTTTAGCTGCCAGAACAAAAACTGAAAGCATTACACCTCGGCAAAATGTAGATATAAACGATATATTTTTTAAAACTATATCCCAATATCTCAAAGATGCTGACAGCCTTTTAGACATTGGGACAGGGAACGGTTTCGTCTTAAGCGAGATAGTTCGACGCAACCCACAGCTAAAACTCAAATTATGCGGAGTTGATAATTCCGCTGAAATGGTTATGCTTGCGAAAAAGAATCTCATGGATTTAGCCAATATCGAAATTGCCGATGCTGGCTATTTACCATTTGGCCAAAAAAGTTTTGATGTTGTAACCGCTAAAAACGTTACTCGTATTAACGCCGAAGAAGCCTACCGTGTTTTAAAACCAGGAGGAATCTTCGTTTTTCGTGAATACGGACCTGGCAAAGGCCTCTGTGAAATAGCTTCGCTTTTTCCAGGACGCATTATAAGACAACGTGAGCCACAGTTTTATATTGACAATTTTGTCAAAGCCGGCTTTTCCGTAGTCAATTTCAAAACTTACGAAGTAATCAGACATTATGATTCACCTAAAGACTTAGTAACGATCGCCAAAAGTTTTCCATTTATTGAAAACTTTAGCGAATCGGACGCAAAATTAATCATTAGAACATGCCACAATGCAAACGTGACATCAGATCCATTTATATTGATTTGTAGAAAGGAAAAATAATATTATGAGAAAAGTTGAATTATTGTTTGACGCTCTTAGAGCGCCTTACGACATGGCACACATTATCCAGATTGCTCAGGCAATTGACGCAAAAGTCTACACTTCTGGCAACTCATTATCTTTTGATATGCCAAAAGTAGCATCTAAAGTTCGTTCATGGAACATTAAGGATGGATTCAAGGCTACTCATTACGACACATTCGAAGATGCCGTTGATGACTTGCGTGCTCAAGGAAAATACTTAATTGGCACCTCTGGTGAAACCACCAAAGAGTTCTATGACGTAGAATTACCAACCGACAAAGATATTGTCATTGTTTTTGGTACAGAAACTTCTGGTCTTACTAAAAAGAAGCAGGCTATGCTCGACGACATCGTGAAACTTCCAATGGACAAGAGTAAAGTTGACTTTCTTACCTTGCCAGTAGCAGTTTCCGCTATGGCCTATGAGCTCTACCGTCAGTACCACTTATAATTTTTAGCAAAGGGGGGATTAATGTGCTGACAAATAAAACAATTTATTGTATTGTTACTGGTGCCCATCGCACTACTAATATTGCGGTCTTTTTAGACATGCTAAAGAGTAACCGGGCAGCCAACATAATACTGATACCTACACCAGCGGCAATTCCTTTTTTAGATCTCGAGACATTGCCTAGCGACGTTATCGTTCGCTATGAGTCTAATGGCTTTCAGCAGATTCCAGAAGAAGACCTCGTGGTTGTTGCGCCATGCACGTTCAATACTTTTTCAAAGATTGCATCAGGTATTGCCGACAATTACGCCATGTCAATTCTTCATGCTGCAATTGGTAAGAAAAAGCCAGTCATTGTCGCTCCATCCATGGGCACACAATACTGGTGGCATCCCATCATCAACGGATATATCAAAACTATCAACAGCTTTGGTATTGAAGTTGTCTGGCCAGAATACGTCCGTGATTTAAACGGTAATTTAGAAAAAATTACCATGGCGCCATGGGCAAAAATTCTTGACAGTGTTTGCCACAAATACCAAAAAATCCGCTACCAAGATTTCCCACTGGAAGACAAAGACGCTAGTGAAATTATCACAATTGACCATTATGCAACTTTTGCACACTATGGCGGCGTTTTGCAGCGAGAGCATTACACTAATGCCGCTGCCGGATTTTTAGCTATGCGACTCAACAACTCAAAAATCTTAATTACGCGCACTGGCGCTCTTGTTGGAAATTTATCCAAAGATGACTTGTCTGTCATTACTAATCATAGTGGGCACGTCGTCTCTTGGTGCGGCAAACATAAACCTTCCTCCGAAACGCCACTTGCTTTGGATATTTTTGATAATTTCCCTGAAGCAAATGTAATTATCCACGGCCATTGTCGCGATATTACTTATTCACCAAAGATGGTAAAATATCTTAGTAATGAATATTTATCGTACGGTCAGTGGGGAGAGTATATTAAGATTACTTCATTACTCCGCGAGCACAATTTTGCAATCATGAGGCTTCATGGTGAAATTGTTATTGGCAAAGATTTCGAAGAAGCACTTAATCACTATTTAGAAATGTACAAAAAAACGCTTTAACTACCAGCTCCGCTTTTTTAGCGGGGCTTTTTTTATTTTTTTATTGCCAACCAAAAATCAGCGTGATAAAATAGTCCAAAACTAAAGTGGAGGTCAAAGTGAAAAAACTCAAACGAGTCTTTTGTGCGTTTTTCGCATTCATTTTGGTGGGCGCAAATATCAACGGGCTAATTCCAGCGGCGAACGCTGCGGATACCCCAATCATTGAAAATCAAGATCCAGTAGAGATTGTAAAAGATGGTGTCGGTACCGGCATTATCCTTTCCAAAACTGCCGAGCCAGTAGAAGGCTACGTCAACAAATACAAAATCACCCTACGAGTCGAGTCACCAAAATCTGAGAAAACTTCAGATACTGTACTTGTCATCGACCGCTCCAATAGCATGAACGGCACCAAAATTTCTGGAGCCAGAACAGCCGCAGATTCCCTAGCCAAGGAACTCTTGCCAGCCGGAAACACTTTGAATAGGATCGCCGTTGTTTCTTACGGCACCGATGTTCAAACCGTTTCTGGTTTCTCAAACTCTTACCAAACCATTCATAACGCTATTAACAACATCGCCGACAACGGTGGCGGCACCTTCACTCAGGCCGGCCTCCGCACTGCAAGGCAAATCCTAGAAAACGCTGGCAGATCTGCCGATTATCAAACAATCGTCTTGCTCTCCGATGGCGCGCCAAGCTATAGCTACGATATTAAAAATGTCAACGTTGCAAACGATATCGTAAATGCAAACTCAACCTCTGGCAATATTTACCAGTTCAAAACCATGACATCAGCCGACAAGTTTGACTACAACACAAAAGTTGGCGATGGCAGCAAAAACATTTATCAGCCAGAAGGCGCAGAGATGTGGGATAAAGCAGGCTCCGCTCGCATTGACGGCAGAAACCAAAATTATTACTACAACCACGGCAACTCAGCTATCGCCGAAGCCAACTTCTACAAGGCAACCGGGCACACTCTCTACACAATCGCCCTGAATGCCGGAACATGGGGAAACAGCGTACTTGGCAACATGGCCAGCCCTGGTAAAAACAAGACCGCCACAGAAGAAAATCTCAAACAAATCTTTGACGAAATCGCTGGCGAAATCTCTTCCAAAATCCAGAACGCCGAGGTGACCGACGTCATGGGCGAAGGCGTAGTTGTTTCTACTGCAGCCGGCGTAGTCCTAGACGATGCAAACAGTAGCTTCACCTGGAACCTAGAAGCCAAAGATTTCAAGCTAACCGCCGACAAAAGTAAGTATTATGCTGAAAAATCCTACATCGTAGATTTTACCGAAGAGCTCCCTGTAGAAGACAACGACACCGACAAATTCTTTGCCTTAAACAAAGAAGCAAAAATCACTTACAATAACGGCGAAGGCGAAGGCTATTTCCCAACTCCATCTGCCCGTCCATTCAAAGTAGATGTCGAAAAAGTCCTTACTTTTGTCAAAGACGGCGTAGAAACCGCGCTCCCAGACGGTGAAGAGTTTAAATTTAGCATCTCTGGAGTAGACAAAACCTTCTCCGTCAAATCTGGCGAACCACATATTATTCCAATCACAGTCCCAATTAAAGTCGGAACTACATATACCGTAACAGAAAACGCTTGGGTATCCGAAGACAGCGAGATTAAATACGAAAATTACAAAGTCGAATATCCAGAAGGAAATACCTTCAAGATCGCTGCTAACCAAGCCAACCAAGAAGTCCACATTGTCATCAAAAACATTTACGAAGTGACAGACGTTACCGCCTCCAAAGAATGGGATGACGACGGCAACCGCGACGATCTCCGCAAAAACTACGCTGGCAAACTTTATGTTGCAGTCAAAGACGGCGATGGGTTTGTTGCATACAAAGACCTTAGTCTAGACGATACAAGTAGCTATACTTTTACAGATCTGCCAAAGTACCGCAACAACTCAGAAATTAGCTACGAGATAATCGAAGCCACAGACTGCGAAACCAGCGATAACAACACAATCTCTTGCACAGAGTTTACTGGCGACAATAGCTACACCGCCACAGTCAAAGACGGCAAAATTAAAAACTCCCACACTCCAGAAACCACCAGCGTCCTTATCAAGAAAAACTGGACTACTTCGTCTAACACTTTGCCAGCATCCATCACTGTGAATCTTGCTGGCGGCAACACTAACCAAAACATCACCATCGCCAAAAACGACAAGGTTGAAGGCGAGTGCACAGAATGGTGCAAGAAAATTGATGGCCTATACAAATACGCAAACGGCCAAGAAATTGTCTACACCGTAAAAGAAGTTGGTATTGCTGGCGCAGATGGGTTTATTGAGTACGGTACCGACGAAACCGCCGACGGCCAAAAATCCGTCAACGGCAAATGGGACGCAGAAGCAAAATCAGAATCCGGCAACTGGACCATCACCAACACTTGGACCGAGGCTCAGTCAATCTTCAGTGGCTCCACCGATTTCAAAATTAAGAAAATCGACGAAAGCGGCAACCCACTAGCAGGTGTTACTTTCGATATCAACGGCGAGGAAGTGTCTACCGACGAAAACGGCGAGATCGTCATTGAGATTTCAACCAATCCATTTACTCGCGAAGAAACCAGAAACTACGAAATCATTGAAACCGCAACCAAGGATGGCTATGATCTAGATAGAGATGCAGCATCCCTAAGTGTAGCAATCTCTAGCGGTCTAGCTTCTGTTACTTCCGTTGGCAGCCTCTATACCAACAACTACACCAGGACATTCATCTTCACCGCTTCCGGCAACAAAAACTATGCCTGGAACAAAGAAGATAGAATGTTTATTCTAAAGAACAACCGCAGTACCGCAAAATCGCTTACGATTGAAAAGACTTTCTCCGGCATCTCAGCAGAAACTCTAAAAAATAGCGACCTCACATTCACGGTCACTGGCCCAGCAGATTTTGAGACAATAAAAATCGCCTTCTCCGACTTTTACATAGAAGAAGGTAGAGGCACTTTTGTCCTGCAAAATGTTCCAACCGGTGACTACACAGTAGAAGAGACTGGTGGCGAGTTCGAAGACGAATATACACTTGAGATTACCGGCAACAACCAAACTCAGACCCTAGAAAAAGATTCCGGAGTAATATTCACAATTGACAACGCCTACACCGAAATCCCACAGGAAGAGCCAGAAGAACCAGAAGAGCCAGTTGACGAATGTCTCGTAGCTGGTGGATACAGAGTCACAGGCACCGACCTCTGCTCGTTCGAAGAGCTAGGCAAAGGTGAAACTCCAGCCACTCCAGAAACCGGCAAAATGACAAAAACAGGCAGCTCCAGCAGAGCAGAATCCTCAGCTTCCGGCATCGTAATTAGTGGAATTGCTCTAATTGCACTAATGGGTCTATACAAAAGAAGCAAGAAAACCACTGCTAGCCAAAAATAAGCAGTAAAGTATCTAGCCCAATCAGAAAAACGAGCCAAGTGCTCGTTTTTCTATGGTATAATAATCCCTAGTATGAATGAAATTATACAAGTAAAAAATCTTTCCAAAACCTATGGCAAAAAGGCAACCGCCTTTACTGCTCTAAAAGACATAAATCTAAACATTGAAAAAGGCGAGTCTGTCGCTATCGTTGGTAAATCTGGCTCTGGCAAATCGACCATGATGCATCTCTTGGCACTTCTAGATAAACCCACCAAAGGCCAAATCATTATCGACGGCAAAGATTCTACCAATCTCAGCAGTAGCGAACTAAACAAGCTTAGAAACAATACTTTTGGTTTTGTCTTTCAGCAGTTTTTCATGAATGCTAATGATACCGTTCTAGACAACGTTCTTTTGCCCCTCAAAATTGCTAAAATTAGCCGTTTCAAACGCAAAAAACTAGCCCTGGAAGCATTAAAGACTGTCGACCTAGAATCCAAAGCCAAGAACAAAGCTACTGATCTTTCTGGCGGCCAGAAACAACGTGTCTGTATCGCCCGAGCCATTGTCAATAATCCAGAAATTATCTTTGCCGACGAACCAACCGGCAACCTAGACTCCGGCACCGGCGATAAAATTACCGACCTATTATTTGAGCTCAACAAAAAACAGGGTGTCACACTAATTATTGTCACTCACGACGAAGATCTTGCTAAGCTCTGCTCACGTATCGTCCGTATCGCCGACGGCGAAATTATTTCCGATAGCAAAGTCCGAAAAGACCTCCAAAAAGAGGCCCATGTTCGCCACGAAAAAGAGGCGGCTCGTGTCAAAAAAGCAAATGAGGAGACCAAATAATGAAACTTATCGATATCATTTCCACCGCCAATCACAACCTTTTCCGCAACAAAACTCGCACCATTCTAACTATTCTTGCGATTTTTATTGGTAGTTTTACAATCATTTTAAGTAACGCTTTGAACTCTGGCGTCAACGATTTTATCGACAAACAGGTCGAGTCCATCGGCGGCGACGGCTATGTAGAAATCTCCCCAAAAGCCCTCTACGATCAGCTTTCCTCTCTCACCTCCACCCAAATTGGTGAATATACCGAAGATTCCAAATCTGTCGAGACATCCACCTTTGACGATGCGACTTTAGATAAACTTCGCAAAGTTGACGGCGTAGAAAGTATCAATCCATACAATATGCTTTCTGTTGACTATATTACGAGTGACAAAACCGAGAAAAAGTACAAGGCCAACCTTACAATTCTTCCAGACAATACTATCAATATCGACATGGCAGCCGGTCGAAAACCAGATGCCGATTCTTCCGAATACGAGGTCGTCATTAGCGAAGACTATGCTGAAAAGCTTGGGTTTAGCACGCCAGAATCCGCAGTCGGCCAAACAGTCAAATTTGCCATTCCAAATACCTTGAAATGCATGACCACAGAAAAGCGCTCAAACTGCCAAACACTCGTAGAAGTTAAAATCTCCGGCGTCGCCGCTGCTGGCGTCATGAGCTTCGGGACAATCAACCGCGCCAATCCAGCCGCCTATAACGCCATGACCGATATTCAGCTTGCGGGTTTACCAGACTCCCAAAAAGCCGCCTATATGGCAACTGGCCACATTGACCCAGCCAAGACCGAGTCCATCAAAGAGGCATTCGCCAAAGAAGGTTTTACCGTTCTAACTATCAATGATGAAGTTGGCATGATCCGCACCTTCTTTGATGTAATCTTGATTGTCTTCAATATCTTTGGCGGCATCGCGCTGCTCGCTGCGGCTATCGGCATTGTCAACACACTCTTTATGTCTGTTCAAGAACGCACCCGCGAAATCGGCCTCATGAAAGCCATGGGCATGAGCAATGGTAAAATTTTCTTAGAATTCTCCTGCGAAGCAATCTTGCTTGGCTTCTGGGGCTCTGTGGTTGGTATCTTTGTTTCTATGTGGATTGGCTACAGTATCAACAGCCTCGCTCACACTACCTTCCTCACTGATTTTCCAACCTTTCAGCTCGTAGTCTTCCATCCGCTCAACATGCTAGTCATCTCGCTTATCATCATGGCGATTGCATTCATCGCCGGTACTGCACCAGCTTACCGCGCATCTCGCCAAAACCCAATTGACGCTTTGAGGTATGAATAATGCCAAAACTGCCGATCGAAGTAACCGGTTCCACTATCAAAATTGACTGCCTGGTTCCTGGCGGTCAGGGAATCGGCGTAGCTCCAGACGGCAAAAAAGGTTTTTTCTGGAATGCTCTCCCCGGCGAGATCGTCACCCGCTACAAAATTACCAAAAACAAGTCGCACTATTTTGAAGCTATCGCCGAAGAAATTTCAGAACCATCCACGCACCGCATTACGCCAAAAGACTCCTGCTTCCTCTCCACCTCACCCTGGCAAATCATGGATTATAATTATGAACTCGAGCAAAAAGCTTTGCTCCTAGAAGAGATCTTCAGACAAAACGGTTTGCAAAGTTCTTTAAGTGAGCATCTAGCGACAACGGGAGCGTTTTTGCGCAGCGAGCCCCGCAACGACGGGAGCGAGCAAGCAAGCGAGCGAGAAGAAGCTTTGCAAACCGTTTTAACCGACGGAAAAGACCTCTTCTATCGCAACAAAATGGAATACTCTCTCTATTGGAACAACGAAAAACAAAAAATCGAGCTGGCCCAGCACGAGCGCGGCTCCCACAAAAAAATTCCACTAGAAACTTCATCTATCGAGCGTCCAGAAATTTTTGCCGCCGCCCAAAAAATCGTCGCAGAACTAAACACTAAACATGAGGAGGCCAGAAAATACCAATCACTTTTGCTACGCTGCAACCAAGCCGGCAAAGTCGAAGGCGGCCTTTATGAGAACAAAAAGCCACATCCAGTTTTTAACAATCTTACCGACACATTACTCGGCCAAGAATACTCATATTCGCCAAACGGTTTCTTCCAAATCAACCTACCGGTTTACGAGATGGCGCTAAAAGAAATCAAAAAGCACATTACTACCGACAATGTATTAGATTTATATTCTGGCGTCGGCACCATCGGCCTCTCCGTCGCCCACGATAAGAACCTCACCCTGGTTGAATGCAATACCTTCGCCTACGAGGAACTCGTCAAAAACTGCGGAGAGGTGAACTTGCAAAGTTCTTTAAGCGAGCATCTAGCGACAACGGGAGCGTTTTTGCGCAGCGAGCCCCGTAACGACGGGAGCGAGCAAGCAAGCGAGCGAGAAGAAGCTTTGCAAGTTCACCCAATTCTCAGCAACTCTGAAGATGCACTAGAGTATATTGCCCCCGACCAAACTGTCATCCTCGACCCTCCTCGTGCCGGCTGCGACAAGAAACTGATCGAAAAACTCTTAGAAGTTACACCGACCACAATCATCTACCTTTCCTGCAACCCCGTCACTCAGGCTCGCGACGTAAAATTATTGCTAGAAAAATACAAGATTGAAAAGGTCGTTCCGTTCAACTTTTTCCCACGCACGCCACATCTAGAAAACCTCATCATCCTCAAAAAACTCTCCTAAAAACTGCTATAATAATATATATGAAAATTACGTTTTTAGGTGCAGGTGATTTTGGTTCTGTGCTTTCCGACATCGCAATCTACAACGGTCACGAAACCAAATTCTATGATCCATACAAATATCCAGATATTACACTACACGAAGCTATTTCCGGCGCAGACGTTGTAGTATATGCCGCGCCATCCTCAGAAGCGTCCGTCCTTTTGCCAAAACTAGACATTAAGACCCCGCTAATTTGCGCCAGCAAAGGCTTTCTTTCGCTCAAACCTTTTTCCCGTTTCAAAAACTTCTCGGCTATTTCTGGTGCAGGTTTTTCCAAAACCATTCGCGCTACACTCGACGCCGAGCCAGAAGAAGCAAGAGATATCACTTTGACCGCATCATCAGAACTCTCAGAAGAAATTTTTTCTACCGAAAAAATCAAGATCGAATACACCAAAGATACTCTTGGCATTTTACTCTGTGGCGCACTAAAAAACATTTATGCCATCGGCGCTGGCTACTATGGCGGCGGCGAAGTGTCTATGAGCTACCTAGAAAATGTTATTTCCGAAATGTTAGACCTTCTAGAAATAAACGATGCCGACAAAAATACTCTACGTCTCTCTTGCGGCGCAGCCGACCTGGTTTATTCTTGTAGCGAAAGCTCTAGAAATTTCCGCCTAGGCGCACTTATTAAAAAAGGAGATCAAGAGAAAATCAAAACCTTTATCGCCCACAATACATTAGAAGGTATCAACATCGTCCGCGCGCTCAAAGATTATCCAGATTTTGTCATTCCAAACGACACTCCAATGATCAAAGATATCATTAATCTAGTAAAGGAACAAGATGCCATTAAATAGTGCTCAGAAAAAAGCCGTCGAATATCTCGACGGACCGCTCCTAGTCATCGCCGGCCCCGGCACCGGCAAAACCCAACTACTTTCTTCCAAAGTAGAATACATCCTAAAAAATACCGACGCCAACCCAGAAAATATTTTGTGTCTCACTTTTACGGAGTCCGGTGCCGCCAATATGCGCGACCGCCTACTTTCTATGATTGGCCAAGACGCCGCCAAAGTTCATATTTATACTTACCACGCTTTTGGTTCGACCATTCTTGCCGAATACAAAAACTATGCCGAACGTTTTGACCGCAATCTTGACGCCGCAATCGACAATGTTATGCAATACAAAATTATCAAAAGCATTCAAGATTCACTTGATGCCTTTGACATCATGAAGCACGCCAACACATCAGATATTATTGATACAATTTCTTCCGCCAAATCCGCCCGCCTCACTGGCAAAGACCTAGAAGAAATTGCAAAAAGCAATATAGAAATTACCGAAAAGTTGAACGGCGAGCTAAACAATATTCTGCAAAACGTCAAACGCGGCATGAAATTTGACGTTGGCGTTGCAGAGGTTTATGGGCCGATAGAAGAAACTCTTGCAAAGTACACTACGCCAGAGCCAATCTGCAAAAACATCGAACGCGAAGTCAACTCGCTTCTCCTTGAACTCCACAACATCATCAAGACAGAAGGAGAAAAAGACCGCCCGTCTATCTCCCCACTCACTGCCTGGAAAAACAAGCGCTTCGAACTAGACGACGAAGGGAGCTACCGTTTGTCAAATCGCGTCGCCAACAAAAAGCTCCTAAGTTTGTCGCACATTATGCAGGAATACGAAAAATACTTAGAGACATCTGGCCTGTACGATTTTGCCGATATGATTCAGCAAGCTATCAAAATCTTGTCCGAAGACGAAGGATTTAAATTGACACTAGAAGAGCGTTATCAATATATCCTGCTTGACGAGTTCCAGGACACCAACGCCGCCCAAGCCGAACTAATTTTCAAACTTACCGACTACGAAAAACCAGTCGTAATGGCGGTCGGCGACGATGACCAAGCCATCTTTGCTTTCCAAGGTGCCAACGTTTCCAATATCGTAGACTTTGTCGCTCATTACGGCGCCGAGAGAATTACCCTACTAGAAAATTATCGCAGTAAAGACCAAATCCTTGATTTGTCATACAATATCCGCGAACAAATATCCGATTCCTTTGCCAAGGCGCAAAACATTGACAAAAAATTACTCGGCCACAAAGACGGAGCCGCCAACATCACCCGTCACGAGTTTATCGAAAGTTCCGCCGAATATCATTGGGTTGCCAGCGAAATCAAAAAGCTAATCGATGCCGGCGTTTCGCAAAGAGACATCGCCATCATCACGCCAAAACACAAATACGTCGCGCCGCTTTTGCCATATCTCAAAGCGTATCCAGAGATCAAAATCTCCTACGAAAAACGCGACAATCTTTTCGAGGACGCCCGTATCCACGAGATCATTACGCTTTCTCGTTTTGTCCACGAACTCACGCTAGGCCAAAACCCAGCACATCTCCTTTTCGAAATACTTTCATTCCCATTCTTAGGGATCTCACCAATCGATGCTGTCCGCGCCATCAACAAAGTTCCGCGCAAATTTACTTTAGACTATCTACTAGAAAGTGAAAACGAAGAGCTCAAAAATCTCGGGCTCTTCCTCTCTGAGCTTGCTATAAAAGCTGCAAACTCTCCACTCGAATTGTTCCTCGATTATCTTATCGGCACCACTGCCTACGCTGGCGACAAACATTCTAACTTCCTAAATTACTATACCAAATCTGGTGACGGATTTTCTACATTCGAACTCTACGAAAATCTCTCTGTCCTCCGCGAAGCCATTTCAAAACACAGCACGGGCGGTACATTGAAACTCGCCGATTTTATCACTTTTGTTGACGACTACAAACTTGCCAATGCTCCGCTCACCAACACTAGCCCATACCAAGATTCAGCCGATTCCGTCCAAATTCTAACCGCACACAAAAGCAAAGGTCTAGAGTTTGAACATGTATTTTTGGTCGCCACTGACGATCGTGCTTGGGGTAATGCCAAAGGCAACAACAACATGCTCAGCCTCCCACAAAACCTAGTTGGCATCCGCCATACCGGTATCACAGAAGACGAAAAACTTCGCCTCTTCTTTGTCGCCATCACCCGTGCCAAGGCGGAGCTAATTATGACAAACTCCATCAAAGATTTTTCTGACAAAAATCCTGCCAGACTCCAGTACTTAGCCGAACACGAAGAAAAAGACGAGCAGGGAAATATCAAAATCATTTCACCATATTTACCAGAAGGCTCACGCGAAGTTATTTTGCATTACCAAAATTTGCCAGAAGACGAAAAAAGAAGCGACCTTGCGACCGCCTGGATTTCTAGCTATAAGCACATCACCGGCGAGCTCCGCGAGATACTCGAAAAACGCACCGAAAGCTACAAGCTCACCGCCACCGACTTGACATCATTTATCGATATTGCTTACAGTGGACCACGCGCATTTTACGAGAAAAAAATTCTCCGCGCACCAGACGAGTCTTATTCCATGAGCCTGACGTTTGGCAACCTCATCCACGCCTGTTTCGAAAAGGTTACCAACGAAAAACTGTCCGACGAAGATGCGCTCAAATTCTACGAGCAAGAACTTGCAAGCGCCTCAGTTCCGGACGAAGACACCGACGATCTTCGCGAACGCGGTCTAAAATCGCTAGAAGCCTCGCTCAAAAAATTTGGCAAATTACTCCGCGACGAGAACGCCCGCGCCGAGGTCAACCTTGCGCACGACCATATCGTGTTAAACGTCACTCTTGGAGATAAGACCATCAATGTCCCACTCACGGGCAAAATTGACCATATCCATATCAACCCAGCAGACAAGACCATCGAGATTTACGATTTCAAAACCTCGGGTTTCAAAGACAACAAATGGGATTCTCATCCAACGCTTTTTAAATACAAATTGCAGCTAGGTTTTTACAAACTATTGCTAAACCTTTCTCCAGAATATAGCAAATATAAAGTAACAAAAGCACACATCTTGTTTGTCGTCCCAGATAGCGCCGACGCCAAAGTCCACGACAAAGTCTACGAATATAACAAAAAAGACGAAGAAATACTAAAACAACTCATCGGAGCAACCTACTCACATATCCATAACCTAGATTTTGTTGACGACCCAGAATTATTCGTCGAACCTCGCCCCGAAGCTAGCATCAAAGATATCCGTGAATTCATCCAGCTTATGCTTGACAAAGCAGCCTAAATTCTCTATAATTAACACATATTTGCAAAAAGTCAAATAAATACGTTCTAGCATAAAAGGGGGTGTTATGAGTGGGTTTAACGTATACATGCCCAACCTGTGGCAAATTGTACTTTTCTGAGAATCAAATGCGAGGCTGCACACACGGACGTTCGACTAAAAGATGCGATCAGTGCTTCGGCAGTGGTCAGATCACTGGCGTCTTTGGTCCAAACCAAACTTGTCCAAGATGCTACGGCACAGGCCGCATCGAGCGCTAATAGTCGCGCTGTTCTCACCCGGGAGATTCTATGAATCTCCCTATTTTTATGTTATAATAATATAATGAATTTCTGGCAAAAATTACCACATGGGTTTACCGTCCTTGCGCCAATGGAAGGCGTCACGGACGTGGTTTTTCGTGACGTTGTTGCACGTGCCGGCGCGCCAGATGTTTTCTTTACCGAGTTCACCAACGTCTCTAGTTTTGCTTCCGAAAAAGGTCGCCATGACGCTTTGGAGCGCCTAGACCTAAAAATCGCGCCAAATCTCTCCAAGACTGACCCGAATATTTCCAAAATCACAGACCGCGCCACAAACTCCACCCCTGTTGTAGCACAAATTTGGGGCAAAAATCCCAAGCATTTTGGAGATTTAGCCTCCGCGCTCGAAGAATTGGGTTTTGCCGGTCTAGATATCAATATGGGCTGCCCAGACCGCCACGTCAACAAAGCTGGTGGCGGTGCCGCCATGATCAAAACTCCAGACCTCGCTCTAGAATGCATCAAGTGTGCCCGCAAAAACACCAAACTTCCAGTCTCGGTCAAAACCCGCCTAGGATTCACCAAAATCGAAGAATACAAAACTTGGCTACCGCTGCTCCTAAATCAGCATCTCGCCGCCCTTACTGTGCATCTGCGTACACGTAAAGAAATGAGCAAAGCACCAGCCCACTACGAACTTATTCCAGAAATTATCAAGCTTCGCGACGAAATCTCTCCAGAAACTATACTAATTATTAATGGCGACATAGATGATCTAAAATCCGCCAAAGAACTATCAGAAAAATACCCAGGCGTTGATGGGTTTATGATTGGTCGCGGTGTTTTCAAAAACCCATATTGCTTTACCACTCACGAGCCAACCAGGGAAGAACTCCAAAATCTCTTCCTCTACCATCTGGACATTTTTGACATCCGCGCCAAAGAACTAGCATCTCGCGATTCTCGCTACCCATACGAGCCCATCAAACACTTCATCAAAATCTACTTCACCAGCTTTGATGGCGCCAGTGAGCTCCGCCAAAAACTCATGGAATGCAAAAGCACATCAGAACTTAGGAAAATTCTTGAGCAATAGGTTTTTGAGTTATTAGAGAAATTCTGATGCAATAGTTTCTGAGCTATTGGAAAATTCTTGAGCAATAGGTTTTTAGACTATCAGAGTCTTCAACACCGTCAAATGCGCCAGTGGCGCATTTGTGGCATAGTCTAAAAACCTATTGCTCGAATTTTCCATCCGCCGTATAATAAGCTTATGCCTATCCCACTAAGCATTCTTCTACTTGTCATCGGCTTTGTATTTTTGATCAAAGGCGCCGACTTTTTCGTGGATGGCGCTGTTTCTATTGCAAACAATTTCAAAATCCCAAAAGTCTTAATTGGCCTGACGATCGTTGCCTTTGGTACTTCTGCGCCAGAGCTTGCCGTATCCATTGCGTCTCTTGCCGAAGGCAGTACCGACATGGTACTTGGCAACGTCATTGGTTCTAATATTATCAACATTTTACTCATCCTCGGCCTTGCCGCCCTTATCCGCCCGCTCAGAATCAGAAGCAATACCATCAGAAAAGAAATTCCTATCACCATTCTAATTTCCAGCCTGCTCGTTGTCCTCTTTCTTGATGTTGAGCTCCAATCTGGCACTATTGACCAAATCACTCGTAGCGACGGTATTGCTATTCTTCTGTTCTTTGCCATCTTCCTTTATTACCTTATCAATATGGCGCTCCGCTCGCGCGACAAAAATGCCGTAGAGAAACCACGCTGGAAATTCCTGCCATCTGTCATCATCACCATCCTAGGCCTTGCCGGCATTATTGGCGGCTCCGAGCTCGTCGTTAACTCTGCCACCAACATTGCTAGCGCCATTGGCATTTCCGAACGTATGATCGCCCTCACTGTGATTGCACTTGGCACCTCACTCCCAGAACTTGTCACCACGGTCGTCTCTGCCAAAAAAGGAGAAACCGACCTGGTCATCGGAAACATTCTCGGCTCCAACATCTTCAATATCTGTATGGTGCTAGGTATTCCAGTTTCAATTTTTGGCACCGTCACCCCAGCTTCGTTCAAAGTCATAGACCTCGTCATGTTGGTCGGCTCAGCAGTTCTGCTCTACATCTTTAGCAAAACCCACCACAAAATTTCCCGAGCCGAAGGCGTCGTGATGCTTCTCGCCTTCCTGGCCTACTATATCACTATTTTCATCATCTAAAAGCATCCCCTGATTTCAAACTATTCCAAGCTTTCATGTTATAATAGAATCATAATAGGAGTCTTTTATGTTTGATACAAATGAAGAAAAACTTGCAATGGACAAAGCCGTTGAACGTTTCAAAGACGAGATGAAAAAAGTCCGCACCGGCCGTGCTCATCCAGACATGCTAGGCGGCATCAAGGTAGAAGCATATGGTCAGTTTATGCCGCTAAATCAGGTTGCCAACGTCACCGTTTCTGACGCCACCATGCTTCTTGTCACACCATTTGATCCAGGCAATATCAACAATATAGAGTCAGCCATCCGCGCAGATTCTACCCTTGGCCTCAATCCTGCCGACGACGGCCGCGTCATCCGCGTCCCAATCCCACCTCTTACCGAAGAACGCCGTCGCGAAATCGTCAAAACCGCTTCCGAGAAGGTTGAGACCGCCAAAGTTGCCATCAGAAACATCCGCGAAGATGCCAGAAAAGACATCAAAGAAGCCAAGCTCCCAGAAGATGCCAGAAAACGCGCCGAAAAAGAAATCGACGACATGACCCGCGAATACACCGACAAAATCGATGCAGAATTTAAGGCTAAAGAAGCCGAGATTATGAAGATCTAACATGAATATTTTCTTAGGTGTTTTAGTTGGGTTTCTTATCTTGATGGCTCTCGTGGTCGCACACGAGTTCGGCCATTTTATTGCCGCAAGAAAAAACGGCGTAGAAGTAGAAGAATTTGGCATTGGCTTTCCACCTCGCGCAGTTGCTTGGGCTAGAAATCCAGAATACCTAGAATGGAAAGCCCAGAAAAAAGCCGCCAGAGGCGATTCAAAAAAGCTCACTCGGCTCGGCAAAAAACCCAAAGCCTGGCTACGCTTTCCAAAATCCGAGTGGGGAAAGAAACAAAAGACTCTAATTTTCTCCATCAACTTTTTGCCAATCGGCGGCTTCTGCTCGATGAAAGGCGAGTCCGACAGCGACCGTCGCCCACATAGCTTTGGCTCGGCCAGCTTCTGGGGCAAAACCAAAATCCTCTTTGCCGGCGTCACTATGAACTGGCTTGTTGCTTTTGTTATTCTAACAATTCTATCCTGGACCGGTATGCCAGAATTTATGAACGGCCAATTCACTATGCCGGGCGACACCACTATTACGCCAGCCACAGTTTCTGTCAAAGATGTTCTAGAAAACTCCCCTGCAGAGAAGGCTAATCTCAAGGCCGGCGATGTTTTTATCTCCGCCTATCCATCAGATAATCCTAGCGATATTACTTCATTTGATACCGCTTCTGACATTATCGCCTTCAACAAAAGCCATCCAAAGCAATCTATCATCTACCATATCTCTAGAGATCACGAAGATAAAGAAATAAAAGTCACGCTAAACCCAGAAGACGCAGAATATCTACTTGGCGTCACTATGAATCAAGAAGGCCAAGTCCTTTATCATTCAACTTGGTCCGCACCAATCGTCGCTGCCGCCAACACTATCCAACTTACCGGGGAAACATACCGCGGCCTTGGCAACATGATCGGCTCATTCTTTTCCGGTATCACCAAACAATTTAGCTCCGACGAAGCCACCCGTTCTGAGGGTCAATCCCAAATCAAAGCTGCCGGAGACTCCGTCTCTGGTCCAGTCGGCATCATTGGCGTTCTCTTCCCAAATTCCGTCGCTGCCGGCCCAACCACGCTAGCTTTCCTCGCGGCTATCATTTCTATCTCGCTCGCCTGCATGAATGTCCTCCCAATCCCAGCCCTAGACGGCGGTCGATTCACACTAATTGCACTCTTCCGTCTCCGGGGCAAAAAACTCACCAAAGAAATCGAGGAAAAAATCGTCGCTCGTGCCTTTATCTTCTTACTTATCCTAATCGCCCTTGTCACCGTACTTGATATCACGAGGTTCTTCTAATGAAAAAAGCCGCAAAATGCCTCGGCCTTCTCGTCTGGACTGGCGGCATAATATTCCTGACTCAGTTTCTGTTATCGTTCCCATTTGGTGCTATCGCCAAAAACAGCAGCGCCTCGTCCCTAGCCTTGATCCAGACATTCTACTCGGCCGTATCCTACCTACTCAGTTTTCTCATTATTGTTTTTGTACCTACCATTTTCAAAAAACACAAAAAGAACCTCCGTGCCGACCTAGGCTTACTTGGCCTACCTACCTGGTCCGACCTCGGCCTAGCACCAGTCGCATTTATCATCTATATGATTTTTGCAGGGCTCATCACCAACCTGTTTGTCTACATTTTCCCGTGGTTCGATGCTACAGAAACTCAACAAATCGGCTATAGCAGATTCTTGACCGGCCCAGACCTAGCCCTAGCCTTTTTCTCGCTAGTTATCCTTGCTCCAATTGCCGAGGAGCTTATCTTCCGAGGCTTCTTATATGGCAAAATCAAATCCGTTTTCTATAAAGAAGAGGCTATAACCAAAGAAGCTGTCGCCAAAAAATCCAAAGCCCTAAAAAGCCTCAAATCCCCAAAACGCGCCGAGCTCGTCGCCATTATAGTCTCTACGCTGCTCACCTCGCTCCTTTTTGGAATTATGCATCTCCAGTGGAACGTAGGTGTCAATGTTTTTGTGATGAGTATTTTCCTCTGCTTGCTTCGCGAAGTTACCGGCTCGACCTACTCCGGCATCCTGATGCACGCCATCAAAAACCTCATCGCATTCTACATCCTTTTTATCGCAAATGGCGGGCTATGATTCTTGTCTTTTCCCCCTATTTATGGTAAAATTCAGGCATGAAATTAAGTAATTCTTTTGTTAAAACTTTGCGCGATGCGCCAAAAGACGAAACCGCCAAATCTGCCCAGTTTTTGATCCGTGCTGGTTTTGTTCACAAAGAGCTCGCCGGAGTTTACGATTTTCTACCACTAGGGCTTAGAACCCTCAAAAAAATCGAGCAAATCATCCGCGAAGAAATGAACAAACTTGGTGCCTCCGAAGTCCAAATGAGCGCATTGCAAAACCCTCGCCTTTGGGAAAAAACCGAGCGTTGGAGCAATCAAAAAGTAGACATCTGGTTCAAAACAGCTCTGTCCGCCGGCGGGGAACTAGGTCTTGCCCCCACCCACGAAGAGCCTATCACCGAAATGATGAAGACTTACATCAAGAGTTACAAAGACCTCCCAGTCTCCGTTTATCAGTTCCAGACTAAGTTTAGAAACGAGCTCCGCGCCAAATCTGGCATCATGCGCACCCGTGAGTTCCTAATGAAAGACCTTTATTCTTTCTCCCCAGACGAAGAAACCCACAACCAGTTCTATCACAAAGTAGAGCAGGCCTACAAAACCATCTACGAGCGCGTCGGCCTGGGCGATTGCACCTACCAGACCTTTGCCTCCGGCGGCATCTTTTCTAAGTTCTCCCACGAATTCCAGACCCTCATTCCAGTTGGAGAAGACACCGTATATTACAACGCTGACAAATCCATCGTTCTAAATGAAGAAGTCGTCTTGCCAGAGGTCTTAGACGAACTCGGCATCAAAAAAGAAGAGCTAAAGTCCGAGCAGGCCGCCGAGGTTGGCAATATCTTTACCTTGAAATATAAATACTCTGAACCACTAGATCTCAAGTTCAACGATAGTGAAGGTGAGCAGAAAACCGTCTTCATGGGCTGTTACGGTATTGGTGTCTCCCGCGTGATGGGTGTCATCGCCGAGAAATTCGCCGACGACAAAGGACTTGTTTGGCCAGAATCCGTCGCCCCATACAAATATTACCTCGCGCCAATTGGCGAGCAGGCTAACAAAATTGCTGCCGAGCTAGAAGCTGCACATCCAGAAGATATCTTACTGGACGATAGAAACAATCGTCCAGGCGAAAAATTTGCCGATGCTGAACTTATGGGCATCCCATATCGTGTAGTTATTTCCGACAAAACTCTTGCCGAAAATAAAGCCGAAATTAAAAACCGCAAATCTGGCGAAACAAAATTATTGACGCTAGATGAGCTGAAAGGTATACTAAAATAGCTATGAAAAAGACTGTTAATTTGACCAAACAAGGAAAACTAGATCTAGAGGCCGAGCTCAAAACTCTCGTTGCTCGCCGCCCAGCTATTGCCGAGCGTTTACAAATTGCTCGCTCTTTTGGTGACCTTTCTGAAAACCAGGAATATTCCGATGCTCGCGCCGAGCAAAAAGCCGTAGAAAATCGCATCGCCGAGATAGAAGATATTTTGAAAAACGCCAAGCTCATCAGAAACGCCTCTCACGATAAAGTCGCTATGGGCGCCACCGTCACCGTCACATTAAACGGCAAACGCCAAAAATATTCCATCGTCGGCCCAGTCGAGGCAAACCCATTAGAAGGCAAAATTTCTGACAAATCTCCAATCGGCCAAGCTCTTCTTGGCAAAAAAGTCGGCGATACCTACGAGCTTCCAAACGGCAACAAAGGCAAAATTGTTTCAGTGGAGTAAATATGACAACTTTAGCGGACTATAGAGACGAAAGATTAAGAAAACTAAATGAGATCAAAGAGCTCGGTATCAATCCATACCCTGCCGACTCTCATAGAGATACCAAGATCTCTGATATCTTAGACAATTTTGATGACTTTGCCAAAAAGCCCGTCGTTGTTGCTGGCCGTATCACCGCCATCCGCAAATTCGGCAAAATCGCCTTCGTCAAAATCCGCGACTACTCCGGCGAAATCCAGATTTTCATGCAGCAAGAAGACGCCAAAGATGGTTTGTTTAATACTAAAAGATTAAATCTATTAGATACTGGCGATTTTATCGAAGCGGCTGGCACCGTTGACAAATCTTCTACGGGCGAAATTTCTATCTTTGCTAATCAACTCAGGCTTCTTACCAAGGCTCTTCGCCCACTTCCTGGCCGCGATGGTTTCACCAACAAAGAAGAGCGCTATCGCCGCCGCTATGTCGACATGAACGTCAACCTAGACGTCCGTGAACGTATGGTCCGCCGCTCCAAATTCTGGGAAGCTACGCGCAAATTCATGTTAGATCACGGCTTTATCGAGATTAATATCCCAGTATTAGAGCACACCACCGGTGGCGCAGATGCCAACCCGTTCACTACTCACATGGACGCCCTAGACGAAGATTTCTACCTTCGTATTTCTCATGAGCTACCTCTAAAACGCCTTATCGGCGCCGGTTTCGAAAAAGTTTTTGATATCGGCCCACGTTTTAGAAACGAAGGCGTAGACGATGAGCACCTCCCAGAGCATATCGCTTTTGAGGCCTACTCTGCCTACGAAGATTACGAAGATGGCATGAAATTCTACGAAGAAATGATGAAATACGTCGCCAAAGAGACTTGGGGCACGCTCAAGTTCAACGTCGGTGGTTTCGAAATCGACCTAGATAACGGTGGCAAACCTTGGCCACGTGTCAAATATGCAGATCTGTTAAAAGAAAAATTTGATGTAGACGTCTTCAATCCAGACAGGGAACAACTCAAAAAAGTTCTCCTAGAAAACTGGCACGCCGAGGATCTATCCCGCGCAGATTTTGAGAAAAAACTCGACAACACCACCACTCCACACCTCATCGACGACGTTTGGAAACTAATCAGAAAAACCTCTGGTGGTCCATATTGGGTCATAGAAGAGCCCCTCTCGCTCTCTCCGCTTGCCAAAACCAGCACCAAGAATCCACTCGTCACCGAGCGCTTCCATCCAGTCATTGCTGGCACAGAAATGGGCAACGGCTTCTCCGAGCTAAACGACCCACTAGACCAGCTCAACCGTTTCAAAGAGCAGCAAGCCGCCCGCGATGCCGGCGATGCCGAAGCTCAAATGCTAGACATGGACTTTGTCGAAATGCTAGAATATGGCATGCCACCAACTTGTGGCTGGGGCAACAGCGAACGCAACTTCTGGCTCCTAGAAGGCGTTTCTGGCCGCGAAGGCGTCCCATTCCCAATCATCAAGCACAAAGACTAATAGAGCCAGAGCTCATTGCGCTCAAGCTATTGACAAAAAACCATAAGTAATATACGATAAAAATAAGGAGTTGATCCTCCTAGGAAGAATCAACTCACTGTGTTGTTTTAGCCTCGCCGGATTCTCTTACGAGACCGGCGGGCTATTTTGATAGATAAGGTTATTCTAAAAGCTTGAGCATGATAAAAACCGGGGCCTGGCTAACATAAAAATTGCCGAACTGGTGAAGCCGTAAAAATTACAACACGCATGGTGTTGTAATTTTTACTTGGCTTCAGCCTGGAAAATTCTTGCAATTTTTATGTTTAGCCACCCGGTTCTTTAATGTCACACAACGTACATTGCGCGACATCAGTATTCCGGAAAAGCTAGGTTAGCGAACAATACAAACCACATAGTTCGAGGCCGTTCGATTGCCGGTGTAGAAGAAGTAGGCGGCCGAGCTATAGACTTCGAGGCGCCAGGCGCCATCATCGCCCGAAGTAGACGACCAATAGTTGCCGTACCAGCCCGTAGTATTGTATATAGTACCGTCACTACCATAGGCGTTAATTAGAGATTGAAATTCAGATTGGGATGGAACGCCAGTATCGGAAGGACAAAGGGTCGCGGCGTTATCGAAGGTTGCGGTTCCTTGGCTGGTCTTAGTGTAGCAAGCTGTGGTGGTGCCAGTGGAGTTGGTTTTGAGCTTGATATATTGTATGCTGCCATAATAGAATGTGCCGCCAGTGCTGGCATTATTGCACATCTGCGCCAACGTCAACGCTGCTCCTGTAAAGCTCAGCGTGCCGCCACTCGTGGTACTGTTGTTTGTCACGGTAACAGTTTGTTGGCCGGTGTAGCTGGTGCCGGTGCCGTATCCGGAGCAGGTGTAGCCAGATGGGCAGGAGACTGCGCTTAGGTAGTATCCAGAGGACGGGGTAACGGTAACCGTATTGCTCCCACCATATGGCACGGAAATCGAATTTGCTCCAGAAGTTGTATGAGTGTTAGAAACCGATACAGTAAACGTCCTAGCCGTACCAACAAAACCCAACGTTCCGCCGCCTGCTGTATTGTTATTTGTAACAGTCACGGTTTGCTGTCCAGTCGCACTAGTTCCAGTAGAGTATCCCGTACAAGTATACCCAGATGGACAAGAAACAGAAGAAAGATAATGTCCCGTATTTGGCGTAACGGTAACCGTATTACTCCCACCATAAGGCACAGAGATTGAAGCTGAGCCAGAGGAAGTATTAGTGTTGGAGATTGTGATCGTATAGCTAGCAAGTTCCCACTCCGCCGTGAGTGTGGCGGAGCCAGTGTAATCGATGTCGCCTTGGACGGTGATTGTATCGCCTGGTTGGTAGGTAGAGGCTCCGTCAGAATAGCCGGTGAAGTTGTACCCTGTGCGAGTTGGGGCGGCTGATGGAATAGTGAATGTATGCGAAGCAGAAACCTCGGAGGCAGTCATAGTTTCTGGAAGGCCAGATACACCTGTACCACCCGGCTCAAAATATAGCGAGTAATCGGTTGGGACGGGGTTGCCTACGGCAGAGAAAGTGAGTTGGTTCTTGTAAACACCAGATGGTTTTTCTACGTTGACGTTCATACCAATGTAGACTGGAGTCTTAGTTCCGGCGGTTGGGGTGTCATGGGAACCTATCTGGGTTTGGACAGAGTTAGCTGGGACTGGGCTGTAGGTAGCGTCATCCAAGCTGTAGGCCCACTTGTTGGCATTGGTAGTGCCTGGAGCAGCAGTAGAGAGAGCGGATTTGGTAGTATCTGCTGCTACGGTTGGGATAGTGTAGCTAGTATTGGTTTGGTTAACTAGGTCTGTAGTATAGGTACTGGTAGAAGGGTTTTGGTAGCTAGAGTTCATGTAGAGCTTGTAGCCGGTCTTGTTAGCTGTACTTACTTCTACTTTGAAGTTATCTGTGACAAAGGTACCGGTTGGGGCGGCGGTGGCGGAGAGGTCGAGTTCGGTTATTTCTGCGGTGGCGGCGCTGTTCAGGATGCGGATGGCGACGCCGTTGACGAGGTTGACGTTAACGTCTACGTTTTCTTCGGAAATGGTGGAGGCAGAGGGAATAAATAGGGAAAGTGCAGCCAAAAGACATAAAGGCACCCAAAGTACGAACGCCTTATGCGTCAATGGTTTATGTGTTTTGGTGCGCGACCTAAATATTCTCATTTGCCTCCTTCTATCTAGGTGCAGTCGCAAATAAAATAGCGACCACATGTGTGTTCGCCAGAACATACCCAGAAGCCATTCCAAAAGAACGCACTAGGACAACATATGGTCGCTACTTTACGTTCTTTTTTCTAAAATGGCTTCCCAAACTAAAAAATTTCTGGGTACAAATTGTTCTGGCAACCCCATTATAACACAAGCATAATCAAAGCGCTAGATTTTTTAAGCAGAATTATATATAATAACCTTAAGCATTATGAGTAACCGTGTAATGATTGTCGGAACAGGAAACGTAGGCGCCAGCCTAGGTTTTTGTTTAGTAAATCAACGCACTGCTATTTCCGAGCTAATTTTGACAGATATTAATGCTGACGACGCCGAGGGCGAAGCCATGGATCTTCGCGACACACTCGCCGTTTCTCCTGCCTACATGAAAATCTGCTCCGGCACGTATCAAGATGCCAAGGATTGCGATATTATCGTCATCACCGCCGGCGCCCCACAAAAACCCGGCGAAACCCGCATGGACCTACTCAAGAAAAATTCCGAGATACTAAAAGATATGATTTCCCAGATCATGGCCGCAGGGTTTGACGGCATTATTATCATGGTGACAAATCCAATGGACATCATGACTTATCTCGCGATGCAATATTCTGGGCTTCCACCAGAAAAAGTCATCGGCTCTGGTACCATTCTAGATTCCGCCAGGCTTCGTTTTAAAATTTCCGAGGAACTCGGTGTCTCGCCAAAATCTGTCCACGCTTTCCAAGTTGGCGAACATGGCGACACAGAGTTTGCCCTTTGGTCTGCTGCAACTCTTGGTGGCTTGCCACTAGAAAAGTTGCTCAAAAAAGCAAGGCGCCAAGAAATAGAAGATTACGCCCGCAACGAAGCTTACGAAATCATCAGCAAAAAAGGCGCCACATATTACGGTATCGGCGCCTGCGTTGCCAAACTTATCAACTGTATCTTGGGAGACGAGCGCCGCATCTTGCCGATCTCGAGCTACGATAGCTATTCTGACGTATATTATGGTTTTCCAGCTATTGTCGGCCGCGAAGGGGTCATCAAAAAACTCGATCTAGACCTTCCAGAAAAAGAAGGCATCGCCCTTCAAAAATCCATCAATGCCTTAAAATCCGCTATCCGCGCAGTTCAAAAATAAAGTCGCTAAGTATTCGCGTGCTATAATCTATATATGAAACATATTTTATCTCGGTTTTTTATTGCATTAACTATACTTCTTATACCTATTATGGCTCCACTGGCAGTTTCTGCCAAAACATCCACCTCGTCGGCCTCAACTAATGATTTTTATTTCAAAGACGCTACCTTTGATTATTATCTAGAAAAGACGGACACTGGCTCCAAAATGCACGTCAAAGAAGTTTTGACCGCCGTGTTCCCGGAAGCCAACCAAAATCATGGCATCACTCGCGCTATCCCGTTTTCTAATATGGATGGCAAAAATATCACCGTAGAAAGTAAAGACGCACTAAACCTCACCGTCAAAAGGAACGGCGCTGACGAGCCTGTCGCAAAAGTCGAAAAAGACGAAGACGAATATATTATATATGTCGGCAAAAGCTCCGAATATGTCCATGGCGAACAAGTCTATACATTAGAATATGATTTTTACAATGTAATTACCGAGTTTGATAAATCTGGCGTGAACATCAGCGGAGAGCACTCAAACAATGTTGATTTCCAAGAGCTATACTGGGACACCAACGGCACTGGCTGGAGCCAGGAGTTTGACAAACTCACTGCAAATCTACATCTCCCAGCCGACATCGCCAAAAATCTCCGCTCCGGCACATCTTGCTATGTTGGCTACTATGGTCAGCACGGTGCCTCTCGCTGTACTATCACTTCAAACGACGAGTCCACCTATAGCCCAGCTGCCAACCAATCGACCACCACAATAGATACTGGCATCAAAGCCGCCGAGGTAGTCCTCACATTCGAGACAGAAAATCTTGCCGCCAGAGAAAACCTGACCTTTGCAGTAGATTTTAACGCCGGCACATTTATTGTCCCAGATCTACCAAAAGATTACACCTTGGTTGTTGCGACAGTGGTCTGTATCGCTATTTGTGCTACCATCCTGTTCTTTGTCATCCGTCATTATCTTAAAAATGGCTACGAAAAGCGCAAGTTTTATAAGTCACTATTTATTGCGCCACAATATGCACCAGAAAAATCTTATCACGTTGCCGAGGCCAACATGCTCTGCATGAGCCGGACCGAGAATTCTTATGTGGCAACCCTGCTTGAGCTTGCTACCTCCAAAAAAGTCAGCATCATAAAAGGTGAGCCAACCAAGGTTTTGAAAAAAGACACGTGGTCGCTCAAAATCAACTCCACCAAAGATCTATCCGACAGTCAAACAGACCTATTAAAGATTCTGAATGGCGGCAAATCTATCGAAGGCGTCGACGAAATCCAAATCAAAAAATATACTGCCACATCCACCCTCGCATCGCTTTCTCGCCGCTATCTTTCTGACGCAACCGACAAGCTCAAAAAACTCGGCCTTTTTGAAGATAAAACCAAAGCAGTCAAAAATTCCAATGCGGTTCTCGCCATCATCTTTGCGGTAATAATCTTTATCTTTGTCTGGCCCAGCGCAATATTTGCCATTTTTGGTACTGCAGCAAAATTCATTGCCTCCGCGTTTGGCTCCGGCTATGGTGAGATGGTTGGCGCAGACATCCTGCCGTTTATTATTGGAGTAATAGCTATCGGCACTATCGTTATTACGACTACAGTTTCTACTACAAATAGTAAATACAAAAAATATACTGAGAAAGGCCTCAAATCCGCCGCCTACCTAGAAGGCCTCAAACTCTACATCAAGATGGCTGAAGCCGAGCGTATCAAGTTCCTCCAATCCGTCAAAGGCGCAGATGTCAGTGAAAAGGGAATTGTCAAACTCTACGAGACGCTCTTGCCATACGCTGCACTCTTTGGCCTAGAAGATAGCTGGATGGACGAGTTTAATAAATATTGTAAAGAAATCAACTATTCACCAGACTGGTATAGTGGCGACGAATTCCTCACTGGCTACATGCTTGGCAACATGGTCAGCCACGTCAACCACACGGTTTCTAGCAGTACATCCTATAGCAACTCCAGCTCCGGCGGCTCCTCGTTTAGCTCCGGCGGCGGTGGTGGTGGCTTCTCCGGCGGAGGCGGAGGCGGCGGCGGTGGCGGCGGCTGGTAGTCGCTACTGTTATAGAAAAGACTTGGCTGAATTTTCCACCAGATATGGTATAATAGAAGTCAACTATGCTAGATATAAATTTTATTCGTCAAAACCTCGCCGAGGTCAAAAAATCCACGGCCGAGAAGGGTTACAAAACCGATATTGACGCCGTCCTCAAAATGGATGACGAGAGAAAAGAAATCCAAAAGAAAGTAGAGGCACTCCGTACTGAACGTAACAGCATCGCTGCCCAGATGAAAGGCGGCAAACCAGCTCCAGAACTTATCGAAAAAGGCAAGAGTATCAAGCAGGAACTCTCCACTCTAGAATCCGAACTCTCCGAGAAAGAGTCTCTTGTAAATAATGCACTCAAAACCATTCCAAATGTCATCTTTGACGACGTCCCACTTGGTGGCGAAGAATGTTCTGTGGAGGTCAAAAAATGGGGAAAGAATAAAGAGAAGGGCACAGACCATCTTGATCTTGCCACTTCCCGCGATTGGGTTGATTTTGAACGTGGCGCCAAAGTTGCCGGTGCTAAGTTCTATTATCTAAAGAATGAGCTTGCACTCCTAGAAAACGCCCTTTTGCAATTTGGTATGAAAAAGGTTTTGGAGCATGGCTTTTCTTATATGACCACGCCAGACCTCGTTTCTTCCCGCGTGTTAGAGGGTACTGGTTTTGCCCCAAGGAGCAGTGAACAATCCGACGAATATTTCATCGAGGGCGAAGACCTAGCTCTTATCGCCACTGCCGAAATGGCTATCACCGGTTATCATATGGACGAGATTATCGACGAAGCCAAATTGCCACTACTATATGCTGGCTACTCTGCTTGCTTTAGGAAAGAAGCTGGCGCCTATGGCAAATACACTCGCGGCCTTTTCCGCGTTCATCAGTTTAATAAACTAGAGATGTATATCTTTTGTCTCCCAGAACAAAGCAAAGAGATGCACGAAAAAATCCTCGGCATCGAAGAAGAAATCTGGCAAGAACTTGGCATCCCATATCATGTTATCAATATTGCCGCCGGAGATCTCGGCGCTCCAGCCGCCAAAAAGTACGATCTAGAATATTGGTCTCCAGTCAACCAAAAATACCAAGAGCTAACCAGCTGTTCCAACTGTACCGATTTCCAAGCTCGCTCCGTCAACGTCCGCGTCAGGAGAAAAGATGGCAAGGTCGAATTCGTCCACACCTTAAACGGCACTGCGATTTCGCTTGCACGCGCCATGGTCGCCGTGCTAGAAAATTACGGCACAGAGGATGGTAAGCTAAAGGTCCCTGAAGCTTTGAAGCCTTATCTTGGCAATAGAGACGAACTCTAGTATAATTGAGAGCAAAGGAGTGTTATGATTGATAAAATCGAAATTACTGGCAACAAGTATAAGGTCGAAGAGAGCTTCAAAAAGTATGCCACAAAACGCATCGGCAAACTAGACCGTTATCTCCCACGTGGCTACAAGAAAGATGTTATCGCCAAGATTGTCGTCACAGAAGTCGACCGTTCTCATGGCAACAAATACGAAATTTCCGCCGCCATGGAAATCCCAGGTGGCAAAGTCCTTGCCGCCAAAGACGAGTCATCCAACGTCTATGCCGGCGTCGATATTATAGAAGCTAAGCTCATGGGCCAAATCCGCCGTTTCAAATTAGAATCCACTCCACATCTACGTAAAAACAAGCTAAAATCATTATTTAAGAGAGGTTAAAATGCCAAAGTCCGCCAAAGTTCCAGAGAAGACCGCAAAGTCTGTCAAAGTCAAAACCAAAAAAGAAAAGAAGCCTACAGATAAACTTGCCGACAAAACCGCAATGACTAAATTCCTGCAGGGAATTTTTGGCGATGCGCAGAAAAAGACCTTGAAGCGCCTCTACAAGCGCGTCCTCGAAATCAACAAGCTCGAGCCAAAATACGAGGCCATGAGCAAAAAAGAACTCGCCGAACAGAC
>CAMYZZ010000009.1 GCA_947304135.1 uncultured Candidatus Saccharibacteria bacterium
AGGAAGCGGTAGACGCCGCCGACGGATTTTGGATCCCAAGCAGCATCTTGGTCGTATGGACCGATGAACATTTCGTAGGTACGGAGCGTGTCGGCGCCGTAGCCCTGGTCAATAATATCGAGTGGGTCAATCACGTTGCCTTTACTCTTGCTCATCTTTTTGCCATCTGGGGCGTTGATATAGCCATTATAAAGCAAGGTCTTGACAGGCTCGCGGAATGGCAAATAGCCCTGGTCGGCAAAGAATTTACACCAAAAACGGATATACAACAGATGGGCGACAGCGTGGTCGGCACCAACATAAACATCGGTTGGAGCCCAATATTTAATCGCTTCTTCGTCCCAGGCATGGTTTTTGTCGTGTGGGGAGACATAACGCCAGAGATACCAAGATGAACAGGCGTAGCCATCGAGTGTGTCAGTCTCTCTGGTCATGTGCTTTATCACTTTTTTGCCATCCTCTTCTACTTCCATGTCAAAATGGAGCCAATCCGTAGCCTTGGCCAAGGCAGAGCGGCCAGTATTGTCTGGCTTGTAGTCTTCTACTTCTGGAATAATTACTGGAAGCTGGTCTTCTGGGATAGGATATTCGTTGCCATCCTCATCGTATGCAATAGGGATTGGGCAGCCCCAATAGCGCTGGCGGGAAATCAGCCAGTCGCGCATCTTGTAAGTCACTTTCTTTCTGCCGATGCCCTGCTCCTCGAGCCAAGAAACTATCAGTTCGCGGGCGTCGCTAGATTGCTTGCCATCAAAATTCTCGGAGTTGATTAGAACACCGTCGCCATGATAGCAGCGGTCGCTATCGGTGGAGTTTTCTGGTTTTTCTATCACCTCTTTGACAGGCAAATCAAATTTCTCCGCAAAGGCCAGGTCGCGCTCGTCGTGCGCTGGCACTGCCATAATTGCACCCTCGCCATAGCCCATCAAAACATAGTCAGAAACCCAGATAGGAATTTTCTCGCCCGTGGCCGGGTTGATGGCATAGGCACCGGTAAACACGCCGGTTTTTTCTTTGTTCTCTTGGCGTTCGATCTCGGATTTTTTGAGAGTCTCCGTGCGGTATTGGTCAATCTTTTGAATCACGTTCTTATCAGCGATTTTTGGGATGATTGGATGTTCGGGAGCTAAGACCAGGAAGGTGGCGCCAAAGAGGGTGTCTGGTCTTGTGGTAAAGACACGAATGAAAAGCTTCTCTCGTTCGCTTGCTTGCTCGCTCCCGTCGTTACGGGGCTCGCTGCGCAAAGACGCTCCCGTTGTCGCTAGATGCTCACTCGAGAACATTTCATTCGTGTCTACCTCAAACTCAATCTCTGCGCCTTCACTGCGGCCGATCCAGTTTTTCTGCATGGTTTTGATCTTTTCTGGCCAGTCGAGAGCGTCGACGTCCTGCAACAGCTCATCGGCGTAGTCTGTGATTTTGAAGAACCACTGTTTCATCTTCTTTTTCTCGACTTCGTGACCACAGCGCCAGCAGCAACCGTTCTCTACCTGCTCGTTGGCGAGCACTGTCTGGTCTACTGGGCACCACCACTGGTAAGATTCTTTTCTATAGGCGAGGCCTTTCTTATATAGCTGCAAGAAGCACCACTGAGTCCAGCGGTAGTACTCTGGGTCGGAAGTATTAATCTCACGGGACCAATCGACATAATTGCCCAAGCGTTTCATCTGTTTGCGGAAATTGGCAATATTGATCCTCGTCGCTTCTTTCGGAGAGGTACCAGTCTTGATGGCGTAATTTTCTGCGGGGAGGCCAAAGGTATCATAGCCAAACGGACGGAGGACATTCATCTGTTGCTGGCTATAAAACCTGGCAAGTACATCGACAATCGTAAAATTCCTGACATGGCCGACATGGAGGCCGGCGCCAGAAGGATATGGAAACATCTCTGCAATAAAAACCTTAGGCGTATCCAAGTTTTCTGGGAGGTTTTTATCTCCTTTTGCGGCGGAAAAAGTATGCTCCTTTTCCCATTTTTCTTGCCATTTTTGTTCAATTTTCTGTGGGTTGTACCTATCCATCAAAAAAGTCCTCTTATTCCCTGTTATTTTAGCATAACTTGATTTTTTTGGCAAAGTATGCTATAATAGTAATATTGAAGCATAGAAAGGGGTGGAAATATGCAGAACATTAAATTATTTATCGATGCCGGCGTAAAATTCGACAAGGAATTTATGGAAATAATAGATAGAGCAGACCGCACGGAGATGTGCAAATATCGCAACGCCATCATTGACGAGCGCAAGCGCCGCCAAAATTCATGGCAAAAACTCAAGACAGAGACGCACCGCGGGGATCGTAAAGATTTCTGGATGGCCATTCTCTGGCTAATTATGTCTGGATTGATGATGTTTTGTGCAGTGCTCGACATACGCAGAGCAATAACTTATGCTGGCTCTGAACGCCTAGTATGTGCACTTTTCGCATTTTTGTTTGCGATTCTATTTTTCAAGAATCTAGGCAACGCCGCTAGAAGCTATCTAGCGTATCGCGGCATTGAGATAACATTGGTTACAGCTGAGCAAATGAAAGCCGAAATGGCAGAGTCTGCTGCAGCGGAGGCAGGCACGAAATACGCTGCGCTCCGCAAGGACTCTGATGAGGTTCTAGCAGCCAAACAACATCGGCTCGATTCTATGCTCGGCATGTAAGTAAAGCCCGCAATTTTCGCGGGCTTTTTTATTCCTTTAGATAAAAACCGGAGCCTGGCTAGACACGAATTATGTCTATGCCACCCGGTTTTTGAGATAATTGCCGGTCCTGTCTAGCAGGGTTATTATAACATCATTGTCATTAATCTTATTGATAGAGAACGTTTTATGGCCAATACGATTAATACTAGCGCCGCAATGATAGATAGTTTTATTATCTAGGATAAAATACCGGTCATGGAAAGTATTGTCGTAAAATACGGCTAGATTATCGTATTGTTTGTTGTATTTTTCTATATCTTGGGAAGATAGGTGTGCGTCCGTTGTTATGAGTACGATTTTAGATTTTAATCTTCTTGTAATATCTAGCAGTGTTTTGTCGGCGTAAGCGTCAATGATAATCAGGTTCTTTTTGGCTTTGTTGAAAATGCCTAGAATTGTGGAATAAGCGTCATAAAACTGGCCGTTGAAGAAAATTGCATCGTCTTTGCTTCGTTTCCTGAAGCTATCAAGAGATTTTTGTAGAAGCTTTATCTCCCTGTCATGTCTTACTGTCATATCGTTGTAGTATTTTTGCTCAAGCAAACTATTGTTTATATAATGACGCATAGCAACAAAGGCGTCCATAATTTTGACGCTCATTTCCTCGGCAACTTCAGTTCTTAGGACCGTCGCAAGCATAGCTACGCCTTGCTCCGTGAAAACGTGTGGCTTGTTAAATTTTCCGCCACGAGCCTCAATCTTGCTATTTTTAGTTTCAAGTTGAAACCAAAGAAGCTTACTTTCTGCATCTGTCAGCTGGAACATAAACCTCTCCGGAAAACGTTTTATGTGACGTCTCACGGCTAGGTTGATGGTTTTGGTTCCGTTTTTGCATTGATATAATTTGGCTAAATCCGAGTCGAGCATCACCTGTTTACCGCGGATTTCGTAGATTAGATTTTTGATTTCTGGCCCACCACTTTTTGTAATTTCATTCATGTTGAGAGCACCTTTCTGTTAAATTAATGTATGAAATTTTAGTGGATTTGTTTTTGGATTTTTATATTTTTAACTCTAGCGTAGCAAAGCCCGCGCTAAATTGAAAGCTTAAGCGTTTTATATTGATTTTTTTGGTAAAGTATGCTATAATATTAATATTGTAGCATAGAAAGGGGTGGAAATATGCAGAACATTAAATTATTTATCGCTGATACCAATATCAGGTTTGATGAGGAGTTTAAGGAAATAACAGATAGAGCGGACCGCGCAGAGATGTGCGAATACCGCAACGCCGTCATTGACGAGCGCAAACGCCGCCAAAATTCATGGCAAAAACTCAAGACAGAGAAACGCCGTGGGAATCAAAGAGATTTCAGGATATCGATCTCTGAAATCGTCGCGGCAGTTTTCTACATTGTCTTGGCTATCATGCTTTTTAGAGATGGTGAACTAATTGCAATCTTACCAGGGATTATATTTATCCTTCTCGCGATTCTTGCGATTAAGGAAGCGGCCTATTATTATCTAAGGTATCGCGGTATCGAGATTACGTTAATTACAGCTGAGCAAATGAAAGCCGAAATGGCAGAGTCTGCTGCGGCGGAGGCAGGCACGAAATACGCTGCGCTCCGCAAGGACTCTGATGAGGTTCTAGCAGCCAAACAAAATCGGCTCGATTCACTACTTGGACTGTGATATACACGTCAAGCCCGCTTCAATGCAGATTCTGCGCATGGCGGGCTTTTTCTTTTTGGGGAATACTTGCAATTTTTATGTTTGGCCACCCGGTTTTTAGCCCATATCAATCCTCCCTCCTCGGGGAGAAAACTTGACATTCTCCAGGAGACGAGGCTAGGACGAAGGAAGCCTAAACAGAGGCTACCGAGCCACACACCTAACGGGAAACCCGAAGTACTTACCATAGCTGTCCGCAGGGCTGACAGACGAGCTAGTGAGGTACAGGTCGCGCGCGTTGTCAGAACTTCTCGCCGTACTAGACCAGTAGCAGCCGGTGTAACGCTGACTGCCGGTAGTGCTGCCGTACCGGTTGCCAGACAGGACAAAGTTGACTGGGGAGCTCATCATAGCGGAGGCAGAGCCGTAATGTCCATATAGGGTCTGGAATTCTCCACTAGAGCCACCTGTTGGAAGGCGCCAGCCACGCGGGCAGATGGAGTTAGATGCATCACCGGAGGATGTCTCATATTTGCCGGTTCCAGCTGTAGCGGCATACCAGTTGTAGTATGTACCATAGCTTGTATTGCCAGAATATAGAACCATAGATTTATTATCGCAGGTGCTATCGCTAGTAGTGCACCAAGTTCCACTATCCGAGGCTGTAAGAGAAAAACCCGAGGAAGGGACGTCGGAGTCAGAAGTTGTTAGATTCTTTGGGCCGACTAGGCGTAGATTCTGGGTCATCCAGCATTTGCCATCAGCGAGCTTTGCAACCGTATATTTTTCTCCGTCTCTGGAATCATAGAGGTTATATGTTGTGCCGGTAGCGGCATTTTTACATGTATTGATAGCTGTTTGGCTTTGCAATGTTGGTAGGACTTGTGCGGTCATAGACCCAGTCCACATGCTACCACTTGTTCCCACAACATTTATAGCTATTGTGCCAGTCTGCCCTGGGGTGCCACCATTACAGGAATACCCTTGTCCGCAATTTCCAATTTGATCAAACGCATAACCACTGTCGGTCTTTACATAGAAGGTCTTAGAGGCGTCGCTATTCTTGAATGTGCGTGTTATTGAGCTAGTCCATGGCCCACCTTGACCCGTACTGACAGTTGCACCAGTACTTGCGTTGACGGTAATTGTATATGTTTGCTCCTCCCAAATCGCATAGAGGTTGTCGGTGACCGGGAAGCCCGCAGAGGTAGGAGTACTGGAGGCACTGGAGGAATATAGCGTATATGAGGTAACATAGCTTGTGCCAGATGAAGTTGTGGCCCAACCTTTGAAGATGTATCCAGTCCTGCTTGGTGCATAAGTATTAAGACTGGTGAACTGGTGCGAGGTGTCTGTTGTGCCACCAGAAGATGGGTAGTTAAGGATTTGTTTGTTGGTGGTGCCATCGTTGGTATTGAGGTTCAAGGTGTAGGTATATTTCTTGGTCCACTTGGCATAGAGCTGTTTTGTAGTGCCGTGAGTGCCGCACCAGCTAGCGGCTTGGGCGGCAGTGATACTACCACCGCTGGTGGTGATGATAGCTGCTCCATCGGCAGATTCTGCCCAGCCGGACCATTGGTAGCCGGTGGCAGAGAAACCGTTGGCCCTAGTAGCGGTAGCCACGCCGTAGTCAAAGCTGGAGTCGGCGGTGGAGCCAGAAGAGGTAGTACCGCTTGGCGTATTGACATTGTAGTGAATAGAGCAGGTATTGATGGCGCCATTGGCAGTGACGGAGACATCGTTATCTGGCATGATGAAGGAGTCATTAGAAATGGTTACTCCACCAGAGTTGACAGTCCATTTTGGATTGGCAAAGTGATAGCCAGCAGAGAGAGTGGCGCCGATGGCTACATTAGTACCATAGTCGTGGCTACCAGAGCCAGTAGTGGACGCAATACCTGTGCCTGCAGTGACAGTGACGTTGTGAGAGTTAGCAGTACAGACAGCGAAGAATTCTGTGTTTGAGGTAATGGTAACACCAGTCTCGCCACTGGCGTGTGAAGTACCAGAAGCAGAGCCTTCGTGCCAGGTGCAGGTATGGCCAGTCTTGGTGATGGTTGGGAGAGTGAAGGTGTTTGAAGTCTCGTTATATGTAGCAGTCAAAGTGCCGTTCTGGGTGCCGAAGGTGTAGGTGGAAGTGGCTGGGTCGAAGGAGCCTGGACCAGCAGCGCGAGTAGCTTCGAGACTCCACTCGGAGAAGCTTCTTTCTGCGCTGGTTGGGGATGGAGTGAAGGATACGCCTTGAGAGTTGTCATTATAGGAGATGGTATATGTAGCATTGGCGGATGGTAGGTCAATGTGTTTGGTAGTGCCATAGTCTTGTTCAAAGGTTTGAGCAGAGGAGCTACCACTCCAGGTGCCACCATCTGGGTCTACAGTGAGGGTTGGGCGGATAATTGACCACTTGGCATTAAGAGTTTTTGTGCCAGAGATGACAGATGCGGTTGGGTCGGCTACAACCGTGACATCGTCTCCTGGGAGATATGGGTTAGTACTACTTCCCTTTCCCCCTTCTTCTGCTTCTGGGTCTATGTAATTGCCAAAAGCGTAACCTTCTAGAGTTGGAGCGGTATCTGGAATGGTGAAGGTGTAGGATGTGGCGCTAGACGAGGCGGTTTGGTTGACTGGGAAGTTCTCAATATCTGATGGATCTACGCCGGAAGGAGCGTTTTTGTCAAAGTAGAGAGTGTAGTCAATGGATTCTGCGTTAGCGATAGCAGTGAAGAGAAGTTGGTTGGTGTAGGAACCGGAAGTGATAGTAGTATCTACACCTACGTTAATATCTACGTTAGCCTTAGTAGAAGTGGTTGGTGACATGAGCATGCCAATCTGGTCTGGGTTGCCATGGGCTGGGACTGCGGTAGCAGTAGAGGTAGCAGGGTTGACATAGTTCCAGAAGTTCTTGTTGCTGGCTGTGGATGTACTGGTTGGGATGACATGAGAATCCGCAGTGTCTCCTTGGACGAGGTCTGTGGTGTATTGGTTATTATGGTCTTTGCCATTAGCCTCTACATAGAGTTTGTAGCCGGTGATGTTACTGGTAGATACATCCACGATGGCGCGCTTGGTGGAGGTGACACCGGCGGCGGTTGGGGTGAGGTCGAAAGAGAGGAGGGAGAGGTCTGAGGTGGCGGTGGAATCCAAGATGCGGACGGAAATGGAGTTACCGAGAGTGAGGTTAATGTCTAGGGATTTGCTGGTTTGGTCGGCGAAGGCGGGGGTGGAGAGGGTGGCTAGAATGGCGATGGATAGAGTGGCGGCGGTGCCGAGGCCCAGTATGCCCTTGATACTAATCATGCCAAAGGAGGAAATACCGCAAAAAGATAAAATAATTGTTGCTAAACATCGACATAGGGTTCTATGTGCGCTTTTTGCTAGCTCCTTGAAGCTTGGCATTTGACCTCCTTTAGTATGATTAGTAAGATAGAGGTCGCACAACCCCGCCAGGAGTATCGCTATAAGTCTCTTTTCTATAACGAAAAATGCGACCATCTACTAGTCGCAAAACCTTTTAATCCACTCCCTTCACATGAAGTAGACCAAGTAAATGGCCGCATTTCGCGCTCATATGAAGGGAATGCATGGAAATATAGTGGATTGTTAGGTTTTGCCCTTTCATTATAGCGCGTAAAAATTTTTAGCGCAAGGGCTTTCGTTTAGAGTTTTACGATTCGGTGCTTTGATTTTTGACGGGCGGAGATTTCCCACTCCTTCTTTTTTAGCGCCGCGTCTAGGCCGCCGAGTGCGGCGTATGGCGCAAATTGCTTGGCGCGCTGACTCTGCAGCATGCATGGGTGACCTGCTCCCCAGGTTTTTCTGGTTTTATTTTCCACTTTTGTGCCCCCCAATCTGAAGGTTGCGCTCACGCGTGGTGGCGGCGTCCTCTAGGTCTTCGCCGCGGAAAATTGCGTTCTTGCCAAATTTGCTCTTGATATCTATAATCGCGGATTGAATTTTTTGGTTGGATTCTTGCTTTTTGACATTATCAAATAGCGACATCTGGCGTGGGGTAGAGTCTTTTTCTATATCGTTAAAACTAATCCCAATCCGACGATAGACCGATTCCCTATCGGCGATTCTATGAAACAGCTCATCGGCTGCGGTGGTGATTACTTGGTCAACGCTTGTAGGAGTGAGAAAACGGTGCGTGCCACGGAATAGACCGGTATATAGCGTGATAGAGCTGACAAGCTCGTGGTTTCTTACTATTTTCAGACAGAGCTCGCGCGTCATCTCGCGGACGATTAGCGCGGCTTCGTCAAAATTATAATTTCTATGTAAGACTTGGGTGGAGCTGTAGCTAGTAGAGCCTGCAGTATAGTTTTTGATATCTTTAATAGTGGTCGGTTCACGGCCCCAGGCATGGTCAATTAAGAGCTCAGCATCGATACCAAAAATTTTGTAGAGAATCTCCGGGTCGGCCTTGGTGATATCGCCCATGGTAAACATGCAGTGGTCGGATAAGCGTTTGGCCGTGCCCTTGCCGATGCGCCAAAAATCTGTGATTGGGCGGTGGCTCCATAGTTTTTCTCTGTAAGATTTTTCGTCGAGCTCACCGATAAAATCTGGCGCGTGTTTGGCGATAATATCTAGGGCGATTTTGGCCAAATACAGATTTGTACCTACACCGGCGGTGGCGCGCACGCCCACTTTTTTATAAACCTCATCCATCAAAAATTTGGCCATTTCGCGCGGGGTCTTTTTATAAAGCTTGAGATAATCTGTTACGTCTAGGAAGGCCTCGTCGATAGAATAGACATGGATGTCTTCTGAACTGATATATTCCAGATAAACCCCATAGATGCGCATGGCGTAATCAATATATTTTTGCATGCGTGGCGGCGCCATGATGTATTTGAGATTTTTGGGGATTTCAAAAACACGGCAGCGGTTTTTGACGCCTTTTTCTTTGAGCGACGGCGAGACTGCCAGGCAAATTGTCTTTTCTGTCCTGGTGGGGTCGGCCACAACCAAGTCTGTCGTCATCGGGTCTAGGCCACGCTCGACGCATTCCACCGAGGCATAAAAAGATTTAAGGTCAATACAAAGATAGTGGCGCTCCATAGTTAGACCGCCGTTTTGAGAGCAAATAGGGCGATACCGGCGGCCACAGAAACATTGAACGATTCTTTCTGGCCGACCATCGGAATTTCTATAAAGAGATCAATATAATCATAAAGGGATTTGTCTATACCATAGACTTCTTCGCCGAGGATGAGCACAGCTTTTTGGCGGAGACGAGAGAGGAGAGCTGGCGAGCCCAGAGTAAACTTGCGGCCGTCGTTGATACGGTTTTCTAGGCCGATAATCTGGTAGCCTTCGGCTTTTAACTGTGGCAAAACGCGGCGGATATCATCAACATAGGATATAGGGATGTATTTTTCGGCGCCGAGCGAGGTTTTTTCTATCTGGCGGGCGAGTTTATCAGTCTGGTGCGGCAAGAGATTTGGGTTTTTGTCGCACGGGGTATAGCCAGAGCAGATTACCTGTTCCACGCCCAAACCTTCGGCCGTCCGAAGAATTGCACCCACGTTGTAAGTTGATCTGATATTGTGCATCGACAATATGATTTCCATGACTTTATTATAGCATGGTTTGTAGGGTTTTACAATTTTTGACAGTTTTGGCCTTTTTGAACGATAGATTAGACAACTTTGACGCAGTCTGCGGTCAAGAGGTCTGAGAGTGGCTTGGTTAGCTCGTCGGAGGCATCTACGCGGAACGGCAAGCGGACCGGTTTTTTGTCTTCACCATCTTGCAAAACCAGGATAATCTCTTGGAAGCCGGGGTGGTCTTTGCAGAGCTCGCGGATGCGGGTCAAGGTATCAGTATTATCTGGGTCTTTGATTAGGCAGAAGAGGCGCTTTTTTCTGTCGTCTTCTGGAGGAGTAACAGGCGCGTGAGGCTCGCTAACCGGGGTGGATTTTGCCGAGGTTTTGCCGGCAGAATCGCCGTATTTGACGCTTTCCTGGCCGCCAGAGGCCTTGGTGGCCCAAGCCTTGCTACCACGGCCGCCGCGGCCATTACCCCCCTTGGCTGCCACAGGAGGGGCAATTTTGGCCCCTGTAGACTGATAGTTCTCTAGGACCTCATCAGAGATGACCTCTATAGTCTCTGCCAAAACTTTGACTTCTGGGGTAAAATTGCCGTTTTTATCCTTGGCGTTAACCTTGCCGACTACCTTGATAACATTATCTTGGACGATTTTGGCGCCATATTGCTCAAAAACTGATGGAAAAACGATAATTTCTTGCTCGCTGGTCTTGTTCTCTATCTTGACAAAGGCCATTTTGCTGTTGCTCTTGGTCAAAATTGTGCGGACGCTAGTGATAATACCGCCAATGGTGACGATTTTATTGTCGTTTTCTTGAGAGACGATGGAATATGGATGGGTTTGCTCCTCAAAATAGGTATCGTATTTATCTAGCGGATGCGCAGAGAGATAAAGGCCGAGGAGATCACGTTCCCAGAGTAGCTGCTCTTTTTCTGAGAACTTGGTTGGAGCGGGTTTGATCACTGGCTCTGGCACCGCGCCGGCCGCACCAAAGGCGCCAAAGAGATCGGTCTGCCCCGATGCTACGTCTTTTTGGCATTTTTGGCCATAGGCCTGGATTTGCTCTAGGTTAAACAACAGATCAGAGCGCTCTCCAAAACGGTCAAACGCGCCGGTTTTGATGGCCGCCTCCCACGAACGCTTATTGAACTTGGTGGCGTTCACGCGCTTAGAGAAGTCTGCTACAGACTTGAACGGGCCGTTTCTGTCGCGCTCAGGGATAACCTCTTCTTCTACCAGCGCTTTGCCCATACTCTTGATACCAGAGAGGCCAAAGCGGATGGTATTTTTGTCTTTGACAATAGCAAAATCACCATAAGACTCGTTAATATCTGGACCTAGGACTTTTAGACCCATGCGCTTACACTCGGTCATCTCAATCGTAAGACGGTCAGTCCAGCGCATATCAGAGGTCATCAGTGCCGCCATAAAGGCATCTGGGTAGTGTGCTTTGAGATAGGCCGTCCAATAAGCAACAAGAGCATAACACGCGGCGTGAGATTTGTTAAAACAGTAGTTAGCGAAATCTAGGAGCTGCGCCCAGAAGGTCTCGGCGATTTCTTCGGTGGCACCACCAATCTCGACCGCACCTTTGATAAACTCTGGCTTAACCTTTTTCATCAGGTCAATCTTTTTCTTACCCACAGCCTTACGCAAGGTATCGGCCTGACCACCAGTAAATCCACACCATTCCTTGGAAATCTGCATGAACTGCTCTTGGTAGATCATGATGCCATAGGTGGATTTGAGTGAGTTTTCTAGGCCGGGGTGGAGGTAGGTGATTTTTTCTTGACCGTGTTTGCGGCGGATAAATGATTCAATAAACTGCATCGGGCCCGGGCGGTATAGTGCCACCATAGCGATGATATCTTCAAAACTGGAGGCCTTGAGGTCTTTGAGATAGCGTTTCATACCAGCAGATTCAAGCTGGAAAACACCGGTGGTTTCTGCGCGCTGGAGGAGCTTGTAGGTTTCTTCGTCGTCTAGTGGGACAGAGTACATGTCTAGATCCACGCCATAGACTTTGCGAATCATGCGGAGGGCGTTATTAATCACAGAGAGGTTGGAAAGACCAAGAAAGTCCATCTTGAGAAGCCCTAGTTCTTCTACCTGACTCATTGGGAATTGGGCTGAGAGAACATCTTCGCCGCTGGCACCTTTCTTCTTGGCGACTTCTAGCGGGAGGAATTTAACTAGATCATCTGGGGCAATAATCACACCACATGCGTGGACGCCGTGAGAGCGGATAGTCCCCTCTAGTTTACTGGCAAAATCAATCACCTCTTTGGCGGTAGGGTTGCTTTCGTACTCAGCCTTGAGGTCTGGGACATCTTTGATTGCGTCAGCCAAGTGGACGTGGTGGCCCATCACTGGGTCCGGGACTAGTTTGGCTATGCGGTCAGATTCCGCATACGGCACCTCCAGCACACGCGCCACATCGCGCACGGCGTTTTTGGCCATCATCTTGCCGAAGGTGACGATATTAGAGACGCGGCCACGACCATATTTCTCTGTACAATACTGAATCACCTCGTCGCGGCGGGTATCTTGGATGTCGGTATCAATATCTGGCATGGAAATACGGTCTGGGTTCAAGAAACGCTCAAAGAGCAGATCGTATTTGAGCGGGTCTAGCTCGGTAATACGGAGGGCGTAGGCCAGAAGCGAACCAGCAGCAGAGCCACGACCTGGGCCATAGACAATCCTCTGACGTTTGCCCCAGTTGATGAAATCCTGGACAATCAAGAAGTAACCGTTGTAACCCATGTGGTCTACCACGCCGAGCTCATAATCGATGCGCTCTAGGACATCTTTTCTGTCGGCAGCCTCTAGGAGCTTGCGACATTCTTCTACGGAAAGGTCTTTGGCCTCCTCCTCGGTCTTGCCGGCGTAGCGAAATACCAGGCCACGAAACACCAGTTTGTCAAGATAAGATTTTTCATCATCCCCATCTGGGATGCCTGGGAATTTTGGAATCAGGATGCGGCCGAGCTGGAGGTCTACGTCACACATATCGGCAATTTTGCGGGTGTTTCTGACAGCATCCGGATGAGTCTTTCCCCAGCGATCTAGAATATCTTGTGGCGGGATGACATGGAGCTCAAAATCTTTGAGGCTCATGCGGTTTGGATCAGACAGATTGGAGGCAGTACCGACGCAAAGCAAGATTTCGTGCGCGTCACGGTCTTCGTGTTTTAGGTAGTGGCCATCGCAAGTGATAACCATTGGCAAGCCGGTTTCTTTAGCAATTTCCTGCAAGCCTTCGTTGATTTTGTTCTGAACCTCCCAGTGAGTCGGAGAATCTGGGTGGCCATGGTCCTGCATCTCTAGATAGAAGCGGTCTTTGAAAACGTTTCTATACCATTCTACTAGCTCGCGGGCGCCTTTTTTGTCGCCGTTTTTGAGTTTGACGGAAATCTCGGAGCTGGCGCAACCAGAGAGACAGATGACACCCTCGTTGTATTTTTCCATCACCTCGTGGTCGATACGGGGTTTATAATACATACCCTCGGTCTCGGCGATTGTGATCATGCGGCAGAGGTTTTCGTAGCCTTTATTGTTCATCGCGAGCAGGGTAATGTGGAAACGCTCTTTGTCGTGGCTTGGATCCTTGTCGGTCAATTTCCTGGCGGCGACATAGGCCTCTACGCCAAGGACCGGATGGATGCCAGCATCGTGACAGGTTTTGTAGAGCTCCACCAGGCCACACATGGTGCCATGGTCTGTCACAGCGACGGCTTCCATGCCGGTGGACTTTACAAAATCAACTAGGTCTGGAATCTTGGTGAGACCATCTAGAACAGAGTAGTGGGTGTGATTATGGAGGTGCACAAAATCTGCCACCGTCAAGGCACCAGAATTAGGGCTTTTTTCGTTAACCTCCTTTGTCATATGGATATTATAGCATAGAAAAGCCGCGGAACTTTGGGTTCTGCGGCTTTTGTTCGGCTATTTGCGAAGCTTCTTGGCAGTCTTCTCTAGCTGGCGTGCAGTCTTACGCTTGGCAGTGTTTGCCGTCTTGGTTGCCTTTCTTACCACGCGCTTACCTTCGCGCGAAACGTTTTTGGCTGCCTGACGACCTTGACGTTCATACTTTTTGGCCGTGCGCCTAGCTGATGCCACGGCTTTTTTACCACTGCGTTCTATTTCTTTTCTAGTCTTAGCACCAGATTGTGGCGCAGCTAAAAGCCCTGCTGCAGCCCCGGCGATGCCACCGAGAATTGCTCCGAGGATAAATCCTCCGCCTCTACCTTTCGTCATCCTCTTTCCCACCTTTCTTTGACTTACTATTACCCTTATTATACTTACTGATAAAGGTATTCGCAAGGCCACTGACGACAGAGGCGCCAAGGCCCTTAAATTTGTCGGCGACGTCATTGGCCTTGTCGGCTAAATCTACGCCAGACTGAGCGAGACGATTGAGTTTATTGATGAGTTTGATGGATTTAATAAGGAAGATAATTCCAATAATCAGGAAGATGAAAAGTGTGCCGGCGAGAATGCCAACAATAATCCACTCTGCAACGTTCATTAGTTCTCCTCCACGAAGGTTTTGACGTCGGCGTAATAATCTTCGTAATCCTTAACATAGCGGAGATGAGCCATGAAGTAGTTCTTTGGATCGCCGGTAGTCATCCAGGTGCCTTCGGTCTCTTTGACATAGACTCGGCCGGTTGGAATGAGGCGTGCGATTGCATCCGCAGTCCAGAGCTCACCATCTAGGCCAGTGTTTGCTGGGTTGAGGTGTTCAAATACTTCTGGGGTAAGTAGATAGCGACCATAGGAGGCAAGGTCGGATGGAGCTTCGGCTGGATCTGGTTTTTCTACGAGACCAACGAGCTTGTCACCGTCCATAGAGATGGAGGCGTATTTTTTAATTTCTTCGTGCTTGACTGGCTGACCGGCAATGATAGCGGCGGCATCTGGATGCTCTTTGAAAGAATCGATCAAATCTTTGACTGCACTCTGGCCAAAGACGACGTCGTCGGAATACGCCACAATGAAGGCCTCGTCGTCATTGATAAACTCACGTACAGAGGCAATTGGCGAGCCGTTGCCATAAGGCAAACTCTGGTCTTGCTGAATAATAGTAACTTTTGGGAAATTCAAAACTTTTTTGACTGGCTCAAAACGATCGGACTTGCCTTGGGAAGCAAGCTGCTTTTCGATCTTTGGCACGGCGTTATGGAAGTAATCTTCGTAAATCTTGACACCATCTGGAGTAGCAACGATGATAATTTCTTCGATGCCGGCGTCGATACACTCCTCAACGACGAGCTGCATGATTGGTCTATTGCCAAGTGGAAGCATCGCTTTTGGAACGGTCTTCGTGATCGGCAAGTAGCGGCTAGCAAAACCCGCGTCGGTGATGATAGCCTTGGTAGGTTGTTTATAGTTCATAAGTTCTCCTTGAAACCTCATTATAGTATACTTATTATTTCTTGACAACTTTTCCCAAAATTTTAGCCTAATTTAGGTGTGGCGGATTTTTTTGCGAACTTCTTCTATCAACTTGGTCTTTTGGTATTCTAGAGGTTTCAAGACCATATCATGGGCTGGCAAATATTTTAGCTCATCGCCGCCAAATCCACGCTTAAAGAAGGACACCCCATAGAAGCGGTGGTTCTTCTCATCTTCGCCAACAATTCCCCACAGATTGTAGCGTTTGATACCGCGTGCTCTGGCATCTTTCATCGCCTCAACATGAAGAATTGGCGAACCAGATAGTTTGGTGCCAAGGGCGGTTGAAGCAGCATAATGATATGATGCCTCATTGCCGTAGAAAATCATAAAATTCTGGGCAAGGATTTCGCCATCATATTTGGCGGTATAGAGAACTGCTTCGCCATTTTTAGCAAATGCGGCAAACTGTTTGGTGAGATAATCCTCAGAGAACTCTACAAAACTCTGGCGCTTGGCGGTCTGACTCTGAATCTGGTAGAAGGTATGAATATCTTTTGGATCGGTGGATTTTTCAATCGTGAAACCTTTGTTTCTGGCATTATTGACGGCATAGCGAATGCGGCGGTGCATATTCTTCAAAATTTCTTCTTCTGACTTGTTTAAGTCCAGTACAGCAGCATACTCTACGGAGAGAAAGGTTGGCGCAGGCTTCAAACCGTTATCTTTGAAAATTTTGTAGGCCTTCTCTGTACGCTCAAGCTGTGGGCGGACGCGGACAAAAACGCAATTATTGGCTTTGCCCTGCTCTCTGATATCCTCAAAAATAGCTTTGACTAACTTTTTGTCGGAATAATCCATAATCGGTCCGCCAGCAATAGCTAGGTGACGACCACGTTTTGCGGTTTCTACAACGCCGGCGTAGGCAGCAAGAATTTTGGGAGATTTTTTAGCTGGGTCATCCACGGCAATACGTCGCACGACTTTTTTGCCACGGCTTTTGTGAAATTCGTAAAAATCCCAGGACTGTAAAAAGTTTGCTTCGGGATGAGAAGCGACAAACTTGTCCCATTTTTCCCTGTTTTCTGCATCAATTATTTTCATAGGTGCCTCCTCTTTTTACGTAGTGACTCAATTACGAAATCTGGTGCGTAACGAAGTTTAGACAGGATAATGTCATGCGCCGGAACATAGGTGACGATTTCGCCGCCAAAGCCAGTTTTGAAGGTAGTAACACCTGCATAGCGGTGGTGCGGCTGATTTGGTGGAGCGATGCCCCAGAGGTTGTAGCGCTTGATTCCTTTTTCCTTCAAATCTTTCATAACTTGCCACTGAATAGCGTAGGCGCCCGGCAGTTTATGATTTAGTTCAGTGCTAGCAGCCTCGTAATACTCGCCCTCAGCTCCGCTGACTAGGATTAGGCCATAAGCAATAGGCTGACCATCTTCGGTCTTTGCGACATAGATTCTAGCATTGTCGCCAAAGGCTTCTTTTTCGGCTAGCAAGGTCTTTTTGTCTGGTGGAACAAAATGTTGACGTTCGGCGGTAATTACCTGGACTCTATGGAACTCGTCAAAAAGTTCTTCGCTATTGCCGCTTTCCACCTTGATTCCGAGCTTGCCAGCACGGCGAACTTCATACCTGGTCTGACGCCGCATATTAGCTAGGAGCTCATCTTCGCTTTTTGTTAGATCTATAATAACTGTATGCTCTGCAGCTAGGTGCATCGGGGATTTTTTAGCGCCGATGTTGGCCAGAATAGTACGGTTATCTGGAGTGTCCAGGAGCTGTGGGCGAAATCTGATAAACGCGGCGTTATGACGCTTGGCGGCTTGCCACATCAAGGCTCTAGCCTCTTTGATTTCCGACTTGTTTTGCCAGTCAATCAGCGGGCCGCCCGGAATTTCTAGATAGCGACCGCGCTTGGCGCATTTTACAATCATAATCAGATTATTGCGGTTATCCAACTTTTCTTCAACCACTTTGTGACCAATTAGTTTGTTGGTCTTGGCCCAGACTTTGCTCTGGAGGAAATTTTTGTCCTCTAGTTTCATTTTTCGTACTCCTCAATAATCTTAAAAGCTCTTTCTAGTTGGTCGGCCGGGTAGTAGGTCGGGATATTAACGATTTCTGACGCCACTTTGGTCGCAACTGGACATTCTTTTTCTGGGAAACCTAGACTTTTGTAATACCTAACCGGCGAGACTGGTACGTCGTACCATATTTCTTTAAAATTGTAGCCGTTTTGGTCTAGCTTATTAATACAGCTCTTACGGTTTTTGACAAGACGGTGAGTGCGAATCGGCATAGCTCCATGCTCGTCATTTTTAATCATTTGTTTTGTGATTAATTTGGCTTGCCAGTGAGCCGGGCGACGAGCCAGATCCAGCTTAGCATCTACAGCGCGTTCAATAAAATGCAGCTTAATCAGTGGGCCATACCAGAATTTTTCTAAATGGATTTTGGAGAATAGGCGGCCAATTGCGCCAAGGAGCGGATACCATCTAGCGCGCAGTGTGTCAGGCAGTCTTGGGTGCTTGTTTTCAAAATGAAAGGTTTTGTCTTTTAAGATGAGTGCCCCGCCAGTGATAGCATCTAGAGATTTGCCTTTGCCAAAGGAGAGCGCGGCAGCATCGCCGACAGAGCCAACCTCGCGGCCATCCATATAAGAGAAGCCAGCACAGTGAGCCAAATCTTCTATCAGCTTGAGGCCATGGCGCTTGGCAAAGGTTTCTATTTCTTCTATATTTACTGTAATACCAAGGGTGTTTTGGACAATAATCGCCCTGGCCTCTGGGTGACTTTTGAGAGCTTTTTCCAAAGTCTTAGTGTCAAAATTCAGAGTTTTTTCGTTGATATCAGCGTAAATTGGGGTACAGCCAGCATATTCTACTGCTTGCAAAACTGCATAGCAGGTGAAGCCATTGATAATCACTCCACCACCATCTGGCAGAAGGGTTTTTAGGGCAGCAGCAATAGCACTGCGACCATTATTCATCAGATAAACCGACTTTGCACTGTAGCGTTTTTTTAGACTAGCCACAAGAATATCAGACCATTTCTTTGACGCTATGGCAAATGTATGGCATAGCACATCTTTGGCCTTGTAGTTTGAAGCCTGTCCCAAAAACAGCTTAGATGACACTTGGGCCGCCTTTCTTACCGCTTTCTAGTTCTAGCTTCAACTTTTCTCTATCGGTTAGCTTTTTTGGAGCTTGCTTCATGATAGCGTTACCCTTAGCTTCCTTCTTGGAGCTATCGCTCACCAAGTCTCCTCGGACACCGGTCGCACGGCCTGTCGTTACAGGCGTGCTCCCTATCGTTCGCTCCCGTTGTCGCGAAGATTCCTCGGAGTCTTGGTTCGTGCTAGCTCCTTCAGTCTTCTTCGGTTCTACTTTCTTAGCCGGTTTCTCCTTAGACCTCTCAGAAGCATGGTTCGCATCGAGCTTCTTTGCCTTCTCGGATTCTCCGGCCTTCTCAGTTTTCTTAGTCTCGTCGGTTTTCTTCGAACCCTCCTTGGCTTTTTTAGCTTTTTTGGCGGCTTTCTTTTCTTTTTTGCGGGCGGCTTTTTCGGCTTTGATTTTGGCTTTTTTCTCTGACGGAGTCATAATACCGTTAAACTCGGCCTCGGCGAGCTCTGGATCTAGTGCATAATCTTTGATAATCTTGAGGGCTGGTTTGAGGTCGGACTTGTCGTACCAGGTTGGCAGGTTAATAATCCCCCTGGCTAGCTCGGTAGCGACCGGGCAGGATTCTGGATGGAAATCGGCTTTTTTAAAATACCTCTCTGGGGCGACCGGAGTAGTATACCACACATCATCAAAGAAATAACCCTCTTTCTCTAGTTTGTTTAGCAAAGTCTCGCGGTCGTGCACTAGATAGAATTCGCGAATTGGCCCACGACCCTGATGCGGCAGGGCTTGGAGCTGGCCAAGAGCAAGCTTGCACTGCCAATAAGTCATCCTCTGTCTAGTATTGACATCACCGTCCGCTGAGCGTTTAATAGCATGCATGTTGATTAGCCCTGCGGTGAAGGCTTTGCCGACTTTTGGATGGATATAGTACAGAGCACGGATTATCACAGTGAACAGTGGATAAAAACGAGCGCGGAAGACATCGGCTTTCTTTGGAAGCTCGGTTGGTTGCTCTATTGGCGTATCCAGAGCATCCGTAAAAACTACCGCACCACCGGTGATAGTATCGATGGATTTGCCCTTGCCAAAAGAGAGGACAGCGGCACGGCCAACCGTACCAGCCTCGCGGCCATCGGCATATTTGATTCCGGCGCAGTGAGCAAGGTCTTCAATAATGACAAGCTTGTGCGCCTTGGCAACTTCTTCGATGGATGTTATATCGGCAGGAATGCCCAGATTGTTTTGGACGATGATGGCTTGGACATCTTTTTCGCCTTTGATAGCCTCTTCTAGCTCTTTACCGCCAAAATGAAGCGTCTTTTTGTCAACATCAGCAAAAATAGGGGTCATACCGGCAGATTTGACTGCCTGGACAACCGCATAGCAGGTGAGGCTAGTGACGACTACCTTGCCGCCGCGTTTGGCGAGAGCCTTCAAAGCGACACTTAGTGCTGTACGGCCATTATTATAAACTGCAACGTGGTCAACCGTGGCGCCATAGTGCGCGGCCAGATAAGCACGGAGCCCGGACATACTAAACTCGTCACCAGACGTAAAAGTGTGACGCACAATATCCATTGGCTCGTAATGAGAACAAAGTCCTAAGAAATATCTTTTCATCTTCCACCTCCTAGTGTGTCATAAATAGCGTGAGCGAGACCTTCTGGGTCGCAAATATATGGTGCGTGAGTCCAACCATCGAACATCTTGAGCGTGCTGTTTTTGAGCAGGCTATGCATTTTGATGGCTTGACGCGGCGGAGTGACAGTGTCTGCCTTGCCCCAGAGAATAGTTGCAGGAGTGGTGATGGTCGAAAAATCTAGGCTTTTGTCGCTATCCAGCATGTTTGCCAAGGTCTTTTTCATGTTTTCTGGAGCGCGGTCATAATCTGCAGCGCCAAGCAACTTATGATAGACTTTTCTAAGTGGCTTAATGGACTTTAGAGGGGACATCACCTTGGAAACTTTGCGGGAAACATCGCGTTTTTTGGAATCTTCGTAGATACCAGCGGCGTCTAGCAAAATCACATGCTCCAGCTTACCTGGCTTTTTGCTAAGTAGGTTTAGGAGGATGCGACCACCGTTACTATGACCCAATGCAACTGCCCCATCTGGGATATTTTGGTCGGCCCAGGCGGCGTAATCTTCTACTGTCCAAACCTTGTCGGATGGCGATGTTAGACCTGGAACGAGCAACATTTTGATTTCGATGCCGTGTTCTTTTAGGATTTTGATGGTGTTTTCCCAGGGAGCGACTGTATAAGTCCACCCATGAATAACGTATAACGTTTTCATTATTTTAGTCCTCTTTTTTCCCTTCTTTTTACATAAACTGGTTCACGGCGGGCAAGCTTTGCGGCGTCTTCTGGGTTTTTGAGTAGCTTTTCTACGAGCCACTCTAGGTATTGGCTGCCCTTAAAGACCAATACTTCTTCGCCAGTGGTGTTTTCTTCGATGTATTTTAGCGCCTCCTTGACATTGTCTAGCGCCACGGCTTTAACCTTTTTCTTCTTTAATATAGGATAGGTATATTTTTTGGTGCGGCGACCAACGAGAATGACCCTGGCCGGCTCGGCCTCTATAATAGCCTGGGCAAGGCGCTCGTGCTGTTCGCCCTCTATCTTACCCTGTTCGATCATGTCACCAATCACAAGCCAGAGGTTGCGGGATTTCATCTGGGCGGCCATCTCTAGGATAGACTTGACGCTGATAAGATGGGCGTTGTAGCTGCTATCGATCAGGGTGAGACCGTTTTTACCTTCAAAATAGGAGCTGCGGCCAGGTGGAAGTGGCATACCAGAAAAGTCGGTCTTGGGTTTGATTCTGAGGTAGCCACAGAGTTTTTTGAGCATGACGAGCTGGATTGCCAGTGCGCGGGGTTGTGGCGACGAGAAATGAAAGGTAGTGTCGCCGACGATATAATCTGTAGATGTTGGCGTAATGACATAGCCGCTGAGGTCGGATTTGTAGCATTCTACCACTTTGGCTTTGATATTGTGGTGGAGCTTAATCTTCTCCAGAGCCTTGGTCATGAGGTAAATATCGCCATCAATATAAATCTGTTTTTTGGTATACTGCGGAAGCATGGCAAACTCGTGGGTGATAGCACGGTCGATATCTCTAAACTCGCCATTTTCTACCTGACGTTCAAACTGGACAGCATGCGAGCGGCCAAGAGAGATCCAGAGTGTAACCTCTGGGCGAAGCCACTTTGCCAAGAACTCGGTCTCGTGCGGGCGCTCGCCATCGATTTCTACCACATAGAACTCGCCGTGACGGCGATAAAAAATCGATTTAATAGGAACTAAGAAGAAGAGCCAGAGCCAGCGAAGCTTGCTGCCGGAAACACCATGTGTGCCAACCAGGTCAAATGAGATGCCAAAGGCGGAGTTGGCTCCATGGGAATAGTGGGCCTTGTCACCGAGCTGATATTCTAGCATGTGAAGCATGGTTGTCTTGCCGACCGAACCAGTAATTGCAATAATGCGCGGATTCCAGCGGCGCAAGGAAAAATTGGCGAAAAACCGAAAATATCCGGCCGCAATAAAGTAAAAACGCTTCTTAAATCGCGTTACATAACTCATACATCCATTATACCATACGTTGATAAAATCAAGATGTAATCCAGTTTCTCGCAGCAGTTTTTCTCAAGGCAAAAACAAAATAACCTACTTAGTCAAGTCTGCGCCCGGACATCACTGCCGGTGCTCGACATTGTAAGTAGGTTATTTTGTTTTGTTTCGAAAAGAGCTGCTTAAAACTGGATTACATCTTGATTTCTGCGTCAACGCCAGCTGGGAGAGAAAGATTCTGGAGAGAATCGATTGTCTTTGGGGTAGCGTTTAGGATGTCGATGAGGCGCTTGTGAACTTTCATCTCGAATGCTTCACCACCGGTCTTGTAGACGTGTGGGGATTTGACAACGGTGAAAGTGCTGCGCTTGGTTGGCAAAGGTACTGGGCCAGATACTCTAGCGCCGGTACGGATAGCGGTGTCAACGATTTGTTTGGCACTCTGGTCGATCACGCGGTGATCGTAGGCTTTGAGGCGGATGCGAATTTTGAGGCCCTCATCCTTCACGGCCTTGGTGGTTTTAGCAGTTTTTGCTTCTGCCATGATATCCTTTCTACTAGCCCTATAACCTCAGATTGCAGATAGACTCGCAGTCCATGAGTTTTTAGGGCTCATTTTTATAGTTATGTATTTATATTACACCATTTTTGCAATTTTGTCAAAGAAAATCCCCCGCAATATGCGGGGGTGTCCGGCTAAAAGCCGAGTTTGCGGTCTATACCGCGTTTACGACCTAAAGCCGGGTTCAATACGAGTTTAATTACGAACTCCACCAATGTTTGCCATTCTCAAGTTGCTCCATGCGTTTTCTTCTGCGAGCACAAAACTCATCTAGCTTATCTGGGTGAACCCAGCGGTTGAAGATTGCAGACGAGGTTTTGATCGGTGTGCTCGCTGTAAGCGGGCTGCTTGATTGCAAGCCTGGATCTACGTCTAGAGTCTTGTCTGGGTCTGAATTCTTACCGGTGTTTGACGCTAGATTTCGGCTTTTTGCCGGATGACGTTTGCCATCTGCAGCTTTGATGTTTTTCTTCTTCTCTTTTTTGAGCTTTTCTCGTGCGGTTTTCATGGCGGCTTTTCTGACTTCCAGCATATCCTCCTCTTCTGTAACCTTAGCAACTTCTGCCTTTTCGGTCGCCCAGATTTTCTCGGAGCGCTCAGCCGCTTGATGCTGGCCTATCGCCTCTACTTGCCCTACTTGGTTTGCGACACCTTTGACTTGGTCGCTGGACTTCTTGATTTCTTCGGATATTTTGACCATAATCCGAATCGTCAAAGCGTTGTACCAAGAGCGAAGTTCTTCTTCGTCGGGCGCGCACCTCTCGTGAAAGAGTTTTGGATATTTTTCATAGAGCTCTGCGGCGGATAATGGGACGTTTGTGTCAATGCCATAGTAGTCTCGGAGGTACTCATACGCGTTGTATCCCTTATCTGGAGAAATATAAGTGAGGTCTGACCATTTGTCTAGAGCTAGACCTTCTTCTTTGCAAGATATCACCAGGTTCATGGTTGCTAGCTCTTGCTCTAGAGGCAGTTTGGATTCTGCTTCTACGTGATTGACGTATTTGATAATTAGGTCAATCTTTTTATCTCTCGCCGCTTCTCGTATTGAACTAACTGTAATTTGCATGCAGTATCACCCCCTTGTCATTCTGCAACCTTACCATTTTAGCATCTTTTTTCAGTTTTTGCAAGCATTATAGGCCATTTTTTTGCCTCTTTTAATTGACTTTCTCTCTATTCTATGCTATAATATATAGATGGTGAGAGTACTTTAAAAATTAGGAGGTATTTTGATGAAAATGACAAAAAGAAGGGGTGCCATTATCTTATTGTGCTTTGCAATAATTGTTCTAATCTTTCTGATAATAGCAGGAAATGCTCGTAGAACAGCTAATAATGACGCCATTAAGGACGCTCCGGCGGTTAAAACTGAGGCCGTCGCAGAGCAGGAAATTCCAGAAGATGCGGCTCTTCAGGCTGCAGCTGAGTCTGAGATGGAGAAGTACGCCGATTATCGACGTCTCGACGAGAAATTTATGGATATTGACGAAGACTACGTTTGGACTTCGGGATATCTGAATAACTATCTTGGTCGAGCTGACGACGAAAGGCTAATTAGGATTTCAGGCGAGGAGCTTAAAAACGCCAAACCTGGCACAGTTCTTGCTGAGGGAAACTATCTCGGTAAAGAGAGTCATCTCCAAGACTACGTCATAAGCGTCCCAGTAATTGGATGCGGCGGTCAAGAGACCAGGCTATTTAAAGATTACGGAACTGTCCAGATTTTCTCGTACTATGAAGTAGCCGGAGAAGATACTTGCTACCGCGCAAGTTGTGAGCTTTATCTCTATAATAAGAAGTTTTTTGATGAGGACCACGACTTACTAATTGATACGAAGTATGCAGAGTTATACTCCAGTCCGGTCGTTATAGGCCCTGCTCCATTCTTCTCTATCGATGTTTCGTCAAATGATTTTATGGAGCAAGAGGAACTGTTTTCTCAGAAAACTTATGACGGCGAGTGGGCTCATTCGTACTGCGGAGACGACTATTATAGCTACGAATTTTCAGAAAATAGTAGAAATGTTACTTTTTCTAAGACTTCAATCGACTTTGGTTCTTCAATTTTAAGCGATTTCGCTGAGAAGGCTGAGGTTTGTGGCGTACTTTCTAGGTATACTCCAGCAGAACTCTATAGTAAGGACGGGCTGGAATTTGACCTAAAGACTCTGCTTAACTCGAGTCTTGGCGCGCTTAATGGCAAGTACGAATTTCAATCTGGCTATAATGGCTATCTCTTTATTAGACCACACGATGGCGTAGTTATCGCCGTTAAGGAAGATGAGATATTGGTCGGAGCTTCGGCAAGACCACTTTATTCAAAGTCTGAATTGAGTCAGAATGTAGAGACCGATAAACTATTTATCGGCCAATACTATAAGGACAGAACAAAGAATCCCGATAAGATTCAAATCAAAGATGAGTATATTGCTTTGACGCAAGATACTCTAAATCAACTATTATACCTCCTAATGGACAGCGGCACTCGTTGGAATGATTATACTTTTATTCCGGATGCTGATGGTCCGTATTAAATATAGGGGGGCAAAATCCTCGGAATTTCCGAGGATTTTTTCTTGATCAAAAAATAAGCCCCGCGGGGGGCTTATTTCTTTTGCTTCAATTAGAATGAAGCACTGATTATTTGATGATCTTGGTGATAACACCAGAACCAACAGTCTTGCCACCTTCGCGGATAGCGAAGCGGTCGTTGTTGTTCATAGCGACAGGAGCAAGAAGCTTCACATTGAAGGTTACCTGATCGCCTGGCATTACGATTTCCTTGTCAGCTGGGAGTTCAACCTCACCAGTAACATCCGTAGTACGGAAGTAGAACTGTGGCTTGTAACCCTTGGAGAATGGAGTGTGGCGGCCGCCTTCCTCTTTCTTCAAGATGTAAACTTCGCCTTCAAACTCGGTGTGTGGAGTGATGGTGCCTGGTTTGGCAATCACCTGACCACGCTCGATCTGCTCGCGCTCAATACCGCGGAGAAGAAGACCAGCGTTGTCGCCTGCCTGACCCTGATCAAGAGTCTTGTGGAAGGCCTCGATACCGGTGACGACAGATTTCTGAGTGTCACGGAGACCAACGATTTCAACTTCGTCGTTGAGTTTGATAACGCCCTGCTCGATACGACCAGTAGCAACAGTACCACGGCCTTTGATAGAGAAGACGTCCTCGATAGGCATGAGGAATGGCTTGTCAAGATCGTGCTCTGGGATATCGAAGTATTCGTCCATAGCGTGGACGAGATCCATGATAGCCTGCTCGTTCTCTGGGTCGCCCTCGAGAGCTTTAGCAGCAGAACCCTTGATGATAGGAGCGTTGTCGCCATCGAATCCGTACTTGTTGAGAAGTTCACGGACATCCATCTCGACGAGCTCAACTAGCTCTGGGTCGGCAAGATCCATCTTGTTCAAAAAGACGATGATCTTTGGAACGTTCACCTGGTGAGCCAAGAGAACGTGCTCACGAGTCTGTGGAAGTGGACCGTCGTTAGCAGCAACGACAAGAATAGCACCATCGATCTGAGCAGCACCGGTAATCATGTTCTTGATGTAGTCGGCGTGGCCTGGCATATCGACGTGAGCATAGTGACGTTTCTCAGATTCGTATTCCTGGTGAGAGGTAGCGATGGTGATACCACGAGCTTTCTCTTCTGGAGCGTTGTCGATCTGATCGTAAGCAACTGGTTTGTTAACTTCGGAAGGAAGTTTCTTTGCTAGAACTGCGGTAATAGCAGCGGTAAGAGTGGTTTTACCATGGTCAACGTGACCCATGGTACCTACGTTAATGTGAGGTTTGGAACGGTCAAAATTTGCCATTCTTTATTATCTCCTTTGTTATTAATTTGTCTGAAGCACTAATAAAAACCAGCTCCAGACACTTATCACTATTTTATACGATTTTTGGTGAGTTGTAAAGGGGTTTTATAGAGAATTTTTGACGGGCGTGCTGATTTTTTGCACATAAAAAGCCCCCGGAAATCCGAGGGCTACCCCCTAATCTATCAGGTTTACTGACTGAGCGCTGAGCGCCCACCAGTTTGTCCCTGAGTCTTCTAGGAGGTATATGAGATGATCTAAAGTATCACGGGTTAGGGTGAGGTCCGTGCCCTTTATCTTGACCATCTCTGGATTCTTGGTCTTGTCCTCGAAATAAAGGCCATTATAGAGTCTGTCTTCGCCGAGGTTCAGATAAGAGCAGGCGCCTACGCCTACGATAATCTTGTCAGATTGAAGCGTGATAACATAGTTGCTAGGCATTCCACCTTCGATGTAATAGGTTTCATCATCCAGCTTGAAAAGATTCTTGTCTATGACATAGCCTTCTTCTGGGTCAATCCAAGTAAGCATATCAAACTCGGTTTTATCCTTGTTAAATAGCTTGCTTGCCTCATGCGCGCTGCGAGCGTGCAGCTCGTCGTAGGCATAGTCTAGAAAATCTTTTGCCACCGCTTTGGTGAGGTTGATACTGTGGTTGGTGAACTCGATGCCAGCGATTTCGGAATCGCTATATCCGGCATCAGCCCAACCGAATCCGCCTCTACTAACATGCTTAGCAGTATACCTATATGGGTCATTTTTGTAATCACTAGAGAGTAGATATAGGTTGACCATGTCCAAAGTTGGGCCAGTGATTCGCACTGAGCCATCGTCCATGAACATATAGGTTAACGGATGGTTGCCAGAGCTGACAGTGCTTTTGTTGTAGATGTAAAGCTCTGCGGCGGTATACTTGCGAGAGCCGTCTTTCTCGGCATTCGTAACAAGTAAAACACCCCACCCGCCAAACATCGTGGTAAGTTTACCGTCAACCGTGATAGCTGGCACATAGACAGTCGTGCACATGCCGTCAGAATCTTTCCAGGTATCCAGCGGAATATCTGTATCTTCTAGATCTTCCGCAGAAAAAGTATGCTTGAAACCTAGATTTGGGCCACTGCCGTCAAGATCAGCCTTGACGCTCTTCCATTCATATTTTGAATCAATGGTGGTGAGCTTTTTTGCTAATCTCTCTTTGTCTTTTGATGCAACCTCTGGGACTTCTCCACTCTCATCAAATTCGATGTCGTGATATACATCATCGCGATAGTCGTCATCATGATAATCATAATTAGGATGGAATTCCCAATCGCTTGTGTCGACCTCTGTTTCGCTGGTGGAAAATTCTGATGGAATGTCATTTATTGCATCCGCACCTTCGATTTCTACGCCAGCCTCCAAAGTTGCAACCGCGTCTTCGCGGCGCAATAGTTCTTGCTCTTCTTGACTTAGAGCAACTTCATCTTTACAAGCAGCACTAGCCACTTCTTCGGATGTGGCTTTTGGGAATACTCTTGGCCAGACTACTTCTACAAGAAGCACACAGGCCATGAATCCTGCGCCAAAAGCCATTAAAACCGGCGCGATGCCGTTTTCCTTTATAAATTTCATCAAAATACCTCCTAATTGTTAATCTACTGCCACCCTATCTGTATATTATAGCACAGATTGGGCTAAAAGTCAATGTAGATAAGGGGTGAGAAGGTTTTGCGCGGCCGCTTCCTATTGACAGTTTGTGTGATTTATTATAGAATAGAATCTGGGTGGCGAACATTAAAAGGGAGGTGGTTTTATGGAGAAAAGAAGGGCTAGCATGTCGCCAGAGCAAAAGCTTTTTAATTTCATGATAGTCGTCAGATTCTTTATGCTAGTCTTAGTTGCGGTGATTCTAGGAGGATTAGATTTTACTTCTGTTTTCCCTTCTGGGGAGACGGTTTCAGTAGTAAATCTGAGCTTAAGAACCCCCTGGATAATTCTAGCGATTATAGCCGTAGTGACGGTAGTAAAGTATGTCCTTTTTCACATTCTTCAGGGACTAGTAGAAAATGACGGCCCAACTATGCTAGTCTATAGTATTCTTGTAGTCTTGCAACTGATTAAAATGGTTCTTTGGATACTAATGCTTGTTTATGTACTTTATGGCTATTTCATTGACACAAGAAAATGGGGGCTTTTAGCAACCCCATTAATGCTCTATCTGTTTTTAGAAGCATTTTATACTTGCGCGATTATTCGCAGTGAAGAGACAGAATAATATCCACCCCAAACAAAAACCCCGGAAATTCCGGGGTTTATTTTTTTAGTTCAATAGTCTTCTGATATAGTCTTTTTGGTGTTTTTCTCTGACATCGAGCTCATAGAGTGCTTTGTTGTATCTAGCAAAATACTTATCGTCGTAGGTTGCGGCGTGCGTAGCCTGAATTAGGAGCGCTGCTTTTGGAGCAACGGTAATGTTGCGAGGATCAAAACAGCGCATCACAGCAACTCCGTCAACGATAGTATCCGCATCGCTTAAAATGATGTTGGTTTTGTATGACATGGTTGGTACGATATTGTTATTGATGGATATCTCCCAAAGCTCGTCTGCGAATAGTGCCGGCGAGATGCGAAGTCCGCCAAATCTCTTGTCTAACTCATCATCAGATGGATAGCCAGGAATAAACTTGGAGTGTCCAAGGTTGATGATCGGCAAAACAGATATCCAACCGGTCGCAAGACAAAGCGTCCTCATGAGGCGAGCGGCCGCAGGCAAGATTTTTTGATGCTCGTAGTGTAGACACATCGGGCTCGTGCAAGGATTGATTGCGAAAATATCTTTGATATAGACCTCTTCGATCTGACGAACCACTTTGTCGCCCACCGAAATCGTATAGACTTCGATGTCGTGGCAATCGGTTTTTCTAAAAAGCTTTTTGAGCTGGCGCGCGGTAGTTTTTGAGCTCCAACCGAAGTTAGAATACTCAACTAGAACAGCGTAGTCTGCCCTTTTGGCTTTCCTTGTAATATGATCCAAGCGATGAAAATAGAGCTCTGGTCCGGCAAAGAGTCCTGGCAGCATCACCACCATGGAGTTTTTGCGGCCATAAGCCGTTGGCTTGCTCGGAATCTTGATATTTGCTTTTCCCCTCCAGATGAGTCTCCGGAAAATCCAGCAAGATAGACTGTTGAACAGTAAAATTGATAAAAGTATTATAGACATTTCCCACCCCTTTCTAAAGTCTATAAAGTTTTAAGGTACAAAAAAGATAGGAATTTTGAAATTCCTATCTTTTATTATAGCACAGATTGGACTATGCGTCAATCTTGTGGGCTATTTAGCTGCGCGAGCGTCGATGATTTCTTGTGCGACGTTTGGTGGTACTTCTTCGTAGGCGTAGAGCTCCATTGTAGAGGCAGCACGACCCTGGGTCATACCACGGAGGTCACCAGTGTAACCAAAGAGGTTGCCAAGTGGACAGAAGGCGCGAATAAGTTTGGCGCCGCCAACAAGATCTTCCATCTCGTCGACACGACCACGGCGAGAGTTGATGTCGCCGATGACATCACCCATGAACTCTTCTGGGGTGGTGATTTCCATTTTCATGACAGGCTCAAGCAGAACTGGGTTGGCTTTCTTGATACCTTCGCGGGTAGCAAGAGCACCTGCTAGGGAGAAGGCAAGCTCGGAGGAGTCGACATCGTGGTAGGAACCATCATAGAGAGTGGCCTTAACATCGACTACTGGGTAACCAGCAATAACACCGCCAGCGAGAGTCTCTTCGACACCTTTCTGGACAGGTTTGCGGTATTCTTGAGGGACGACACCGCCTTTGATCTGGTCGATAAACTCAAAGCCTTTGCCTGGCTCGTTTGGCTCAAACTTGATCCAAACATCACCATACTGACCACGACCACCAGACTGTTTGATGTGCTTACCCTGAGCCTCGGCTGTGCCACGAATAGTTTCGCGGTAGGCAACTTGAGGAGCGCCAGTGTTGGCCTCGACACCGTGCTCTTTGTTCAAACGATCGATAATAATCTCGAGGTGAAGCTCACCCATACCAGAGATGATAGTCTGGCCGGTTTCTTCGTCAGTGTGGACGCGGAAAGTTGGGTCTTCTTCGGCGAGCTTGGAAAGGCCAAGGGCCATTTTTTCTTGGTCGGATTTGGTCTTTGGCTCGACAGCGATAGAGACAGGTGGATCTGGGAACTCGATAGACTCGAGCAAAATTGGATGGGCTGGGTCACAGAGTGTGGTACCAGTGGTACAATCTTTGAGACCAACCACAGCAGCGATATCGCCAGCGGTAATCTCGGCGATTTCTTCGCGCTTGTCGGCGAACATGCGGACGATACGACCAACACGCTCTTTGTTGCCGGTAGTGGCGTTGTAGACGTAGCTACCAGAGGTGAGGCGGCCTGCGTAGACGCGGATAAAGATGAGTTTACCAACGAATGGATCGGTGGCAATCTTGAAGGCAAGAGCGGTCAATGGCTCGTCGTTGGAGGCTTTTCTGATGATCTGGTCGCCGGTCTTTGGATCAGTACCAACGGTCTGGCCCTGGTCACGGTCGAGTGGGGATGGGAGGTAGTCGGTCATGAGGTCGAGAACTTTTTCGACAATCACACCACGACCATCACCACCGGTGACGAGGAAGAAGTCGCCATCGAGAACGCGCTTGCGCAATGCGGCCTTGAGCTCGTCGACAGTGATAGCATCTTCGCCTTCGCTGAAGTATTTTTCCATCAAAGCTTCGTCGGCCTGAACAGCTTCTTCTACGAGCATAGAACGAGCGTTCTTGGCTTTCTCAACCATATCTTCTGGGATTTCGCCAACGGTAAGCTCGTGATCTGCGTAATCTTTGTAAGTGTAAGCTTTCATATCGACAAGATCGACTACGCCGCAGATATCCTTCTCAAAACCAATTGGAAGGTGGATAGCCACAGCATTCTTAGAAAGACGCTTGTGGATAGAATCTAGAGATTTGTAGAAATCGCCACCGATCTGGTTGATTTTATTAACAAAACAGATACGAGGGATGCCGTATTTAGTAGCCTGGCGCCAGACAGTCTCGGACTGAGCCTCGACACCCATCTTGCCATCAAAGACCACGACAGCACCGTCGAGAACGCGAAGTGAGCGCTCTACTTCTGCGGTGAAATCGATGTGGCCCGGTGTATCGATGATGTTGATCTGGTGACCTTTCCAGTGGGCGGTAACAGCAGCAGAAGTGATAGTGATACCACGGTCTTTTTCCTGCTCCATCCAGTCGGTGGTAGCACCGCCGGTGTCACCTTTGACTAGGTCGATTTTGTGTTTGAGGCCGGTACGATAAAGAATAGCCTCAGAGGTTGTAGTTTTTCCTGCATCGATGTGCGCGATAATACCAATGTTACGCAACTTCGAGAGGTCGGTTAGCTTGTCAGCCATTTTACTCCTTTTATTAAAATTTTATTGCAATAAAAATAAGCTCTCCATAAATTTTAGCATAATTTCCTCTGGTCGGCAAGGGTAAATTGGCCCCTTTTTGGGCGCTTTTTGAGACAAAAAAAGGGCCCGCTAAAAGCGGGCCCGAAGGTGGAACGTCTAGCCTGTATTTAATAGACGGCCAAGCTAGATCTATATAGAAAACGAGATGCGCGAAGGAATATGTTGCAATTCTTACTCCTTGCAACAGGGGTGGTGTGCGCAGGTGACTAAACAAAAGCCTGCGCGGTAATTAATAAATCGAAGAGGCGCGGGATTTTGTTGGGGATCCACGCCGTAATTGTTTTAGCATTTTAGTAGTTATGAAATATCATAGAGAACAGGTTTCTCTAAAACTCATCGCGCAAGATCTCGTTCCTACCAGGGTTAATTAGGGTTTCTGATGTATCTAAACATCTCAAACTCTACTTCTTCAAGCATGTGCATGTTTGAGGCTTCTACGTCTTCAAAAATGATGAGAGCATTGTCGCCAACATTCTTGAATTTAAAGCCCAACTGGCCGTATTTGTCTCTTAAATAATGTCTGCCCTCTTTTGTAATGTGGGCAACCTTATAGACGATTCGACCACCGATACTACGATCTGGCACCATACGTTTTCTTTCCTCCTTTTTAAAGTACTTTATAAAATCTCCCAATTTTATAACAACCCTATAAGGGTAGGTGAGCATTAAAATTGATGCTCAATACGTTTATTATAGCATACATGGGAAATAATGTCAATACTATTTATGTATTTTTGTGCTCGCGTCAAAAGTGTGATTATTCGGCCAGTTTTTTGCGAAGAATTTTCTGGGCGGCGGCTGGGTTGGCTTTGCCCTGGCTCTTTTTCATGACCTGGCCGACCAAGAAACCAATCACCTTTTCGGAGCCAGCCTTAAAATCGGCTACAGCCTGGGCACAGGCAGGGTCGGCAATCACCTCGTCGACGATTTTCTCGATTGCGCCGGTGTCGTTCTCTTGGATGAGGTTGAGTTCTTTGGCAATGGTGCGGGCATCTTTTGTTTTCATCTGAGGATCAAAGAAGCGCAAAAAGACTTCTTTTACCGCAGTGGAGCTAAGCTCGCCCTTTTCTTTCATCTCGGTTAAATCGGTTAGTTGTTTGGCGGTTGGTAAGTCGTTTAGCATTTCGGCTGATTTTTCTTCGGCTAGCAGGACTGAAGCAAATAGATTTGAAACCGTTTTTACGGCGACGGGTCCTGCTACGTTCTCATTCCCATCGCCACGTTCGCTTTCGCGAACCGTGTCGCTGGGAGCCCTTTCGAACGTATCACCCGTCGCCTCGGTCTTTGCCACCCTTTCGAACGTATCACCCGTCGCCTTGTCTCCCGTTGTTGCGAAAGATCCCTCACAACAAAAAGCCAACT
>CAMYZZ010000010.1 GCA_947304135.1 uncultured Candidatus Saccharibacteria bacterium
GACGTTTTATGCCTTTCTTGCTTAGGAACTGCTTTTCAAGTTCTCTTAGACACTTTGTTTGGTGTCTTTTTGTATGCCTGAGATCAACAATGATATTCTGCGACTGTTTCAAGGCTCTCTGGATGGTGTTTTCCATCAGTTGATTACCCTCGCCAAGAGGGGCTTTCATCTCCCACTCAAGCCCACCCATCTTAATATCAGGCGTGTGTACGCCCTCTATGTTGCTCGTAGGGATGAGGTCAACATCGAAACCTTGTTCCGTCAGAAAAACCGCAGTAGCATTCTCGTGAGCCTTTAAGACTACACCGTTAGGAGTGATTTTACCTTTTTTCTTCATTACTTACCTCTTATTACTGCTCTGAAATACATGCTGCTATGGAGATAGAAGGTAGTTGCTACTCGCAGAGAGCATTTTTTTATCTTTCATAATGTTTAGGTGCAAGGGCGGGATACCTAGCATAGCCCGACCTCTCCGAAGGGTCGTTTTTTTTAGAAAAAGGAGTTAAGAGCCGCAGTCGTCCTCTCAGATAACGCTGCCTACTTCCTTTTTCTTTTGTATTAAAGTCAGCTTATTGTTTGTGGGAGGTTAACTCTATGAAGCCTCTGGACGATAATTATCAGAAAAATTATGCGAAAAGCAAATCGATTGTGATTTCCTAACCTATGAGACGGATTGTGGAGACGCACCCACGCTAGGAATGGTAAAATTGCGCCCGACCCTGCAACAATAGTAAAAATAGCTTCCAAAAAATGGAAGCTTAAGCACGATAAAATGCGATTTTTATGCTAACGCTTGCAATAAATCGAGATTCTGCTAGCGGCGTGAGATTTGGTAGTGATAAGCTCTAAATCCGGGAGAATCTCTGCCGGGTCAACCGAGTCAGGATGCGAGAGTGCCAAAAAGCCGCCAGGGGCCAGAAGGTTTTGGACTGGCGTCAGGTCTGTTGGGAAATTGTCGTAAGGCGGATCAACAATAATAACTTCGAAGTTGAACTCGTCAAGCCCTTGCGGGCACCGGTCGCTCGGCCCGTCGTTACGGGCGAGCTCCCTATCCTTCGCTCCCGTTGTCCTAAGGGAAATCGCTGCCTCGCTCGGTCCGACGAGCAAGCTCGTCCGACTCTCGCTTCGTTGCGATTTCGCGAAAGATCCCGCTAGGACTTGACAGCGTTCAACTCCTAGACTCTTGATATTCTCTTTGATGGCGGCGCGGGCTTTGGCATTGTTGTCCACAAAAACGGCACTTCCGGCACCTCTAGAGATAGCTTCTAGGCCGAGCGCGCCCGAACCGGCATATAAGTCGAGTACACGCGTAGAAGGGCTGAAATCGGCTCCTGCGCTTATTAGGGCGTTAAATAGGGCCAGTTTTTCGCGCGAGCCCATGGGGTGAGTGGCGGAAGTATCAGGGGTGGCCAACTTGCGGCCGCGAAAAACACCGGAAGTAATAGTGACGCTACTAGTTTTAGGCATTTTTGTCTCCTTTTTGTGGTGGCAAGGCAGAAAGCCAGCCGATTGTGATAATTTTGACGATTTCTGGAAGGAGAGATTCCTTGGTTTCGTTGGTGAGTCTTGGGTTCCAGCCTTTTTTGCGGAAACGATCGTACATTTTTAAACTGTGTACGCGACGAAGTGATGCATAGAATTCGGATTCTAGATTGAGCTGCTGGTATTTTTCTAGACGCTTGGTCTCGATTTTTGGTAAGCGCGGGATGAGCTTCCCTAGCGGGCGGCGGGCAGCAATCAGCGCGACGCGATATTCAAAAACGATGTGTTTGGTCATGAGCCCCTCAACGCCCCAGTATTTCCAGTTATTTTTAGCAGACTCGAGAACCGTATCGCCACGCATTACACCTTTGATTGGCTGACCAAAAATCCTGACGTAATCTTTTTCTGACATCAACTCCTTGACGGCGTCTTGGTATGGGAAATGGTGGGCCGGAGTGAGACCATCTGTCAGGGCGTGGGCCAGCCAGGCCGCTTCAAAAGCCGCGCGGGTGAGGTGGTCTGAGGATTTGGCGCTATCGCCAGCATCGGCAGCATTTTTTGCTTCAGCAAGAGCATTTTTGAGGTTGTGATGATGATCTTTAACAAGCTCCATCAGCTTTCCGTCATCGTTGTCTGGTAAAATAAAATGCGCCGGCTCGTCTACCCCTGGAGATTTGCGCTTGAGACCATCTGGACCACGCATACCTTCAAAATAAGTAATCTGGCGATAGGTCGGGAAAATCGTGCCCTCTGGAGCGAGCCCAGCAAAAAACAGGCGAGCGGCGCGGTCGAGCTTTTGGTGCGTGCCGATGAGCTTGCCTGAATGTTTGGAGTGTTTAAGTAATCCTACGGTTGAATACATATTGTCAAATTCTTGCGGATGTAGCCCGCGAATTTAGTTCAAAATTGTCAGCTGCTGATAGTGGGAAATGCCAGAAAACAGCTCCTTATATTTTAGCATGGTTTCTGGGTTTTGACTAAAGTAGCGGGCCGCGATTTTGGCGGCTTTGGAAGCCCTGGCAATCAATTTTGTATCTGTTAAAGTGGCAATTCTAAGGTCCAAGGCGCCATGCTGGAGCGAGCCATAAATCTCGCCTGGACCACGGATTTTAAGATCCATCTCGGCCAGATAAAAGCCATCCGTGCTTTGCTCCATCGCCTGAAGACGGCGGGAAGGAGTTTCTGCGTCCGAGATGAGATAGCAAAAGCTCTCGGCGCTGCCACGGCCAACGCGGCCGCGGAGCTGGTGGAGCTGGGCCAGGCCATAATTCTCTGCATCGGATATTACCATCAAGGTGGCGTTTGGCACATTGACACCGACTTCGACCACTGTGGTAGAAACTAAGATGTTGATTTTGCCGGCAGCGAAGCGTGTCATGATCTCGTCTTTTTCGGCAGGTTTCATGCGGCCGTGAAGGAACTCGATCTTGAGCTTTGGAAAGAGCGCCTGGAGCTTTTTGGTCTGCTTTTTGACAGAGGCGGTTTCGGCGGCAGCAGAGGCTTGACCACGCGCCAAGCTGGCTTTGCCACGCGCAGCGGTAGCGGAATCAGAGGCGGCGGCACCGGATTCTTCTATCGCGCGGCAAATCCAATAGACTTGGTGGCCGCTATTGATCTCTTCTAGGATTTTGGGGTAGAGCTCGGATTTTTGGGCAGTTTCTTTCAAAATCTTGGTCTTTATCGGCTGGCGACCTTTTGGCAGCTGGTTGATAATAGAGATGTCTAAATCTCCAAAAACAGTGAGCTGGAGCGAGCGTGGGATAGGGGTGGCAGTCATAGAAAGCAAGTGCGGCGCGCGCGGCTCACCATCTGCCGGTTTCAATATATTTCTCTCGGTTTTGGCAAGGAGTTTTTGGCGCTGAGCTACGCCAAAACGGTGCTGTTCATCAATAATACAGAGGCCGAGGCGATGAAAAATAGTATCATCCGTGATAAGTGCATGAGTGCCGATAATTAGGTCGACATTTCCCTCTTTGATTTGTTTTTTGAGCAAATCCTTGTGCTTGGTGGCGCCAACAAGCAGGGCGGTTTTGACCCCTAGAGGCGCCAGCAGCTCGTCTAGGCCCTCCGCATGTTGCTCGGCCAAGATAGACGTGGGCGCAAGCAGAGCCACCTGGAACCCGCTCCTAATAGCCTGGTAGGCCGAAATAGCGGCAACTACCGTCTTGCCAGAGCCGACATCCCCCTGGAGTAGGCGGTTCATCGGGGTTTCTTTCTCTAAATCTTGCAAGATATCCCAGGTGGCGCGTTTTTGGGCGTCGGTCAGGGTAAACGGCAGGTTTTTTAGGAGATTTTTGGTGTCTTGGAGAGAAAACGGCATTTTCTCACTTCTCAGCTTTCTGCTCTCTGATTTCATGAGCTGGGCGGCTAGACCCAACTCATATAACTCCTCGTAGGCGAGGTATTTTCTGGCTTCTTCTACCTCTGTTGCATTATCTGGGAAGTGGATTTTGTAGAGAGAATCGGCACGGAGGCCAGGTTTTATGGGTGCATCTGGCAGGTTAGGGACCAAATCTGGAATTTTAGCAAATTGACCCTTCAATCCGTCAAAAAACTGGCAGAATTTGACAGAATTGATGCCGTTTCTAGAAGGATAGATGGGATGGAGATTGGAACTTGTAGCTTTGATGTCTTCGGCCAAGACGGCGGAGGGCGACATAATCTGGTAGCGATTGTTTTTTAGCTCGTAGTTCCCCGTAAAATAGTACTCACGTTTTTCGTCGAACTGCTTGGCGCGGTAAGCCTGATTAAACCAAACCGTGCGCACAGCGCCAGAGTCATCAGAGATAGTAGCAGTGGTGACGGTAAAATTGCGGCGGCGGGTGTGCTTGGTCTCTATGTGAGAAATCTTGCCTTTTACCATCACCTTGCCGGGTCTTAGTTTTGCGATTTTGACGGCTGCCTGGTAGTTTTCGTAATCACGCGGAAGGAGATAAACCAAATCGCGGAGCGTAAAAATGCCAGCCTTCTCTAGCTTTGCGGCAGTTTTTTCGCCAATGCCTTTGGCGGCGGTTACCTCCTGAGATAAATCCATAGGGATATTATAACATGGCAAAAACCGGGTCCTGGCTAACATAAAAATTGCCGAACTGGTGAAGCCGTAAAAATTACAACGAAAGTTGTAATTTTTACTTGGCTTCAGCCTGGAAAATTCTTGCAATTTTTATGTTTAGCCACCCGGTTTTTATCGTGCTATAATAGTTTTATGAGAATTCTAGAGAAACCAATAGAGAAGAAAGCCCTGCTTGAGTCGGAAATTGTTTTTGACGGTCCAATGATAAAAGCTGCTGTGGATGTAAAGAAAAAGATTGTTGGAATAGACGCAAATATGCATGCAGATATAGAGCAAGCTCTACTAAGTAGCGGCTCAAAGCAAGAGAATATTTGGGGTATAAACTTATATCCAGAGGACTCAGATGAGGACTTTATTGAATACGATTCCATGGTAAACATTAGACCTAGACAAAATAATAGGAGCCGCGACGTTGAAGATCCTAAAATCCGTGAGCAAATCGTGGAAGTAGTGAATAGGTGGATTAAATAATGCAACACAAAAATATTGAGGAAAGCTGGAAAAAGCAAACGCTCGCATACCAAATGGCAAATATTGGCAGCGAGGTGTCTCGCTCTATCAAGAACCAGAATAAGCCATCAAGATTCCAGGGGGCATTCGACCGAGCTTTGGAGCTTTTTGATCTTACGATTGGCTGCACGGAAAACGCGGCAGAACTTCGAGAGATTTGCCGAGCCAGAGAAGAATTCTGCGACTATTTTAATGGTAATTCTTATAACACTAACCCAGTGAAGATGCAAAATTATTACGACCAGTTTGCGACTATAATCTAATCTATAAAAACCGGGTCCTGGCTAACATAAAAATTGCCGAACTGGTGAAGCCGTAAAAATTACAACACACAAGGTGTTGTAATTTTTACTTGGCTTCAGCCTGGAAAATTCTTGCAATTTTTATGTTTAGCCACCCGGTTTTTTAAGGCTACCGAGCCACGCACCTAACAGTAGACCCGTAGTACTTATTGCTGTAGTTCGCAGGGTAGACACTCGAGCTATTGAGGGCCAGGTAGTACGCGCTGTTAGAGCTGTACGCCGTACTAGACCAGTAGCGGCCGTAGGTACCCTGACTGGTGGTACTGCTGCCGAACCGGTAGCCAGGCAGGACAAAGTTGACTGGACTTCCTCTCATGGCTGAACTAGAACTGTATTTACTGTAAAGTGCTTGGAATTCTCCGCTAGAGCCGCTGGTTGGGAGGCGCCAGCCACGCGGGCAAATAGAGTTAGCTACATCAGTACCATCGGTGGACGTCTCGTATGTACCCGTTCCAGCTGTAGCGGTATACCAGTTGTAATAGGTGCCATAAGAATCGTTACCAGAGTTTAGGACCATAGATTGGTTGTCACAGTCGGCAGAGTTAGCAACACACCAAGTGTAATCTTGTGCAGTGGAGGCTGTTAGCCTAAACCCGGCAGCTGGAACATCAGAATCGGTCGTAGTTAAATCTGTATAGCCAACAGTTGCATTGCCCACTAGTTTTAGATTCTCCGTCATCCAACATTTCCCGTCCGCCAGTTTTCTAACGATGTAGTATTCAGAGTCTCTAATGTCGCGTAATGTACGTTGTGCGACATAAGGCTGGTTATCGGCAGTAACGGTCGCGATATAATCTGCTTCGTTATCAATCAATGTAACCCCAGCTCCTTTTGCAGCAGCCGGTGTATAAAGGGAGCTACATATTGCGCTTGTCATTTCTTGCATATAGTTGATAGACCAGAAGCTGCTGGCGGTCCACTGTGCGGTGAGGGCGGCGGAACCGACAAAGTTTGAGTCACCTGCAACAGTAATCGTGTCGCCAGGATGATAAATAGCGCCAGTGGTGTCATCAACATAACCGGAAAGAGTATAACCAGCCCTGCTTGGAGCGGTCGATGGGATGGTGAAGGTATGCGTGGCTGATTGTTCTTCTGCCGTCATAGTGGCAGGGAGGTTATCAACAGGGTCGGTGGTGCCGGCGTCGAAATAGAGCGTATAGCCGGTGGCTGGGAGGTTACCTATGGCGGAGAAGGTTAGGACGTTTCTATAAACACCAGAGATTTTGCTGGAGTCTACGTTAGCCCCGATATAGACTGGGACGAGGTCTCTGTTGATTTCTTGTTTTTGGAATTTGATTGTCTCGGAGGTGGTGTGGTCTGGGGCAGGGTTGAAGGTGGTGTTGTCTAGGCTATAGCCCCATCTGTTGACATAAGAGCCGCTTGGGCGAGAGAAATCGGACTTAGCGACACCCTTGGTGGATAAGGTTGGGATAGAAACGGAATTGTCTTCTGTATTGACGAGGTCTGTGGTGTAGGCGGCTGGAGAGCCGGCCTGATAATCTGTGGACATGAAGAGGCGATAGCCGAAGGCGTTGGCAGAAGAAACTTCTACGTTGAAATAATCTGACGTAAAGGCGCCACGCGGGGTGGCGGCTAAGGGCAAGGCAAAGGTAGTGATGGCGGTCTCGCCGGTCTTGTCTAGGACGCGGAGAGCGATGGAATTATCGATATTGATACTGAATGTATTGGTTGCAGAAACAGGGGTGGCGGAAATAATAGAGGATAGCCCAAAGCAAAAAGCCAACAACATGGTTGCTGTAATGATTTTCTCTATAGGCCTCCGAGTATCTTTGATCAAACTCATTATGCTTTTTATTTTACTCTAACATAAGCATAAAAGTCAACGATTCTGGTGTTGTAAAATTTACAACGTTGGCTCAGTGGTCGGTTCTAGTAATCGGCGACACAACGCAAGGAACGACCCACATACTTGCCCAGCGCTAGTGCGCCATAGTAGCTCGGGTTGATCGTATCACTAAAGAGATACATATAGAGTGCGTATTGTTGCTTCTGCACCGTGGAGGACCAATAATATCCGTAGGTGCCACGCTGTCTCGAGGAATTGCCAGTGTTTTTGGCTGGGCCATACCAGATACCGGAAAAGACAAAGTTGTTTGGGTATTTGCGCCAATTATTAGAGCCGGCCGCAGTGCCAGTAGCAGTATAGGAGCCATTTAATACATAGTTGAGATAGGAGAATTCTGCATGGTCGCTTTGCTGAGTGTTGTCATACCAGGAGCGTGGAACGTGCCAACCGGCAGGGCAAAGACCTTGTGTTGTCTGGGTGGTTGTGGAGGGGTTTCCATGATATGTGCTGTAGCTTTTCGTGGAATTAATCACGGAAGCCCAAGAATAATAGCCACCATACAATTTCCACATGTACTCATTGGTGCCACTTAAGATTGGTGTAGCCCCGCCTGTGCCGATGACATTGGTTAGATTGTATTGTTTATCATGCACATTACTACTAAACTGCGTTAGGTATTGACCAGCATCGGCGGAATCGGTACGCAGGTTTTCTATCGTCCAGCAGCGACCATCCGCTAGTTTAGCCACGGCGTAAGTCTCGTCTTCGTACTTTAGCGCCGTGACAGCGCCACTAGCTAGACTGCTGCAACCAGTCCAGCCTGACATATTACCGGCGGAAGCAACCCACTGCGCATAGATTGGTAGGCCAGTGCTGGCAAGCTGAGTTTTCTGCTCAGAGGTGAGGGTGATAGTCTCATTTGGACCATACCAGGTGCCAGTGCCGTCGGCTTTAGTATTCCACCCCTTAAAGCCATATCCATCTAGCGTCCAGTTTGGAGGGAACAGCGTAAGCTGGTTGGTGGTTCCAGAAATAACCGTTGCGTCTACTTCACCGGCGCTAGTACTAGAGGTCATATATACGATAGATTGGTTGTCCATCGTACCAGAAACCTCGCCAGATGGCTCATTGGTTTTGTAGCAGATACGATATGGGGTAGAACAATCTGACCTCCATTGAGCCATAAGCGTACCAGTGCCGACGAATCCTTCACCACCATAAACCGTGATTTCGTCGCTAGGCCAGTAAGTATCTTCGCCATCAGTGTAGCCGGCAAAAGTAAAACCTGGTCTGGTTGGGACAGGGCTGGCCGGAACGGTAAAAGTATGGCTTGAGCCGCTGTCGGATTCAGTCATTGTTTCTGGAAGATTGGCAACCTCATCTTCTGTTCCTGGATCAAAGTAGAGAGTGTATTCAGTCGGCATAGGATTACCCACGGCGGAGAATACTAGATTATTTCGATAGGTGCCGGACACCATATCCGAGTTAGCGTTAACCCCGACATGAATAGGAGTCAGGTCTTTGTTAGTCTCTGTGCGTGTGGTTTTTATCTGGACGTCAGTATCGTAAACTGGGACTGGATCAAAACGGATGCCGTCTTTACTCCACCCCCACCTATTAACATATGCGCCACCCGGAGCAGCAAAATCGGTTTTTGGGACGTCTTCAGTGACTAAAGAAGGGATAGTGTGAGTAGGGTCCTCTATATTAACAAGATCGGTAGTATGGGCAACTGGTGAGCCAGCTTGATAATCAGAAGACATATAGAGACTATAGCCAGCGGGGTTGCTGGTGGAAACTTCTACGTCGAAAAAGTCGGATGTAAAAGCACCCCTCGGGCTGATAAGCAGCTCCATGTCAAGACTGGAAATAGCGGTTTCTCCAGTCTTGTCAACGATGCGAACAGCTACGCCGTTGTCAACCTCAACGGAGAGCTTGTTGGAGTTGGCAAAGACTGAAGCACCACCAAATAGCATGCTATAGGCCGACATCCCAAGGCAGAAAGCGGTTGATAAAAATTTAGAGACACCTAATAACTTTGATTTCCACACTTTATTCATCAAACTCATTATGTTTTCCTCTATTATACCCCCCCCCGTGACAAAAAATCAATGCTTATGGTATTGTAATATTTACAATATTGTGTTTTTTACAACATTTTTACTTAGTGTGCTTTTCGTGAGCTTTGCGCCAAGCGGCGACTTTGCCATGGTCACCAGAAAGTAAAACGTCTGGGACCTTTAGGCCGCGGAAATCGGCTGGCTTGGTGTATTGCGGAAACTCAATATTGTTGCCGTCGGAAAAACTTTCAATTTCGGCAGATTTTTCACCGCCCAAAACGCCAGGAATCAGGCGAACGATTGAATCAATCATAATCAGCGCTGGTAGTTCCCCGCCGGTTAAAATATATTTTCCGAGGGAAATTTTGTGATCTATAAGTGGCATGATTCTTTCGTCATAGCCTTCGTAGTGAGGGCAAAAAATGATATAATGCTTGTTTTCTTTGCTGGCAAATTCTTGGGCTATTTTTTGATTCCAGACCTCGCCACCAGGCGTTGGAAGAATTACCTCGGCGGAAGGATCTTTTTCTTTGACGCTTTCTATTGCGGCGTAAATTGGCTCACAGCGCATCAGCATACCGTCGCCGCCGCCATAAGGCGTGTCGTCTACGGATTTGTGTGGGCCAAGGCCAAAATCGCGCAAGTTGACAAAACCAAACTCGACGATGCCGTTTTTGGCGGCTTTCCACATCATTGAGGTCTCAAGATACGGGCGCAGAGCGTCCTCAAACAAAGTAATAATCGTAAACTTGATTTTTGCCATTTGGGATATTATACCATAAAAGGTATCAAAAGTGAAGTTTTTAGATTGACAATCTGGGGGATTTGTTGTAAAATAGGGCGCAGAGGCCTCACGCGGGTGGAAGGGCCTAGTTTTGTGCAGAGGAGGGGGAGAATATGTATGCACTTTTTTGTTTTACAGTTGGTTGGATAGCATTTGCGCTTTTGGCCCAGAGAGAGCCGACGTTGACCGCAAAAGATGGAGACAAGCCATATCGCGTCATCTACATACTTTTGCTCTGTCAAATGGCCACCGCTTATGCGGCAGCCCAGATGCCAAGCGTGCTTAGTAAAATCGTTATCGTCATCTTGTTTGAGCTTGCAACAATAGATTTTTGGGTCCTGACAAAAGCGTCTAGAGCGCGCTATATCTATGCGCGAGTTTCTTATATCCGGGAGCTGGCCGCCAAGGAACGTGGCGAACACGTCTGGATAATACCAAGAACGGTAGATTTTTTGGTGATTCCCTTGAAAGATGGGACCAAAAAGAAGGTCTCTCTTGATATTCAGCTTGTCAAAAAGCTCGCGGACTACTGCACTTATATCGCTATGGCGTTGATGTATATTGCGGTAATAGTGCGTTTTGTGTTCACGTTTCCGGATATTACCAAAAATATGTTTAGCTTTTTCTATGCGATTATCGTGATGTCGGCAGCTTTTGCGATTGCCCTCTATGACGAGAGCGCAGCTGCTCCTATGATCAAAAAAGAGAAGGAGCATAGGCTGGCGATGATTAAAAAACGCTATCCAAACGTGACAGACTTGACACCACGTCAATACGAACTCGCCAACATGGCTGTGTTTGGCGATATCTATCGCGTCATTTTCTTGATGACTTTTGCGCAGGTGGGCACGCTGGGCGTGGTTTTGACTGGCATCTGTTATGGTATCGTAAAATGTTGGACCACCATGGTCTAGCCAACTGTTCTCTGCCCCAGGCATTTGTCTGGGGCCTTTTTGTTTTCCTCTCTTGTTCGGTTTTGGAGATTTGTTCGGCTTCTTTTGTTCGGGAAAAATGTAGTATGTGGAAAATTTTGCGGGATTTCCATATTGACACAAGCGGTTTTTGGGATTAAAATAAACTTAAGCTGAAACGCTTCACTGGGGTTCCCTGAGAATCTAATGGAGTGTGGAGACTACATTAAAAACAAACACAGCGGATTAAAACAAAACAATGTGCCCCTGGGTGGGCGCGCTTCAGCGCAAAAGCCAGCAGTGATGCTGGCTTTTTTCTTGGCAGTCTTAACAGGGTTTGCGCTACTCTTGTTGTTATCTGCTATTTTTTGAATTCTTTTTTGCGTAGCGGCTTTAATAAGTTTTTATTGATGTCGCGGTCGGAGCCGAGCACTCGTCGTTCAGAGCTGGAAAGAGTCTTGTTTTTCATTTTTAGCTCAGTCAACTTTGCCGTGCATACTAAATCGGCTATTTGTAGCATCCTATAATCACGCTGTAAAGATTTTTTATATTCTACATTTTCAAATAAGGTCATGAAGACAGAGATAATTATTTTCATCACGCCACTTTGGCCATTGTCATAGTATATTTTAACCCTGTCAAATGAGAGAAAATATGAGTAGTGCTGTTTAATAAAGCTCGAGAGCTGTTTGGCTAGCTTTGCAATCATCTCATAATCATCACCGAGATGTTTCTTCTCAATGTAAAATGATTTTTGAAGGAACTTTGTTCAAGTATTCTATTTGTCCAGAAATGTCGTCTCGCTGGTCATGTGTAACGACGCTAATAATGTAAAAAGGAGCTTTTGGATCATAGTCTCCGAAATCTCCTGATTCATCAATAAATATACTTAATTCTTTCATATACCTCCGAATAACCAAAGTGGCGGGAGTCTATCCCGCCGTCCGATGGACCAAGACCTTTCGGCCAGCCCGATATCTACATTGTAGCACATTTTATAAGAAATGTGAATCTATATAACTCGATCTTCTACCAATCTTCTTCTACGAGAGTAAATTCTTTGCCGGCGATGCTAATGATAGAATCGTCCTTGGCACCACGAGAGGTGAGCTCGGCGCGGATACCCAACTTTTTCATAATATCGCGAAGACGGTTTATTGAGGCGTAGTTGCTCATGTCGGTGCGGCGGGCAAACTTCTCGATTTTTTCGCCACGCACGATAAATTTGCCATCTTCGTCTTCTTCAACGGTCCAGGTGTCTTTCAAGGCTTTGTCTGATAAGGTAATGACAGGGATACCTGCGACGGGTCCTGCCGCCGCATTTTCCCCCGTTCTCGCGTCGCTTCGCGCCGACTCGCCGGGGGTCCCCCAAGCGGCGTCACCCGTCGCAATCATATCGGCGTTCTTGAACGTATCACCCTTCGCAATCATCTCAGCGCTCTCGAACGTATCACCCCTCGCATTATCCTCTACCTCTGCTTTCAGGGCGCGGAGGACTTCTTCGAGGCCCTGGTGGGCGGAGGAAGAAATAACGTAGACGCGGGCATCCGGGTTTTTGGCGAGGATGGAAGCGGTTTGCATCTTGATAATTTCCTCGTCTAAGCCCTCAGCTTTGGTCAGAGCGACAATCTCTGGGCGGTCTTTTAGGTCAGAATATTTTTTTAGCTCGTTTCTAATTGTCTGATAGGCTTCGCCGGCGTCGTCGGAATAAATATCAATGAGGTGTAACAAAACTGCGGTGCGGTCTACGTGGCGGAGGAAAGCGTGGCCAAGGCCCTTGCCTTCTGATGCGCCCTCAATTAGACCTGGAATATCGGCAATTAGCAAATCTTTACCATCAATAGTTGCAACACCTAGGTTTGGAGTGATAGTGGTAAACGGATAATCGGCGATTTCTGGCTTAGCGTTGGAAACGACAGAAAGAAAAGTGGATTTGCCAGCGTTTGGCAGACCAACTAGGCCAACATCGGCCAAAAGTTTTAGCTCGAGCTCCGCCTCGAACTCCTCGCCTGGCTCGCCGACTTCGGCGATTTTTGGGGTTTGGCGCACAGAGCTTTTGAAATGCGCATTACCAAAGCCGCCATCGCCACCTCTCGCGATTACCTCTTCTTGGCCATCGTAGGTCAGGTCGGCAATTTTGACTCGGGGTCCTGTCACCTTATAGACGACTGTGCCGATGGGGACTTCGACGATGAGATCTTTGCCGGAGCGGCCGGCAGAGCGGGTGCCGGAACCGTTTTTGCCGTCTTCGGCGGTCAAGATTGGGTTAAAGCGGAAATCTATCAGAGTATTAGTGTCTTTGTCGGCGCGAAAAATGATAGAGCCACCACGGCCGCCATCGCCGCCGTCTGGGCCGCCTTTAGGAATATAAATCTCGTGGCGGAAAGAAACGGCTCCATCGCCGCCTTTTCCGGCTTTCAAATTCACTTTTGCAACGTCAACAAACATAATACCTATATTATACCATAATCTTAATATTTTATCTACCGTGGATGAAGCTGTAAGAGCGGACCTGGGAAGCAGGAATGGTAGATGTACCAACGCGGCCCCAACCCGCAACACCGTTCATCTCGGTAATCGTAACAGAGCCGTCGGCATTGACTCCCTGGACAATACCCACGTGGCCAGCCCAACCAGCTGTGGTCTGGAAAACGTCGCCCGGCTGAGGGTTGTGGTCAACTGCGAAACCAGCACGAGCAGCGGCGATAGCCCAAGTGTTGGCGTTACCCATGTTGGATGGGAGATCATAGTTTGCAGGCATGTTGTCGTGGCGCCACTGCCAGGCATACCAGGTACACCAACCATAGGCATATCTGTTGCCAGAGGCGTAGGCGGCGGAATACTGATAAGAGCTAACTGCAGCAGCTGCAGAAGAGGACGAAGCGCGAGGAACAACGTATTCTGGGCGCTCTGTTTCTGGGAGGACACCGTTTGGAACGAGGATGATGCTATCTACGGCTAGGTTTTGGTCTTTTTCTAGGTCGTTGACAGCGATGATAGACTCTGTAGATGAGCCAAGTTTCTTGGCGACGGACTCGATAGTGTCGCCACTTTTTACCTTGTAGGCGATACCTGGGACAGATGGAATCATCAGCTCTTGGCCGGCGGAAATGTTTTTGTTACTGAGGCCGTTGGACCAGCGAATCTGGTCTGTGGTGACGCCATAGCGAGCGGCGATAGAATCCATGTCCTCGCCTTCTCTGACGGTGTAGCGAATAACTCCACGAGAGATGCTGGAAACGTCCACCGTAATTGGCTTGCTAATTTTGCCGGTATCATCTGTGGTCTGGCTGTTTTGATGAAGCAGGACGACGGTAGAATAGTTGGTCTCTGTAAGACCAGAAGAGGCCAGGTTCATGCTATCGGCAAGCTCCGCCACCATATAGAACTGGCTGACACGGTCTGCCGAGACCTGTGCGCTAGATGACATAATCGATTGCATGTTCATGGTAGACTCGGAGGTCTCGGACTTGTCCTGAGAACCCAAAAAAGCCACCGCGACAACGCCTAGGGTTACCAATAGGTAACCCCAGTTTTTGCGGATAAATTGAAATTTTTTGGCTTTTTTAGCTATCATAATGCAACGTTACAGAGGTTTTGGCAATACTGGACAATTTTCTGGTTATGCTCCTCCTCCGTATAACTATAATACATCATACCATCGTCTCCTGTCAAGAAGTAAAGATAAGTAGTATCGGCAGGATTGGCCACAGCAAGCAGGGCGGAAACACCTGGATTGCAGATTGGCCCAGGAGGGAGACCGGCAAATTTACGCGTATTATATGGTGAATCTATCTCTAGAGCGGCGACATTGTCGGTATAGGTTTTGCGGTCTGGATCTACTAGGTTGACTGCGTACTGCGTAGTGACATCGGAGCCAAGCGACATACCCTCGGCAAGGCGGCGATAGAAAATCTGGGCGACAGTGGCCTGATTATTAGCAGAGCCGGACTCTTTTTGGACGATAGAGGCAAGTGTGATGCCCTGGTGGAGGTTTAGATCGTGCTCGGCAAACTTGCCAATGAGATTGTTACTATCAACCACGGCCCACATTGCATCAAGCGCGGTGGTGACGATTTTTTCTACGGAATCGGTCTTGTAGAACTCATATGTATCCCCAAAGAGGTAGCCTTCTAGTGGCTCTACGCCCGGCTCAAAGGAAGTAGGCAAGGAGGCGAGGAGTTTGCTGATGCCGTCGTTTTCTCCGCGATAATCCTTAGTAAAGGCGGCGTTCACTTCTTCGGGTTTGAAGCCATATTCCTCGGAGGTGAGACGGGCCTTGATATCTCTGATAGTCTCGCCTGGATATATTGTGAATGAGAAGGTGTCGGCGCTACCATGGCGGAGAGCTTCGGCGATTTTTGGCACGTTCATGTCGCGACGGAAGTGGTATTCGCCGGTCTTGATTTCATTAGAGATGCCTTGGGTGCGCATGTAAATCTGGAAGGCAACAGAGTTTCTGACGAGGTCAGCGGCTTCTAGATTGTCACCTACCAAAGTAAGGGTGGCGCCTGGCTCGACGGTGAAATTGACCGTCTCGCAGCGAGTGTCTTCTTCTTGGATTTGATTGCAATCTATGTCGTAGTATGCGGCCAGGGCTTGATTGTACCAAGAAAAGGCTATACCTGCGCCGATGCCGGCGATAACGAATAGGACGAGGAGGATGGCAACGAGTTTTTTGAGCATAGAATTACCTTTCCCTTTTGAGGATTTTGCAGACTTTGCGGATTTTTTGGTGGAAGAGCTGGTAGATGTTTTGGCGGCGGCGGCTCTGGCGGCGGCAGATTTGGCGGCTTGGCCACGGCGAACTGGAGCGGATTCTCTGAGGCTAGCTGGGGACAAACCTTCTATAAAATCTTGGAGGATGATAGCGGCGGCCTCGGCATCAATGTCGCCTTTTTCGTAATTATGACGACGTGATTTGAGGCGAGCTTCGGCTTCTACAGAGGTGAGAGACTCGTCTTGGAACTTGATTTTGGCGTTTGGAATGGTAGACTTGAGATTCCTGGCAAACTCTTTGACATACTGAGTCTGGGCCGTAGTGCGACCTTGATTGTTGCGCGGGAAGCCCAGCACAAACCAATCTGTGTTGTTCATACGGGCAAGACGGGCAATCTCGGCAAATTCTAGGCCATTATTGACAATAATAGTACCTTTTGGCACGGCAATTTTGACAGTTGAATCCGCAACGGCCGTCCCGATACGACGCGTCCCGACGTCGAGTCCGATTATTTTCATTATTCCTCCACTTTTAGTTCAATTGTAATTTTGTTTGGATCGTTTGGTACGGTGCCCACCCAAGGCACTGAGGTGTTGATTTTGACAGAGCTGACACCGTTGATAGATTTGAGAAGAGATTGGACTTCGCCGAGTTTTTTGCCTTTGGACTTTTCGAGGACATCTTCTTCGGTGACTTTTGGACCAGTCTGGGTAGAGCTCTTGAGTTTGGCGGTGAACTTGTCGCCGTCTTTTTGGAAGTTCTCAAAGAACGGAGTGGTGATGGCGTAGATTCTTTGGTCGGCAGCAACGCTAGATTCGGACTTTTTCTTGATGAAGGTTTCTAGGGCGGTCTTGTCTACGGCGTACATAGTGAAAGTGGTGGTGGCTTCTACTTTTGGTTTTTCGCCGGATTTAACTTCTTCGCCGACGGCTGGGGTGGATTTTGGATCGGAGGTGGAAACGTCTAGGCTGGAATCGATCACGACCATGTCTTCGCCAAATTTTTTGGTGAGCTCGGTGCGGCCGTCTTCGCGACCCTCGCTGGTGAGCTTGTCTTTGGCGCTGTTGAAATCTGAATCAGAGACAACCGTGACAGTTTTGTCGGTGCCGCCAGTGAAGGCTGAACTATTGTATATAGAATAGGACTTAGTAATTGACGTATCGGCATTGGTAGACCAACCGGAGTCGTATGCGCCAATGTTATAGGCGGAGCCAGACTGTGTTGATTCAACTTTGGCAACAGCAGTTTTGAGGCAGCCCTTGGTAGAAACATTGCCTTCGTCGAAATTTTCGCAGTCTTTGTCGCTACCAGTATAGGAGACGGAGGCACCTTCTGTTACCGTGTAGACATAATCGCCATGAGTGAAGGTAGTGCCGTCCACAATTCTGAGTGGGACGCCCGCAGTCGTGTTAAGGTAGGCGGACACGGAAACTGTGCCTTTGGCTTTTTCGCCAACGTTTTTCTCGCCGGTGGCGTTGAACTCGACGGAGCTGGTTTTTTCTAGCTTTTGCTGTTCTAGATAAAAGATGCCACTCTCTGGGTCGGCATCGCCATTTTTGGTGGTGAAGCTGACGTTTTCAGAGAAGTTGTTGGATGTGGTGCGCATAGAAACGGCAATGGTGACCGCTGGGGCAAAGGTGAATGCCCAAACAAGGAAAATAATGAGGGCGACAAAGGCGACACCGCCCGCAATAATCCACTTGCGATATTTTTCTAGCGTTGGAATCTTGGCATTCTTTTTCTTCTTACCTTCTTTTTCGGAGTCTTTTTCTAAGTCGTCTGAAGAAATCTCCTGGTCGGCCAACTGAGGCTTGGCGCGATTCATCTGTGGCATGGCAGCCGGAGCGGCCGGCTTGTCGGCATCGGCGCCAGCGTCTTCGTCGTCATAATCATTCTCGTCGATGACTTGCTCGCCGGAGTTTTTTTCTTCTTCTATGATCTCTGATGGAACCTTTGGACGAGACTGAAGAGTCTTGGCCACAGGGATACCTGCCGAGGCGGCGAGTTTCATGAGGGATGGATCTGTAGTGACGATGACCACAACTTTTTCTTGTGCCTTGGCGGCTTTTGCAATCAATTTGGTGTTGACCGCGCTACGCAGCACGCCAATCTTTTTTGGCGGAACGAGTGCGACGAGTTTTTGTTTTGCGCCTTTGACCCGAGCGATGATATCGGTGATGTCATCCTCTGGTTCAATATAAACCACATCCTTGTTCATAAACCAATTTTAGCACATTTTATCCCGTTTGTGCTAAAATATTAATAAATGGGAATTTTTAGTAGAAAACCCAAGGGTGGAAGCCCATCGGCAGACCAAGCGCAAGTTGTGCAAAATGCGCAGGCGCAGGCCGTTTTGGCGGAAACCGTGCTAAACTCCATCAACGATGGGGTGGTGATTATTGATGCAAAAGGAATGATCAAAATGATGAATCCGGCGGCGGCGCGGATGACTGGTAATGCGAGCCCGGCTGATGGCGTGGGACTGTCTTATTTGTCTATTGTTAGGCTAGAAAACGGCGAGGGGATGCAGCTTCCGGACGCAAACAACCCTATGGCGGTGGCTGTGACTAATAATACTCCGTGGGAGTCGCGCGAGTTCTATCTGGTGACTCTGCAGGGGTCGCGAATACCGGTGGCTATTTCTATGACACCTTCTGGTGGGCGCGGCGCAGACCGGATTATTACTTTTCGCGATATTACTGAGGAGCTCAAAAAAGAGGGCGAGCAGACCGAGTTTATTTCTACGGCTTCGCACGAGATGCGTACGCCAGTGGCCTCGATTGAAGGCTATCTAGGCTTGGCACTAAATCCGCAGACTGCAACGATAGATGAGCGGGCCAGGCAATATCTGACCGAGGCGCACAATGCATCTAAGCATCTGGGTAAGCTGTTCCAGGATTTGCTTGACGTGACCAAGCTTGACGACAACCGCGTGCGGGTGCATTTGGTGCCGGTAGAGATGGTGTCTTTTGTGCGCGAGACGGCGCAGCGGCAAATAACCGCCATGAACAACAAGGGTCTGGAGTACTCTTTTGGAATGAGCGGGCGCGGCTCTGGTGTAGATGGACAAGGCACGGAAGCACAGATTGATCCGCTGGTTTATGCAATGATAGATGTAGATTTTATGACCGAGATTTTGGGCAATTTGATAGAAAACGCCATCAAATATACCGAGCAAGGCGGCAAGATTTGGGTGGGCGTGCGCGCAGACGGGGACAATGTTCTGATTAATGTGACCGATACCGGGATTGGGATTTCTCCAGACAACTTGACGCATATTTTCCAGAAATTTTACCGCGTGGACAACTCTGCGACTCGCACAATTGGTGGTACTGGCCTGGGGCTTTATATCGTCAAGGAGCGCACCGAGGCGATGGGCGGCCGAGTTTGGGCGGAAAGTGCGTTCTCTGAAGGCTCAACGTTCTATGTCTCGCTTCCGAGAATTTCCGAAATGGAATACCAGCGACAGAAGCAGGTCCTAGCGAATACACAGATGATGCCGGTAGGGACAAGTATCTCGGCGGCGGCTTCTTCGTCAGCGGATGCGTTGCTCAGTCGCGGTACGCAAAGTACCGCTCCTTCCGCTACTCCCGCTTCCTCGAACCCATCCGCCGAGATGCTTGCCCGGCAGACGACCACTAGTCAAAATAGCGTAAGTAATATACAATAAATAAAACAGGAGGAGATAATGGCAAAAATCATGCTAGTTGAGGACGACAAGAGTCTTCGTGAGATCTACAGTATTAGATTAGTGGCTGAGGGTTATGAAGTTGTTTCGGCTGGCGATGGCGAGGAAGCTTTGGCGCTTGCCGTAAAATCACGACCAGACCTGGTGATATCCGATGTGATGATGCCGAAAATTTCTGGATTTGACATGCTTGATATTCTCCGTTCTACTCCTGAGACAAAGGATATCAAGGTGATTATGATGACAGCGCTGTCGAGCGACGACCAGAGGCAGAGGGGCGAGTCTCTCGGAGCCGATAAGTATTTAGTGAAATCCCAAGTCGGGATTGAAGATGTGATTAATGCAGTCCACGAAGTTTTGGGCGACAAAGGCACGGCATCAGGGGAAGCGCCTGCTGACGCGCCTCAAGAGGTGCCAGCATCGCAGGGGGCACCTACTCAAGAGGCGTCGATTCCGCCAGTTCCGCAAGCGGCTCCTGTTGCTCCTGCTAATCCCGAACCAGCGGCTACTCCTGCTCCAGCAGCTGCGCCGGCTGCTCCGGCGACTACACCGGCTCCAGCGGCGGCGCCTGCTCCGGCTCCGCAACAAAATACTACCGCAGAGGCGATGGAGCAACTACTAAATTCTGCACCGGAGGCGACAAATGCAACCTGGCCAGGAAGCCCAGCCAAATAATGCGAGCGGGGCTAGTGGCAATACCGCTAGCGGCACAGATGGCAAGGTTCGGCTGAATAAATTTTTGGCCGAGCGGCTTGGAGTCTCTAGGCGACAAGCTGATGATTTGATTGCTGCTGGCAAAGTTCTAGTGCGTACGGCCGGTTCTACAGAGAAGAAACCGGCAGTTTTGGGTGCCAGGATTGACAAAACTGATGAGGTGTGGTATAATAATAGTATAGTTCCGTTTGAGACGGAATATTTTTATGTCGCGCTGAATAAGCCGGCTGGTTATGTTTGTTCTAGGAAACGCCAGGGTGATTCCCCGACGATCTATGAGATTTTGCCGAAAAAATACGCCAGCCTAAAAACAGTTGGGCGGCTTGATAGGGATTCTTCGGGACTGATTTTACTAACTAATGATGGTGATTTTGCTTTTTCTATGACGCATCCCAAGTTCTATAAGGAAAAAGTCTACGAGGTGGAGCTAGATAGAGATTTGGAGCCTTTGCATCAGCAGATGATTGCGGATTTTGGGGTGGATTTGCCAGACGGAAAGTCGCAACTAGGGCTTTCGCGGATAGATGACGGGAGTAGCAATAATGGTGGTCATGATGACGATCGGAGGCGCTGGCGCGTGACGATGAGCGAGGGGCGCAATCGTCAGATTCGCCGGACTTTTGCGGCGGTGGGATATACCGTGGTGGGACTACATAGAGTCCAGTTTGGCAAATATCAGCTCTCTGGCTTAAAACCTGGCGATTTTACAGAGGTGAAAAAGGTTTAGCTTGTCTGTTATATTTATCAAAAAACGGGCTTTTGGCCCGATTTTTGGTGAAATTTGAACTAGTTCTGTAATAGTTTTGAAATACGATCTTTGATGCTGCTACCCTCTGGCGAACCAGCAAGGGTATCTAGCGAAACACGGAGCAGGCCAAGCGCCGTGATAAACGAGTGGTCTAACTCAACATCCGTCGAGTTGACGATGCCTGGGATATCTTCGGAATCTACTAGGTGAATGACTGGGCGGCGAGTAAATGGGAGTTCTTTGTACCAATCAGAAGTTGCAAGCTCTTCTTGGAGTTCTGGGAGACCGGCGCCACCACCACATAGTAAGACTTTTTGCGGGAGGACTTCTAGAAGGTTAAACTCGCCGAGCGCTAGCTGAACACCAGAGGTCCAGACGACGAGGTTTTTGGCGATAGCTTCTTGCATGCGGGCCTTGGCTTTTTCGGGGAGCTCTTTGGAATCTGGGTTTAGTTTGCAGAACTCTGCAGTATTATAATCTACACCCAAGGTCTCGGCAATCTGGTGGGTGAAGCTGCGGCCGCCAATACCAAACATCTTGGTGCCGTCAACACCGCCGTCGTCAACCACGGCGATATCTGTGGTGCCGCCACCAATATCCATGACAATGGCGGAGAGATTGCTATCTGGATCGTCGCCCAGGCAGGCGCGACAAACCGCAAACGGCTCGACAGCAACAGAGAGCAGGTCGAGGTTGAGCTCGGCACAGACTTTTTCTATTGCAGAAATATGGACGAGCGGAGCAAAGGCGGTATAAAACTGGATGGAAAGATCGGAACCTTTGAAGCCGATAGGGTTGGCAACTTTGTAGCCGTCGATAGTGAGGCTGACTATAGCAGAGTTAATGAGGCGAACCTCGATATCTGGGTTATTAGTCTCTAGAGCGACTTCTTTGCGCGCTAGTTCCCCGGCCTTATCCTGGACGCGCTTGATAATAAGTGACATTTCTTGTTCGGATAGAGGGCGGTTGCCGTTTTTGCGACGATAGCGGACGGTGGTAGTGTTGCCTTTGATGAGCTCACCGGCAATACCGACAGAGACTAATTTGCAAGTAACTCCGGCTTGCTTCTCTGCGTCGGAAAGAGCCTTTTCACAAGTGTTGACCACCGCGCCGATATCTGCAATAGCGCCAGCGTGCATGTTGGACGCAGCCTGGTGCGCGCGGCCGACACCGATAATCTCTAGGGTGCCATCTTTTTTCTCGCGGGCAATCACAGCCTTGATGAACTCTGTACCAATATCTAGAGCCAAGAGAACATCATCTGGCGGAGGGGTAGGTTTTAAAGCTGGTTTCTTTCCCTTGATAATACTCATGGTTTTATTATAGCACAAATAAGAATATCAAAAAAGAGGGCTTGGCCTTGCGGAATTAACCACAGGGTCGCCCTCTTATGTTTTAATTATAGCATACTTACTTAGAAAAATCCAGTATAGAATTTCCGGATTTAGGAACTATAATCATTCTCCTAATTTCTGGATTACCTTCAAACATTTTTATCACAATACTTTTCGTCTTATCGTAATCATGCTTTACGCCACGTAAGTCAAAAATTACCCTATTTGCCTGTTTGGATGCTTTATGAAAACGTTTTTTCAAGGTTTTCGCATTTGTCGTCATTGGCGCTTTTATCTCCCATATCGTACCCATCATTAAAATATCTGGATTTTTAGCCTTTGGAGTCGAAGTCGGGACAATTAATTCCACGTCAAACCCGCAAGCCGCAAGCACCTCTAGTGTAGCAACTTCATGCGCTTGAGGTTTTACCCCGTTGTAGAATATCTTCCCTTTTTTCTTGACGGAGTCTGTCTGTACCTTATTAATCTTATACTGGGATTTTTTGGTCATGGCTTTAGGGTAGCAGAGTTTGGTGGGAATTGAAAGCATGAGCGTGATAAAAACGGGGCCTGGCTAAACACGAATTTCCGACCGTTGACTAGAAAAAGAGAAATAAATCATTGCATGACTTATTTCTCTTTTTCTAATCTTCTTACGTTCAAAAACGGTCGGAAATTGTGTTTTAGCCACCCGTTTTTTATTCGTCCTAGTGGCGACCCTTAAAAATCAAAATAGCCCGCCGTCGCAAGAAGCGATAGCGAGCTAAACCCTATAGTGAGTTGATTCTTCCTAGGAGGACCAACTCCTTGAATTAACAGTATCACAGTTATGGTTATTTTGCAAGGACTACTGTGCTACACAGCGGACTTGAGCGCCAGTAGTCTTGTAAAGATTGCTAGCTGGATAGATATCAGTAGTATTTCGCATACGAAATGCAAGCGCACCAGTGTTATCAAAAGGTGTACTCGTCCAATAGTATAAACCGCCTCCTTCGACACGTGCCCCGTATATATATGCTACATCTTTACCTTGAAACCTGGTCACATCGCCACCGGAAGAGAAATTTACCGGTGAGCCTGTCATTTTTTCATAAGAATTATAGTGGTCGTTGTATAAAGTGCGAAATTCAGCACCAGTTGGTAGCCTCCATCCTTTTGGACAAATTGATGATGGCGCATCTCCGGAAGTTAGTGAATACGTACCCGTGCCAGCGGTTGCTGCAGCCCAAGAATAGTAGAAACCAAATATTCTGTTGTCAGCCTCACCGTTTAACACTCCCATTGTGTTTGGTCTATTTGTACACTCTTCCGACGGTAGCTCTCCGGAGGAGGAGGAAGGCTCTTCACACCAATCTGTGTTGCCAGCCGTATTATTGGTACTTCTTAGGAACCAACTAGTGGCAACATCGGAATCTTCAGGAGTCAAAGTTCGATTCACGGTAAGCCTTAGACTATCCGTCATCCAGCAATGGTTATCGGCTAATTTTGTAACTGTATAACGGCCGTCAAACGCGTCTCCTTGTGCATTGGTACTTCTAGTATCCTTCAGTACCTTAGAACTCCCAATGGCCACGCTTGCGCAAATTGAGGTCGTCATTTCTTGCATATAGCTAATATTTTCAAATGTTGGGGCTTCACAAACAGCGTAATAGGTGGTGTTACTAGTGATAGTTTGAGAAGTTCCTCCGATGTACTTAGTACCGGATGCGCTGTTTTTAGCCCATTTGCAGGTGTAACCGGATTTAGTAATAATAGGCAAAACAAAGCTATTTGATGTAGTGCTGTATTGGGCGGTTAGTGTACCATTGCCAGCTTCGTAAGTATATGTGTTGCCGGCAAAGCTACCTGCGCCAGAGAGGCTCCAGGAAGAGAATGGACGCCGGACGGAAGTTGGAGAACCTGTATATGAGGCCCCCTGGCCGTTAGCATTATAACTAATGGAGTAGGTCGCTCCAAGTGTCGGGTTGGCGATAGATTTAGTGGTGCCGTAGTTCTGAGCAAATTGCTGACTCGAAGTGGAACCGTTCCAAGTGCCGCCGTTTGGATTGACTGTAAGGGTGTAGCTGTTGATTGTGCAGACGCCGTAGAGAGTGGTGTTGGCGGTTGGTTTGAAGTCGGACTTTTCTGAGGCGTACTGGATAGATGTAGCGCCAGTACTCGTGGTGGTCCAACCGCAAGTCCAACCAGTTTTAGTGATCTTAGGGAGAGTTACATTGGTTTGGTTAGTCCATTTGGCATAGAGAGTCTGATTACCAGTAGAGGTCCATCGGCCGGAAGAGTTGGTGTAGCTAGTGTTAGCCTGGAGGACTGGGGTAGCAGCGTTTGAGGCAATCTTGTTGGTGCCAGAATTTTCTTTGTACCAACCGTCAAAGGTGTAGCTAGAGCTGAGACCAGTAGTAGTGCCGGAGACGGTAGCACCGTCAGCATTATTGCCTGCTGGAATAGTGAAGCCGGTGACAGTGTATCTTCTACTTGGTCTTGTAATGGCAGCAAGCGTGGTGGAATTATATGTGACGGTTGTAGAGGTGGAGCCTGCGGAGGTGGCGCGATTGCCGTTCAGGGTGATAGTGTAGGTCTTGGCGGTCCATTTGGCATAGAGTGTCTTGGTGGTGTTGTGTGTAGCACAGTATGTCTTACTGTCGGCCTGGCTAATAGTGCCACCGTTAGCCCATTTGACATCGCCGCCACTTGTCTCTGCCCAGCCGGCAAAGTCGTAACCAGCAACAGAATAACCGTTAGAGGTTAGAGTGAGGGCCTGGTTGTAGGTTAAGGTAGAGTTACTCATGGAGCCTGTGGCGGATGAGTTGTTGGCATTATATACTATTGGACAGGTGTTGATCGCACCGTTGGCAGTAACGGAGACGTCACTATCTGGCATGGTGAAGGAGTCATTGCTAATGGTTACTCCACCAGAGTTGACTGTCCACTTTGGATCGGCAAAGTGGTAGCCAGCGGAGAGGGTGGCGCTAATTGCGACATTACTGCCGTAGCTCTTGCTACCACCACCAGATGTGGAAGCAATACCAGTGCCAGCGTTAACTGTAACAGTGTGTTGGTTGATAGTACAAACTGCGTAGTAGGTAGTGTTGCCAGTAATGGTTCTGCTTGTGCCACCGTCGTACTGAGTGCCAGAGGCGGAACCTTCTGCCCACTTACAGGAGTGACCGGTCTTGGAGATTTGTGGGAGAGTGAAGGAGCTAGAGGTATTGCTGTAGTTTGCGGTTAGAGTGTCGTCTCCTACTCCGTAGGTATATATACCTTCGCTGAAGCTACCGTGGGCTGCACCACTTGGAGTAGCGGTGAGCGTCCAGTCAGTGAATGGACGCTGAACGCTGGTTGGGGTTGGATCGTAGGAAGCGCTCTGGGAGTTTCCATCATAGGAGATAGAGTAGGTTGGGCCAGCGGATGGGTTAGCTATAGACTTGGTGGTGCCATAGTTCTGGCTGAACTCTTGGGAGCTAGAGGAACCGCCCCATGTACCACCATTTGGATTGACGGTTAACGTGTAGCTATCTACTGTACACACAGCAAAGAATTCTGTGTTTGCGGTAATGGTAACACCAGTCTCGCCACTGGCGTGTGAAGTACCAGAAGCGGAGCCTTCGTGCCAGGTACAGGTATGGCCGGTCTTGGTGACGGTTGGGAGGGTGAAGGTGTTGGAGGTTTGGTTATAGGTGGCCGTCAATGTGCCATTCTGGGTGCCGAAGGTGTAGGTGGAGGTGGCTGGATCCCAGGAGCCTGGACCAGCGGCGCGAGTAGCGGCAAGTTGCCACTCGGTGAAGCTTCTTTCTGCGCTGGTTGGGGTAGGAGTAAAGGTGGCACCTTGGGAGTTGTCGTTATAGGAAATGGTATATGTAGCATTGGCGGATGGTAGGTCAATGTGTTTGGTAGTGTTATAGTCTTGGGTGAAGGTTTGTGGGGTAGTACTACCGCTCCAAGTACCACCGTCTGGGTCTACGGTGAGGGTTGGGCGGATAATAGTCCACTGCGCATTAAGAGTTTTTGTGCCAGAGATGACAGATGCGGTTGGGTCGGCTACAACCGTGACGTCGTCGCCTGGGAGATATGGGTCGGCGGAACTACCTTTGCTACCTGGGGTGGCAGTTGGATCTACATAGCCGCCAAAGGTGTAGCCCACTAAGGTTGGGGCGGTATCTGGGATAGTGAAGGTGTAGGATGTTGCGGAGGCAGAGGCGGTTTGGTTGACTGGGAAGTTTTCTATGTCTGATGGATCTACGCCGGAAGGAGCGTTCTTGTCAAAGTAGAGAGTGTAATCAATGGATTCTGCGTTAGCGATAGCAGTGAAGAGAAGTTGGTTGGTGTAGGAACCGGCGGTGATGGTGGTATCTACGCCAACATTAATATCTATGTTAGCTTTTGTAGAAGTGGTTGGCGACATGAGCATGCCAATCTGGTCTGGGTTGCCATGGGCTGGGACTACTGTAGCAGAAGAAGTAGTAGGGTTGACGTAGTTCCAGAAGTTCTTGTTGCTGGCTGTGGATGTACTGGTTGGGATGACGTGAGAATCTGCAGTGTCTCCTTGGACTAGGTCTGTAGTGTATTGGTTGTTGTGGTCTT
>CAMYZZ010000011.1 GCA_947304135.1 uncultured Candidatus Saccharibacteria bacterium
TTGGCTTCAGCCTGGAAAATTCTTGCAATTTTTATGTTTAGCCACCCGGTTTTTAAGTAATAATGCTCGCATCGCAGTGATATATTTCGTTTGAGGTCACAAATTGTGACCTCAAAGCTTCAAACTCGGCATTCGTAAGCTGGAACATAAAACCCTAAACCAAGATTAACAAAAAATCAAATAAAGTGAAAGCGCAAGCATAATAATATACTTAGGCAGCGAAGCGCAAAAAGCCAAAATAATTGTCTTATTATTCCTTTTTGCCCACTATGCTCTGGGAGTCCGGGAGCACGCTTCTCGCCAAAAGAAGCCCCCTTCGCCTAGCGCGAAGTTCCTAGGCACCACGGTGCCCTAGGAACAAAAGTTGCTCCTTGCACCCCTTGACTTGTTGATGGTGGCCAGGGCTTCAACTTGTTCTTTTGGAGTTAGCCGGTTCGTCTTTGCGGGCAACTGGAACAGTTCGTCCTCGAACAACCGCGGTACCAACGGGAACTATTGGTCCTCTACTGTGAACAATAGTAACAACGCGTATAACCTGAACTTCAATAGTACATCGGTGAATCCTGCCAACAACAACAACAAGAACAACGGGAACTCCGTACGTTGCGTCGCATCTTCGTAGGGAATATTTTCCCCTTTGGGACTCCCAAGAAATAGCCTCATCGCTGCCTATTATGAGCCTATATACTCCCACCCAACTCTCTCAAAAATTTTCTCTATCACAGAAAAACTATTTATGTGCGCCATATGTCCCACATAAGACGTCACCGACTCGGCATCCCGCCGGTCCATCACCACCTCCTCACAAGCCATCAGCATATTATGCTTAACCCGCCTCCCCGGCACAATAAATCCGTTGTACACCACCGCCCCAAGAAACGGAATCCCGTGGTCCGACGGCTGCAACGACCTCTTCCTCGGATGCAGAATCAGCTGTTTTCTTTCTAGAAACAGCTCAATTGCTTTCATGTCGCGCTTCAGTTGGGGCAATTGCTCTTCCGTCGCCACAATATAAAAATCATCCACATATCTCCCATAGTGCTTATACCCCAAATCGAATTTCACAAACCTGTCTAGCGTATCTAAATAGATATTAGAAAGAAGCTGCGAAGTCAAATTCCCAATCACGATTCCCTTTCCCGCTGGCTGATTAAACAAGCTCTTAGTCGCAGGCAGCTTGTCCCAGCCCGCTAAGTCCCCCACTTTCTTCGCTCCTTTAACCGGATCGTCCATAATAACCTGCCGCCACAAAAACCGCATCAGCTTGTATTCTTCCGTATCCGTCCGCCCCTCAAACTGTCGGTCTAGACCCCACATCGCAATCTTATACAATTCTTTCCTCGGCAAGCTCATAAAATATCCTTGGATATCCGCTTTCATCACCCAAACTCGCCTAGAATAATTCTCTGACGCACTCCTAATATGATGGTCTAGCCGTTTTACCCCATATAGCGTCCCCTTGCCCACACGGCAAGAATAAGAGTCCTCGATAAACCTCCTATCCCACCAGTCATAAACCGTATCAAACACCAGATGATGCACTACTCTATCCCTAAACGATGCCGCAAAAATCTCCCGAATCACCGGATTATAGATAATGTGCGACGTACTCCGCCCCGGCACATAAGTTTTATTCAGGAGGTCCGTTTTGAGATTCAGCAGATTCTCATACTCATTTGCTTCAAACGCGTGTTCGTCATGAGTTTTTCTCTTGCCACCCCGCCTGACCTCACGATACGCCACGTAGAGCGCTAGTTCCAGACGATTCTCAAAAGTCCTCAAGTATTGGTTTTCTTCCGCGTCAAACGTCAATATTTGCCCCACAAAGCCCTACTCAATCCTCTTTTTTACTAGCTTTTCTATCTCCGCCACAATTCCACCAATCCTCGCCAAATCTTCAAATTCAAAAATCCGGTTCTCACTCATCAAAATCAGCCGCGCCCGGATATTCATAATCGCCTGTGTAAGTTTTTCTTTCGCCGCATCGGCAGATATCGCTCCGTTAGAAAAACTAAGATACGCCGACATCAGCTCAGTCACATCATCCGTCATACTTTTCCCTATCAATTCTCTATATGCCGGATTCATATGCTTCAATTTTGGCGTTACTAGTCTCAAAAGTTCCAGCATTTTGGTATATATATCCGGAAAATTATCTTTTGGCTTAACCACAGAGTTAAATTTATCCGCGGCCGCCCGACTCTGCTTCTTAAACTCCTCCAGTTCTGCATCCGTAAATTTCTTCCCCAGGTCAAAAATCGTCAGCCCTAGCTCACTCTCTTGGTATTTTGTGTAGCCAAATTTCGCCATCCGCTCCACAAACTTTTCTTTAGAGTTCAGGGCGATCACCCCAGATTTTGATTTGTGCTGCAAATCTGCATCCGCACGAATCGTCGGTGCCTTACGTAGCCTAGCCCCAATGAAATATTTGTAGAACAACGCCGAATTCCCAACCATCTTATACCATTTGCTGGTTGGATTATTGTTCACAGATTCAAAAATGATAATCTTAGATCTATTTTCTTTTTCTAGCCCCAGCGCTGCAATTTTTCTTTTGTAGTATTCTTTGTACGCCGGCGACAAAGTCTTGTCTTTTTCGTCCAGATGCTCGTTTGCTAGCTCTTCGATGATGATTCCGCTGATTTTCTTTTCGACTGCTGGTGATGCTTTTGCCATTCTGCCTTATCCTATCTTACTTGTGGAAAATTTTTGTGCTCCGGCCTTTTGTCCCCCTCCTCACGGAGGGGTCGGCCGTCGCACATATTTCGGGAGTCCCAAAGGGGAAAATAATCCCTACGAAGAAGCGACGCAACGTACGGAGAACCCGTTGCTCTTGCCGTAGCTGCTGGCAGGATTCACCGAAGTACTATCGAAGCGCAGGTAATACGCGTAGTTACTATAGTACACAGTAGAGGACCAATAGAACCCGTCGGTACCGCGGTCGTACGAGGACGAACTGCTCCAGTAGCCCGCAAAGACGAAGTTGTTAGGATACTTGCGCCAGTTGTTAGAACCTTCTGCTGTAGAGACTGTCGTCCAAGAACCATTATTAATAAGGCTATTTAGGTAGCGGAAGTCACTCTCAGTATTATTAGTTGCGCTACCAGCATAGGAGCGAGGGAGACGCCAACCGGATGGGCAAATACCCTGGGCTGTAGCAGTTGTATCCGTAGAGAAGGAACTACCGTTCCAGTTGGAATATTGAGTAGAGCCGGCTTCCGTAGTTTTAATGGCAGAAGCCCAAGAATAGTAGCCCCCGTAGGATTGCCATTGGTATTGGTTTGTAGTGGAAGATGCTCCCGCTGGCGAAGTTAGGTTGATTGGATAGGCCCCGTCTGAGCCATCAATATTTGTAACATTGTATTGGCGGGAAGTGTAGGATGAAGTTGTAAACGTCGTAGTTTTTTCGCCTGTGCCAGTAATATCGCTAGCAGAACTTGGATCGTCCAGCCTATAGTTTTCTATCATCCAACATTTGTTATCTGCAAGTTTAGCTACCGCGTATGTATTCCCTTCGTATGTTAGTGCCGTAACATTGCCCTGGTTTAGGCTATTGCACCCACTCCAGTTGGCCATATCGCCAGCAGACTGGACCCACTGTGCATAGAGCATTATTCCGCTTGTACCGAGTTGTGTTTGTAGATCTGGGTGGTCAGTTGCAAGGTTGATAGTCTCGTTTGGACCAAACATCGTGCCGGCAATACCTTCAGGGGTTGTGCTCCAGCCGCGGAAGCCGTAACCGGAGAGTGTCCAGTTTGGAGAGAAGAAGGTAAGCTCGGTGGTGGAGCTAGAGAGAGCGGTGCTGTCTACCGAACCTGCGGCGGTGTTTGAAGTCATATAGACAATAGTTTGGTCTTCCATGGTGCCGGAGACAGTGCCGGATGGTTCATTGGATTTATAGCAAATAGTGTTTGCCGTACATAGCGCCTGCCACTGCGCCGTAAGAGTGGCAGTGCCAACAAATTGACTTGTACTAGCTACAGTGATAGTATCCCTCGGCTGATATGTATTCACCCCATCTGTATACCCAGCAAATGCAAATCCCGTTCTCTCTGGGATATTTGCAGAGATGGTGAAGGTGTGGGAAGCGGAGGCTTCTGTCACGGTCTGTGTAGTTGGGAGGCCGGTTACGGTTTCCTCAGTGCCTGGAGCGTAGTTCAAGGTATAGACTGTTGGTTGTGGGTTAGCTACGGCGGTATAAGCGATAGTGTTAGAATATGCGCCGTCTGGGAGGTTTGTGTTAGCGTTGATACCATACCAGACGTTTGCTGCGGTATATTTAGTAGAATCTTCCCAATAGGATTCTTGCCAATCCTCTTCTGCGATGTTAGTGTTTGGCGTACTGGTGGATTGGAGTTTTTCTTCACTACCTACGGCTGGGACAGCGGCAAACTTGTCGTCGGTTGGGGCGGAGTTGAGCATAGCGGTGTGGGTCAGGCCCGCCCAAGATTCTGGCGCGCCAGTAGTGGCGCTATCTACAGCGTAGCCCCAGTTGTTGATATCTAGTGGTTTTGGATCACTACCGGTGGCATTGACAGCAGAAACCAAATTGGTAGAGGTCAAGTCCTCGTCCTCATAGAGGCCGTTTTTGAGCTTATCCGCGGCGGATTTCTCGTTGCCCTCGGAATCTTCTGGCGACATACCTAGATAGAGTGTGTAGCCATATGGGTTGTTTGTAGTGGTCTTGACTGTGGAGCTGACAACTGTCATGGCGCCAGTTGGGACAGAAAGAACGTCTAGAGTTACATCAGAAGATTTGATCAATACATAATAGCCGTCGTTGGAAGGTTCTTCCCCAATGGCGCTAGTGATAGTGGAGGTTGCAAAAACCGAGCACAAAACAAAGGCCGCCGCAAAAGCCACCGCAAAAACAGGCATTAGTCTAGTTGCTACTTTCCTAAAAGAATCAGCCTTGCCGAATCTGCCCGTCATTTTGTCTCCCTTTTATTTAATCTCTCCCAAGGAAACATCACAGCATGATGCCCTTTGTTATGTCTATTATACATAACCGAAATTCTAAATGCAAGTGCTTTTCCAGTGCTTTTTTCGTACTTCCCTCACTTCCGCCGCTCCGCTTGACAACCATAGCCACTTTTGCTAAGCTAAAATCAGACGTACGTTTTAGATTGAGTCAACGAGAAACGGGTATAGAATCCCGTCTATCGCCTCCCCGTAGGTTTCCAGACCAGAAAGACATGCCACGTCTTTGTGATGTGGTTCCCGGAGCCTATTTTTCAGTACGGGTCACTGCAAAATGGGTATAGAATCCCATGGATCACCCCGAGCAGTACGATAAAAGCGCCTCATCGGAGGCGCTTTTGCTATTCTCCAGTTAGTATCTCCAATCTCGTTTCTAAACTCGATAGAAAATATCTATATGGTATTAACCCTTGCTCATTATATACTTGCGAATAATCACTTATGTTTGGAATTATCAACGCTTTTAGTAGATTCTTCTTTCTCAAAAATCTAACTAGTGGGATAAAATCCCCATCCCCCGTCACGATAATTGCCTTATCGTATTCTCCATAATGTTCACCTAGCACGCTTACCGCCATATCAATATCTACATTTGCCTTCATTACTCGTCGACCATGCTCTATATAAGGTATTGCATCCTTAAACTCTATTTCAAAACCAGCCCTATAATAATACTTATAGTCTTCCCTGAGCCACTTTGCCCACCCCAAAAATACAACCGCTCTCTTTGCATTAAATCTTTTTCTTAAGTATTCTCTAAACTTGTAAAAATCGAGTGTAGTATTATGATTCAATAGTGTCTTCCTTAGGTTCTGCGCGTCAATAAACGCTATATTGCTTTCCTCTTTTTCTATTGTCATTTTTTCTCCTTTTTTAAACAGCAAAATGTATATTCAAGAAATATTTATTTTAATCACCTCCACACAAGAATCACAAGTCAAAATCAATCGTCCACGACTTTTTGCTTGCTTTCGCAAAGCTCATTATACGCTACCCCAAACTATTTCTCAAGCATAAGCAAATGAGGTGTGGTATAATAAAAGGAATTATTAGAAAAGGAGAAAAATGGCAGATTTTAATAAAATTTTGACCCCTGGCGATTATGAGAACGGCGAGATCAACGTCGTGATAGAAATTCCAACCGGCTCAAACCATAAGATTGAGTGGGACAGAAAAAACGCCTGTTTTATGCTTGACCGTGTCGAGCCAATCGCTTTTGCAAAGCCTTGCAACTATGGGTTTATCCCGCAAACGCTTGATGAGGACGGTGACGAACTTGACGTGCTCATGATTACCGACCAGCCACTCACAACTGGTATCTATACCGCAGCCAAGGTGCTTGGCGTGATGAAATTTGTTGATGATGGTGAGGTAGACGACAAAATCATCTGCGTTCCAGCTGACGATCGTAACAATGGTGACAAATACCAGACACTAGAAGATTTACCAAAGAGAACTTTGGAACAGATTGAATTCCATTTTAATCACTACAAGGACCTCAAAAAGCCTGGCACTACCAAGGTAGAAAAATTTGGCGACGTAGCCGAGGCCAAGGAAGTTATCAAGGCCGCAATCGAGCGTTGGAACAAGCAATAATCAGCCTCCACATAAAAAAGAGCGCCATCCGGCGCTCTTTTTTATAATTCTTCTGGCTGCACTCTTACCTGCTCCGCCGTGTCACGGTCGCGCACGGTCACAGTGCCGTCTTCCAATGTATCAAAGTCAATCACTACACATTTTGGCGTACCAATCTCGTCTTGCTTGCGATAGCGCTTGCCAATATTACCAGAATCATCCCAAGTCACATTACCGTATTTAGCACGAAGCGCAGCATATACCTCGTGCGCCTTTTCTACCAGCTCCGGCTTGTTCTTAAGTAGCGGCGACACACAGAATCTATACGGCGCCAAATCCTCTGGCAACCTCAAAACCACACGCTTTGAGCCACCAACCTCGTCCTCTGCATAGGCACAAGATAGCACTGCCAATATCAGCCTCTCCACGCCAATAGATGGTTCAATCACATGTGGCACATAAGTCTCGCCCGTGTTCTTGTCGCGATATTCCATATTCTTGCCAGACGCCTTGGCAATGTTCATAAGGTCAAAATCCGTCCTATACGCCACACCCATCAACTCTTCTTTGCCGTTTGGATAGTCAAACTCGATATCTACTGTACGCTTAGAATAATGCGCCCTGTCTTCTGCCGGCACCTCGTATTCGTGAATCTTGGAAGAATCCAAGCCCATCTCCCCTTCCAAAAACTCATGCTGGAGCTTCAAAATCTTCTCAAAATTCTCTTCCCAGGTGCCTGGATGCACAAAGTATTCAATCTCCATCTGTGAACACTCGCGATCTCTCAAGATAAAATCTCTCGGCGAAATCTCGTTTCTAAACGCTTTTCCCTGCTGCGCAATCCCAAACGGCATATCTGGGTAGATTGTATCTACAACGTTTTTATAATTCGTAAAAATCCCCTGCGCCGTCTCTGGACGAAGATAGGCGATAGATTTCTTGGCGCGCTCACGAGCACCCTCATCACCAGCCTCATCGTCCGGCAGCACCGCCCCCACGTGTGTAGAAAACATCATATTAAACTGGCGAATCTCGCCCCAATCGCTCTTGCCGCAAGTTGGACATTTGACGTTCAATGCCTTAAACGCGTCTGTTGTCACGCTCTCGGTGATACCGTCAGCCAGCTTGTCTGCCCTAAATCTACCATGGCAACTCTTACACTCTACTAATGGATCAGAAAACGTTGCCGTATGCCCAGAAGCTTCCCAAGTTTTTGGATTCATCAAAATCGCCGCGTCCACACCATAGATGTCCTCGCGGTCCTCTACAAAGAACTTCCACCATTTGTCCATGATTTTTTTCTTTAGAGCTACGCCAAGGGGCCCAAAATCCCATGTCCCGGCCATCCCGCCATAGACATCACTTCCTGGAAAAATATATCCCCTACGTTTACAAAGGCTAACAATATCTTCTAAGCTATTCATAGCTATTATTATATCATATCTGATTCAAGGTCTTCGCAATATAGAGTAGTTCCGGCATCATCTCGCCCGTATCCTTGATTTTGAGGACCAGCGGCAAATCTAGCGACACCATCAGCCGCATCAGCTTAATCTCGTTTGCACCAATTTTCCCAGCCGAGCTTTTCTTGAGACATTTTTCCATCGAGTCCCAATGATACTGCTCGTCCGCCGCCAACTTCTTTCCATCGCCGTCATATAGCAAGTTAATCTGCTCCCCCATCGCCTTTGCTATGTTGAAATAAAACCAGGTCAAGATTATCTCGATATTTCCCTGTGCGTCCAACGCCAAGAAACATTGTTTCAAAATCCTAAAAAATTCCGGGCTATCCGTGTGCTCAGCCGCCTTTGACACTCGTTTCAAAATCTCACTCGCCGTTTCTAGTGTATCTATATCTACCAAAATGTTTTTATAAAATCGCTTTGGCTTAGCCGCCGTCAAAACCGCCAACTCTCCTCGCCCAAAATGCAGCACCATATCGCTCAAACAAAACGGCTCCACCCCTCCCGCCAATTTTGAGCGTTCCTTCCGCACCCCCTTGGCTAACACCGATTGCTTCCCCTCTGGCGTCAAAACCGAAAGCACCCTATCCGTCTCGCCAAAATTCGTCCGCCTTAGCACCAGTGCTTCCGTTTTTAGATCACGCACAATACTGCTCCACATACCCTGCCACGTCCGCCGGCGTCATCTCCGATTTATTCAAATACCCCACCACCCCATACGCGCTCAGGTCCCTTCCAGCAAAATTCAGCGACGACATAATCACCACCGGCACACTAGAAAGATCCTCATACGACCTCATCTCATTTAAAAACGTAAACCCGTCCGGCCCGTCAAGCAATATATCAAGGAATATCAACTCCGGCACTTCCTCCTGACTGATTGCTTCAATCGCATTGGCAAAAAGCCTTATCTGAATTTTATCAGAGTCTTCAGAACAACAAGTGATTAGCTTTTTAAGGCTATCAGAGTCTTCAAAGCAGCAAGTGTTAAGGCTTTTTGAGTTATCAGAGTCTTCAACACCGTCAAACGTGCCAGTGGCACGTTTGTGGCATAACTCAAAAAGCTTTAACACTTGCTGCTTTACAAGTCCGCTGAACTCCAGATCATCATCAACAATCCAAATCATCAGAACAACGCCGCCTGTTTAGAAGGTGTAAGTTCCACAAAAAAGCTGGTCCCATCCCGATGTCTCACCGCCCCCACTTCCGCTTTCATATATTGCGAAAACTTTGATGCAATATATAGACCTAATCCACTTGACCCCGGCCGCATCGCAATACTTATCGGCTTTTCTATCCAACCTTTTTTAAGACTCTTCCATACGTCCATTGGCAGCGCCGGACCATAATCCCGCACATCTATCCGCACCTTGCCGTTTTTATCCGAAAGCGTCAACTCGCTCCGCGTCTCTTTGTCTGAATAATGCATTGCGTTAAGACAAAAATTATAGACGATACTATACAAAAGTTCCCTGTTCGCCGAAACTAGCCTTGTCCGGTTTTTGTAATCGATAATCAGATTACGATGATTAAACCTAAATAGTGCCGAGAGTTCTCGCGTCACATCGTCACAAACGCCCCGCACCGCCACCGGTTCCATCTCAAACAGCCCGTCTTCTAGCCTGGCAATTTTTGTCAGGTCCTGCACCTGCCGAATCGCCCTATCCGACACCGAAATCATCTTATTTTGTATTTGTTTCACATCCCCAGGGTTCTCTGCAAAATCCAAAGAGAAAGCGAGCTGCCTAAGCAAATTCAGCGGCGCTTTTAGCTCGTGCGCCGCCACCAAAATACCATTTACCTCGCTCTCCATACCCCCATTCTAGCATAGATACCGAACAAATTCTACTGATTATATCTGACAGAATCTAGGATTTTATAAAAATCGTCATAGAAAATTTCGGAGTCAGTCTGGAGTACCACAGTCTTGTCGCGGAGTTTAAACACCGCCGCTGTACCCTGCAAATTATCTGTACCTGGAAGCTCACCAGTATAGAGATTAGCGTTCTCACCATTGATTGGTCTAACAGAAATCGTCAGCTTGCCATTCTTGACTGAGTTATCATAAGTCTTCACATAATTATCATAGGTCTGGTTCTTAATCAAAACCCTCAGCGCATTTATGTTACTCTTGCTTACAGGATAAACTTTGTCAGGATTAAGATAGGCCTCATAATCTCCGCCATCCACCGCATCTTCTGCCTCATAAACACTCCAAGTTTTTGGATAGTCAAAAGAAAGCTCACCATAATCCGCTGGTCCAGCAAAAAGGCTATATGGCAATTTCTCACGTTCTTCAAATTGCGCCTCTAGCTCCTCAGTTTTACTATTCACCGCGGTAGCAACCGCCGCCGTAATCTGGCCATCTACATCTGTTTTGACAGTATTCCACTGACCAAATATGTAAATAAAAAGCCCAATAAACGTCACTGCAATTAGCGCCGCCACCACCGTGCCGATAATCCAAGGTAGTTTCTCGTCGCGAGGCTTTTTTGGTGGCAAAATATTTGCCGTCGGCACCGGACCTCCCATTGCACCTTGTGTACCATACACTGGTTGCACCATAGAAGATGTTCCAAAAACAGGCTGATTCGGCTGCTGATTATCCATAATCAAATTATACCGCCTATGCTAATCCTTTGTAAAGTCCTTTTCAATAACCTCTATCTTGTTCTTGAGCTCGCCTAGATCTTTTTCAATCTCTTTTTCCAGCTTAATCGCCGCTTCATACCTAGAAGAAGCCTGCTCCAACTTAAAATCGTCCGAATAAAACCACTCCGTTGCCTGCTCTAGCTCCGCGATTTTGTCGGTGATTGATTTTTTCTCTGCCATCTTTTTCCTTTCTTTTATTTCCTCTTACTAATCTGCGTAATCTTTGCTAATATCTCGTCCTCATACGTCGTGAGCTTTATCTCACCCCCGACCTCCACCTTGCCAGCCAAGATCGCATATCCTCGTTTCAAAACTCTTTCTGGGTTTAGCCCTTCTAGTACTTTTTTACGCGACAAAAGCTCATTTCGAGCTGCAATAATCTTTGCTTCTACCCCTCGTCCGGCCTCCATCACCATTCTTGTGGCTCTAGCTTCAATATTGTCAATATCTTGAATAATTTTTTTATTCACTGTCCAAACTCGCCCACGAATCTTAGCAATTTCCGCCTTCCTATCTGGAGTCAACATCTCTGCCACGTTTGACGGAGTAGAAGCTCGCACGTCTGCCACCAGGTCCGCCAAGCTCTCGTCCACCTCGTGCCCAATACCCGTAATCACCGGAATCCTTGACGCTGCTATTTCCCTAGCCAGCTTCTCATCATTAAATACCGACAAATCGTCTGCGCTCCCGCCACCGCGAATTATCGCAACAATATCTACCTCTGCTTTCTCATTGAGGTATTTTAGCGCACGAATAATCTGATCCGGCGCGTCCATCCCTTGCACCTGCACATGCGCCGTTTGCACCTCTAGTCCGCCCCATCTTGCGTTCAAAATCTTACAAAAATCCGCATACCCCGCCGCACCAGTCGAAGAAATCACGCCAATTTTGTGTAGCGGACGTGGAATCGGTCGCTTCCGAGCCGTGTCAAACAGCCCTTCCGCCTGGAGCTTTTTCTTTAATATCTCAAAACTCTTTTTGATATTTCCCTCACCCACCGGTAAAATTTGCTTTACCGTAAAAGAAAACTTCCCCCATCTAGTCAGCTTTGGTACACCACGAACGACTACTTTCATTCCGTCTTCTATCGGCATCCGCAGCTGAAATAGTGGTATAAAACAAGGCACGGAGCTCTCTTCGTCTTTTAGATCAAAAAATACCCACTTACCTTGGTTTACCTTAAAACTCGCCACCTCACCCTGCACATTCACACTTGGATATGCGTAGTCCAATGTCTGATTTACTACATCAACAAACTGCGTTACAGTAAACGCCGAGGTACTATTCATCTTGTCAAGCTCTGCTGGGTCAATCAGCATTATATCCCTCGCTTGTTGATTTCTTCTATTTCTTCTTTATCTTCCTTGCCAAGCTTAGAAATCGCGTGCTGATAGAATCCATATCCAGAAGCAATCGTACCCACCAGCACGATCACACGTGTCGTCACTACAACTGACGTTGCAAGACCTAGATCCACACCTAATGCCCACATTACGCCCGCCATAGAAGCCTCGTATCCGCCTGTTCCGCCAGGTGTTGGAATCACCGCGCCTAGTACAGAGCCCACAGCCTCTGCCACCATAATTTGCGGCAAAAGCTCTGGATGCCCCATAGAAATACCCACGATCCAGTATGTCGCTACTTCGAGGAAGCTATATGCCACACCCCAAAGAATTGGTTTTTTAAGCATATTCTTGTTGCGTCTAGCCTCTTCATAGTCAGCCGAAATCTCTTCGCAAAAATGTTCCACTGTCTCTTTGGACAACACTTCTTTTTTCTTGCCAAACGAGAACACTCTTGCCCCCCAGTTCGCCACGCGCCTAATCACTTCCGCCACAAAGTTCAACGCTTTGCGCTTGCCGGCAATCCAGACACCACCAATCACCATAAAAATCACCGCAACAGAAATCACGCCCACAATCCCCAACATATAGCGATTTTCTGGCGCTACCGCCCCCATGATAAGTAGCGCTACAATCGCGACCAATGTCTGTGCCTGGTTAAAGAATACTGTAATCGCATAGCGCAGCACATACATAAAACTTGCTTGCGCCGGCGTCGCGCCATACGGTTTCAGCCTCCAAGCCACATAACCAAGCCCAGACACCCCGCCACTTGGTACGGCATGGTTCATAAAATTGAGCTCCAATGCAATTCGCATCAAATTCCAGTTGGAAATCTTCTTGGCGTCTTTTTTGGCCGCCATATAAGAAAAGAACATCTGCCCTGCGCAATAGTACATAAACAGCTGCTCCGGAATCAAAAGCAAAATCACACCGATATTCATATGCGCAAGATAATCAATCGCGCTCTTGAGCTCTCCACGCATATTCCAGACCACAATCGCAATCAAAATAAACGTCACGATGCTTAAAATTTGCCTAAATGTGATTCCCTTTTTCTTTGCCATTTCCTTTTCCTATTTTTTGCCCACTTTTATCGTCAATCTAGCCCCTTGGCGGCTCACCCTCGGATTCTTCTAATAGCTTCTTTGACTTAATCTCATATCTCTTGCCATTAATTGGTGAGACGTAGTAATCTTCATTAACCAGATTCACAAACATCGTCAAATCCTTATCATCCATGATAATAATACTACCATCTTCATCAGTCATCAGCTCTAGCTGCATCTTGTCAGCATAATCAATCACCTGTTCCTGGCTCATTTCTTCTTCGATATCAAACGCCTGGACTTTCTTTAGAAGCGGCTTCTTATCCTGGAGCAAAGCGTCAAGCGTCAATCCTTCAGAAAAGCTCAACTTATATTTTTCTTGAAGCGCCTTAGCCTTTTCTTCGGCAATCACCTGCGCCTTATAGTCATATTGGAAAAGCGTCTCAAATTTTGGCTGATTAAAAATCACCACCGTACCGTCAACAATCGCCACCTGGTTGTCTGCCGGCATCTTAATCGCAACTTCTGCCGAAAAAGGCTCAAAACTCTCACCATTTAGCTCCCACGCCTGCGCACCCTTGAGCGCGCTAGACGCCTGTACCCCCTTAGCAATATAAAACACCTTGGTTCCACTGTCGCCACCAGGATAAGAAAACTTGGCGATAATCCCCTTTACCTTCTTAAACTCGTATTCATTGTCAGAGAAATAGTCAATATCTTTGTATTCATTCTCAATCAAATGGATCAAAGTCTCTGCGCGACCAACTTTTTCTAGCTGAGTACGATAGACCACCTTATCCTCGCCGTCAGAAAGCTCATAGTCGCGACATTCCAGCCCCTTGTCCGCCTCCTCAATCACATATTTTAGGGCCGCGTTAAGAAACATCTCTTTCACATTTCCAGTCAAAGAATCAGAATATCTCACCTTGTATGGTGTGTAATTTTTGTTGAATAGGAAAAGCTCTACCGAAACATTATTCTTGATCTCGTCAACTTCGTTCGCCCACTGAAAAACATCAAACTTCTCTTCCATGTTACCTCACTTATTTAGCCTCAATTATATCACGGTTCTTAAGCAGTTCAAAATATGGTTTCTGTGTCAATCCATCGTTCCCCAGGTGGAATAATTTTAGTGTTCGTTTTAAATCTGCCACCACGTCAGAGACTTTGTCATCTGGCCCAAGTGCCGTCTCAATCTTGAGATAGGCATTAGCCAGCCCATCTACCTTGTCAAGATAAATCCGCGACGTTTCCGAAAGCTCAATCTTGCGGCGCTTCCTAGAAACCTCAGAGTCTAGCACAAACCCCATCTGCTGCAAAATCCCTACAATCTCTGTATAATCCCCCACCATAGAACGGTAAACAATCTCTATTCCGCTATCCTCAATATGACGCTTAAGCATTAGCTTATACACTGCCGGCTTATCTGCCGCAGACATTTCCGTCCGCATCACCATCCTTGGCATATTCATCCCCCGTTTGAACCCACGCTGGATAAAAATCCTGTCATGCTGATACAGTGTCGGCTCAAACTCTAAGCTAATCTCGTTCATCCTGCGTTCTAGCTCGGGAAGATCTGGCACTTCAACTTTTACCGCAACACGTTTCATGCTACCCCTCTCTCTATTTCTACTAATTCTACGCCCTCAACTGTTTCTCCGCCTCTAGCCTTGTTAGCCCAAGCATCTGCTAGCTCATTCATCTCTGTGCCAACATGACCGCGTACCCAGACTAGCTTAGTGTTCCCCTTCTGATATTTTCTATAAGCCTCTTTTACAATATCGAGGTTTTTTATCTCGCCTTTGCTTTTTCTCCAATCATGAGCCGCCCAACCTGGCGCCCATTTTGTCAAAACATTAATCCAAAATTCAGAATCTGTATGTATCTCAACGTCTTCATCTTTAGCAAGGTCCATCGCCGCAATCAGTGCGGAACCTTCCATTCGTATGTTTGTCGTTTTTTTGTCTCTGCCGAGCGCCACCGGCTTTCCATCTTCTATCACCGCGTAGCCACCAGGGCCAGGATTTGGCGACGCACTTCCATCTGTCCATAGTGTTCTCATATAGGATATATTATACTACAAATCCGTTGTATAATAAATACATGGTAGGTCATGCAAAAAATAGTAATAAACCAGATAAGAGCCGTATCGACGCCGCGATCAAGCTTGCAACCGAAGCTCACGAAGGTCAATTCAGAAAATCCGGCGACCCATATATCACCCATCCTCTTGCCGTCATGGAAATCGTCAAATCTTGGGGTATGGACGAAGATACCATCATCGCCGCTGTTTTGCATGACGTCGTAGAAGATACCTCAGTCACTCTAAAAGACATCAAAGAGCAGTTTGGTGAACAAGTCGCTTTTCTCGTCAACGGCGTCACCAAGCTCGGCAACGCTCGCTCTGGCATGCGCGACCTAGACACTTACCTTCCTAGCACCAAAGACAATCTCCTCCGTCTCCTTGTCGCCACTGGTTCAGACATCCGCGTCCTCATCATCAAACTTGCCGACCGCTTACACAACCTTCGCACTCTTTCCGCCCTCCCGCCAGACAAGCAGAAAAAAATCGCTAAAGAATCTCTAGAGATTTTTGCTCCTCTTGCCGACCGCCTCAACATGGGGCGCCTCCGTGTAGAAATGGCCGACATTGCTTTTTCTTATGTTGATCCAAAACGCTACAAAGAACTCGCTGATTTGATCGAACAGTACAACAAGTCCGCCGAGAAAACCATGCAAAAAATCCAAAAAGAGGTTTCCTCTGCCTTGGGTCGTGAAAAAATTAAATTCAGCATCAACGGCCGCGTCAAATCTGTCTATTCTTTGCACAAAAAACTCGCCAAACACAACGGCAACATGGGCGAGATTCACGACCTCACTGCTCTTCGCATTATAGTAAATGACATCACCGATTGTTATCTTGTCCTAGGTATCATCCACTCCCTCTATACCCCGATGACCGGCCGCATCAAAGATTATATCGCCATGCCAAAACAAAACGGCTACCAATCGCTCCATACTACAGTCATCACCAAAGACAAACGCATTGTGGAGTTCCAAATTCGCACCCACAAGATGCACGATTTCGCCGAACATGGTTTGGCCGCCAGCTTCTATTACAACGAGCAAAAATTGACCGAGAACTACAAGACCGGCAAAATCGAACACCTCCCAACCAATCTCCTCTGGATCACCGAGCTCCAAGAAACCGCTGCCAAACTTCGCTCCGGCAAAAAAGTTGATCTAAAAAAGCTCCGCCTAAATCTCTTTGCCGACAAAATATTTGTCTATACCCCCAAAGGCGACATTATCGACCTCCCCACCGGCTCCCTGCCTCTTGATTTTGCCTATCGCCTCCATTCCGAAATCGGCGAACATGTCATTGGCGTCAAAATCAACGGCAAAATGAGAAGTCTAAATACCCATTTGAGACATGGTGATGTCGTAGAAATCCTCACCTCCAAAAACGCCACCCCCAAAGCCGGCTGGTTTGACAAAATCATCACTCCTCACGCCCGTCACAAGCTCCGCGCCCAGCTCGCCGCCATTGCAAACCACAACAACAACCTTCAAAAATAGCTGCTTTTCCCGCAGCTATTTTTGTAAGCTCCCTGATTCTACTTCTCTAGTTTACTGAGTAAATCTTTTAACTCCTTTTCGTTCTTGCAAGAAAACGTCACTTTCGTAGAGCTAATCCGCACTTTTGCCGTGTACTTCTCTGTCAACTTGACTTCCTGCTTTTTATAAGTGTTGAGCTTCATTGCCTTTGCGGAGCTTGGCTTTTTCTTGCCGGCTACAAATTGTTCAACCTGGCGAACCGTCCAACCATCTTCGATAATCTTTGGCAGCGCCGCATCAATCACCTTTTCCTCTGCATTGATTAATGGCCGCATCACACCCTCAGTCAATCTATGCTCGCGCATCGCTTTCTTAGCCTTCTCTGGCAAATTCAAAAGCCTCAGCGTATTTTCTACAGTAATTTTCGCCTTACCCACACGCTTTGCAATCTCTTCATTAGTCAGATTAAACTGAGTCTTGAGTTTTGCATACGCCGTCGCAAGTTCAATCGCATTCAAATCTTCGCGCTGGGCATTCTCGATAATAGATAGCTCCAGCTTATTCTGCGCATCCAGAGTTCTCACAATCACTGGCACTTTTGAAAGTCCTGCAATCTTCGCCGCACGATAGCGCCGCTCACCAGCCACAATCTGATACTTATCTTCCTTGCGCATCACCACAATCGGCGACAAAATCCCATGCTCCTTGATAGAGGCCGCCAAAGCCTCTAGCGCCTCTGGGTCAAAATCTTTTCTTGGCTGCTCTTCGTCGCGAACTATCTCAGTAATTTTTACCTCAATCAATTTCTGTCCAGTTTCTTTTTCTTCATCAACTGTCGGATCAAACTCGTCATCAACCAACTCAGTCGGAATCAGACTTTCAAACCCTCTACCTAAACCATGTTTTGCCATCAAATTCCTCCTTTTTATTTTCTCTTTCCTGTCCTTGTTTCCACTTCGCGCGCTAGCTCTTTGTAAGCCTTTGCTCCCTTAGAAAACTTGTCATAATTTCCCACTGGCGTCCCATGGCTTGGCGCCTCTGCCACGCGTACGTTCCTTGGAATAGTCACATCAAATACCTTGTCTTTAAAGTATTTCTTGACCTCGTTTAGTACCTCCGCAGAAAGCGAGGTTCTCTTGTCATACATTGTCGCAAGTACACCAAGAAGCTGCAGTTTTGGGTTCATTGCCTTCTTAATCAGCTTCATCGAGTCTAACAGCTGCGCCACACCCTCTAGCGCATAGAACTCTGTCTGTACTGGAAGCAGCAAATAATTTGCTGCTATCATACCATTCACAGTCAAAAGACTAAGCGATGGAGGTGAATCGATGATAATATAGTCGTAGTCTTCTTCAATAGAAGCTATCGCTGTCTTAAGCTGAACAAACTTTGCCCGTTTAGAGGTCAACTCTACCTCAGCATTAGCAAGCTCTGGCGTTGTCGGGGCAATATCTAGATGCTTAAATTTTGTATTCAGGATGATATCTTTTATTGCTCGCTCGCCCAAAACCACATCTGTCATACTGCCATCAAGTTTTTCCTTAATAAAACCAAACCCAGAAGTCGCATTACCTTGTGGATCAAAATCAATTATCAGAACTCTAAACTTATCTTTTGCCAAGAAATAGCCGAGATTAACCGCCGTAGTGGTTTTCCCAACACCTCCTTTTTGGTTAGTTATACAAATAACCTTAGCCATAAGCTTATTATAACACAAAAATAAGCCCCGTGGGGCTTATTTTTTATTTAATTGAAGTAATCTCAATAAGAGAGTATTTTTGGCGATGTCCAGTTTCTTTGTGAACACGCTTCTTGGAGTGATAACGAATAACACGGACTTTATCTCCGGCTACTTTCTCCTCTACAACTTTAGCCGAAACTTTTACGCCCTTCACCTCTGGCGTACCGACTGTAGTCTTGTCGCCATCGATAAGAAGTAAAGCACCAGTCTCGAGCTCTTTTGTGCCTGCCGGGAGGAGGTCCACCCGTAGGGTCTCTTTTTCTTCGACGAGGTATTGCTTACCACCGACGAGGATAACTGCTTTCTTCATATTATTCCTTAATTAATAATTCCTACTATTTTATCATACTTTATCTGTTTTTACAAGACCAAAATCAGGGCTTCCCCCTTGCCCTGACCCCCCTCTCTCTCGCAAATCTTATTTCTCGTCTTTGACGATACCATCGCGCACGATATCAGAAGATTCGGTCCCATTTTCCGATACCTTGCGAAGCATCTTCTGTGAGCGATAGAAGTAATAACCGCCGCCAGAGATGACAAGGATAATCAAGATTGCCATAATCACCTCGCCAGGGCCAGTATTTGGCAACTCCCCTGGAGTCTGTTCGCAAGCGCGATAGACTGTAATCTTGGTTTTGTCGTTATTCTTACCCGCATTAGAGGCAAAATATGCTGCGTTATAAACTACTGTCTCCCCGCATGGGAAAATATTCATATCGTCAGCTACGGTTGCTGAGTATGTCACCCAAGCATCCTCGTCCGCGATCATCGCACCAAGATTCAGGCCATCGCCAAACAAAACTTCTGGCGATTTAGAACCTTCTGGATGACGAGTCGAACTTGCATAAGTTGTCCCCTCAATATAGTTGATACCTGCTGGCAAAACATCATGCGCTGTCACATTTGTTTGCTCAGTCGTTCCAGTGTTTTTGTAGTGAAGTCTAAAGTTGATCTTGTCCCCCGGAATCACTCTTATCTCATCCGCAAACTGATCAGACGAATCAGCAAGCACCGCCTTCTTATCAACTTCGAATGCTGGAGCATCAACACGAATATTGTATGTGACATAGCCACCATATTCGTTACAACCAGGAATCATACCCCACATATTATTATAGTGCCCAATCGTAACGCCATTGCTTCCAAGCAACTCATCGCCCGAAAGAATCGTCCCGTCCGTCGTACCGTTATTATGAATCACTGCTGAATTAGGTACAAAATTTAGATAAACCGGTTGCTCCGCCTTGAGATATGTTGTATCCCAAACCGTTTTTGGCTCCGCATTTGATGCAGAAATATACGCCATCGCGGCACCAGTTTCACCAGCGTTCAAGTAGCTTGGAAACTCCGAACGCACAAACGTGTTCCTAGATATCCCCTCGCCGCTATCATTAAGCGATGGCGAAGCGTTATTATGATAATAAATCGAAATCGTATACTCTTTACCGATTTCTAGTGTGATTTCATCCTTTTCTGGGTTCTCAACCCCAGCCTCACGAACTCTCACAAAATTACGTTCATCACCAAGATATGGATTATCCGTAATCGAGTTAAAAGTCACGTGGTCAGCAGGACTGTTCCATGTATAGGTTGGGCGGTCCTGTGGACCCCATGCAGTCTCTTCCGTCGCAGATACATTGCCAAATTGGAATGCAGTAAGGCCAATAGCCAAGCCTACAACCGGTAAGACTACTGCTTTTTGAATACTCATCTCTTCTCCTTTCTTCCCTATTAATTATCTTTTATTTTTGTTTAAGTCACAAATCTGCATGTGTCGCATTATTGACCTCCTCCCTGTGCTAATGCTTCATCCGCCGCCTGCTGGGCTGCTTCCGCTGTTGCTGCTGCCGCCGTTTCGGCTGCTGCCGCCGCATTTTCCGCTGCACGCTGTTCAGCTTCTGTTTGCAATTGTTCTACTGCGCCTTGATTATTTGCTGCAAGTGCTGCTTCTGTTTCTCTCAAAATTCTTGCAGCCTCAGAAGCAGAGTTTGCCGACATATCAGCTGTTCCACCAGTTCCAGTATCCTGAATCGGGATTGTTGCTTCCTCTGCCCAATCCTGCCTTGCTTCTGGCGCCAAGTTAATTCCCTCAGTATTCTCCGCTGGAGCGTTCACCGCGCCTGCGCGAACTGCCGACTGCTCCACCGTAGGGGCTGTGAATGTTTCTGCATTATTTCTCGCCCATGGATTGGTTGATGATTTCCCTGCAAGTGGCTCGTTAGTCGGAGTACTTGGCGTAGAAGGTGTACTTGGAGTACTTGGAGTACTTGGTGTACTTGGAGTGCTTGGAGTGCTTGAACCACCTCCCGAGCTAGACGAGTCCGATGGGACACTATGACGAACTGTCGTTGTAGTGGTTGTTTTGACCTGCTGTTCTGGGGCCTGCTCAACTACTTTCTTAATCCAATGCACATCTACTGTTGGCTGACCACAATTTAATCTTGTCGTCACACGATCAAGCGATGCGTTGCTTGGAAGTCCCCAAATCTTCTTTGCAATCTTCAGATCAAACACAGACTTTCCGTCCTTGTCCAAGAATTCGATACCGACGCCATTTGGCTTACTAATTTTTCTCGCAAACTTCTGGATTACGTTATTTAGCTTATCAAGATAGCCAAGTGTCGTATATTCATATGGTTCTTCTGTGTAGTCAACCAAGCGAATCTCACCACCTTCAAGCTTCTCAGCCAACATGTCGTACGTATCATTCACAAATGCACTGTAACCTTCTGGCTCTGCAGAATCTTTCAAGATATCTGCTACTGCATTGATCTCGTCCGCCGTATCAATCAATTCAGTCGTACCGTCGCCATTAATGTCAAATTCAAAATCGCCGAGCATTGCACGCATAGTGGTAATTTGCTCTGGCGAATTGCCAGCTTCCTTGAGATACTCATCCACGACTGCCTTTGTACTAATCTCGCCGTTATTAATCTTCTCAATCAGTGTCGCGTCCGCCTCTGCATCAGTCATCGTCTCATCGGCTTTCACAAGATCACGTACCATGTTTTTACCAGAAAGTGCCGGAGCTTCCTTTTCTGCGCTGAAGAACGGATCGTCAGTCTCACTATAGTTTCCAGAGCGGTGTACGATATTGAAGTTTTCTACTTCATTATTCTCTGCCAAACCATTTACAGAAACTTGCGTATTAGAAGCGGTGTATTCTACTCCGCCACTATTTCTTAGCGATTCGGCCCCAACTAGGCCAAGCTCATAGCTGGCTCTTGCTGCTTCTGGGATAGAAATCGCCTCACCGTTAATTTCATACATATATGTCAGCTTCTCTACTGGCGCAGTGAAGCCAACATTCTCTAGCGTATTTGAGCCAAAGCTCGTAGAAAGCACGTCAAACCCTTCGCCATCCGTTGCTCCGCGTACGACTTCAATTGTTCTACCAGCAAAACTGCCAGTCCCTTCGGCAAACATACTTGCCGCTGCCGAATCCGCTGGAATCACCACGGTGCCATCTTCTGCCACATCAAGCACGATGCCGATATCGTTGGCCTCTTTACTTGCAGTGAGTACTACCTGAAGATTGTCCACGTTAATATTTTCATCGCGTGAAACCACCTGGAGCACAACATCGCCTTCGTTAACCGGATCTTGGCCAACAATCACATCAGCTGCGCGATTTCCATCGTCTGCTGCAATCCAACCGTTTCGTTCAATATTAGTAATCGTATTTCCAGCATCAATTTCACCAGAATCCGCATCGATATTTTCAATGTAATTCGCATTGTCTTTGCTAAAGTAACTTTCAATAGATTCCTTAGTATATCCACCATCCATCGTCTCAACTTCTGGCTCAAGCTCTTCAATATCAACACCACGCTCTCTAAGGAGTGCCAAATCTTTTTCGGCAATCTTCCCTGTCTCCTCATCAAAGTGTAAACCTTCCTTTTCGGAAATAATTGCCTTACCCTCAGCATCATAAACTGCCAAGGTTCCATCACCATCGCGGTCTTCAAATGTGATGCCGGCGTTATTTGCGGTCTCACCAGTTCCTGCATCAACTTCTGCGTTGTCACTGATTTTCTCTGTCAAGTTCCCAGTACGCACATCCTTGATACGGCCGGCTACTGCACCAAACACAGAACCAATTGCACCGCCAATAATCGCATCAGCAATTGCCTGTCTTGCAATAAACTTGCCGCGCTCACCTTTTGCAGATTTGTTAATTTCTGCAAGCTCGTTCACGCGTGCCTGTACCCGCTCATTTAATAGTTCAGAGTTAACTAATCTACCGGCTTTAACCATTTTCTCGGCCAAAAGCCTTCTTTCTTTATCAATATTTCCCGCAGAATATTTAATTAAATCAATCCTTTGTTCGCTAGAAACTTGACCTCTTGCCCTAGCCTCTGCCAGAGCGTCAATTAAGGCCTTCTCTGCACCTGCGCGGTTTTCTTCATTTGCAAAATACTCTTCAATTTTTGCATCCATCTTTTTGCGCTTGTCACTGTTGCTATTTCTAATTTCCTCAAACAATGACTCGTAGGCATCTGGATATTTTTCCTGAAGCTCCATCAATAATCTGCCGCGCTCTTTCCTAAGCTTTCTGCCGTGCAAACCATTTTTACCAGCATCAAACATTTCAAGAATTGCCGTATTTTCATCTAGTGCATCATACAGCTCTTTTGCGCTCTTTCTATCACGCTTCTCTTCAATTGCCTCTTTATATTTCTCTTCCCCAGTAACAGCCTTTTTAAAACTATTTACTTTTCTTAGCACGTCAATTGGGCTAACCTTAGCTTCCGTAGACTCATTTACTTCGTTTTTAGCCTCTGCGCTCTCAGCTTCTACGCTTTTTGTATCTCCAGGTTCAATAGCTTCCGCACTCGTTGCAGACTTAATTTCTGCTTCCGACATCTTTACGCGCGCCGCATTTACACCGCGTACAGCACCAACTGCCGCACCAAATGCGCCACCAAGCACGGCACCAGCTGCCGCGTTACTAACCTCGCCAGCCGCATCTACAACTACTTCGTTTGCAATTGCAGCTTTAGCAGACCCACGCGAAAATCCAAGTGCCGTATATGCCAAAGCACCAGCCAAACCGCCAGCCGCCACTGCTGCAGTAATATTATTAACTACCTGCTTGGTATGTAGACCTTCCTTCATTGACGCACCATAAAGCGAAACGTGCTCGTCAACATAACTATCAAAGTCTTCTTGCGCAACCTTTTCTTTTGCAAGATCCTCTACTGCATCACCCATTTTACGCAGTGCATCAAGCTGAGTCATACTCTTCTTGCTATGATCACCAATTAGAAACGTTCCAATTTTTCCAAACACGCCAGCATCTCTTCCACCTTCGTTTTGGCCAAACGTACCGCGTTCCTGCCACTCATCAATTTGCTTTTGATAATTATCTTTTGCAGATTTCACAGCCTCCGTATCATTATGTTGTCTAGCTTCTGTAATCTCGCTGAACAAATTTTTTAGCGCGTCGTTCAAATCTTCTTGACGTTCATCTTGAATTCTCTCAATTTTTTCGTTTTCAGAAAGCGCAAAACTATTACTCGCGTTCACCTCATCCTTATAAAAACCAGCTTCATTTAATGCTAGCCTTGCGCGAAGTGCAGTCTCTTCCTGTGCATTTTTGGATATATTATTATATGGTTCAACGTCAAGCGCAGAAAAAGCCGCCTCTGTATCGCCGCCAGCTTTTCTCACCGCCGAGGAAGCTATTGCCCTATAACCAGCCATCATTACAGAATTAATAACTGGAATCTTGCCAAGCTTCGTAGATTCAACTTTAGTTTTTACAGCTGTATTGATATCGTTATCTACATTAGTTTTGTCAGCCTCCGCAATGACGATACCAATCCCGCCATCAAGTTCAGTTGCAAAATTAGCAATGTTACCCAGTCTCTTTGCAAAAGCCTCAGAAATCCTCTGCTCGGTCTCACCAGTAGTCATCAGCTCCTGCCTAGGGGCATTTGCTACGGCTGTATTTGGCGCCTCATTTTTTACTGTATTCTCGCCGTTCATTTTAGGCCTCCTCGTTCTCTGCCTTTGCCCCAGCTGCAGTATCCTCACCCAAATAAATATCTTTGAACTTAGCCATAGTCTCGCCAGCTACCTTTTCTACATCAACACCCGCATCAAGCACTGCCTTAGCAACCACATCTGGATCAATTTTTCCATCTTGTGCTACAACCTTAGAAAACTCGTCTAATTTATCATCCGGAAGTGCTGCAACGAGTGAACGATCAAGCTCTGTAAGAAGTCTAGTTTTTAGCTCCTGAAAAATATCGGATTTATAAGGCTCATCGCCATACTGGATTCCTTTTTCATCCATTAAGCCGATAATAAAAAGATTAATTGTCTGATCATCAGTCAGATTAATTTTAGCGTCATTGTTTTGCATGGTGTGGAGACCTTTCTTTATTTTGAATTTTTGTATGACCTAATTTCCCCCATTATAACTCTTATGCTAATTTAAGTCAACAGATTTTAGCCTTATTTTTTGGGTGGCGCAAACACAATTTTGCATCGTTTGTGATCGTTAGAAGATTAGAAAATAGAAAATAAGTCATGTAATGATTAATTTTCTATTTTCTAATCAACGATGCAAAATACGTGTTCAGCCAGGACCCAAAAAATAATTTCTCAAAAAACCGAACTTATCGTTCGGTTTTTAAATCAAAGGGGTTTTACAAAATCCCAATTGAGAAAAGTCTTAGCGCTGCATGACTTTTTGCCATCGCCGCTTTACTTGCCTTTTTATCTCGGTGTAATTCTCCACCGCCATCTATATCTTCAAACGACAAGCCACTAACTTTACTCTTAATGCTGAAGTGTCTCATCAATGCTTTCTCCTTGTTTATGTTTGTTTTATTGTGTCTAGTTTGATTCTCTCTCAAACTATATTCATTTAAATTTCTAGGTTTGTTTTATGATTTCTCTTTACATTTTCTTCGGCTTTTCTCCTTATTTTTTTATTTTTATTTGTTAGATTGTTTGTTTTATTGTCTAACTGATTCTTATACTAGCACACTTCCCCCAAATTGTCAATACTATTTATGCTTATTTTTTCGCAAAAGTCAAATTAACAGGGGTAAAATTCACAAAAAAACGGGTGGCGACAACACAATTTCCAATCGTTTATGAACGTAAGAAGATTAAAAAATATGAGATAAGTCATGTAATGATTTATCTCATATTTTTTAGTCAACGATTGGAAATTCGTGTTGAGCCAGGACCCGTTTTTTTTATGTTAGCCAGGACCCGTTTTTTTAAATATTAGGCCTTCTCTAAACTAATTGTAACCTGCTCAGAATCTACTTTACAGATCTCATCATAGGCGTAGTTATAGACCTCAGAACCATAGCTAAACTCCGTCGCGAGTGTCTCTACTGCTACAAGGTCCGCCATCTCTGGACTTAACTCACAGCTGGCATAGAGCTTGATTCTATCATCAACATTTAACCCAGCCTTTTTACGCGCCGATTGTACCACGCGAATTAGTTCACGTGCAAAGCCTTCCGCGCGAAGACTTTCTGTAATAGTCTTGTCCAATTTTGTTGTGTCACCGTGTTCAACTTTTTTAACATTAACCTCGTCTGCAATCATTTGTTCATAGACTTCCGGCAATTTATCACCGGCATAAGTAAAGAGTCCGAGTGGCTGGCGCACCTTAATCTGCTCCTCTGTTTCAGACTTCATCATCCTCTGTGCCAAACCTTCAGAAATAATCTCACGCGTCTTTGCCATCTGTTCAATTACTGGCAAATTCACCTCGCCAGACTCTGGATAATCCAGCAAATGGACTGAGTCATTTTCGCCATTTAATCCAGTTAAATTATGATACAATTCCTCAGTCAAAAATGGTACAAACGGTGCAATTAATTTGCTCAATGTCAGCAACACGTAATATAACGTTTGATATGCTTCCATTTTGTCGCTTGAATCTTCCGA
>CAMYZZ010000012.1 GCA_947304135.1 uncultured Candidatus Saccharibacteria bacterium
TTTACGGCTTCACCAGTTCGGCAATTTTTATGTTGGCCAGGACCCGGTTTTTTATACGCGATAATGGTGAAAAATAAGCATAAAAAGCACTTGCATTTAAAATTTCGGTTATGTATAATAAATGTATCGAGGGTATCACTGCATGGTGATGTCCCTGGGAGTGAATATAAAACTAACGGGAGAAACAATGACGGGCAAATTTAGAGGGCCTGGCTCACTGAGAAATGTGTTGACTGGTTCTGTAGCAGTTTTTACAGTAGCGTTCTGTGCTGCTTTTGCGTCTTCTTCTGTGTTCACTCCTACTCGTTCATCTGATGCTACTAATAATACAGTGACGGCAAATATCACTCGTGCGCAATATTATGTAAAGATGAAAGCATCTGATGTAGAGTTTGATCTTGAATCTAAGCCAACTGGCGCGATGACGGTGGCTAATTCTACTATTAAGACTACGACTAACGCGCCAACAGGGTATAAGTTGTATCTTGGTATGTCTGAGATGAACTCGGCTGGCCAGGAGAAGTCTGCGGCGGACAAGCTCAAAAATGGGCTCTATCTTGACGAAGATTTGTCGTCTGGGAGCGTGATTCCGGCTGCGCCTGGTACTGCGACTACTCCGGTGGCATTAGACCAGAACACTTGGGGCTATGCAGTGGATAAAGATTCTACTGGTGCTCCAGATGTTTGGAAATCACTAAACCATACCGCTATGACTAGTGCGACACCAACGAGCGATGCTTTTGCGGCGGTGCCAGGAGTAGGGAGCGAGGAATTGATTCAAGAGACCACCACGCGCAATACTGAGATTCCTGAGGATGAATGGACGGAGGAAGACTGGGAAGACAGCAGCAAATATACTGCAGCAACGGTTTGGTATGGTGCAGTAGCAAATATGGCCGTAGAGACTGGTGCTTATTCTAATACGATTGCATATACGGCTATTACACAGTTTGGGCCGACTCCTGGTGGAGATTTGAGCTTTAGTCCAATGACTTACGCACGTAATGATCGTTATGATGACGCCACTTGGAATGATACTTTGACGATTACATCTTCGCTGTTCGTGCCGGTAGATACGGATCTTGGCGATGTGACTATTACATTGACTGGCGGGCCAGAGAATGATTCGCATACTTGCGGTGATGCAGTTGGGACTGTTGTCCCGATTGAAGAGGGTGCTACTTCTGGGTATGCGGCATTTACTTGCACCTTGCCAAAGGCTTATGCGGGCGATTATACTGTGTCTGTGGAGGTTCCACGTTATGGTGTAACATATACTGGCAATTATAAATACGTTGTGACCTGGTCAACGATCTCTGCGATGCAAGAGATGACTAAGGATGTATGTCTTAGCGCAGGGAATGTTACTGTAAACCAGAGAACTAAGAGTAATCCTGTGCCGGAGGTATTCCTAGAAGACCTTCGTGGTGGCGGTGGCCATGTCACAGGCAATAACGTTGACGGGTATACATATTCTGCGACTCAGACTGGTCAGTACCGTGTGCGTAAGCTTGCTGATCAGCACTGCTGGATGACGGAGAACTTGGAGCTTGAGATGTCAACTGGTACGGCGCTACACCCATATGATACAAATATTGCGGCAAATTGGACGCCGACGACAAATACGATTACGACGCCGGGTCAGACTGTTGTCTCTGGAGACGATACAGTAGACAGGACTTATCACGGGAATGGTAGCGAAGGAACCGCTACGGTGACTACTGAGGATTCCGTTAGCACTACCGGATACGCTCAGGAAACGCAAGGGATTGGCATGTATTACTCTTGGGGTGCTGCAGTAGCTGGGCAAGGCGCAACAGCTACCGGAAGCGTGCTAAATAGTAGTGTTTGTCCAAAGGGTTGGAGACTTCCTAGCGGCGAAGGAGACGCGGTAAATGGTTCATTTGCATACTTGATGAAGGTATATGATTATACGGCTCAATCAGATGGATCTTCTGCAGCGAGGAGCTACCCATTGTCTTATACTCAACCTGGCGTTTACTATTGGGGTGATGCTACACTTTATCGTCAGGGTCAGAACGGCTTCTGGTGGTCTTACACAAATAAAGGTAGCGAGTACAAGGCAATTAGTCTTAGCTTAGGAAATACCAGTATTGCTACTCAATATGATGGGCTTCAGAAGTATTATGGGACTAGCATTCGTTGTCTAGCAGAGTTCTAGAAAGGTTTTAAAACCGGCCGAGAGGCCGGTTTTTTGATGAGACATGACATGGTTGGGCGTGTGGGTTTGTAGAGTTACTTATGAGGCCTAGAAGAGAAGAGACGCGTGTGATTACGTCTATGTGACTGAGGGTGGTGACAAGAGCTTTTGTTCGGGTTTTGGATAAAAATCTTGTTCGGGAAATTCGGGTGGCTTGTTGCGAATTTGTTCGGGTTTTCTGTTCGGTTGGCAGGGAATCATGTGGCGGATTTGTCAAGGAACGGTTTTCCACAGGGGCGGTGGAAAACGAAATTGCCAAAAATTGGCCAAAATAACCATTGACATTTTGGAAAATCTTGTGGTAAACTAGGGACAAGTGGAAATGATAAACAAACACCCACTAAACAAAAAAGTACATTTAAAGGTTTGAGATTGGCCAACTAGGAGTTTTGGCGCGCGTTTAGGACACGCGAAATCAAAACCATAGGTACATCTAATAAACACCTCCCAATTAACTCTAAAACAACCAATCACACATTAAGTCTCTCAACGACTACGGACTCTGTCCGTGGTGATAGAAAGTGTGTTTAACAAAAACTATACAAAAACAAACACGCGAAAATTTCTAGTTGGGCGATCTCAAACAACGGTTATGGATATATTTATGTTATAATATATTCATGGAAGAACACCACAAACCAGTGTTATTATCAGAAGTTTTGCAGGTGCTTGACCCGAAGCCTGGTGAGAGCTATTTGGATCTCACAGCAGGATATGCGGGGCACGCCAGTGCGATTTTGGATGTAACGCGGAATTATAAAGAATCCTGTCTGGTTGACAGGGACGATTATGCGGTTTCTATTTTGAGAGAGAAGTACTCGATGAGTGAATCTGTTGAAATACTGCATATGGACTTTTATGATGCGGCGCTACAGCTTTTACAGTGTGGAAAGACTTTTGATATTATACTTGCTGATTTTGGGGTGTCGTCTCCGCAACTAGATTTAGCCCAGCGCGGATTTTCGTTTTCTCAAGACGGGCCTCTAGATATGCGAATGGATAGGCGGCAGGATTTTTCTGCAGCTGATATTGTCAATCGCTACTCCGAGAGGGAACTTGTCGAAATTTTTGAGAAGTACGGAGAGATGTCGCCGGGGTCGTCACGTAAGGTTGCGCGTGAAATCGTGCTTTTGCGCCGGAAAAAGAAGTTTGAAACGACTTCCGAGCTGGCGGCGCTCGTTAATCGAGAGCACAGGGCGCAGGTATTTCAGGCGATACGAATTGTCGTGAACGACGAACTTGGTTTGATTGAAAAGACACTTCCTTTAATCCCGAAGCTTTTAAAGCTGGGCGGAAGAGTCGCAATCATCACGTTCCATAGTCTAGAGGATCGCTTAGTTAAAGATTATTTTAAGCAGGAATCTTCGCTTGGCGAAGAATCCGAGCTAAAACTAATCAATAAAAAACCAATCACTGCGGAGCATTTGGAGTTAGTTAGCAACCCTCGAGCGAGGAGTGCGAAGCTAAGGGCCGCTTGCAAAAGCTAGACTTTTGTTTTCGACAATTAGACTTCTCGCCCTCCAAGAGGTTTGTTAAAAATAAAAAAACAAAATAAAAAAAGGAGGGCAAACATGCCACGCCAAATCATCGTTTCTAATAAATCTCGCGCACAGCAGATTACCGTTCACTTCCGCTAGACCTGAAGTGGGCAAACCGCTTGTGCTTTAAAAAAGCATAAGCGGGAACCCTTCGGGGCCAAAAGCTCAAAGGGTTACATGGAGAGAAATCTCCGCCAAGGTTTGGAGTCCTTGGTAGGTGTTTATCCAAAATATATGACCTTCCTGTGGTGGAGCGTTTAACACTTATAGCTCTGTCAGATGTGGCCACCACAGTCTTTGGGCCGAGTAAGCGAGTAGCTTAGGAGGCTTACCATTTTGATACAAAAAATAATATAAAAATAAAAAACGAAAGGAAATCATGCGAAACGAATATGTGTCTCGACGAGGAATGACTACAAATTCTTGGTCGCGTAATCAGAATACGGTGAGACACACTGGAAAAAGTCTTGGCAATTTGAGCCTGACCGCGATTTTTGGCTTGATGGTCCTAATTGTCGGCTTGATCTATGCGACACAAGGTGTGAAAGCGACTTCGTATGATTATGAACTTTCTAATATTGAGAATGAAATTACTGAGCTTACCGCTAAGAAGGAGGATTTGGCGGTGGAACGTGCAAGGCTAACCTCTATTGCTTCTGCAGAAAACTCCAAGGTTGCTGCGGCAATGCAAGATGGAAATGCTTCTGGTTATGCCAGCGAGTAAATGATATAATTTAGGTATGGAGAAACGTGCTAAGATTTTGAGGATAATACTGTTTGCTGCAGTAACCGTGATTTTGGCACGTCTTTTTGTGATTCAGATTATTGAGCATGACGCTTGGGTAGCACGGGCTGAGGACGAGCATATTGTGCAAAGCACCATTAAAGCTAAGCGTGGTGAGATTTATATGATGGACGGAGACGAACCGTCGGTTGCGGTGATGAACGAGACTGTATTTACCGTGGTGATTGATCCGTTGACTGCCAATGAAGAAAAAACTAAGAGTGTGATTTCTAGCGCGGTGCCGGCAGAAAAAATGGTGGCAGATTGGAAAGATATATTTGCGGATAAAACGCGTAGATATTATATTGTAGCACGTGGCGTAAAACAAACAGAGGTAGACAAGATTAAAGAGGCGGAGCTCGCTGGAGTTTACTATACCAAGGGGAATGCGCGTGTCTATCCAGAAGGTGAGATGGCAGCAAGCTTGCTGGGTTTTGTGAACGCAGAAGGGAAAGGTCAATATGGTGTAGAAGGGGCGCTTGATGACGAACTCGGCGGGGAAGATGGCGTATTAAAAACTGTGACAGATGTGAATAATATCGCGCTGTCGATTGGCGATGACAACGTGCGAGTGCCGGCAAAAGATGGCAAAAATATTGTGCTTTCTATTGATAAAAATGTTCAGCACAAGATGGAACAGTTTTTGAAAGAGCAGATTGATTCTACGCCGGCGACTAATGCGGCGGGAATTGTGATGGACCCGTCTACTGGTGAGGTATGGGCGATGGCAAATATGCCGAGCTATGACGCTGCAAATTATGCCAAAGTGGAAGATGCTTCGGTGTTTATTAACGTCCCACTAGAAAGTGCATACGAGCCGGGCTCGATGTGTAAGTCGTTTTCTTTTGCGGCGGCAATAGACACAGGTAAGATTACTCCGCAATCGACATTTAACAACAAAGGATATATGACGGTAGATGGTTGGAGGATTGAAAACGCCTATGAAGGTCAGATTGGTACGATTACAATGCAGACTGGTTTGGCGTATTCTCTAAACACTAGCTCTATGACAGCGCTGATGCGACTTGGCGATAGTGAGACGGAAATCACTCAGAAAGCGAAAGACGTTTTGTATGACTACTATTATAATAAATTCGGATTAGGCCAGTATACGGGGATTGAGTTGTATGAGGTGCCAGGGTATGTGACAAAACCGGATGCGGCGGATGCTTATAACTCGCGTTATGCAAACATGTCGTTTGGTCAGGGGTTGACGTTGACGATGATGCAGGTGGCGGCGGGATTTTCTTCGGTGATTAACGGTGGTGAATATTATCGTCCGACAATTGTGGCAGGTGAGGTGACGGCGGACGGAACGTTTTTATATAATCAGGCTCCGGAGGCGGTGCGTGAGACGATCTCGGCAGAGAGCTCTGCGACTATGCGTGAGATGCTTCGCGGAACCAGGAACTTGATGCGTACTTACGGAATTGATAAGCCTGGATATATGATTGGTGGCAAGACTGGTACCTCGCAGGGAATCAAAGACGGGAAATATACTTTTGACGAGACAGTTGCGTCTTATGTGGGCTTTGGTGGGGCAGAAGGGGAGTTGCCAAAATATGTGATAATGGTTAAAATATGGGGAGAGAACCAAAAACTTGGCGGCGAAGCAGACGCAAGACCGGTTTTCAACAAAATGAGCAATTACATGATTGACTATCTAAAGATTAAACCAGGAGAAGCACATGTTTAATTTTAATATTAGTGGGGAAATGTTCTATGGGCTGATTTTGGCGCTCGGTTCGTTTCTTCTTGCGATGTTTTTGACGCCGATTTATACGCATTTTGCGTATAAATATAAGTTTTGGAAGAAGCAGAAAAAAACTGCAGTGGACGGCAAAGCTTTGCCTGTGATGACAAAACTCCATGAGCACAAGTTTAAGCGAGCTTTTCCGACGATGGCGGGGATCATTGGAGTGATTGCAGTGGCGGTCGTGACCTATGTTTGTAACTGGGATAGGGGCCAGACTTGGTTGCCGCTTTTTGGATTTTTGGGCGGTTCTTTTGTAGGTTTGATTGATGACATGATCAATGTTTTTGGTGATGGGCATGGTGCGGCTGGTCTACGCGCGCCAGTGAAATTTGCGATGATTACGGCGGTGGGGCTACTCCTTGGCTGGTATTTTGCAGTGAAACTTGGTTGGAGTTCGATTCATATTCCGTTTGTGGGGGAATGGATGCTGCCATGGTGGATTATGATGGCGGTGTTTGCGTTTGCTGTGGTGGCGACGTCGAATGCGGTAAATATTTCTGATGGACTGGATGGTTTGGCTGGTGGGATTTGTATGCTGGCTTATGGTGCTTTTGGCGTGATTGCGATGTTTCAGGGGCAGTGGATGTTGTTTGGTTTTTGCATGACGGTGGTTGGCTGGCTGCTTTCCTATGTCTGGTTTAACGTGCCGCCAGCGAGGTTTATGATGGGAGATGTGGGCTCGTTTGCACTGGGCGCGGGGCTTGGCGTGGTAGCGATGATGACGAACTCCTTCTTCCTGCTTCCAATTATTGGCGGGCTACTTGTGGTTGAGGCTGGCTCATCGCTCTTACAGATGATTTCTAAGAAATTCTTTGGTAAGAAGATTTTTATTTCTGCACCGATTCATCATCATCTTGAAGCAAAGGGTTGGGGTGAAGCTAAGATTGTAATGCGGTTTTGGGTGATTGCTGGCGTGCTAGCACTGATTGGCGTGTTCCTAGCTACGACGGGTGGGATAGTATAGCATGAGAAAACATAGAAGTGATCGAGTAATAGCTGTTTTGACGTTTGTACTGCTGGCGGTGGGGCTGGTGGTGATTTTTGCAATTGGTCCACAACGTGCTAATTTTATGAATTCTGCGTATGGGGTGAACTATAGCACAAATTATTTCTTTATTCATCAGTTGATATCTGTAACTCTGTCGGTGGCGGCATTTATTTTTGCATTTAAGCTGCCGTACGATGTTTTACGCAAATATTCTAAGATTTTGGTTTTTACTGGGCTAGGACTCTGCGCGCTCTTAGCAGTACTATCTCTGATTGGTAGTTCGCTTGCGAGTTGTCAGCTAGGTGGTTGTAGATGGTTTAACTTGGGTCCGCTGGGCGGGTTTCAGCCGGCAGAATTTTTGAAGCTAGGGCTGGTGCTATATTTGGCTCAGCTTGCGGCAAGGTATAAGAAAGAAGGGAAACTTGAATCGCGAGATTTTCTACAACCGTATGCGATAGTTTCTATCTTGGCGCTGGTTTTTATTGTGATTTTGCAAAAAGACCTGGGAACAGGGATTGCGGTGGTGGCGATTGTGCTTTCTATTCTTTATATGAGTGGAATAAAGATTCAGTATTTTTTGGCGGCGCTAGGGATTATCTTTGCGGCGGGGATTGTTTCGATTATTACTTCTCCGCATCGTATGGAGCGTATTTTTACGTTTTCTGGTGAGGGTAGCTCAGATGATACCTATCATATCGAGAACGCAGAGATGGCGATTGGTACAGGTGGACTATTTGGCGTAGGAATAGGAAACAGTGTGCAGGCGACCGGGTATTTGCCAGAATCTATTAACGACTCGGTGTTTGCGGTAATGGGTGAGACGTTTGGATTTGTTGGTCTCTCTGCGATTGTGGCGATTTTTGCGGTACTGCTTTCGCGCGTACTAAAGGTAGCGAATAAATCTGGCACAGAGAGGGGACTGGTGGCGATCGGAATATTTGCCTGGATTGGAACGCAGATGGTAGTAAATATTGCAGCGATGACTGGCCTGGTGCCGCTTACTGGTATCACTCTTCCGCTACTTTCTTATGGTGGGACGAGCATGATGTTTGTGTCGTTTTCACTTGGTTTAATTTTGCAACTTTCGTGCTATACTGGAAGGGAGGTAAATAATGAAGATATTAGTAGTAGGCGGGGGCTCAGGGGGACATATTACTCCGGCCGTCGCGGTCGTGCGTGAGATTTTGAAAGAACGCCCGCGGACGCGAGTGGAATTTTGGACAGACAAAAAATATTATCGTAATGTGGCAAAGCTTGCCGTAGAGCTTGGTGCGTCTTATGGTACAGAATCCCGCGTTTCTGGAAAACGTCATTATGTGCAAGTGCGCAAGATTGCAGCAGGGAAATTTCGCCGCTATGCCGGATGGAAATTTACTGATTATTTTAAGCATTTTGAGACAACATTTAAAGATCTTTTTATAGGGAATATTTTTGGTTTTATTGGGTTTATTAGTGGTATTGTTGTGAGCTTTTTTAGGATGATGCCGCGCAGTTCTCGGCCGGATGCAATATTTTTGAAAGGCGGCTTTGTAGGGCTGCCGGTTGGGATTGTAGCGAGGTTTTATCGGATTCCTTATGTTATTCACGAGAGTGATGCTACGCCGGGGCTTGCAAACAGGCTTTTGATGAGCAATGCCGCAGTGATTGCGACGAGTTTGCCTGTGGAGGAGATTGACGGGGTAGAGCCGGACCCACGTGTGGTTGTGACTGGCGTACCAGTGGCGCCGGAGTTTAAGAAGGTTCCTGCTTCTCGTCAGAAGCAGCTTAAAAAGGCCTTTGGGTTTGACGATGAGCGTCCGCTAGTAGTGATAACCGGCGGGAGCCAGGGCGCGCAACATATTAACGAGGCGGTCCGCGAGATTTTGCCAGAGATGTTGAAATTTGCAAGTGTGGGGCTGGTGGCGGGTCGTGCGCGCTACGAAGAGATGGTTGATCTCAAAAAGTATGAAGACTGGGATAATGGCAAGCTGAAATCTAATTTTAGGATGTGGGCTTTTAATTCTACGATGAGTGAGCTAATGGGCGCAGCAGATGTGGTAGTTTCTCGTGCTGGTGCAACGACGATTGCTGAGCTTGCAGCACTGGCTAAGGCAACGATTTTGGTGCCATTTGAGAAATTACCTGGTGGGCATCAAGTCAAGAACGCTAAGCGCTTGGTGAGGCTCGATGCTGCCGAAGAAGTTTCCGACGAACGGATGGTACAGCAGCCGGGGATTTTGTTAGAGAAAACGCAAAAATTGGTGCGTAGCCCGCGTGTCCGTGCGGAGTTGGCGGCACATCTTCACGAGACTTACAAGCCAGATGCGGCAAAAGACCTTGCAATGATTCTGATTGGGCTCGCTAGCGACGAAGCAGAAACATTGGCTGTAATTGAGGAAGTGGTAGAGGTGTCTAAGTCTAGTGAAAGTAGCGCGCCAAAGGCCAAGGCCGATTCTGATTCTTTGGAGGACGCGAATGGTAAATAGCGTTCGGGTTGGGCGAACGATTGCGGGTGAGTGGGAACGGCAGGAGTCCGAGTCCGAGCGCTTGAATACTCGTAAAAAAGTTAAGCAGAAAAAAATCTTTAAGATTGTTAGCTTGATTATTATCCTTGCGGCGATTGCAGGGATTATTGTGATGGAAGTTTCGGTCTGGATGTCGAATCGAGCAAAAGAAGAAGCCGAGGCGGTAGTATTGAAGCCGACAATCGACATAATTGATGAGGCTGGAACCGGCATAACGTCTAAGATGCGTGACTTTGTGGCGCAAATTGAGCGTGATTTTGCTGATATTGGTCTGTCTGCGAATCGGGCTGTGATTCCGGCAGGTAAAATGCGTGAGGTCCACATGTTTTTGAATGGCTATGATTTTTACGTAAAGCTAAATATCGACCGTGGGACGGCCGTGAGTGCTGAGGATGCTAAGCGGATGGCCCAGTATGTGGTGGAACGAGATATTCATCCTGAATATATAGACGTGAGAGTCAGTGGTAAGGGCTATTATAAGTAGCTGAGTAGGGAAATAAGCAGTTTAACAGGGGTAGACCCCTGTTATTTTTTTGGGGATTTATGGTGTTCGGTTTTTGTTCGGGTAGGGAAATACAGGGGTTTTTGAGAGCAGTATTTTTCTGATTTTGGAGTGGAATATGTAAAATAACAGGGGAGGGAAGGAAAAAGGGAAATAAAAAGGGGAAAAGTCAAATTTGAAAAATTTGTGGCAAATTTGGTGAAATTTGGTGAAAATTGGGTTTTGAACGGGTCCTGGCTCATAATAACTTTCAACTCTAGGACTTGAACGCCAGTAATGTCATACGCTGGTAAACTGTAAAACCTCTTAAAGAGGCTTTACAGTTTACGTCAGGAATATACATTCCTGACGTTCAAATCTGATATGTTCATAGAGTTGAAAGTTACTTATTCGCCACCCGTTCAATCCCCCTCTTAGAATTTCGATCATTTATAGCTAAAAATACATCACTGGGTTTAAAAAGGTTTAATGTCGTAAAAGATATATTGTGCGACATTAAACATTAAACGAAAAGACGATATTTTATACGTCTTTTGTTGGCTGATTTTTATGTATTTGTTAGTGCTTATGCTTATTTTTGTTTTATTTCCCCACTCACAGGCCCTACAATGCCGTTTTTGGTCTTTAGACGATTGTTGATACGTCTTTGTGCTAAAATTCGTTCTGGAGCCTCTCATGGCCTCATTTCAGAAATAACAGAGGTGGAACAGATAGCGTATAGGGTTAGAATTGAGGTGGTATAGTGGTGATATAGGGGTAAAACAGATAGGGAACGGAGGTATATTTTTCTCTGAACAGGGGTAAAGTTTCAGTAATTCCCCGAGCCAACAGGGGAACTACTGGGGTAGTTTTTTTGAGGCAGGAAAAAAGCAGAGAATAATTCCCTGCTTTTTAGACTTACCATCCTTTTGGGTATTTACCTGCTTCAAAATCATCCCACCAGATTGCTTCATCCGTGTAGATTGTCCACATTGGGTAAACTTCTGCACAGATATTGTTTGCAACGGTGTTGATGTAATCATCCCAGGCTTTTTGCTCTAGGATTGCTTCGGCCTCCGCATCAGACATAGCTTCTGCTTGCCTCCAGGCTTCCCAGAAGATCTCCGTGCCATTAGTCTGCTCGATAGTGTAGAATTCTTCCGCCTGTATTGCCTCATCTACATCGGCGGCTGGAACACGGTCGGCGCCAAGGGCTTCATAGAGTAGCTCAAGATAGACTTTCTCTATGAATAGATTGAGCGCACGGATGTTAATGCCGCCGGTTTGAGTGACGATTTTCCAAATCTCAACAGACATTTCATGGGCCCAAATGTTTGACCGTTCGTATTCTTCGTCGGTAAGATCATACTCGACGTTGACGTGGAAAACAGTGTTTAAGATAAGTAAGCTGATAAGCTTTTGTAGATTAATCTTGACACTGCGTTCTGGGTCGCTAAGAAGATAGTTAAAGAAGAAAGACAAAGAATCTTCGTCTTCGCCATCAAACTTATAATGGTCTTCTAACTCTTCGTAGAGCTCGGCCTCTTCATCGCCAAAATCATTAAGGTCCTCAATGACGAGGCCATGACTGATGATAATGTTGCTGGTGGTTTTCCCTACTGACTCAACCGGTTCGGCATCGCCGGCGCTGGTTTCTTTGTCGTCGTTTGGGCGCTTGCCCATAATGCCCTGGGCGAGCATCTTGGCCTCGTGGCGAATGCTAAAAACAGCGATGGCACGAGTAGAGATGCCTGGAAAGCCCTCGATTTGGCAAACGCGAGCAAGCTCAGTATAGGAAGTGAAGAAGTTGCCGTACTCATCTTCTTCCTTTATGAGCTTTTCAATTATTTCCCCGGGTGTAAGCTCTAGGACATTTCCGTCCCAGTCAGAAATTTTGTACGTCATATTATTACCTCCCCCACGATGGTTTTAATGTACGTATACAATAAATAACATAAACATTATACCATAAATAATATAAAAAAGCAAGAGGGAAACAGAGGTGATCTAGGCGTTTTTTGGAGCGCCGTGTGACTTTTTAGACTGATTATTGTAGCGACGATGTTTTTTGACGGAATTCCCTTGGGCGATGATTGGGTCAACTTTGGACAAGTCTTGCTTTTCCCTGTCTTTTTGCTCGCGTTCTTTGACGATTTTGCCGAGATCTTTGAGACCCGGGCGGCCAGATTTGTCTTCAGCGGTATTTGGGGAGATTTTGAGCTTCTTGAAATCGGATTTGGCAGTTGGCTGATAGGCGAACCCTTTCTTGATAACAGGGGTGCTTCCCTGTTCCCTGTTGAGGTCTACAGAGGTAGACCCCTGTTTAATTATGCCTGCTTCGCCGGCGGCTCGGCCAGAATCTTTGAGCTCTTGCTTGTATTTTTCTGATTGTTCGATGGTTTCTTTGATTTCGGCCTCTATGTCGGCGCGTGGGCGAGAGTACTTTTCGCGAGAAGAAGCAATGATAGCGTCGAAATTGTCTTTTGGCGTGGCTGGAATAGAGAGCGTGGTGGCAGAGAAGGCTGGGACTTTCTCACCATTGATGATCATGGAGATGACAAAGTTGCGGTTGTTCATTTGGAGGAGGTCTTGCGCTTCGAAGGTTGGCTCAAATTGTTTGGCGAGGAGTGGAGCGTCGTCGGCGGAGACACGGAATGAGATAGTGGTACCGACGTTACCAAAGACGGCATCACGAACTGTGTCTGTCATCTGGGAAATATATTGGTTGGCCACGGTGAGATTGAGACCGTACTTTCTGGCTTCGGATAGAATCACGGCGAAGGAATCGGTGGCGAAGTTCTGGAACTCATCCACATAGAGATAGAATGGGCGACGATCTGCTACATTTGGAATGTCGGAGCGGCTCATTGCGGCAAGCTGGACTTTGGTAACGAGGAAGGCGCCGAGGATGCCGGCGTTATCTTCACCAATGAGACCTTTAGATAGGTTCACGACGAGGATTTTGCCTTCGTCCATGATGCGACGAACGTCAAAACTAGACTTTGGTTGGCCGATGATATTTCTGATGATTGGGTTGGCAGTGAAAGCGCCAACCTTGTTGAGGACTGGGGCAATAGATTCGTTAACTTGCTTTTCGTTCCACTGGCCAAATTCGTGTTTCCAGAACTGAAGGACGGTAACGTCTTTACAATAATCTAGGGTTTCTTTTCTAAAATCTTTGTCTGTAAGCATGCGGGAAATATCCAGCAAGGTGGTTTCTGGGCGGTCGAGCAGGGCGAGTAAAGTATAACGAAGAATGTGCTCTAGACGAGGACCCCAAGAGTCGCCAAACATGCGCTTTAAGACACCGATGACTTCAGAGGTGACATTTGGTTTCCTGGATGGATCAGAGAGCTCAAGTGGATTAAAGGCAACAGGATGTTCTGTGTCAGCTGGGTTGAAGTAGACAACGTCATTGATACGCTTTTCTGGAACGAAGCGAAGGTTGTTGATGGCGAAATCGCCGTGCGGATCAATAATACAATAACCCTGATCATAGAAAATATCAGAAAGAGCAAAGAGCTCTAGCATACCAGATTTACCGGCGCCGGTCTGACCGATGATATATACGTGGCGAGAGCGATCGCGGCGGAGCATGCCAAATTGGTGGTTGATGCCACGGAAATTAGTAAGGCCAAAGGCGGAGATTTGCTCGTCCGTGGTTGGATTGCCGGTGATGAGCGGCAGCTGGGCAGGTGGTTCGGCAGTTTTACTGGTGGCCCAGACGATGTTTGGAGTTTCTACGGAAGTGTGTGGGAGATGATAGACAGAAGCTAGCTCGGAAATGTTGAGGATGAAGCCGCGATTTGTGAAGGCGCGTTTTTCATAGGCGTCTAGTGCGCCTTTGTCAAAGGTGCCGCCAGAAACTTTGAAGCCATTTAAGTTAGTGGAATTGTATTGTTTAAATGTACCGACGAGGGCTTGCATGTTGAGTTTGGCATCCATTTGGTCGTCACCAAGATAGACTAGGCGGATTTTAACCTCGAAGCCAAGCTTGGTGGCTTTCTCTTCGGCTTTAGCGATTTGGGTTTTTGCGCGTTCGGAAAGTTCAACTTTGACCGGCTCGCCACCTGCACCACTTTCTGGTGGGTGGAAAAGAGCGCCGATAGCCGTGATTAGCCAGGTCCAATCTATGCCGAGGAAATGGAAAGTGTGGCCACCAGCTTTGACTTTTTTAATCCATTTGTCGGTGGTTTCTTTGTGCCAATCATCTGGGATTGGACGAGTGAGAATCTGGATCCAGAGCTCTTCGCTTTTGTCTGGATTGAGTTTGGCTAGTGTGCCGGTGATGCCGGCGAGCGGGTCTACTTCAAAGTTTTCAAAGGTTTTGATAGGGAGAGCTTCGTTTTCTGTTAAGGTAAGTTCAGATGTGTAAACGACAGGGTGACTCTTCCCTTTTTCTACGTAGTCTTCTTTGACTTTGTAGATTTGGACGGTTGGGTATTGGGCATATATTTGGCCTTCGACAAAACTCTGCAAGACTTTTGGAGTCCAGACAAAGAAACGAATTTGGCCACCGGTGGAGACGATTTCGAAGGAAAGGTGCTCTTGAACTCCGCCAGAGTTTTTGAGCTCGATGTGATCACGCAAAATACCATGAAGTGAAGCAAAAAGCTGCTCGGCAGCGAGCTCTTTCTTATCGTTGGTGCGCGGAATCTCTAGCATGAGAAGCACAGAGTCGACATTTAAGACTTTGAGCTTGTTGATTTTTTTATAATTACGATAGGTCAAAAAAGCTAGGATGCCCACGATTGGGATCCAGACGATTGGCATTAAAATAAAGTGGATAACGTTCTCGAACATAATGTACAACTTAATTTTAGCATAAGAAGACTATAAATAAAATACCCCTCTCGGGGTATTTTGTGTTGAGCTTGTCTTGTGACTATGCTTCTTGGTCGGCGACGGTGTAAGAGTTTTTGTCAACTTTTTTGAAGAGCTTCTTGTTCTGAAGATTTAGTAGGATAGTGGTTTCTTTGACTTTGCGTGAGCGAAGAACTTGCTTGACGATTTCTACGCGGGTCAAAGGTTTACCAGCTTCTTTCAAGATTTGAGTAATAATGTCGGAGACAGTTCCCTTTTTGTAACCCCAAGAATCTAGGGCATAGATGCCGCGACCAATAAGAACAAAACGAGAATCTTTGATGAGCTCGTTGTGGATGGCCTGGATGGTGACATTTTTGCGCTTGAAATCAGATTCGGCAATGGCTTCGGCGATATCAGCAAAATGCATAGGTTCTTTTTTGGATTCTAGAACAACAAAGATTTTGTCGCGGATGTTCTTTGGGTTGACAGTTGGCCATTTAGCAAGACCCCAAAGCCCGCCTAGGCTGGCGAGTTGCTTGGAGATTGACGCAATCGCTTCAATGTGGGAAGGATGCTCATAATTTAGAGAATTATCAAGCTCGTCTAGCGACATTGGTTTTTTGGCGGATTTGATAATACTTACGATCTCGTCAGTGCTCTTTTTGATTTTGTCGGCGCTGCCGTATTCAGCGATGCCAATGGCGGAGAAGTAATTATCGTTTTCGTCGACTACGGCAAGGCTAGCAGAGATGTTGCCGAGGAAACTAAGACCAGCACGCTCGGAAGCGGTAGTTTTTCTGCCATAGATTTTGTCGGCGAGTGCATCGACTCTGGCTACGCGGCCCATTTCTGTAAGATTGCGGATGATAATCTTTTCAGCGGCTGCGAGCTCTGGGATTTCGCCTTCTTCGGAACAAACACGAAGACGAATTAAAATAGCTTTTTCTAGTTGACGTACGCGTTCACGCGTAATAGATAACATATCTCCAATTTGTTCAAGTGTTTCTTTTGAGCCTTTTAGGCCGAAACGACGAGAAACGATTTCTTTTTCGCGGTCTTGCTCAATTATTTTCAGACTTCCTTTGATTGCCGCAGCAATCACATCCGCACTTTGGTCCATGAATTGTTTCCTTTTCCCACCTCAGTTAATATTATTTAATTTAGCTTATAATAGCATAATTATGTACTAATGTCAACTAGGTTTTTATGACTTTCTAGTTTCTATTGTACCACATTTTTTACAAGTGCAATAATTTATTTTAAAATAAGCGGAATGCGGTATTATTTTTTCTTTTTGGTGGCTCTTTTTCTTGGGGCGCGGCGTTTGGATTTTGGTTTTTCTTTCAAAATCTTTTCGGCTTGAGCCTTGGTAAGCTTTTTTGGATTGATTTCTGCCGGGATCTTGGCATTGTTGCGGCGGCCTGGACCTTTAACATATGGACCGTAGGCACCTTTGATAATCATAATATCTCCCCAGTCTGCAATGATGGAATCGAGCTTGGCTTGGTAGAGTGGCTCGGCTTGTTTTAGGGTGATAGTATATGGATCGTAATCTTTGATTGGGACGTTATAGGTGCCAGCTTTGAGATATGGACCAAATGGGCCGGCGGCGGCGATAATCTCGGTACCATCTTTGGCTTGGCCGAGTGAGCGCGGTAGAGATGGAAGCTCGAGTTGCTTGACGGCTTGTTCTAATGTGACGGTTTTGACAGTCGTGCCATCCGGAAGCGGGGCAAAGCGCGGCTTTTCGCCGGCTTCTTTTTCGTTTTCGCCAAGCTGAATAAATCCGCCATTTTTGCCAATTTTGGCATAGATATTCTTCCCTGTTTTTGGATCTTTGCCGAGGGCGTTAGAATTGTTATATCTGGCAACGTCGGCGGCTTTTTCGACGAGTTTTCTGAATGGACCATAGAAATTTTTTAGCATCTTGAGCTTCTCGAGCTTTTTCTCGGCGATTTTGTCGAGCTTGCCTTCGACATCGGCAGTAAAGCCATAATCAACAATACTTTCAAAATGGTCGGTTAGAAAGTCTGAGACTAACTCGCCTACTGGAGTTGGGATAAGCTTGCCGCGGTTGCTGCCAGTTTTTTCTTGGACGGTTTTTTGAGTGAGCTTGGCGCCTTTTAGAATAAGTTCTTTAATGTCGCGGGGTTCGCCTTCGGACTCGCCTTTTACTACATAGCCGCGAGCTTGGATGGCAGACATAATAGAAGCATAGGTCGATGGGCGGCCGATGCCGAGCTCCTCAAGCTTTTTAACGAGCGAGCCTTCGGTATATCTGGCAGGTGGTTTGGCAAATGTTTCGTGAGCGATAATTTGCTCAGCTTCGCAGATATCGCCTTTTTGGAGAGCTGGGAGTTCTAGGTCTTTGGATTTGCCATAAACTTTGAGGAAGCCATCAAAGATGACAAGCTCACCTGAAGCTACAAAGCAAATAGCTTCTGTTCGTTCGCTTGCTTGCTCGCTCCCGTCGTTACGGGGCTCGCTGCGCAAAGACGCTCCCGTTGTCGCTAGATGCTCACTCACAGAACTATTTGCTTTGAGCTTAATTTTAGTTTTGTCGACGATGGCGTTGGCCATTTGGGTGGCGAGAGTGCGGGTGCGGATGAGTTTGTAGAGTTTCTTCTCGTAGTCATTGCTACCAGCGACTTCTGTATCAATATGGGTTGGGCGGATAGCTTCGTGAGCTTCTTGGGCGCCGGCGGATTTGGTTTTGAAATGGCGAGTTTTGAGATATTTGTCGCCGTATTTTTCGGTAATGTATTTAGCAATTGAGGCAAGAGCTTGGTTGCTAAGGTTGAGTGAGTCGGTACGGTGGTAAGTAATATGGCCGGCCTGATAGAGTCCTTGGGCGGCGCGCATGGTGGTGCCGGAAGAAAAGCCGAGTTTGGCGTTAGCTTCAATTTGGAGGGCAGCAGTAGTAAGAGGAACTGGGTTTGCTTTGGTTCCCTCGGTTTTTTCAACGGAGTCTACAGTGAACTTAGCTTTTTTAAGCGACTCAAGGAGTTTGGTAGTCTCGGTCTCGTCTTTTGGATTGTCTCCTTCTAGGACAGCGTTAAAAATATCGGATTTTGGGGATTTGGGTGATTTGAAAAAGTCTCCAGAAACTTTGAAACTAGAATTGCTTTCAAATTTTTCGATTTCACGTTCTTTTTCTACAATCAGGCGGAGAGCTGGGCTCTGGACGCGGCCAGCAGATATGGCGCCAGGAACTTTCCTGCGGACTGCGCCGGAGAGATCATAGCCCACTAGCATGTCTAGTGTCTGGCGAGCTTGCTGAGAATAGACCATATCCATATCTACTTTGCGTGGATTTTTGACGGCTTCTTCTAGGGCAGGTTTGGTAATCTCGTGAAAAGTGATGCGATTGGTGGATTTTGGCAGATTTAGTACCTCGGTAAGGTGCCAAGAGATAGATTCTCCTTCGCGATCTTCATCGGTTGCGAGCCAGATAGTTTTGGCAGTCTTGACAGCTTTTTTAAGATCAGAGACGATTTTTTTGTGCCCCTCGTCAATTTCATAAGTAACGGCAAAATCATGATCAACGTCGACTTTGGTGTCTTTTCTAATATGCCCAACAGATGACATCACTTTAAAATCAGAGCCAAGATATTTTTCTATGGTTTTTGCTTTGGCAGGCGACTCGACGATTAACAGATTTTTTGCACTCATGTATATATTCTAACACACTGTATGCTTTTCTTCGAAAAGCATAAATTATTTCACTATTCGGTAATATATAAACAAGTTCATATATTACACTCATTAGTTCATAATTTCAAGCATAAGCTGCTTTTTGTGACTAAGCACCAAAAAACCTCTGGTTGAGATTAGGTAAGGGTGGGCATCACCTAATCTCAACTAGAGGTTCTTTGGGTACCCCATAACGCTTCTTTTTCCAGATACCGGGGAAGCCCCGGAAGCGCGACCCACCTCACACAAATTGGGGCCCGCCGGTTATGGGGGTTGCTATGTCCTCGAAGGATCCTTCAAAGTGGAGGTAATACTTATAAACTTATAACCAATAAAGAGAAATCATAAGTCCGAAGGGATTCAAGAACACGCAACTTCTTCTACTATTTTTGCACGGATGTGCTAGAATAGTAGTAGAAATTATGATTTATTTAGGTGCAGTTGGGCTTTTTGTGGCCCTAACTGTATTAAGTATAGCATACTTGAAATAAATAGTCAATACTTTTTTCATAAATTTTTATGGAAATCAACCAAATTCGACCTCTGGAGAGCAATTTTACAGAGGTGTTAGAAAAGCTTGTGCTTAATGTAAAAATGTTGTATTATTACGGAAATTTGCCCGATTTTGATGAAAATGTGGACGAAAAAATGGGCGGAAAATGGCCAAAATGTGTGGGAATTGTGGGAGCTAGAAAGAACACGCCTTATGGATATGAGGTAGCCTACAAAGCAGCCTATGCTGCAGCAAAGGCCGGTGCAGTGGTAGTCTCTGGGTTGGCTTATGGATGCGACTCAATTGCGCATCGGGCGGCGCTAGATGCAGGAGGTGTAACCGTGGCGGTCCTGGGGACGCCTATAGATCAGATATACCCTAGGGCGCATGCAGGGTTGGCCAAGGAGATAGTTAACAGGGGTGGGGCGGTGATTTCTGAATATGGGCCCGGTTGTAATGCTGGGAGCGGAAAAGAGACTGCAGCGCGATTTTTGGCGCGGAACCGGATTATTGCGGGGTTATCTGATACGGTTTTGGTGGCGGAAGCGGCGGAAAAAAGTGGCACTTTGAATACTGCAACGCACGCACTTTCTTATGGGGTGAATTTGATGGTTGCACCTGGGGATATTAATAGAGAAAGCTCAAAGGGCTGCAATAAACTTTTGGCGCAGGGCGCGATTCCCTATACGGGACCAGATGACCTTTTGGATATGTTATTTCCAGAGAGAAAGAGACAATTTTGTGGTAAAGGCGCGGCAATTCGGCGTCAAAAGCAGCAACTGGAGCGGATTGCAATGAAGCTAGAAACAGAGTTGGAGCGCAAAATTGCCGCTGCAATTATAGCGGGAGTCCAAGACGGAGAACAGATTATGAGAGGATTGGCGCTTTCGGCGGCGGAATTTTCGCAAAATATCACGATTTTAGAGATAAAAGGGGTGGTAAAATCCCTTGGGATGAACAGGTGGATGATTAATGGATAAAATCATCAATTTTCTGTGCAATATCGTTCAAAATAGGTGGAAGTTGCTCTTTTTCCTCTGGAGTAAACTTGCCGAGGACAAAATCTATATCTTCGATTTTGCCGCCGGATTTTTTTCGGAGCTTAGAATCGGTGCCAAGACGGAGTCTTGGAAAGCTAGAGGTCCCTAGTTCCCTCTCTGTAGATTTGAGGCCGTTATTGCCGCCAGAGGAGCCGTGTTCGCGGAGTCTGGTTTTGCCAAAATCCAGATCAAAATCGTCACAGACGACGAGGATGTTTTCTGGTGCGATTTTGTAGAAGTGGGAGAAAGCCTGGATGGATTTGCCTACTTCGTTGTAATAGGTCTGAGGTTTGATAAAGATTGCCTGCTCAGATGAGCTTGAGCCTGGGACAATATCGCGGATGCGAGCTTTGAGCCAGATGGCGTTGAATTTTGGGTTGGATTCCCAGGTGAGGTTTTTGATTTTGGCATAAAAATCAAGAGCTAAAAAGCCAAAATTATGACGGGTGAAATTGTATTTTGTCTCTGGGTTGCCAAAACCGACAATAAGTTTCATTAGCGAGCCTTTCTGGAGGGCTTAACAGAGGCATAATCTGATTTTTCTGAGCTAGCGTTTTTGGAATTATCGGAGCGATAAGAGAACATAATTGGTGTACCAAGATATGGATAAGCCTCGCGGATTTTGCGTTCGATGAAACGCTTGTAGGACCAATGGAGTAGGCCAAGATCATGACCGTGAACTACGAACCAAGGTGGACAGGTGTCGGTTTGGACGATATACTTTGGTTTTGGATGGGTGTTTTTGAGGCCGGCAGGCGGGTGAGAAACAATAGCTTCGCGCAAGATATGGTTGAGCTCGGAAGTTTTCATCTCATGGTGACGAGCTTCGTCAACATCTAAGGCGAGATCAAATAGCTTAGTGGCGTTTTTGCCGGTCTCAGAGCTGGTAAAAATAACAGGGGCGAAAGGCAAGAAATCAAAATCACGCTCTAGGCGATCTAGAAGGAAGTCGGCCGGGGTGCGGTTTTTGATGTTTTCTTCGCCAAAGTAGTTGGTTGGTTCGGAATTTTCTAGTAAATCAGACTTGGTAACAACCATGATAATTCCCTTGCCGGCCTCTACGATTTGTCCGGCGAGAGATTGGTCGAGCTTGGAGTGTGGCTCGGTAGAGTCAATTAAGAGTGCGCAGATATCGGCTTCTTCGATGGCGGCAAGAGTGCGAATGGCGGAAAACTTTTCGATGCCAACTTCGCGACGACCGGGCTTGCGTAATCCTGCAGTATCAAGGATTTCTAAGGTGCGGCCTTTATATTTGATTTCGACGCGGTTTACGTCGCGCGTGGTTCCTTGGCGGGAGCTAACAAGAGCCTGCTGCTTTTTGGCGAGGGTATTGAAGAGGCTGGATTTGCCGACGTTTGGGCGACCGATTAAAGCGATCTTAAGAGGAGAATTAGTTGTCAACATTTTTTCTCCGAAACGCTCGTCACGCGGCTCCTCGCCGGTCCTCGTCGTAACTGCGGACGTCGGAGAAAAAAGTTGACTACCTAATTCTCCTAAAATCGCCTTTTTGAGGTCGGTGATTCCCTGGCCGGTGGTGGCGGAGGTGCGGAAAATGTGGTCTTCTGGAATACCTAGGGCGCGGAATTCGTTGATGTCTAGGGATTCGCCGCGGTCAGATTTGTTTAGCACTAAGAAGACTGGTTTTTTGGAGCGGAGGGCGGATTTGGCGATGTTTTTGTCGTGATGGTCAAAGTATTTTGTAGAATCTACAGTAAATAAAATAACAGAGGCAGAATCGATAGCGTCGTTGATTTGGTCTTGGATACCAGCCTCAAAATCGTCTTCTGGATCTTTGAGCCCGGCGGTATCGATCAAAAGAAAAGAGTCGTCGATTTTGGCAATGACGTTGTCGCGAGTCGTACCTTCTTCGCGGGCGACGATGGCGATATTTTTGTGCGCAAAACGGTTAAGCAGGCTGGATTTGCCGGCGTTAGTCTGGCCAATTAAAGCGACGATTGGAAGTGTTTTCATGAGGTAATCATAACATTTTTGTGCTTTAATTTCAAGAGGTAGTGCTTAATATGAGGAGGTGAAGAGGATAAGTGAAGAGCATTAAAAAGCACCCAGGAGGGCGCTTAATAACAAATAGAAAAAGGGTCGCCAATGTAAGGCGACCCTAGAATGCCAAAGCGGAATGGGGTCCGGTTTGGCGTTCGGCCGGTATGAAGTTTTCTAAAGTTAATAAATTTAAGTAAAAGCCAGCCAAAGGTGTCCGCTGGGATAATGCGGACAAATAAGTAGTTAATAGGTTACATAGAAAAGGTTATCTTGTCCAAGCGATTGCATACATATGAGCTTCGTCGCTCTTTGGTTTGCCGTGTTTTGTGATTGATGTTATCTTATTGCTATTTCTTAGAGCAAGTCTTTCAAGCACTTCAGCTTCAGATACCATTTCATCACGAGAAACTATGTATTCGTCATAGGTTGCGGTTAGCACTTTTAGCTCCCCTGAGTTCTTGTCTTTACGCAAGCCGATGAGCTTTGATTTTGTACCATCTACAAAGCAGTCATATTCTATGATGTTTGATACGCCATCAGAATAACTTTGAGTAAAACCTTGGATGCCAATGCCCATTTCGTGTGCCTGGATAATACCCTTCTCATCTATCGTTGTTAAGATGCTCTCAACAACGTTTTCTTCAACAGGAAGACCTGTGGTCATCCTGACGAAGTGCCAATTAAGTAAAGCTGGTTTTTCCATTACTTCAATACCTCCGAAAAATTAATGTACTTATTGTCTAGACCGTTTATAGATGTTATAAACTACAAATCTAAACCAACCGGTCTATTATAGCATGCGTGGCGGCAAATGTCAATACCTTTTTTCGTATATTTTTT
>CAMYZZ010000013.1 GCA_947304135.1 uncultured Candidatus Saccharibacteria bacterium
ATAAAAATGTTCGTCGCCTATAATGGTAATATTGTCACCTGGTTGGTAGGTTGTATTAGTTGCCGTATCGAGATAGCCGGTAAAGCCGTAGCCAGAGCGACTTGGGGTGTTGGCGGGAATAGTAAATGTGTGCGAAGATACCATTCCAGAGTAGGTCATGGTTTCTGGGAGACCGGATACGCCTGTGCCACCCGGCTCAAAGTAAAGCATATAATCGGTTGGGACGGGATTTCCTACGGCAGAGAAAGTAAGTTGGTTTTTGTAGACACCAGATGGTTTTTCTACGTTGACGTTCATACCAATGTAGACTGGAGTCTTAGTTCCGGCGGTTGGGGTGTCATGGGAATCTATTTGGGTTTGGACAGAGTTGGCTGGGACTGGACTGTAGGTAGTGTCATCCAAGCTATAGGCCCATTTGTTGGCGTTGGTAGTACCTGGGGCGGCAGTAGAGAGATCAGTCTTGGAGACTGCGGCTGCTACAGTTGGGATAGTATAGCTAGTATTGGTTTGGTTTACTAGGTCTGTAGTATAGGTGCTAGTAGAAGGGTTTTGGTAGCTAGAGTTCATGTAGAGTTTGTAGCCGGTCTTGTTGGCTGTACTTACTTCTACTTTGAAGTTATCTGTGACAAAGGTGCCGGTCGGGGCGGCAGTAGTGGAGAGATCTAGTTCGGTAATTTCTGCGGTGGCGGCGCTGTTCAGGATGCGGATGGCGACACCATTGACTAGGTTGACGTTAACATCTACGTTTTCTTCGGAAATGGTGGAGGCAGAGGGAATAAATAGGGAAAGTGCAGCCAAAAGACATAAAGGCACCCAAAGTACGAACGCCTTATGCGTCAATGGTTTATGTGTTTTGGTGCGCGACCTAAATATTCTCATTTGCCTCCTCGTTAGTTTGGGAAGGTTGCCAGATATAAAAAGCGACAACCGTCCTAGGTTGTCTACACCAAACAAATCGTTACCGAATCGTCTTCGGACAGTTGCCGCTTTCTGATTCGGTACAATTTATACCCTATATAAAAAAACCGATTTGTTTGTAGTGTAGACAAGTTTATTATAGCATATGGATTTTGGTTTGGGGAGGGGAATTGCAAAATCCTTGTGCTTTATATGACAGGAGGAATGTGGTAAAATATGGGCAATGGAAGAGATTAAAAAGAAAATTCAGAGTGTTATTAATGAGGTTTTTGATGCTGATGCTTCTGTGGATGTGACGGTTGCGCCAGAAGGGCAGAAAGTTGCTGGGAAACAAGCCGAGTTTTCTACAAATATTTGTATGAAACTGGGCGGTGTTCTTAAAATGAATCCGCGCGAGGTGGCCGAGCAGGTGATGGCGACGCTCCGTGGGGACAAGGAGTTTTCTTTTGATGTAGAAATGGCTGGGCCGGGATTTTTGAATTTTATAGCGAGAGATGAATATTGGAAGCAAAATCTGGCGGATTTGGCCAGTGATTTTGTGGTAAATATATCATCAGATGAATATTCTGGAAAGACGGTGATTTGCGAGTTTTCTGATCCAAATCCGTTTAAGGTGCTACATGTGGGACATCTATACACATCTATTGTTGGTGATTCGATATCTAGATTGGTGGAATTTGCTGGCGGTAAGGTGGTTCGCGCCAACTTTGGTGGGGATGTAGGATTACACGTGGCAAAGACGCTTTTTGCGGTGATACGCGACGGCGCGGACACAAAAGACATTGAGACGATTGCGGCAAAATATGTGGAGGGGACACGTGCTTATGAAGATGACGAAGCTGCCAAGGCAGAAATTGTTGCGCTCAACAAGGCGATTTATCAAATTGCGGAAGCGGGAGAGGGGAAGACTGTTTCTATTAATGGTTTGACGGTTGGTGGTAAGTCGGTTGCTGCGGAAGATGTGGCCAAGCTATATTGGCAGGGCCGCAAGGTGAGCTACCAATATTTTGATGATTTTTATGCTAGAGTCGGTGTGAAATTTGATAAATATTATCCAGAGTCGACAGTGGCGGTGAGGGGGCTTGCAGCGGTGAAAGAGCATGTGGGCGATGTCTATAAGGAGAGCAACGGCGCGATTGTGTTTGTGGGGGAGCCATATGGTTTGCATACGCGCGTGTTTGTGAACGCGGAAGGTCTGCCGACGTATGAGGCAAAAGATGTTGGTCTGATTTTAACAAAATGGGATGACTATAAGTTTGACAAATCGGTAGTAATCACTGGGAATGACATTATTGATTATATGAAAGTGGTGCTCAAATCTGTTTCGATGTTTGCGCCGGAGCTGGTGGAGAAAACGCAGCATATTACACACGGAAACGTGAGGCTTCCGGGGAACGAGAAAATGTCGTCTAGGAAGGGCAACTTTATCAAGGCGGTGGATGTCCTTAATGAGGTGTCTGGACTAGTGAAAGGCGATGCGATGATCTCTCTGGGTGCGATTAAATATGCATTTCTTAAATACAAGATTGGTGGGAATATTGAGTTTGATGCAAAAGAGAGTGTATCGACGACGGGGAATTCTGGTGTGTATTTGCAATATTCTGCAGTGCGTGCGAAGAAGATATTGGCAGGGGTTTCTTCTGCGTCGGCGGATGCTGATGGCTGGGAGTTGAGTGAACATGAGAAGAAATTGATTCGCAAGCTCGCGCAATATAAATATATACTTTTTGAGGCGGTGCGGGATTTGACGCCGCATAAATTGGCAAATTATCTTTATGAAACTGCGCAAGAATTTTCTAGATTCTATGAGAATGTGAAGGTGGCGGGGAGTGAGCACGAGGCGGAGCGTGCAGAGATTGTGCGGGCATACCTCAACGTGATGACGCATGGTTTGGGGATTCTTGGTATTGAAGTGCCGGAGGAAATGTAGTGAAGGTGAAATGTTGTGGTGGGGTGATTTGCCATGATGGCAAGGTTTTGATGGTACACCAGGACAATGGTGTTTTTGCATTTCCAAAAGGGCATATGGAGGAGGGGGAAACAGAAATCGAGACCGCAAGGCGAGAGATTTTGGAGGAGACTGGAATTTCTGTTGAGCTTGATAGCTCGCGGAGGTTTGAATTTGGATATCATATAGAAGATGAGGACATTGATAAAACTGTTGTCTTGTTTATAGGCGAGCCTAATGGTGCGGTAGATTTGAAGGCGCAGGAGGGGGAGATTTCTGAGGTTTTTTGGGTGCCGGTTGACGAAGTAGAGGGGCACTTGCAGTTTCCGGAATGGATAGATGTATGGCATAAAGTAAAGGAGGAATTATGACAAAAGCTACACTACTCTGGGTGGATTTAGAGATGACTGGACTGGTGCCAGGCAAAGATAAGATTCTTGAAGTGGCAGCGATTGCGACGGATTGGAAATTTAACGAAGTTGCAAGATATGAGGGAGTGGTTAAAGTTTCTCCGAGATTAATGAAAAAACGCATGACTGGAGAGTTTTGGAAACAAAACAAAGATTCTTATGATGCGCTGATGGAGCAGAATGCTTCTGGGAAGCCGGCTGCAGAGATTGAGAAGGAGCTTCTGCAGTTTATCGATGATAATTTTGCAAAGCAAAGTATTGCGGGCGATCCGAAAGGAAAAGGTAAAATTATTTTGGCGGGGAATTCTATACATCAGGATAGAAAGTTTATCGATATCGAGATGCCTAAGTTGGCGGAGCGATTACATTATAGAATGTTAGATGTGTCGGCATGGAAAGTGTATTTTGAGGGGGCGCTGAATCGTAAGTTTACTAAGCGGGAAATGCATCGGGCGCTGGATGATATTGAGGGGAGTATCGAAGAGATGAAATGGTATCTAACATTTATGAAAGGGTAAATATGGATTTTGATATTTGTGCGGTTTCGGGAATAAACGAATATTTGGTAGAAGACGCTACGCTTGGTGAGGGGGATAATGCAGAGGTTGTAACAATCTATAAGGTTGCAGCAAAGGATGAAAATGCAGAGCCAAAGGCGTTTTTGGTTTTGCGCAAGAATACTTTTGAAGTGAGAACGGATAGTAAACTTCGAGATTTACTCCGTGAGAAATATGAAAGCGTGATGGAGAGTCGGTATTTTGGAAAAGGGGGAATAGAGATCGTCAATTCTGGTCAACTCACTAGTGATGAAATCAACGATTTGGTACGCCTAAGTTACGATTTGAGTAGGAAATAAGAAAAAGGTATCCAAGTTCAGGGACTTGTGAACCTGTAAAAATTACAACACGCATGGTGTTGTAATTTTTCCGTTCACAAATCTGGTCTAAATCTCATTATGAACTTGGATACCTTTTTCTTATTTCCTCACGAACGACCTTTAGGTCTTCAAACGGGTGAGGGCCGTCGGCGCGGAGGATGGTTTTTTCGTGGCCTTTGCCAAGGATGAGGACGAGGTCGCCTGGTTTGGCAATTTTGATAGCATGCTCTATGGCTTCTTTTCTGTCGGTGATTTTGATAATCTGAGAGTCTTTTAGGCCGGATTTTTTGCAGCCTTCTTCAAACATGGCGATGATTTTTTCTGGGGATTCGTCACGGGAATCGTCTTCTGTCAAAATGCAAATATCGCTAAACTTTCCGGCGATTTCGCCACGTTCGGCGCGGGTGGTCTCGTCGCGGCGACCGGCACCACCAAAGAGGGAAATAATGCGACCTTTTGGCTTTTTGACGGAAGTAAAAACTTTTTCGAAAGCATCTGGGGTATGGGCAAAATCGACAATCACGTCAAATTTCTGACCCTCGTTAATGCGATTCATGCGACCTTCGACTTCTTCTAGGGCGTGGAGGCCTTTTTTGATTTGCTCGTCTTTTAGACCGAGTCTTTTGCCAACACAAACGGCGGCAAGGGAATTATAGACATTGAATTCGCCGGGGATTTTGGTTTTGATATTGATACCGCCGACGGTGTATTCAACGCCGGAGGTGGTGAGCTTAATGTTTTCGGCTTGAGCTTGGCCGGATTTGATACCGTAGGTAATATATTTGTTTGGAGAAATGGCGGTTTCGAAAGCTTTGGCGGATGGGTCGTCGGCGTTAATAATGCCAAAGCTGGCTTGGCGGAAAAGTTTACATTTGGCGGCGACGTAGTTATCAAACGTCTTGTGATAATCTAGATGTTCGTGAGTGACATTGGTCATGACGGCGATGTCAAAATGGATGCCGAGAGTGCGAAACTGAGCAAGGGCGTGAGAGGTAACCTCTAAAACTAGATACTCTGCACCGGAATCTTTGATGGCTTTGATGCGGGAGTTCAAAGTTTTTGGGTCTACGGTGGTCATGTGTTCGATTTGTTTTTTGAGGTGGGATTCGTCGGAAACGCCCCAGGCGACGGTGGTCATGAGGCCAGTTTTGAATCCGGCAGTATTTAGCATTTTCCAAATCATGAAGCTAGTTGTGGTTTTGCCGTTAGTACCGGTGACACCGATGATGTGGAGTTTTTTGTCTGGGCGACCAGCGATATTGCGAGCGAGAGCGGATTGCAAGAAATGATAAGGTAGAACTAGAGTGTTGTAACCTGGGATTTTATCTTTGAGATTCATATATATTATTATAGCACAGGCGGCTGAGTGGTGAATTAGCACTCGTGGCTTGACAGTGCTAATTTTTGCGATACAATAGATAGTAATCGCGACATTTGGTGCAAAAAGTCGCAGAAAAGGAGTTAAAAATGGCAATAAAACCATTGAATAAATTTGTAGTGGCAGTAAAAGAAGAGCCATTAACAAAAACAAAGTCGGGGATTTTACTTGGCGAAGCAAAGGAAAAACCAGCCTATGCGGTGGTGGAATCGGTGGGGCCAGAAGTAAAAGGAATTAAGGCTGGCGACAAGATTATTTATAAGGAATTTTCTACAACCAATATCAAGGTTGACGATAAAGATTATATCATCGTCGCGCTTGATGATATTTTGGCAACAATGTAAGGAGGATTATGGCGAAAAAGATTTTTTATGAAGCAGAAGCAAGAGACAAGGTTCTTTCTGGAGCGAAGCAATTGTATGATGCAGTGAAAGTAACTTACGGTCCAAAGGGTCAGAATGTGATTATCGAAAAATCTTATGGTGCACCGACGATTACGCATGATGGCGTAACTGTGGCTGAGGCGGTGGATCTTGGTGCGACAGACGAGAATCTTGGTGAGCAGATTGGTGCTAAGTTGATTAAGACTGCAGCACAAAAACTTAATAAAGTTGCGGGCGATGGTACTACAACTGTGACTGTGCTGACATATAATATTATTTCTGAGGCAAACAAGTTGATTGCGGCAGGGATTAATCCGATGGAGCTTCGCCGTGGAATTGAAAAAGCTGGTGCAGAAATCGTGAAGGGGATTAATAAAACTGCTGAGAAAATTGAGGGTGATTCTGAGAAAGTCGCTGAGGTAGCGACAATCTCTGCGGGTGATGCCGAGATTGGTAAAATGATTGCCGAGGTGATTTCTAAGATTGGTAAAGACGGCGTGGTGACAGTTGAGGCTGGTCAAGGTCTGGAAATGGAACAGGAGATTGTAGAGGGATTTTCTTATGACAAAGGCTATGCTTCGCCATTCTTTGTGACGGATACCAACCGCCAGGAAGCGGTGTTTGAGAAACCGGCAATCTTAGTGACTGATAAAAAGATTTCTGCAGCATCCGATATCTTGCCGCTCTTAGAAAAATGCGCACAGGCTGGCAAAAAAGACTTAGTAATCATTGCAGATAATGTCGAGGGTGAGGCTCTTTCACTATTGGTTTTGAATAAGCTAAAGGGCGCGTTCAATTCGCTAGTTTTGAAGGCACCGGCTTTTGGTGAGCGCAGAAAAGCAATCCTAGAAGACATTGCAATTTTGACTGGGGCAGAAGTGGTGTCGGACGATCGCGGTATAAAACTAGAAGAAGCGGACCCAGACGTGCTTGGTGCGGCTGCAAAAGTGATTGCAACAAAAGATGAATCGACTATCATCAAGGGTGCGGGTTCGGCTGCGGAGATTAAGATGAGAATTGGACTAATTAATTCCCAGGCAGAACTTGCAACATCGGACTATGAGCGCGGTGAATTTGAAAAACGTGCGGCTGCTCTTTCTGGAAAGGTTGCCGTGATCAAAGTTGGTGGTGCAACCGAAACGGAAATTGACGAGAAGAAATATCGTGTGGATGATGCCGTGGCTGCAACCAAGGCAGCGCTGTCCGAAGGCATTGTGTCAGGTGGTGGTGTGACATTGCTCAACTTGGCGGACTCTATTAAAGGGAATGATGCAGGTGCAAAAATTGTCCGTGCGGCGATGAAAGCTCCATTTGTAACAATTATGGAGAATGCAGGGCTCAATGCCCAAGCTTTGATGGCGCAAGTTGAGGCAAGTAAGCCTGGATTTGGTATTAACGTGATGAAGCCGGACGATGGATTGATTGACCTTAAAAAGGCTGGAATTATTGATCCGGCTAGGGTGACGCGTGAGGCAGTACAAAATGCTATTTCTATTGCGGCGACGACAATTACGATGGGGGCGCTGATTGTAGACATTCCGGAAGAGAAACCAGCACAGACTCCAGATATATATTAGAAAAGCATAAATAAATCTCCTGTCGTGGGACTTGTAAACTTGTAAAAACTACAACGAAAGTTGTAGTTTTTACGTTTACAAATCTGGTCTAAATCTCATTACACGACTGGAGATTTATTTATTGTTTTTCTTGAGCTCTTTCAGGATTTCTTTGAGGAGTTTGGTTTGTTCGTCGGCGGATTTTTTCTCCTCGGCGGCTTTCTTTTCTTCGGCTTTTTCTTCTTCTAGGCCGAGTTTTTCGCTGGCTTTTTTGGCTGCAGCTTTGGCGCGGTCGTTTAGCTTATTGACAATGCGAATAACGATGAAAATGGAGAAGGCAATGATAAGGAAGTTGACGACGTTTTGAATGAAATTACCATAGCGGATAACTGCAGCGGTATCGCCGCCAAAGAAATTTGGAATGGTAATGCTGAGGTTGGTAAAATCTGCACCGCCGCCGATAAGGCTGACGATTGGCATGATGATGTCGTTGACAAGGGAAGTGACAATGGCGGAAAAGGCAGTACCAATGACGACACCTACAGCGAGATCGATTACGCTGCCTTGGGCGATGAACTTTTTGAATTCTGCGATGAAGCCATCTTCTTTGTGGGCTTTTTTGGCGACATCTTTTAGTTTGTCTAGGGATGGTTTTTCTGGTTTTTTCATAAGACTCCTTATTTTGGAAAAATTTTAACACGAAAAAACTAGAGGTTCAAGCATGAGCGGATTTATTTGGCTTCAAAAGAATTGAACTGTTCGTAGAGTTTTTCTAGGTTGTCGGAGGAAGTTTTGAGGGCGGATCTTAGGCTGTCTTTGTCCGTCTTTGCGGAGGCTTCGGACTCTAAGGAAAGAAGCATAGCGATTTCGTAGGCAAAGTCGCTAGCATAGACGCGGTCGAGCTGACCTTTGAGACGACCGGTTTCTAGGTCGTTGCTCAAGATTTCCATACGCTTTTCTTCTTCGGTGGCGATTTCTTCTTTGGCTGGTTTGTCGGCGTTGTCGGAACCAAAATCGTTTTCCAAAATGGTGGTGAGGCTATAGGTGGTTTCGGTAAGAACAGCATTGAGCGAAGTGCTCATGGAACGGAGCTCGGACGATTTGATGCGCTTGTTGAAGTCGGAGATGACGGTAGAGAGATTGTTGGCGCGTTGGTAGATGCGGTCGGTAAGGTCGCGTTCGGAATTGTTGGAACCGCTGCCGGCGATGGAGCCAATGATAATAATAAGGATGGCTGCAACGACGCCACCAATTATAAAAGCAAGAAGTTTTGGAGAAATATCTAGGCCGAAAAATGATTTGGTGGCTGTTTTTTTGGCCTGCCTGGTTTGGGTGGAAATTTGCTCTAAATATTCCTTATTGTTCATGCTTAGATTATACCATAAAGTGGTATATAATATATATAATATGCAAGATGCTAAAGAGGAAATTCGAGCAAGGCTTGCAGTTGAAGATGTAGTTGGGCAATATATCGAGCTGAAGCGGGCCGGGCGAAATCTAAAAGGGAGGAGTCCTTGGGGCGTTGATAAAACCCCGTCTTTTATGGTGTCGCCGGAGAAGGGGATTTGGCATGATTTTTCCGCAAACAAGGGTGGTGATATTTTTAAATTTGTAATGGAAGTGGAAGGGATTTCTTTTCGGGAGGCGTTAGAAAAGCTGGCAGCGCAAGCGGGAGTGGAGCTGACAAAATATAGTGGGGGCGACGCAAAATTGGCGCAGAGAAAAGCACGCATGAAAGAGGCTTTGGAACTTGCGACCAGATATTATCAAGTGGCGATGACAAAGAATAAGCCGGTGCTAGAATATGTTTTTTATAAACGTAATATGAACCGGGCGACGGCAAAAGAATTTAGGATTGGGTATTCACCAAAAGTGGGCGATGCGCTAGTGAAGTTTTTGCAGAAAAAAGGTTACAGTATGCAAGAAATGCAGGACGCGGGGCTACTCAATAGATTTTCTAAAGATTTATTTAAAGGTAGAATGATGGTGCCGTTTATTGATACAAATGGACAGGTGATTGGCTATACGGCGAGAGTGATTGATGGCGGTGAACCAAAATATTTGAATACGCCAGAAACATTATTGTTTAATAAATCGCGATATATTTTTGGGCTATACCAGGCAAAAGAAGCTATTCGTAGAGATAATTTTGTGGTGATTGTGGAGGGGAACATGGATGTGATTTCTTCGCATCAGGCCGGAGTGAAACAGGCGGTGGCGACGAGCGGGACGGCGATGACAGAGCAACATCTCAAGATTTTGTCGAGACTGACAAGCGATGTGCGGCTGGCTTATGATGGTGATGATGCGGGCGTGAAGGCGACTGAAAGGGCAATTAATTTGGCTGGAGGGCTAGGAATTACATTGTCGGTGATTTCTGACTATCATGGGGCGAAGGATCCGGATGAGTTGATTCAAAAGGGTGCGGAGCTTTGGCAGGTGGCAGTACAAGAAAGGAAACCGGCAGTAGATTGGCTGCTTGATAAATATGAAGAAAAGCTAGACCTTTTGAGTGCGGATGGGAAGCGGGCGTATTCCGATATTGCAATGAAGGTGATATCGTATCTTGGTGACCCGGTGGAACGAACGCATTATATGCAAAAAGTTGCAAAAAGATTGGATGTTTCGGTGGAGGATTTGAAAGCGAAGAAAATTGATGTGGGCAAACCGAAGCGACTTAAACAGGTGAAAACTAAGGGCGCAAAAGCGGAGCGTGTAAAAGTTTTGGAGGACAGCTTGCTCGCTATTATGCTGTTTGGTGGTGACGCTGGAGAGGGAATTAATTTGGAAGTGCCGGAGGACGAGGCGAAGTTGGAAGACTTGGAGTTTGTGTTTGAACATAATTATCAGAAAATGACGACGCCAGAAATTAGAGAAGAAGTGAAAGCCTTGATGGCAGAATACGACAAAGAATCCCGCGCAGTTAAGATTGCGGAGCTTTCGGAAAAATTGGCGGAAGTTGAGGACGATGAAGAGAAGTCTGCAGAGATTCTTAGAGAGATACAAACCTTACAAAAAGGTTGAAAAAAACGATTAAATAAAGTATAATTTGGCTAATGGATCAAGATAAAGATGATATTTTGAATACTGGTGGCGTAATGATTGAGCCGGATGAGCCTGCTATGGGTGATCTAGCTGAAGAAGAGGAGCTATCAGATGAAGAACTTGAGATTACTGTAGATAACGTAGACGCTTTTGCTGACGACTCGGTACGTCTATACTTGCGCGAGATTGGTAAAATCCCGTTACTTTCCCAGGAGGAGGAACAGGAACTTGCACAAAAAGCTGCAAAAGGAAACAAGAAGGCTAAAGACAAAATGGTTGAGGCAAACATGCGTCTTGTGGTTTCTATTGCAAAGAGATATTCTGGCCGTGGGCTAGATTTTTTGGATTTGATTCAGGAAGGCAACACTGGACTACTTCGCGCGGTAGAGAAATTTGACCCAGACAAAGGATTTAAGTTTTCTACTTATGCGACTTGGTGGATTCGCCAGGCAATCACGCGTGCAATTGCAGACCAGGCTAGAACGATTCGTATTCCTGTGCATATGGTGGAGACAATCAATAAGGTGCTCCGTGCAACTAGAAAGTTAACGCAGGAGCTAAATCGCGAGCCGACTGTTGAAGAAATTGCCAAAGAAATGGATATGGACCCTGAGAAGGTTGAGTATGTAATGAAGATTAAGCAGGATATTGCTTCGCTTGATCAGAGCGTTGGTCGCGATGGCGATGATGAGGATTCTGTACTTGGTGATTTTGTTGAGGATGAGGAACGTGCTTCGCCAGAAGATTCGGCTGCAAACCAGATTTTGAAAGAGCAGCTTGCAGAGATTATCTCTACACTTTCCGATAGGGAACAAAAGATTATTAAGCTTCGTTTTGGGATTGGTGGTGGTAGGCCACACACACTAGAAGAGGTGGGTGCAGAATTTTCGGTGACTCGTGAGCGTATTCGTCAGATTGAAGCAAAGGCACTTTCTAAACTTCGCAAGCACAAAGATACGAAGAAATTGCACGAGTATTTAAAGTAAGGAGGTATATGCGAAAGAGGATTTTGGCAATGGTGATGGCGGTGGCTATGATTTTTGGTTTTGCGCTACTTGCTCATAGGAATACCTATGCTGAGTGTACTGGCCCAAATTGTTGTGGCGGGGTAGATACTGCTATTATTGACTGTGACGATAGTGGCGAGAATGGTAATGGCATTTTTGGGATTCTTTTGATTGTTCTGAACGTTTTGACGTTTGGTATTGGCATTGCTGGTACACTTGGCATTATTATTGCGGGCATCATGTATCTGACAGCGCGTGATGACCAGGGGCAGATGGTGAAAGCAAAGAATATGCTGATTAATATCGTGATTGGACTGGTGGCGTATGCTGTGATGTGGGCGTTCTTACAATGGTTACTACCGGGTGGAATTATCGGAAATTAAATCATCTAGACTGGAGGTAATATGACAGAAACAAAAAATGCAAAAATTATCGCAGTAGTGGGGATGAGTGGCAGTGGCAAGAGTGTCGCGGTAGATTTTTTGACGGATAAAGGTTATCCAAAAGTGTATTTTGGAGGGATGATTTATAAGGAAATGGAAAAACGGGGAATTGAAAGGACTCCGGAGAGCGAGAAAGAGTTTCGGGAAATGATTCGTGAGACCGAGGGAAAAGATTGGGTGGTGCGCCAGGTGATTAGTGAAGTTAAAGATTTGCTCGCGGCTGGGCAAAAGAGAATTGTATTGGACGGCGTTTATTCTTGGACTGAATACAAGACTTTGAAACATGAGTTTCCGGGGATGCTGACTTTTCTTGCGGTGGTTGTACCAAAGAAGCTGCGCTATAAAAGAGTGGCAGTGCGTCCAAGCAGACCGTTTAATACAGAAGAAATCATGGAGCGCGACAGAAGCGAGATTGAGAATTTGGAAAAGGGTGGGCCAATTGCGGCAGCGGATTATTATGTTTTGAACGACGGCACGGTTGAACAAATGACCGACAAGATTGACGAAATTCTAAAGGAAATTGAGTTTTAGGGTTTCTTGACATGAAGAAACTGGTGATTATTGACGGAAAATCTGTATTCTATCGCGGGTATTATGCGATGGGTGCACTTTCAACGAGTGATGGAACGCCGACGGGAGGAGTTTATGGTTTTGCAGTGATTGCACTAGAAATTGTGCGAGAGATACAGCCAACAAAAGTGGTGGTGGCGTGGGATAAAGCCAAGACTTCGATTAGGAAACGTAAAGAAATATATCCAGACTATAAGCTTGGGCGTGTAAAACCGCCAGAGGATTTTTTTACACAAATTCCTCTGCTTAGGAAATTGTGCGATGCGCTGGGATGGGATTTTGTGGAGTGTGATGACTATGAAGCCGATGACATCATCGGAACCCTAGCGCATCAGGCATCGGCTGCTACTGCGTCAGCAGATGCGCTTCTTGCTCAACGTACTTCAAGTACGTCTCGCTCCGATGCTCCTGCTTCCTTGTCCCAGCTCGATGCTGATGCGCTAGAAGATCAGACTTGGGATACGGTGATTGTGTCGTCTGATCTTGATATGCTGCAGGTGGTAGACGACAACACGAGAATGTATAGACTACTAAAAGGGTTTTCTAAGCTTGAAGAAATGGACGTGCCGGCGGTGGAGGAAAAATATGGAATCAAAAAATCTCAATTCTTGGATTTAAAAGCTTTGAAGGGTGATGCGAGCGATAATATTCCGGGCGTGCCAGGAGTGGGCGAGAAAACTGCAGTTTCTTTGCTACAAAAATATGGAACGCTCGAAGGGGTGTATGCGGAGGTTGATAAGGCTGCAAAGGGTGAGGAAACGGAGATAAAAGGCGCGGTGCTGAAGAAATTGATTGCAGGAAAGGACAGCGCGTTTATGTCGAAAAAACTTGCAACAATCATGACGGATGCGCCAGTGAAACTTGATGAATTAGCAGACCTTGTGATTAAGCCGGCGCAAATTGAGAAGGCGCTGGACGAGTTAGAGTTTAGGTCACTTAAGGTGAAGTTCCAGAAAGAATTAGAAAAGGCGCGTGGTAATGCACTTTCTGAATTTACGATTGATGATTCGGTGGATGACGTGGCTGATAAAAATGTGAAGGCAGCAAAGTCTGGTGACACCGCGGTTGATGTTGAAAAATACAAAAAAGAGCTGGATGGCTATGTGATTTGCGATGACGTGAAGAAAAAAATGCATATTGACAAGGTGATTGCAACGCAAATTTTGATGGGGGCGAAGTTCTGGGATTTAACACAGGCGGATTTTTTGCTGAACCCGTTGAAGCGCGTAGAAGAAGAGCCGGCGCAGGGGATGTTGGATTTTGACGCAAGCACAGAAAAAGATAAAACTCGGGCAGCAGAGCAACTTTTGGAATTGACGAAAATTCCAAAACTAAAAGATATCTATTTTAATTTTGATTTGCCGCTTATTCCGGTCCTATATAAAATGGAAAATCATGGAATTAAGATTTCGCGACCGTATTTTGAGGAGCTTGCAAAAGAATATTCGGAGCAGGTGGCAAAGTTAGAACAGGAAGTTTATGACCTTGCGGGTGTGACGTTTAATGTGAATTCGCCAGTGCAACTTTCTGAAGTATTGTTTGAGAAGATGCAGCTTCCGACCAAGGGAATCAAGAAGACTTCACGTGGGTTTTCTACTGGTGTAAAAGAACTTGAAAAATTGCGAGAGCTTTCGCCGGTGATCCCAAAAATTATGGAATATCGCGAAGCGGCAAAGTTGCTTTCGACGTATATTTTGCCTTTCCCAGAAGTTGCGGATGGGGAAGATAAAATACACACAACATTTACCCAGAATGTGACGGCAACTGGACGACTTTCTAGTGTGGCGCCAAATTTGCAGAATATTCCGGTGAGGACAGAAGAAGGCAAGAGAATCCGGGCTGGGTTTGTAGCGCCGGAGGGGCGAATGTTTGTGTCGGCGGATTATTCTCAGTTTGAGCTGAGGCTTGCGGCGGTTTTGTCTGGCGATACTGCGCTGGTAGACGATTTTAATTCAGGCGTAGATATTCATACTAAGACGGCGGCAGATGTTTTTGGAATTCCGATGGAACAAGTGACCAAGAACCAGCGTCGTGCGGCGAAGACGATTAACTTTGGGGTGATGTATGGCATGAGTGCAAAGGGGCTTTCTGATGCAACAGGAATGAACGTGGCGGAGGCAAGGAAATTTATTGATGATTATTTTGAAGTAAGAAAACCAATTCGCGAATACCTGGATAAAGTTTTGAAGCAGGCTAGAGAAGAAGGATATGTGGAGACCTATTATGGTAGGAGACGTCCAACACCAGATGTGAAATCTTCGAATTTTGTAGTGCGACAGGCAGCAGAGCGAGCGGCACAGAATATGCCAATTCAGGGTACGGAAGCAGATTTGATGAAACGAGCAATGATCGAAACGAACAGGCTTTTGCCGGCGGGCGCAGACTTGATTTTGCAGATTCATGACTCTTTGATTGTGGAGTGTGACGCAGGGCAGGTTGAGAAGGTTTCTGAGATTTTGAAAAAGACGATGGAGGGTATTGCGCCAGAACTGAAAATTAAATTAGCCGTGGAGGTGACGAGCGGTGCAAATTGGGGAGAATTGTGATGAGACGGATGATTATTGTATATAATCCAAGGTCGTCTAAACATGCGAGGATTGAAAAAGAAGTGATACGTCCACTGATGAAACTTGGTGGATATCAAATTGGGAAGTTTGAAATTGCACGGGCGCTGGTTGACGAGAACGCGGCGAAGCTAGCTGCTATTTTGCGAGATGATGATTTGGTAGTGACGGCGGGAGGAGATGGAACATCTACTGTAGCGGTGAATGCAATTATGCTCTCAAAAAAGGATGCAGTGCTGGGAGTTCTTGGCTATGGGAATTTTAATGATTTTGCTAGGACACTAGGCGAAGAGGATTATGTTGAGCTAATTTCCGACTACGAACACGGTTCGCTTGGGATGCTTTATCCCTTGGAGGCACTACTCGATGGGAAGCATTGGCGCTATGCGGCGGCATATTTTACGGTTGGAATGTTTGCAGAAAGTACGGAGGCTTTTGAAAATCCGCGCGTACGGGGGAAACTAAAAAAAGGTTCTAAGGGCCTGCTATTTTCTATTAAGACTTTGGTGTTTTGGTGGCTTTCTCATAGAAGGCACGCATTTTTGCCGAAGGATATTGAGCTTGATGATGTGCCGATGAATAAACTGAAAGCGTCAAAATCTGGCCGGGTAAATATCGTGAAGACGCCGATAAATAAGCAGATTTCTGATGTGATGTTTGTGAACGGCAAAACGGCGGCGAAGGTGATGAAAGGCGGAAACTACTGGACATCTCCAACTGAGTTTTTGGTGAGTTTTGGAAGACTGAAGAGCTTTTTTAGACTCGCCGGGTTTATGTTTACGGCGATGTTTGCCAGATTGCCTGGAAAAAAGATTGAGGGTTCTGTCAAAATCGATTTTAATGCGCCGGAAGAGTTTGAAATCCAGGCGGAGGGGGAATTTAGAAGAGTGAAGGCTAAAGAGTTGGTGGTAAGGAAAGCGGAGAGGGGAATCCGGGTGATATGTCGGTAGAGAAGCGGGTTGAGATATATAAAGCGGTAAAGGGGGAAGTGGTATTCAACGTTGATGCGGAGAATGAGACGATTTGGGCAACAATTGACCAAGTAGCGAATCTCTTTGACGTATCAAGACGTAGTATAGAAATACATTTACGTAATATTTTTGATGAGGGTGAGCTTGATGAAAAACGAACCGCGAAAAAAAGTTTCGCAGTTCGAACAGAGGGAAAACGTCGGGTTCGACGTGAAGTGAACTTTTATAATCTTGATGCCATTATTTCGGTGGGGTATAGGGTAAATTCTAAAAAGGCGACAAATTTTAGGATTTGGGCAACAAAAACTCTGCACCAATATGTCGTAAATGGCGTAGCGGTAAATGAGCACAGATTGAAGCAGCTTTCGAGCGAGAAGCTAAAAAATGTTGAAAATATGATGGGGGTAGTGAGAAGATTGATCGCGCGTCAAGAACTAGATGCGGGGGAGGCAAATGGTGTGCTTGAAGTGATCTCTAAATATGCGGGGAGTTTTAAGACGCTGAAGGAGTATGATGATGGTTTTATTGACCTTTCGAGCGTGAATAAAAAACGCAAGCAAAAGCAACTGACTCCAGATATGTGTGTGGAGATGATTGATGAGCTGAGAAAATCGGTTGATGGTGGTGATTTGTTTGGGAAGCGCAGAAACGATAGTTTTGTGGGCGCACTCAGCTCGATTTATCAGAGTTTTGACGGGAAAGAATTGTATCCGACAGTGTCGGAAAAGGCGGCAAATCTTTTATATTTTATTATCAAAGATCATCCGTTTTATGACGGGAATAAACGAATTGGTTCGCTGCTGTTTATTATGTTTCTGACGATTAATGATTGCCATTTGACGGAAAATGGAGAGACGAAGATTTCGGATAGAGCATTGACTGCATTGGCGCTCCTTATTGCAGAGAGTAATCCGACGGAAAAAGAATTAATTGTGAGTTTGACGAGAAAACTTCTGGAGTAAACTAGGGCGTTACCTCTGTGATATAATATATGTACTATGCCAGAGTTGCCAGAAGTTGAAACAATAAAAAGAGGATTATCGAAGTTCTGTTTGGGGAAGAAAATCTTGCACGTAAAAGTTTTTTGTGAGAAATCTTTTATTGGGCCAACGGAGCTTGTGGAAGGGCAGGAAATTGTCGGATTTAGAAGATTTGGTAAAGCACTCATTGTTGATTTAAAAAACAGTATTTCTATGATGATCCATCTTCGCATGACTGGTCAACTTATTTATGATGGCAAAGAGCGTTATGCTGCGGGGCACCCGAGTGAGAATTTTGTGGCGGAGTTGCCAAATAAGCAGACGCGGGTGATGTTTGAGATGGACTCGGGGACGCTGTATTTTAATGACCAAAGAAAGTTTGGGTTTGTTAAAGTGATTCCGACGGCTGAAGTTGAAGATGATAAGTTTATCAAGAATCTTGCAAAAGAGCCGTGGGAAATAAGTGTAGGGGAATTTTATCAAAAATTGCAGCGACACAAAAATGCGCCGATTAAGGCGGTAATTTTGGATCAAAAAACTATTTGTGGACTCGGAAATATTTATGCAGATGAGGCTTTATACGATGCGGAGATTCATCCAAAAAGATTGGCGGGGAGTCTGAGTACTGTAGAGGCAGAGAATCTAATAAAGTCGGCCTGCAAAGTGATGGACGCATCGATAGATTCTGGTGGGAGTACAATGGCGACATATGTAAAAGCAGACGGGACAAAGGGGGATTATCTTGAGAAATTTGCTAAAGTATTTCGGAACGAAGGAAACCCTTGCCCGAGATGTGGAACGGAAATTGAGAAAATCAAAGTGGCGGGGAGGGGGACGCATATTTGTCCGCAGTGTCAGAAGTTAGTGGTGGTAGACTGCGATGAAAGAAAGGGGGTAGAGAATGATTAAGGTTTTTTCTGGAAGCGACCGCGCAAAAATTGATGCAGAGGTGAAAAAGTTTTTGGGCAAGGACTATGAAGTTTTTGATAGTGAAAACTTGAAGCCGGAAGACATTATAAATATTTTTGTGGGGGCGTCACTTTTTGCAGTCAAGCGCAAAATTTTGATTAAAGACCTTGCGGAACTTAATGCGGAAAATGTAGATATCTATGCGGAGGTTTCTAAATATGTGGATACACCACATGATATTGTGATTTGGGAAACAAAACCCACGCAGAAAAAATCATATAAAGATTTTGTAAAAATGGCGGGTGTTGAGGCAAAGAAAATTGATCTTGCGCAAAAAATTGATATGCGAAAAGTTTTTGATGTTTTTGATACGGCGATGAGCGATGGTCAGCGGGCGGTAAAAATGTTGGAAGAGGTGCAGGGCGAGGAAGATCCTTATATGTTTTTTGGTTTGCTTGCCTCGCAGGCGATAAAAAAATATGAGTGGAGAGCTGGCGCGCGCGAGAGGAAAATTTTGAAGGAGCTATCAAGGTTGGATATACAAATGAAAACAGCCACGGTGGAACCGTGGCTGCTCATAAAATCGTTTTTGATTAGGCTTTCTTCGTTGTAGCCTTTTTGGTGGTTGCTTTTTTAGTAGCTGGTTTTGCAGTTTTTGCTGCTGGCTTTGCGGCTGGTTTGGCAGCTTTGGCGGCTGGTTTGGCGCCGGCAGTTTTGGCAATTTTTGCGGCGGCAGCTTTGCGGCGAGAAGCGGTGTTTTTCTTCATGAGGTCTTTTTTGACAGCCTTGTCATATTCGGACTGAAGTTTGGCAAGATTCTCTGCGGTTGGCTTAGCCTTGAAAGTCTTTAGAGCGGACTTGATAGCACGCTTGATTTCTTGGTTGTGCTCGGTGTGCTTAACAGCTTGGCGAGCAGCTTTTTTAGCGGATTTAATAATCGGCATGTAAATTCCTATAGGTTAATTTATTAATTAGATTAAGATTTATTATACACCATTATCTGTAAAATGTAAAGTGTTTTATAGAGGTACTTGAAAAAGGCTCTCAAAACGTTTATACTTTAATTAACTGGGTGAGCTATGGGATTTGTACGCAAACTAAAAACAATGTTTGAGATTACTGGTGAAAAAGCTAGTACGGTTTTTTGGTATATTTTGGCTCATATCGCAATGGAGGGGGCGTTGCTTTTGCCGCCGATTGCGACCGCAGGCATTATTGGCGTACTTACGACTGGTGGGACGATTAATGAAATCTTTGGGTGGGCGGGATTTTATGTAGCTTCATATATATTATATACATCTATCCGGACAGCGGTTTATCGTAAGTATGAGAGGATGGCAAAGCAATATCATATTTTGCTTCAGCGAAAGCTGATGGAGCATATCGTGAAGAACGATGGGATTTTTGACGAGATTTCTAAGGGGAAGATTATCGCTTCTTGTACTGATGATGTTAGGTGGGTGGTGGACGTGACGGATTGTATTGCGATGGCAACATCCAAGCTGACAAAGCTCGCGGTGATTTTTGTGATTTTTGCTGTGCATGATATTTGGGTGGCGATTGTGGCGGTGCTTGTGGACACGATTTATATGATTTTGATGAATAAAAATGTGCGGAATTATTCCAAACATTTTGATGGTTCGCGAAAATATGAAGACAAGGCAGCAGATGTATTGAACCAAGTTCTAAAGAATCCAAGACAGATCAAGGCGATGAACATTTTGCCAGCTATGCTAAGAAAATATGACAATGCGGCGAGAAAATGGTTAGAACAGTATACTTCGCGGAGACGAGATAGGGAAAAGGTCTATGTACATGATGAATGGATGGCGTATCTTGGGAAAATCATACTATATATTATGATGGCGGTGTTTGTAATTAATGGACAGATGACGGTGGAAACGTTGGTGCTCCTCATATCTTATTTTGAACAGGTAGTGACAAGTACAAATGAGCTTTGGAGGGATTGCCTCAGGCCACTAGCTGAGTATAGCGTGCAGGCGGAAAGGATTAAAAAGATTTTGAGCTATACGCAAAAGTCGGAGGTAGAGTTTGGTGATCTTGATAATGACTACATTAAAGGCTTGGTGGAATTTAAGAATGTGAGTTTGAACCGGCGCGGGGAAAAATCATTGAAACACGTGAGTTTTAAGGCGCGACCGAATGAGATTACGGCGATTATAGGGCCAAAGGGCGCGGGAAAAACTTCTGTCGTGCAGCTGCTTGCCCGGATTATAAAAGTGAATTCTGGAAAGATTTTGATTGATGGTGAGAGCATCTATGATTATAGCAGACGAGTTTATAATTCTAATGTGGCAGGAGTGTCTCCGGATTCGTTTGTGATGGAAGCAAGTATCCGTGATAATTTGGCGCTCATAGATAAGAATCGTAAAAGGCAGGAGGCGGCGTGTGCGAGAGTAGGGCTTAGCCGCAGGATTTCGCAACTTCCGCAGGGATACAATACGATTGTGAAGGAGGGTGAAGAAGTGTTGTTTGAGGGGGATAAGCAGCTGCTTGCGATAGCGAGGGCGCTGCTGACAAGGGCGGAGATTTTGGTGTTTGACGAAGTGTCTTCGGTGGGAGCAAAGGCAATTCCGAATCTTTCTGCAATTTTGGAAGATTTAAAGCAGGATCACACGATTATTTTGGTCACAAATGAGACGGAGCTTGTGAAGGGGGCCGATAGGGTGGTTGAGATGGCTGGGGGAAAAGTAGTGTGGACACTTCGCAAACGTTAGGAGATGGCGGCTAAAGAAGAGATACGTTGACTTCTTAAACTCTTTGTGCTTAAATAAAAACAAATTAAGGTCAAAGAAAAATGCCAAGTGAAGATAAGAAACGAGAAGATGAAAAAATAGATGAAGCAAAAGCACCGGAAATTTCTGGCGAGCTTCAGATGGTGGTAGAAAAAATTAATGCGGCGGAGAGTGTACTTGTGACGCTTTCGCGTGATCCAAGCGTGGATGATATTGCAGCAGCGATTGGATTGACACTAGCACTTTCTAACAGTGGTAAGCATACGACAGCGATTTATTCTGGTAAGACGCCGAATGCTTTGGAGTTTTTGAAGCCGGAAAAAACTTTTGAGACTAATACTAATAGCTTGCAGGATTTTATTATTGCACTTGCCAAGGATAAGGCAGATCATTTGCGATATAAGATTGAGGGGGATTTTGTAAAAGTTTATATCACTCCATATAAAACGACAATTACTGAGAATGATTTGGAGTTTTCGCACGGGGATGTGAATGTCGATTTGGTGGTTTCTTTGAATGTTAAGGATGAGAATGATCTTGATGCGGCGCTAGCTGAGCACGGCAGAATCCTGCACGGTGCGGAAATTGTAAATATTTCTAATGGTGAGCCTGGTGGGATGAGGGGTGTAAAGTGGAACGACGAAAAGGCCAGCTCGGTTTCCGAGATGGTGGTGAAGCTGATTGACGCAATGGCCGGTGAGGCTGGTGCTGGTGTGATTTCTGCGGATATTGCAACGGCTTTGCTTACTGGCATAGAAGCGGCAACGGATAGATTTTCTAACGAAAAAACAACGCCGGAGGTTTTGGCGTTGTCATCACGATTGATGGGTGCGGGGGCAGATCAGCAGTTGATTGTATCGAATATCATGAAGAAGGATGAGCCGGAGGCGGCGG
>CAMYZZ010000014.1 GCA_947304135.1 uncultured Candidatus Saccharibacteria bacterium
ATCCCTCGAAGAACATATTCCAACGATTTCCGATATCAATACCGTGATTAAATCTTTTCAAGGGGAGATTGTGCAGAAGGTGCCGGCGTATTCGGCGGTGAAGATTGATGGGAGAAGGGCGTACGATTTGGCGCGGAAGGGGGTCGAAGTGAAAATGCCAGAGCGAAAAGTGACCATATATAGTATATCTGTCTTGAAATATGAGTGGCCGGAGCTTGTGATTGATTGCAAGGTTTCTAGTGGAACATATATTCGGGCGCTGGGCGAGGATATTGGAAAAGCGCTAGGCGTGGGTGGATATTTAACGGCGCTTAGACGGACAGAGATTGGCGGCATGAAAGTGTCCGATGCGGTGACATTAGAAGAGATTGGAATAAAAGATTAGCGTCTCCCTCCAGAGGGTTGAAAGATTTATAGAGGTGTGATATAATAACACCTATGATTACTAAAGAAAAGAAGGCAGAAGCTATCTCCAAGATGGCGCGCAGCAAGAGCGATGTTGGATCTCCAGAGGTCCAGGTTGCAATCTTGACCGAGCGTATCAAAGAGGTAACCGAGCACGTCAAGGGAAACAAGCATGATTTCATGGCTCGCCGCGGTCTGATGCAGATGGTCGGCAAGCGTAAGAAACTCTTGAAGTACCTTGAGGATACGGACTTTGAGAAATACAAAGCTACCGTCAAAAAACTCGGCTTGCGTAAATAAGACCTATAAACTTTCGCTTGGCTACAGATTGTGTCTTGGCTCGGTGAATAGAGAAAAGCCCCGATTATTCGGGGCTTTTTGTCGAGAAAGATATAAGATTGTTGGTGTCGAAATCTCGGAGACTAATAACGCTTTCGTCAAATTTGCATAGTGTCTCGGAGAGTTCTAAGAACTTTTGCTCGGCATCTGGGCTTGGATTTGGGTTTTTGTAACGGATAATATGGTCCATTGCGGCCCAAAGGTCCATGGCTTTGTCGCGAATTTGAACTTCTACTGGAACAAGCTTGGCGCCGTCATTGGTAGAAATTCTAACCATTAAGATGATATGAAGGCTACGATAGCCATTCTTTTTAGGTTTTACGATGTAGTCATCTGTATGAGAGATAATCATATCGGTTTTTTTGATGGCTTCGTAGATAAAATAAATATCATCTTGGAAAACGGTAGTAATGCGAACGCCAGCAATGTCTTGCATGTGAGTGCGGATAGTGTCGATTGTGAAATCGTCGCGAGTAATTTCGCGTTTCATGAGACCTTTTTTTGTAACGTGTTCGTAATTTTTGCGACGACATTTGTTGACGGCAGAATCAAAGGTTTTGATTCTGGATTCAACATTGTCGAAAATGATACGGTCGTTTGTATGTTCAAGGTGCTCTCTGAGATTTTCTAGCTTTGCCAAGGTGATACGCATGGCGCTGCGGCACTCTATTAAATACTCGTTATAATCTTTCTCTAATTGTTCTAAATATCCCATTTTATCCCCTCCTTATGGAATGTTGCTTTAGCACAGGGCTAACCTATATATTATAGCACAGATGGGTTAAAAAGTCAATAATAACAGAGGTGACGTTGAAAAAGAGGGTGGAAAAGAAGGGTTCAATATGGTAGAATAGAGGTGGAAGTAATAGAGAAAACGGCAGATAATTGCGCTTCTTTGAGCTCAGCTATCTGGTGTTTTCTCAGAAAGGATTTTTTAATGGATATTATTAATCCAAGTGGTAAAAAAGTAGAAAGAATTTCGACCGAATGGTGTGGGCGTGAGTTGACGCTCGAGGTGAATCGTGTGGGGTTTCGTTCCACTTCTAGCGTATTGGTAACTTATGGCGACACTACTGTGCTTGGTAGCGTGGTTGTATCAAAGAAGCCAGTAGAGCAGGATTTCTTCCCACTATCAGTGGAATATGAAGAAAAATTTTATGCTGCAGGCAAGATGAGCGGCAGTAAGTTTATCAAGCGCGAGGGTAAGCCTTCGGATAATGCAGTGCTGGTTGGACGCTTGATTGACCGTCCGATTCGTCCGCTATTTCCAAAGGGCTATCGTCAGGAGATTCAGGTGGTGGCTACGGTACTATCGATGGATCCTGCGTTCCGTCCAGATTGTGTGGCGATGGTTGCGGCTTCCGCTGCGCTGCATTGTGCGGGTGTGCCGTTTGATGGACCGGTTGCGGGTGTTCGTATTGGCCGTGTAAATGGCGAGTTTAAGGCATTCTTGTCTACTGAAGAGAGAGAAGCTTCTGACCTTGACCTTGTGGTGGCGATTCGTGATGGCAAGGTGATGATGGTAGAGGCTGGCGCAAATGAAGTGCCAGAGGAAGTAATTATTGAGGCGATGCGCTGGGCAGCAGAGAATTGTAAGCCAGCCCTGGAGCTTCAGGAAAAACTTCGTGCAATTGTTGCCCCAGAGGAGCTTCCATATGAGCTAACGCTTCCTGAAGAATCAATTCAGGAGAAGGTTGATGCTTGGACAAGCACAAAATTTGCGGGTGGAAAGATTCGCGGAAACGTACTTGAGCGCCAGAAGATTTGTGAAGAATTGATGGCCGAGATGGACGCGGAGTTTGCTAAAGAGCTTGGCGCGGGTGAGACTGAGGAAGAGAAAATTGCCGATTACGAAGAGAACTATAAGAAGAAATATGATGAAGCGTTTGAGCTTGCTGTGCACCACGAAGTGCGTCGTGGGATTGTTGAAGAAGGTGTACGCCCAGATGGCCGTAAATTGACTGAGGTTCGACCACTTTCGAGTCAGGTTTCTGTACTTCCACGCGTACACGGTTCTTCGCTATTTACCCGTGGCTTAACACAGGCAATGAACATTGTCACGCTTGCACCGATGAGCTTTGCACAGGTAGTGGATACAATGGAAGTGACGGACGGGATTCGTCGTTATATGCATCATTACAACGCAGCTCCATACACGGTTGGTGAGACTGGTCGTATTGGTAGTCCTGGTAGACGCGAGATTGGCCACGGTTATTTAGCTGAACGTGCTCTCAGCCCGGTGCTTCCTACCGTAGAAGATTTTCCATATGCGATTCGTTCGGTGACAGAGATTATGTCTCAGAACGGCTCTACGTCTATGGCTGCAACTTGTTCATCATGTCTTGCTTTGATGGATGCAGGCGTGCCTTTGAAGCGCCCTGTTTCTGGTGTGGCAATGGGTCTGATGGTAGATGTGCCAAAGGGAACAGAAATTACTTCAGCTGATATCGACAAGGCTTATGTCTTGACCGATTTGATGGACGCAGAAGATTTTGCGGGCGATATGGACTTTAAGGTGACTGGTACGACTGAGGGCATTACTGCTCTTCAGATGGATATGAAGGTTCATGGTCTTCCAATTGAAATTTTGGAGAAGGCAATTGCACAGAGCCACGAAGGTAGGATGTTTATTCTAAATCACATGCTTTCCGTGCTCCCTGGTCCTAGGGATCATATTTCTGAGCATGCTCCACGTATTGAAAAGCTGATGATTAAGCCAGAGAAGATTGGTGCCGTGATTGGCAAGGGTGGCGAAATGATCAATAAGATTACTACCGAGACCGGTGCGATGGTTGATATTTCTGACGACGGGCTCGTGACGGTTTCTGGTAATAATGCAGAGTCAATTGCTAAGGCGGTTGAATGGGTAAAGAGTCTCACAGAAGAGCCAGAAGTTGGCAAGATTTATACAGGTAAGGTTGTAACTATCAAAGATTTTGGTGCGTTTGTGAATATTCTTCCAGGAATTGACGGTATGCTTCATATTTCTCAGATTTCTGATAAGAGAATTGATAAGGTGACCGATGTTTTGAAGGTTGGACAAGAGGTTAAGGTTAAGCTTGTTGCGATTGATGATAAGGGTAAATTGTCGCTTTCTATGAAGAATATTGAACAATAGGGGCGGGCGGCCGCAAACAAGCTTTTGTAGTTCGGGACTTACGAACTTGTAAAAATTACAACACGTAATAGTGTTGTAATTTTTCCGTTCGTAAATCTGGTCTAAATCTCATTACGAACTACAAAAGCTTGTTTTTGCATTCGCCCGCTAAATTTTGCATTTCTTATATTTGGCCACCCGCTTTTATGATATAATATATTTATATACGAAGGTAATACTGTTTATGCCAAAGAAAAAGACGACAAGAAAGAAAAGTGGGAGTCGCGGGGGGAGAGCGACGAAAGATGTTGCACCAGAGCATGAGTTGCCGGGGGGCTTTTGGCGACAAGTTGGCGCTGTATTAATGATTGCGCTGGCAGTATTCTTTGTTGTGACTTGGTTTGGGGGCGGCGGAAAGTTTTTAAATGATGTAGACGCTGGGTCCTTCTTCTTGATTGGCTATGCGAAGTTTCTTATCCCAGTGTTGCTGGTCTATCTTGCGGTGAAAATTTTTAGAACGCCAGGGAATAGATTGCCGATTGTGGTTTGGATTGCGTCGTTTTTAATGATTTGTTGGGCGGCGGGTGTGATGGGGATTCCAACGATTGGCGCAGAGAACCCGACCGGTGGCGTGCTTGGTGCTGGGCTAAATACAGTGGCGGTGCAGATTTTGGAGCCGGGTGTGGCGGTATTTATTTATGTTGTTTTGATGTTTATTACAGCTTTGTTTATTTTGCAGATCTCTCCAGTGCAAGTGTTTAAGGGGATTATCAATATGCTTCGCCCAACTAAGGGTGACGAAGATGCGGCTAATGCTAAATTGGCTCGTGCAGCGGCAAAGGTCGGGGCGGGCGGAGATCTTGATATCAAGGTCAACTCTGGCGTGGCGACAGTTCTTGATGCGGATAAGCCTACCAGGCGTGGCATGGGTGGCCTGAAAGTTCATGCACCGGCTACGGCAAAGACTGAACCAGTAGTAGAGAGAGCGCTCGTTTCCGTGAGTGATCCGGATTGGAAGATGCCAACAGTGGATCTCTTAGAGAATAAGCAGTCGCCGGCAGACCCGGGGAACCACCAGCAGAATGCGTTTATTATCAAATCTACATTGGCAGAATTTGGGATTGACGTTGAGATGGAAGGGGCTAATGTCGGCCCACGCGTCACACAATATACTATGCGTCCACCACAGGGTGTTAATTTGTCAAAGATTCTTGCGCGTGACAAAGAGTTGGCATTGAACCTTGCTGTAGATAAGATTCGTATTGAAGCGCCGATTCCGGGGACGAGGTCAGTTGGTGTGGAAATTCCAAACGTGAAGCCAGCAGATGTAAGGTTGCGTGGTGTGTTAGAGAGCAAGGAGTGGAAAGAATGCGAAGATCCTTTGACCTTTGCAGTTGGTAAAGATATTTCCGGCAAGAGCGTGGTGGCGAATCTCGCAAAGATGCCACACCTCCTGATTGCTGGTACTACTGGTTCTGGTAAGTCCGTCATGACGAATACGTTGATTTCTTCGCTGTTATATCGTAATGCGCCAAGTGATATGAAATTGATTATCGTCGATCCAAAGCAGGTGGAGATGGTGCAGTATAACGATATTCCACATCTTCTGACGCCTATTATCACTTCGGTAGATAAGGCGCTTTCGGCAATGAAATGGGCCGTAAATGAGATGGAAAGACGCTACTCGCTGATGGCGGAGGAAAAGGTTAAGAATATCGTTGATTATAACAAGAAGATGGCTAAGAAAGGTGAGAAAGTCACCGTAGCAGACGAAGATGGAAACGAACAAAAGCATGACGGCGGCAAGATGCCATACATTGTGGTAGTGATTGACGAGATGGCAGACCTGATGATGATGGCGGGGAAGGACCTAGAAATGTTGATTGTGCGTGTGGCACAGAAAGGTCGTGCCGCTGGTATTCACTTGGTGCTTGCAACTCAGAGACCTGAGGTAAAGGTTATTACTGGTCTTATTAAAGCAAATATTCCAGGTAGGATTGCGTTCGCGGTAGGTAGTCAGATGGATTCTCGTATCATGCTTGATATGGGTGGCGCAGAAAAATTGCTCGGTAAAGGTGATATGTTGATGCTTACGACTGAGATGATGGGTAAGCCACGCCGTATTCAGGGTGCTTGGGCGAGCGATGAAGACGTGAATAATTTGACCGATTTCTTGCGCGAGCAGAGGCCACCAGAATATAATGATGAGGTGATTTCTCAGGCAGTGCAGATTAAGGGTATTGGTCCGGCCGATGGCGGTGGAATTGGCGATCTTGGCCGAAAATATGATCCGAATGATCCGGTGGTGAGGAAAGCAGTGGAAATTACGCTCACAAAGGGCAAGTTCTCTACGGCGATGCTCCAGACTTATCTTGGAAAAGGTCATGGATTCGTTTCTGGTCTTGCAATTTGGCTAGAACAGATTGGCGTGATTGGCGAGGCAAATGGCAATAAGCCACGCGAAGTGAAGATTTCTTCTATGGAAGAATTTGACGAATTGGCATCATAGGCTAGTTTTACAACAGGGGTGAAATTTTGTGAAACGCTTGTGCTTGTGTTTTTGTGTGGAATGACTCATACTGGAGAGGTGGGAGGGGGAAGGAAAGGGTTTACAAAACCAAAAAAATAAGATATAATAATTAGGATATTAACCATACTCAGCAAGTGGGTCTAGAGCCGCATTTGCTTTAACCAAAGGAGTAATAATATATGCGCCAGTATGAACTGACCGTGCTTGTTCATCCAGATCTTGAGATGAACATGCAACCAGCGCTCGACAAGCTGGCTAAAGCTGTCGAAAAAGTAGGGGGCAAAATCACTAAAGAGGTAAACGAAGGAAAGAAACGCCTAGCATACAAGATTGCTAAGCAGGACTTTGCAGTTTACTACTACTATGAGCTAGATTTGCCAGATGGCAAGAAGTCTGCCAAGAAATTGTCTGACACGCTTGACATTGCTGACGAATTCTTGCGCCATCTCCTTGTCACGGTTGACGAAAACCGCCTCAAGATGGAAGCAAAGCGCAAAGCTCAGAATGCTGACGAAGCTAAAGAAGCTTCTGACGAAAAAGCTGAATAATTTTAAACAATAAGGAGGTAAATATGCGTGGGTTTTCTAAAGTAATTCTCGTAGGTAACTTAACAAGAGATCCAGAAACAAGAGTGACGCCAAATGGTGCAACGGTAGTCTCTTCGGCGATTGCCGTAAATCGTGCTTATAAGGACGGAAGTGGCAATAACGTTGAGAACGTTTCTTTCTTTGATTTTTCTGCTTTTGGAAAAACTGGAGAAACGATTGCTAAATATGTTCACAAAGGTGATCCAATTCTAATTTCTGGACGTCTTGACCAGAGAAGCTGGGAAGACAAAAACGGTGGCGGCAAACGCTCTAGAGTTGAAGTCGTAGTAGAAGATTTTAACTTTATGGGTAGTGGCAACGGCGGGAATGGTGGAAATAGCGGTAGCTACAGTGCAGCCAACAATAATTCAGGTGCAGGTTCGGAAGTTGTCCCGGATGATATCCCGACAGAAGAAGGTGATATTGATCTAAACGACGTTCCGTTTTAAGACTAATTAGAAAGGAAATTATGCGAAAAGTTAAAAATGATCCAAATCTTTACTTTGATTATCGCGATGTAAAGACTTTGCAGAGATATATCGATGGTTACGGCAGAATCGAGCCAATTTCTAAGACTGGCCTATCTGCTAAGCAGCAGAAACAGCTCACAACTGCAATTAAGCGTGCACGTCATCTAGCACTTTTGCCATTTGTGGCGTAGGGGGTTTATGTACGGTCCAACAGATTTGAAGAAAAATGTGCTTATTACCCTCGATGGTCAGCCATACAAGGTAGTTGAGTATTCCCAGAAGGTAATGGGACGTGGTGGTTCGATTGTTAACGTCAAAGTTAAGAATCTGATGACCGGTGCTCTTCTTCCAAAGACTTTTAAGGGACAGGAGAAAATTGAGCCAGCCGAAGTAACGACTCGTAAGGTTCAGTATCTATATCGCGATGATGAGAAATTCTATTTTATGGATCCTCAGACGTTTGAGCAGTATGAGTTGATGGCTGACATGGTCGGCGATATGGCTGATTTTATGAAAGATGGCGATGAGATGGAAATCCAGTTCTATAACGGAACTCCAATCAATCTTACGCTCCCTAAAAACCTTTGGCTCAAGGTGACCTACACGGAGAATGCAGTAAAGGGCGACACTTCTACTTCTATCACGAAGGACGCAACACTCGAGACGGGTGTGGTGATTAAGGTGCCAGCGTTTATTAAGGTGGGCGATGTGGTGAGCGTCGATACTGAGACTCGCGCTTATCGTGAACGTAAAAGCTAGAAAAATGGAGCTTATAGCTCCATTTTTTGAGGTAAAAAAGATGAATACTAGAGGAAGACAAAAAATTGAGGGGGCTATAGCCGCGTTTAAGTTTGATTTTCGTGGGAAAACTGTGCTTGATATAGGATCGTCGACGGGTGGTTTTACGGAGAGTGCGCTTTCTCATGGAGCTTCAAAGGTGATTGCGGTTGAGAAGGGGAAGAATCAGATGGTGGCGCCGCTGAGGTTTGATGCAAGGGTTGAGCTACACGAACAAAAAGATATTTTCCAAACAACATCTGTCACAGGAGATTCCGAGAGCTTGCTTCGTCGCGGCCCGTCGTCACGGGCGCTCCTCGCAAAAACGCTCCCGTTGTCGCTAAATGCTCTCGTAATCTCTGTGCCAGATGTTGTTGTGGCTGATGTGAGTTTTATTAGTTTGAAGGATGTACTTTTGTACGTAAAGGAGTTTATTGCGGGGCCAAAGACGGAGTATCTAGTAATGATGAAGCCGCAGTTTGAGGCGAGGCCGGAACAATTAAACAAGGGAATTGTCAAAAACGAGAAAATGCGTCGGGAAATCATCAAAGATTTTGAGTTCTTTTTGAAAAAGAATGGTTTTTTGGTGGTAAATAAGCACGACAATGAGACCCATGGCAAGCATGGAAATATCGAACGATTTTACTATTTGAAAACGGTCTAAAAACAGCGGTTTTTCTCTGATATTTTGCTTGACACTTGACATGCTTACGCTTATAATTGTAGTATGAGCTTACTAAAAGGTGTGGGCGAATTCTTCGCACTGGATATTGGGACATCGGCACTGCGTTTGATTCAGCTGAGCGGTGATGCTGAGCATGGTTTTCGGCTTACCAATTATGCCTTTGTGCCAATTGAACAAAAAGTAGTTCAGGATAATAGTGAGCTTGGCCAGAGAAAACTGGGCGAGGTTATTTTGGGTGCGATCAAACAGGCAGGGATCAAGACTAAGAATGTTGCGATGGGGCTTCCGGCAGGAAAGACCTATACGGCCGTGATTGAGGTGCCTAATCAGACAGAAAAAGAATTGAAGAAGTCGATTAAATACGAATTGGACCAGTATATTCCGATGGCGGTAGACGAAGCAGAGGTTGATTATACGGTGCTTGGGCCAAGTCCTAATGACCCAAACAAGGCTGAAGTATTGATTACTTCAACGGCAATGGATTATGCCGAACAAGAGATGGAATTGATTGAAAAGGTTGGACTTAATGTGATTGCTCAGGAGCCAGAGCCAATTGCGATGGCGAGGAGCCTTGCCCCGGTTGGCAGTATGGACGCAAGAATTATTGTTGATCTTGGCGAAATGTCGACAGATATTGTGGTTGTTTACAAAGGTGCGCCAAGATTAGTGCGTTCGATCCCTGGTGGACTTTCTAATTTAGTCAGAACAGTAGCGACGACACTTAATGTCCGTGAGGATCAGGCAAGGAGATTTATCCTGAAATTTGGCCTGGCACAGGACAAGTTGGATGGTCAAGTATTTAAAGCATTAGATGGTAATTTGGATAGCTTTGCGCAGGAGCTAACAAAATCAGTACGGTTTTTCCAAAACAAATATGTAGGTGCACCGGTGCTGGGGATTGTACTTTCGGGTTTTGCTGGAATGATTCCGTTTATTGCTGAATATATCGAGGTGAAGACTAATGTTCAGACTATTCAGGGTAATCCATGGCAGCTAGTACAGGTGACGCCAGAGCAGCAGAAGGCGCTACTTCCAGTGGCAAGTGAATTTGCGGTGGCAATTGGGCTTGCAGAGAGGAGTAACGCATAATGCGCGATTTCTTTGAGAATTTGGCTGCAAAGATTAAAAAAGAGTGGTTTGCCACACTAAAGAATTTTGGCGTCAAGGTCAAAGAAGAACCAAAGATGATTACGGAACAGAACAAAGTTTATGAAGTAAGCCTCGTTCCAGAAGTAAAGCGTAACATGATCAAAGCGATGAAGTTCCGCAACGTAATGCTGTTTGTCTGTATTGTACTTGCATCGGTTGCAGGTGGCACAATATTGATTATGGTCTCGATTTGGACTGGCCAGAATGTAACGATGGGCGGCCAGGATGCCAGGTTAAAGAGTATGTCTGACAAGATCAATAATTATAGCTCTTTGTCTGAATTTTTGACAATTCAGGATCAGCTTGGTAATATCTCGCAGATTAATGAGAATAAGAAGGTTTTGTCTCGTGTGTTTTCGATTCTTTCGACGATCTTGCCAGAAGGCCCAGATACAGTTTCTTTGTCTGAGTTATCGGTAGATCTATCGACAAATACTTTGAGATTTGATGCGCAGGCGGATGCAAAGGTTTCTCCATATATTGATTATCGCGTGCTAGAATCATTCAAAAAAGGCTTATCGCTTATGAAGTACGACTTTGGTCGCTATGTTGATGAAAATGGGGAAGAAATCCCAACAATGTGTATCGTTGAGACGGATGAAAATGGTAATACGTTGGTTGACGTAGAAGAAAGTGGGATGACCTCTAATAAATATATTTATGCATACTGGCTAAAAGGTAAGAAAAACTGTGATCCTACTCGTGATGATGAAGAAGAGGAAGACGAGGAAAAGACAGCTGAGGAAGTTGCAGAGGAAATCGCGAACAATGGTGGTGAAGCTACCAAAGAACAAGAAGATGTTGATGTTGAGGCTGAGTATGAGAAGAGAACAAAGAATCTGAATGAGTACGCAAAAGGCTTGTTTGACCAGCAAATTGAAAGTGGCATTCCTGTGACGCAGGCTGAGGTTGTAAAAGTATACCGCAGTCCAAGATTTTCTGATTGGTACAAAGATGGGTATATGGATGAGTCGGGGATAATATCTGGTGTGCCACATTTTGCAAGTGATTGTATTACGTACTCTGGGTCGAGCTCTGGCGGTGTGATGAAATGGACTTCGCAGAATGATTGTATGTTGATTACAGAAGATCCAGTGATTCAGGATTCTTCTAATGGCCGAGACAATACTGGTTCGCTAGTGCTACGCTTTAATACGTCTATTACACTAGATCCACAAGTGTTTATGTTCACAAATAAGCACGTGATGGCAATCTCTCCATCTGGTCAGAACGTGACAGACTCGTATCGCCAGATTGAGGGTATGTTTGCGGAAAGAGCAGCAGATTGCGCAGACTCGGATGTAGTTTGCACAGCAACGTCAACGGGAGGAGATGAATAATGGCAGAAGATAAGAATCCAAATGGGCCAGCATTTACAAAGAGATTAAAAATCTCAAAAACTCAGCAGCAGACTTTGCTTATTACTATGATAACTGCTATTATCTTGGGCGTTTGTTTGGTACTGGGGATATATTTTGTTAAATATATTAAGTTCAATAATAAGGTGATTGCGGCGAAAGATTCGGCAATTGTTGATTATGAGAAGACAATTAAAAATATTGGACTCTGTAAAGATACCAATAATGACGGAAAGTTCTCCGAGGATGAGCTAAAGAAATGTAATCCAGATGCGCTGGATAGCTCAGTGTTACCGGGGACACTTCGTTATAATGTGATGGTGAATATGGCGGAGAACCCAGACCTAGAAAGCGTGGCTAGGGAAAGTTTGTCAGATTGTTATGACACGAATGGGGAAAAGATCGATTGGCAAAAATTGTTTGATGAGACAGAAGACGATGAGGAGCAGGCCAAGTATCTCTCTATGCTAAAGATGTGTTCGGCGCTTCGTGTGATTCCGGATGCATTGCCAGCACAGGCAAACGAGGAGGCTTTGATGGCTTCGCTCAACCAGATATTTATTATATCCGGTTGGGAGCCGGAAGCAATTTCTCCATCTGGTGACGTAAAGAGTGATACGGAGGGATTGTCAACGATTCCGATTTCTTTGTCGGTTCAGGCAGATAGCGCAACGACGATGAGGGTACTCGATAATATCGAGAAATCAATCAGGACGTTTGAGTTGCAGACTGCGACGATTTCTTGGAGTGGCGACAAGTTTTTGGCGCTAGACTCGCAGGGGACAGCATACTATACAGAAGATAGCGGAGTAGCTGAATCTAACTATACTGTCTACGCAACGGATGCGGCAAAAAAGAAAGCAGGGAGTAAATAATGAGACAATCAGATATATTTACGATTTTGGTAGTAGCAACTGTGGGAATTGTGGCATCATTCTTTTTGGTAAAAATGATTCTCGGCGATCCAAACGAGAAGTCAGTGACGTTTAAGAAAATTGAAGTGGTGGAGGCGGGACTTTCGACGCCAGACCCGGAAGTGTTTAATTCGGAAGCGATTAACCCGACGGTCGAGGTATTTGTGGGCGATTGTGTTGACCGTGACCAGAACGGCGTTTTGGATGAGGCGGAGTTGATTGCATGTGGACGCGTCGATAAGACATCTGATAACGGAGGAGGCCAATAATGGCGCTCCTGACGCATGAGACGCAAGATAAAGTAATTAAACTACTCGTGGCCGAGGGTTTGGCTAGTGCTGAGAAGATAAAAGCTGCCGTAGAAGAAGCGGCGAAAGCAAAACAACCTCTGATAGCGTATCTTACATCAAAAGGGCTAATCAATAATGAAATGGTGGCACATGCGACCGCGAATGTGCTAGGTGTACAGTATGTAGATCTCAAAAATGTCCAAATGGATAGGGAAGTGCTTTTGAATCTTCCGCAAGATGTTGCAACAAGAAGTATGATGGTGCCAGTGGGTGACTTGAATGGGCAACTTGTAGTTGCGATGATTGATGTGACGAACGTTCAGGCGACAGACTATCTAGCAACATTAACTGGCCGACCAATCAAAGCGGTGATGTCTAGCGAAGAAGGAATCCGCCAAGTATTATCGCAATATGTGGGCGACTTTTCTAGCGTTAAGCAGGCGGTGAAATCGACCAATGCAGAAATTGCGGCCCAACAATCGGATGTAAAAACTATTACGCAGGACTCGCCAATTTCTAAGGCACTAACATCTATTTTGGATTATGCGGTCAAGTCTAAGGCGTCGGATATCCATATTGAGCCACTAGAAAATTCGTTAGTGATACGCTGTAGGATTGATGGCGTGTTGCGCCAGGTGATGGAATTGCCAAAATCGATTGAGCCAGCGCTGGTGTCGCGCATCAAGATTTTGTCGGATTTGAAGATTGATGAACATCGTGTACCGCAAGATGGTCAGTTTGCGGTGAAGGTGGGGGACAAGGAAGTGGATCTACGTATTGCGATTGCGCCAGTGGTTTGGGGCGAGCAGGTAGTGATTCGTTTGCTTGATAAGACTGGAACGACGATGGATATCGAGCAGATGGGTATGACTGGGCATGCGCTGGCGATGGTGATGGACGGTATTTCTAAACCAAACGGTATGATTTTGACATCTGGCCCGACTGGTTCTGGTAAATCTACGACATTATACGCGTTGATTAAGAAGATTAAGGATGTAAAGATTAATATCGTTACGTTGGAAGATCCAGTGGAATACAAGATGGATGGGGTAAACCAGATTCAGGTGAATGTGGACGCTGGCCTGACTTTTGCTTCTGGACTACGTTCGATTTTGCGTCAAGATCCAGATGCGATTATGGTAGGTGAGATTCGTGACTCGGAGACTGCGAACCTAGCGGTGCAGGCGGCGTTGACTGGACACTTGGTGTTTTCTACACTTCATACAAATTCGGCCGCAGGTATTTTGCCGCGTTTAACAGAAATGGGGATTGAGCCATTCTTGATTGCTTCAACGCTCAATACCGTAATTGGTCAGAGGTTAGTGCGTCGTGTGACAGAGAAGAGAACGGCCTATACGTCCTCTGAACTTGAGACGAAGGAAATTAACGATGTTGTATCACATCTGCTTCCAAAGGATAATTCGGAAGTAGCGAGAGTGTCGGAAGATTTGGGCTATGGCGGTTTGCCGGTGAAGAATGAAAATGGTTATACACTTGTGAAAGGGTTTGATGATAAGGATTCGCCAGGCGGGTACAAGGGCCGAGCTGGTCTATATGAGACAATTACCGTTGATGATGATATACAAAAACTGATTGTGTCGCACGCAACCTCATCTGAGATTATGAAGGTTGCGAAAGAGAAGGGGACTATTACGATGCGCGAGGATGGCATCTTGAAGGCACTTTCGGGTGTTACAACGATTGAAGAAGTGAATAGGGTTGCATCCGACCTCGCATAGCGGGGCGGGTCCTGGCTAACATAAAAATTGCCGAACTGGTGAAGCCGTAAAAATTACAACGAAAGTTGTAATTTTTACTTGGCTTCAGCCTGGAAAATTCTTGCAATTTTTATGGTTAGCCACCCGCCCCTTGTTTATGTTATAGCACTTATGCTATAATACAACTATGGATACAAGTGGGCAGATACCTCAAACGCAAACACCAACACAACAACCAGTGCAGCAGCCAATGGCTGCGATTCCACCGGTGCCTAGTATGCAGACTCCGGCAGCTCCTGCACCGCAGGCAGATATTCCGCCAGCACCTGGCGCAACGACGCAAGTGGTAAGGATTGAAACGCTGCTTGAGGAATGTGTAAAGCGGAACGCATCTGATCTCCATATTCAGGTTGGACTTCCACCGATTTTGCGTGTTGACGGTGCTCTTACCCCGATTGCTGGTTTGGCGCCACTGAATGAAGATTCTATCCAGAAATTGATTTTTGCTACACTTGATTCGATGCAGCGGGAGACGCTTGCAAAGGATAAAGAATTTGATTATTCGTTTGCGTTTGGTGATGTGGCACGCTTTCGTGTTAACGCTTTTCAGGAGAGAGGGAACTTAGCGGCGGCGTTTCGTTTGATTCCAAATAAGATGCCGACATTGGCGGAGCTTGGACTTCCACAAGTTATTTCATCGTTCGCAGATTATCCACGTGGGCTGGTATTGGTGACTGGTCCGACTGGTTCTGGTAAGTCTACTACGCTTGCGGCTTTGATTGACAAGATTAATCAGGAAAAGGCCGTGCATATTATTACAGTTGAGGATCCAATCGAGTTTGCTCATAAATCAAAGAAGTCTGTGATTGTACAGAGGGAAGTGCATTATGACACATTTAGTTTTCAAAGAGCGCTGAAGTCTATTTTGCGCCAGGACCCAGATGTTGTACTTCTTGGTGAGATGCGTGATCTGGAGACAATGCAGAGTGCAATTACGATTGCAGAAACGGGCCACTTGGTGTTTGCAACGCTTCATACGAACTCGGCTGCGCAGTCTATTGACCGTATGATTGACGTGTTCCCGGCAGAGCAGCAGCCACAGATTCGTTCACAGCTGTCTTCCATTTTGATGGCGGTTTGTTCGCAGAGGCTTATTCCAGCGGTAGGCGGTGGGCGTATTGCTGCTTGTGAAGTTTTGGTAGCTAACACTGCAGTGCGTTCAATTATCCGTGAGGGTAAGACACATCAGCTTGATACTGCTATTCAGACTGGCGTGAATGAGGGCATGCAGACAATGGACAGGACGCTGGCGAAGTTAGTACACCAGGGAACAATTACATTTGATAATGCGCTTGAGTATGCAGTTGATCCAAACGAGTTTAAGAGATTAGCAAGAGGATAAATAAGTGCGGCATTTTTCCTATAAAGCACGAGACCCAAAGACTGGTAAGACCATTAAAGGTGTTATCCAGGCTGATAATGAGCGTGCCGCTGGAAAAATGTTGATTGAGCAGGGACTGGTTCCTGGCAGAATCGATGAGGCAGATGAGACATCGTGGCTTGCGAAACTGAGGCAAAAGGTTTCGACAAAAGACAAGATTGTTTTTACTAGACAGTTTGCAACTTTGATTGGGGCGGGGTTGCCGCTTTCGAATGCTCTTAGAACTTTGGACGAGCAGACCGAAAGTAAACCGATGAAGCGGGTGATTGAAGATATTTTGCAGCAGGTTGAGGCTGGTAAATCGCTTGAGGAGGCCTGTTCCAAACACCCGGATGTATTTAATCAAGTTTATCTTTCACTTTTGCAGGCGGGCGAAGCGAGTGGTACGCTAGATTTGGCGTTAAGGCGCTTGGCTGACCAGCAGGAAAAAGGTGAAAGTATGATGTCTAAGATTCGCGGAGCGATGACGTATCCAGCAATTGTGCTAGTCGTGATTATTGCGGTGGTGATCTTTATGATGGTGATGGTGGTGCCGCAAGTAGAGAATCTATATGGCGATATGGGCAAAGAATTACCTGGTGCAACGAAAGCGCTAGTGGGGATATCTAATTTTATTACTCAACGATGGTATGTAGTGCTGGTTGCTTTGATTGTATTTATCGTGGTATTTATCCAATATCTAAGGACGGATACAGGGAAGAGAATGATGGCTAAATTTCTTTTGAATGTGCCGATATTTAAGGGGCTATTCTTGAGGCTTTATAATGCGCGTTTTGCGAGAACGATGCAGATGCTTCTATCTACGGGTGTGGCCATGCTTGATTCTATGCAGATGGCAGCAGAGGCGACAAATAACTTAGTGTATCAGGCGGAGATTGTAGCGGCAAAGGAGACGGTGCAGGCAGGTAAACCGCTGTCTGATGCGCTTAAAGGTAAAAAATATATGTTGTCGCTAGTGCCACAGATGTCATCAATTGGTGAGGAGTCTGGTAAGATTGATGAGATGCTAGGTAAGGCGGCGCAAGTATATGAAGACGAGCTGGATGAACAGATTAATGCGATTTCTACGATGATTGAGCCGATTCTCATGGTGGTAATGGCGTTGCTCATCGGGTTTATTGTGTTGGCGGTACTCATGCCAATCTACTCGCTTGTTTCTAGTGTCGGATAAAACGGGTCCTGGCTAACATAAAAATTGCCGAACTGGTGAAGCCGTAAAAATTACAACGAAAGTTGTAATTTTTACTTGGCTTCAGCCTGGAAAATTCTTGCAATTTTTATGTTTAGCCACCCGTTTTATCCATGCTATAATTAGGCTATGTATGATATTGTGATTATTGGCGGGGGGCCGGCGGGACTCACCGCGGCGATTTATGGACTACGTGCGGGGAAGAAAGTCTTGGTGCTTGAGGGGAAGGCGCTTGGTGGGCAGATTGTGAACGCAATGGACGTGCAGAACTATCCTGGATTTGTGAGTGTTTCTGGAGTGGAGCTTGCGGCTAATATGCAAAGTCAAGTGGTGAAACTTGGCGGGGAGATCAAGTACGAGCGTGCGATGGGCATAAAAGATATGACTGTGCATACGGATGGGGGAGAATATAAGGCGAAAGCTATCATTCTTGCAACTGGAGCAGAGAACCGCAAACTCGGATTATATGATGAAGAAAAGTTTGTTGGTAAAGGTGTGTCGTATTGTGCGACTTGTGATGGGAATTTCTATAAAGATAAAACTGTAGCGGTAGTCGGTGGTGGCAATACGGCGCTAGAGGATGCGGTGTATCTGTCTGGAATCGCGGCTAAAGTATATTTGATTCATCGAAGGGATGAGTTTAAAGGAGATGCAGAGAACGTCGCACGGGTTGACGAAAATTCTAATATTGAGAAGGTGATGTCAGCAAATGTTCGTGAGATTTTGGGGGACGAAAAAGTGACAGGGCTGCGTGTTGAGATCAAGCCGGGAGGCGATAAGAGCGTGGAAGAGTGCATAATTGATGTGGATGGCGTGTTTTTTGCAATTGGATATGAACCGCAGGCTGGAGAATTTGCCAGCGCAGTAAAGTTAGATACGGATGGATATATCGAGACGACTGATGGCGTGCATACGAGCTGCCCTAGAATCTATGTTGCGGGGGATGCTAGAGCAAAAGAGTTCAAGCAACTTGTGACGGCGACGGCGGACGGAGCGATTGCGGCATCGACAGCCGTGAAAGAAATGGAGGAATAACTTAGTGAAAGTTTTGGATTTTTATGCGGATTGGTGTGGGCCATGCCAGATGCTTTTGCCAGTTCTAGAGGAGATTGAGAAGGAGTATCCAGAGGTTGAGTTTGAACGGGTTAATATAGATATTGAGCGGGAGATGGCAGAGAAATATGGGATAATGTCGATTCCAACGCTCATTGTGTTGGACGATAAAGGGGAGATCCAGGAGATGCTGGTGGGGCTCCAGAGCAAGGCAGAGATAGAGAAGGTAATTCGGGGTTGATTTATTTTAAGATGTAGTGTATAATTACATCTAGGTGGATTCGTAGCTCAGTTGGTTAGAGCGCCGCCCTGTCACGGCGGAGGTCGCGAGTTCGAGTCTCGTCGGATCCGCCATTTTGTATTATTTAGGTGCCGATGTAGCTCAGCTGGTAGAGCAGCTCATTCGTAACGAGCAGGTCACAGGTTCGACCCCTGCCATCGGCTCCAGATTAAAACCCCAAAAGGGGATTTTTTGTTGGCTCAGGAGAAGATGTTGACTACGCCGAGTGAGATGGCGAGCATGATACAGCCAGAAAGAAGAACGCCGCAGATGATGGATTTGACGGTTTTTTTGTAGTCTAAATCTAGGAGGGAAGCAGCGAGAGTGCCGGTCCAGGCGCCGGTGCCCGGAATTGGAATACCGACAAAGAAGAAGAGCGCAACATAGACGCCATCGCCGCCTTTTTTCATGAGCTTTCTACCTGCTCGGTCGCCTTTTTTCATGAGGAGTTTGCAGAATTTTTTGATTGGTTTGACGCTAGATTCTTGGCCAAGCTCTAGGAGCTTGCGCGCAAATTTGTAGATGAATGGGACTGGGATCATGTTGCCGATGACGGCGATGATGAGAGCAAGAGGCTCAGGAACGCCAAGGCTGACGCCAATAGGGATGGCTCCCCGGAGTTCTATCACGGGGAGCATGGAAACTAGTAGGACGATGAGGCAGTGTAATATGATCATTTTGGGTTGACCTTTTGGATTTATCTTTTGGGTTAATCTAGGGCAGGCAGGCTTTCTGGAGCTGGGGCTTGTTCGGTAGTTTGGCCGGTTAGGACGGCTTGGATTTTTTGCTTGGCGGTTTCTACGGTAGCTTCGTCTGGATACATGACGGAGAGAACTTGGCTTGGGTAGCTGTAGGTGTAGCCGCCGCCGCTTTGGCCGTCAAGGTTGTAGGATTCTATAGTCCACTGGGCCATGTCGGAAAGTTGCATGTTGGCTAGGCTGGTAATGTCGCTGGTGGAAATGTTGGTATCAAAGGAGCCAGAGAGGGCGTTTAGGATGTCAGAATATTTGCTAATGAGAGTACTGCTACTGGTGAGCTTGTTGAAGATTTTTTCAATAACTTGCTCTTGGTTGCGGCCACGGTGACGATCGCCGTCGGAGTAGGCGTAGCGTTCGCGAGCGAAGCCGAGGGCGCAAGCACCGTTGACATTGTTGTTGCCTGGATAGAAGGTACAACTCTGGTCTGAAGGGTGGAGTGTCTTAAAGGTGTAGTTAACATCAGAATATACAGTGATGCCACCGACTGCGTCAACAAGGTTGATGACAAAGTTAAAGTTGACGCGGACATAGCGGTTGAATTTGATATTTAGTAGGTCCTCGATCGTTGTCATGGACAATTCAAGACCACCCGTAGCGCCAGCGTGGGTTAGCTTATCTTTGAGACCGGTGGTGCCGTGGAGCTGGACATAGTAGTCGCGAGGGATAGAGACCATGAGGATATGCTTAGTTTCTGGATTAACCGCCATGACGATATTAACATCACTCAAGCTTCGATCGAGCATCATACCTGAGCGAGTATCAATGCCGGAGATGTAGACGACGAAGCTGTCTTTTGTGAGGTCTGTTTTGCTAGTCTCCTCTTTTTTCTCAACCTCAACCCTGATTTCTCCGATAACTTTGAGGTTGCTAGAATAGAGGTTTCCTTCATCAGCCTCTAAGGCGGCGTCATAGGTGCCGGAGTTGAGGAGGGCAATATAAGATGGATCGTCTATGGCGCTCTTGAGAAGGGAAGTGACGCCGTCGGCGTAGGCGATGGTGGCATCGGCCTGTTCTTTGGCGGCTTTTTCTAGTTTCTCTGTGTCAACGAAATCAGAGATACTGTTAAAGGTTTTGCCGCGGACATCGTCTAAAGTGAGATAGTTGGAATCTTTTTGGACGATGACGTTATAAATACTGTATTCTGCACCGGTATCGAAGTTGTTGTCCAGGAAGGACATCGTCTCTGCGACTTTGATGAAGCCAAAGACACTGGCGGCGGCAAGAGCGAGGCCGATAATGTCTAAGATAATCAACATCCAGACATGGGTTTTTCTGCGGAAGGCTTTGAAAATATAGAAGAAAAGAGTTACCGCAGCGATGGCGAGGCCAGGGATGAGGTATTTGTTTGGCACGACGCCAGTGGTGATGACACGGACAGCAAGAGCGATAACTGCGCCGGTGGTAGCTAATGCCAGGATGCGGCTAATGATGCGGAAAGGAAGGGCTTTTGCCGGTAGTTTTTTGGCGGATTGTTTCATAGGTTTTTCGGATTTTTTCTGCTCTTTTTTGGAGATTTTATCGTCTTTTTTGTCGGAAGATTCTTTTTTGGAGTTTTGCTCGTTTTCTATACCAGTGATAAGATCGTCAAGGTTTTTGTCAACGTTTTCTTCTACGGAGATGGTCTCTGTGATACTTTCGGACTCGTCATCGCCATCGTCGTTTTCGTCGAGCTCGTCTAGCTCTGCGATTTCTGCCTCGATGTCAGGTTCTTTGCTGATGCTTTCTGTGACGATAACGGAGGCGGATTCTTCGGAATCATCAGCGTCTTCGGCTTCTAGGACGGAGACATCGGAATTGTCTGTCTTTATCTCAATAATTTCTGGACCTTCGTCGGAGGTATTTTTGTCGACAGGGAGATCTTCTTCTATAACTTCTTCTACAATAATTTCTTTTGACTTTTTGGACGTAGAAGGTTTTTTAGAAGGCTTTTTGTTAGGCTTGACGACGCCATCAATAACCTTTTTCTTGGCTTTCTTAGTTGGCATAAAAATCTCCGTTAACTTGTTGTTATTATAGCATGAATAGGGAATTATGAAAATGTTTATGTTTAATTTTCTAGAGGGTGAACGGACTTAAAAAATTATGATATAATTGGGGTGAGAAGAGATATTAGAGACAATTTGAGAGACGAATGACGCTATGTTTTATGCGCTTATAAAAAGATTGTTTGATATT
>CAMYZZ010000015.1 GCA_947304135.1 uncultured Candidatus Saccharibacteria bacterium
ACAACAAAGAAATCTACAAGAAGACTTTGACGTTTTCGATTAGGCGGCTTTTGTGGGATACCGCGTCGTTCGTCATCCTCATCATCACATCTGCGGCTGGGTTCCTCCTTGCAGAAAAATTAGCAAATGCTGGGCTAGTTGGCCTAATTGTCGGCATTGTAATCGGCATTATTATTGCAGCGATTATTGGACATTTTATTTCCTATGTTTTCAAGGCGGGCCAAATCGCCATGATGACACAGGCGGTTGCTGACGGCAAATTACCAGACGATGTCTATGGCGAAGGCAAAAGAATCGTTAAAGAACGCTTCTTAACCGTAGCTGCCTACTACGCCGTGACTAATGTGATCAAAGGCATCTTTAGCGAAATCGGTCGCGGACTAACCGCAATCGGCCAGGCAGTGGGTGGCGATTCTGGCGGTGCTGTTGGTGGCACAATTTCTGGAATCATCCAAATTATCGTCAGCTATCTTTGCGACTGCTGTCTTGGTTGGGTGTTTTACCGTAAAGACGAAAAAGCTACCAAAGCTACGCTTCAGGGTGCAGTATTATTCTTCAAACATGGCAAAACTCTTGCTAAGAACCTTGGTCGTATTTTTGGAATCGGGTTGCTATCTCTTGCCGTGATTGGCGGTGCATTCTTTGGAATCTTCTATCTAATCGGTATGGCGTTCCCAGAAACATTTGAAGCACTCGCCGCAGAAATTGCCTCAATTGGCAACGATGTTCCAGAATGGGTAAAAAACGCACAAAACTTGCATCTAATCGTATCTGCAATTGCTGCACTCGTGATGTGGAGTGGCGTTCATGATACATTTATCCATCCGTTCATTCTTGTGGGTGTACTTCGCAATTATATTGAATCTGGCAAAAACGAGACATTTTCAGAAGCCGACTATGCAGAGCTCGACAAGAAATCCAAGAAGTTTGCCAAGCTTCACGCAGAGCAATAAAAATGGTACGCGCGGGAGGAGATCGGGGATCCTCTCCGCGCTTCCAAAACAAAAATACGAGAGCAAGCTCTCGATTTTTATTATGGTACGCGCGGGAGGATTCGAACCCCTGACCTTCAGGACCGGAACCTGACGCTCTATCCAGCTGAGCTACGCGCGCACAGTAAACATATTATAACAGAGAATCCCTGTAATTTGCAGGGGTTCTTGATTTTGGGATTAAGCCTTGGCGTTTGACTGGTTGCCTATGCGATCTGCTAGGTTCCTAGAATTGATGTTTGTTTCCCCACTAGCCTTGGTTTTTTCTATCACTATTCTGACATTCTGGTTGGTAGGCGAAATTCCAGCCTTTTTCATCGGCCTTGCGATCTCTCGGCCCAGCATGGATTCTTCTTCCGAGAACACGCAGCCGCAGTATTTTTGCATATAGAGCCCTGCGGCACGTGCCTCGTCCTGGCCCTCGCGCCAACCCTCGCGGAAATCGCGATACAAAAAGTCTATGCCAAATTCGCGCGACAAGCTCTCCATCAGGTCTTTAATAATATCGTGCTGCTGATAAATACTATATAAAAGTGTCGTGGAGACAGTATCGTAGCCGTGTTCCTTGGCAAATTCAAAAACTTTGCGCAGACGTTTTGGATAACAATAGTTTTGACAACGCATCAACATGGCTTCTTCAAAATCTTTTGGACCGTTCGCATCTGTGTTTTTGCCGTCCTCAGAATTTTTACCATTAGCGTTTTTCAATACACCACAAACAAAGTCGTCCAAGCCATAAGCGTCTTCTAAGATTAGCTTAACCTTTTTGTTCTCGGCATAGTTTTTGAGGCAATCGCGGCGCGCTTTATACTCGGAATACGGATGAATATTGGGATTGTACCAAAAAAGTGTTGGCTCAATTCCCTCCTCGCGCAATGTCTTGATACAGTAGACGCTACACGGAGCGCAACAGGTATGAAGCAGTAGTTTCATAAATGTTATTATAACAGATTGGCAAATTTTGTCAAAATGGAGTATAATAGCTCTAATGAAAATTCAAGAAAACATCCCAATCTCAAAACTTACAACCATGCGCCTGGGTGGCGACGCAAAATACGTCATAGAAATAAGTGATCTTTCTGACATCCCAGAGGCTTATAAATTTGCCAAGGAAAAGAACCTACCCGTTTGGGTGATGGGTGGCGGCGCCAACACCATTGGTCGCGACGAAGGTTTTGACGGCGTAATCTTGATTAACCGTTTGCGCGGAATAGAAGTTTTGTCGCAGACGGCAGATGAAGTTGTGATTCGCGCGATGGGCGGCGAAGTTTGGGATGATTTGGTGCAGTTTGCTTGCGAACGTGGCTATTCTGGAATAGAATCGATGAGCAAAATCCCTGGCACGGTTGGTGCGGCGCCAGTACAAAATATCGGGGCCTATGGCCAAGATATGTCACAGGTGATAGAAAGCGTAGAGGCTTACGACCCGGAGACTGGTGATCTTGTCATAATTGGCAAAGAAGATATGAAAATGTCCTATCGAAGTACGATTTTTAACACTGGCAAGGACGCAGGCAGATATTTTATCGTTTCTATTACAATCGTATTAGAGAATGAGGCCACACTTGAGCCACCGTTTTATAATTCCCTGCAGCGTTATATTGACGAGCACGGGATTACCGAGTTCTCGCCAATGACGATCAGAAAATGCGTCTCAGAAATTCGCGCCGGCAAGCTTCCAGACCCAGCAGTCGAGGCAAGCGCAGGTAGTTTCTTTAAGAATATCTATCTTGATGACGAGCAGGCCGCCGAGGCCGAGGCAAAAGGACTCAAAGTTTGGACCAAACCAAACGGCAGCAAAATGATCAACGCTGGCTATTTGATCGAAGAAGCCGGGCTAAAAGGCAGAGAGTTTCACGGATTCAAGGTCTCTAAAAAGGCTGCATTGATTTTGATTAACGAGAGCGCCAAATCCTATGCAGATCTAGAAGCCGCGCGAGACGAGATTCGCAAAATTGTATTTGATAAATATGGATTTATGCTTGAGCAGGAGCCAGTAGAAATTCCGGCGGGCAAAGAATAGAGGTTTTATGGTAAAAGAATTAAACGGCAGAGAGTTGGCTGGTTTTGTAAAAGAGCGCCAGGCGTACGTGGTTCGAGAAATGCTAGCAGAGGGCAAGCCAGCGCCAAAGCTAGTGATTATCCGCGATAGTGATAACCCGGTGATTGTAAAATATGTTGAGCTTAAAAAGCGCTATGGCGAAGACATTGGCGTAGTTGTTGAGGACAAACTCGTGTCCAGCATCGATGAGGCCAAGGCTGCCGTGACTACCGCAAATGAGGATTCTTCTGTTTCCGGGATGATTGTACAATTGCCTTTGAAGGATCCGGCGCGTACGGACGAGGTTGTAAATTTGATTGCGCCAGAAAAAGACGTGGACGGACTTTCGCAAATCGCCTCACCTCGCAAATTTGAAAGCGCCACGGCGACGGCGATTAACTGGCTGCTTACCGGATACAACATTGAGCTGCGCGAGCGCAAGATTGCTTTGGTTGGCCGTGGTAGGCTAGTCGGCGGGCCACTCGAGCGGATGTGGAGTGCCAGCGGATATGATGTAACAGTCTTTGGTCACGATAGTGATATGAGCCTCCTTTCTAATTTTGATATTATTGTTTCGGCAACGGGCGTACCGCATTTGATCAAATCTGACATGGTCCAGACTGGCGCCGTGATAGTTGACGCTGGCACCGCTAGCGAAGGTGGCGTCCTAGTCGGCGACGTGGATGACGAAGTCCGCGAGCGCGACGATCTCGCTGCTATCACTCCAAAAATCGGCGGCGTCGGCCCACTAACAGTCAGCGTATTGTTTGAAGATGTGATCGCCGCCGCAAACGGTTAGACTGCATAAATGAACATTTAAAAACTATCCGGAGATTCCGGATAGTTTTTTCTTGATACTAGGTCGGCAACTTAGATTCCACTATCGCCACTATTGTAGCCTGGGCCACTGAAATTCCTTGGATCGTTGACATTAAAAGTCTGGTCAGGGGCTGCATCGAGTGGGTGTGCTGGAACGTTTGGATGAGGCTGCTTGTTAACGATATCTTTGAGAATTTCTTCAACGGCACCTTTTCGTCTACTGGCAAGTCGCTCGTTGCTAAGTGCACTCTGAGCCAAGGTTTTTAGGCGGGCAACTTTATCACTAGATAGGTTACCGCTTTCAAGCGCATTAAGATAGCGTTCGAGCTCCTCTTTGTTCGTACTGACTAGGCCTTCCTCAGACATATTGTCAAAGTTGACTCTACTAACAATGCTATCCGGAGCAGCATTTTCGCCGCGCATAAGGACTTGTCCATTGCCATTTTGATCAGTGCCAAATTGCAAATCACCATTTTCAAGTGCATTGACAAAGTCATAAGTTGACCTGGCAGCTCCTTTGAGTCCACCAAAGTTACGGTCAGTCTTTACTGCTCTAGCGACGGTGCTTAGTTCTCTAAATCTGCCTTCATTAGCAAGGCGCTGCATGACTTGGTGAACTGCCGTCTCGCCATGGTGACCGGAAGCCATGAGCTGTTTGACTGCTGCGTAGCGGGCTGCGTCGTCATCTGTCGCATCGCTAAGATTCATGATGTAGTCGGACAATGAGCCTTGTTCAAACGCAGTGCCTTCATTAAACGATTTGGCTTTGAGGTCGCCAGTCTTACCAGCAATGCCTTCGTTGAGGAGCTGCGTACCAATAGCGTCAACCTCAGTATTGAACTGCTTGGATCTGGCGGCAGTGATTGCCTGCTCCCTATCAAGAGCCTTCACGCCCACCTCGGCATCAGCATCCTCCATCGTCATTCTATTTAATTGACTCTGTGCAAACTGAAGTTGTCTTCTCTGCGCGTCAGTACGGACACTGTCTGGCGTACGATTAATTCTACTTACTACGCCCTGAAGCCTTCTACGCTCACGATCGCGCATGCGCATCTGAGTGCGCTCTTGCATGTTCTTAAATGCGGATGTCTGGTTGATGCCAGCTTTTGCGACACCCCTGCTGGTTTTTGAGAATGATTGACCCAGGCCGGAAATCTTAGCGCCAAGGTTACCAACTGCGGTCATAGAGTTGCGCACTAGTGACGGAATAAAGAAGAATACTATGACCGACAGAAGCGAACCGATAGCAGCTACCCAGAAGCTATTGGATGTTTTTGCTAGAACTTCGCCCGCAAACTTAGCACCGCCCATCAATAGGCCACATATTGGATATAGAAGTAGTAGCCCGGTAAACGCTTTCTTCCATTTGTCAAAGATTGGCTTGGTGTTTGGAAGCATATAGAGGACAAACGCAATTGGGGATATGAATACTAGGATTATTACGCCGGCTTGTCTAGCACCCAAGAGGACAAATCCAAATATTAGGCCAACAAGGAGCGCTACAAGAGTAAGCAAAATTGGGATAATCATCGCCGGGACCCAAAGCTCTGCAGTGGCTACGGCAACTCCTGCGCCAGCCCCAAGGCCGAGCATAGTGATCAAGGAGGTGACAGCTGATTGCCCAGTAGAGACCGTGTTGGTGGCGTCGATTTGGATGTTGTCAAAGAAGTGGTTTGCGCCATAGCCGATAATATTAGAGACATCGACTAGCGCCTGGCAGATAATATAGGAGACGTTGACTAGGATTGCAGCAATAATAAGTTTTGGCAAGATTCTCTTGATGCCAAGATTGTCGATTCCTATACCAGTAAGCTGGGAGAAGATTGTAACAAGGAAGAAGATGACGAAAATAACGTTTGCAATCGACTGAAAAATTTGCCATGCTTGATAAACGCCGCTGCTGGTATTGAACGTTTCTGCATTAATGCTTAGAAATGGTTCAATAATATCCCCATACAACTTTTCTACTGCGTTCGAGGTCATTTCTATAATTGGGCAAACAATCCAGCCAAGCGCCGAGCTTTCGGAATAGCAATCACTGACGCCTTCATTACCTGCATTGTTTGGGTCCACGATTTCGCCACTGGCATCTCCCGCGTTAATACTGACAACACTACTAGCCAGGCCAGTAGCTACGTTGTTGCTATTCAAATAGTCAATTATATTCTGAAGCGACACTGCAGTTCCCCAAGTACTTGATGCATAACCGTTGAATGTTCCATTGCCGCTTGAAATTTTTGCGTAGCACCCTTCGATATAGGCGCCATCTTTGATGGCCTTAAATGGGCCGCTATATCCCGCTCCGGTAAGACTTTGGGCCGTTGTGCTGTCTGTGGTGCACTGAACGTCCGCATACTTGTTCATATAAATTTGATATAGGCTCGCGACTTCAGGTACAGACATATACCTTTGTGCATGGTCGCCAAATAGGCTATCAACCGCAACATCCGGTTTTGCAGTTGGCATCGAGTAGACTGTCGGCGCAGCTGACTGTGTATTTGTGGAGACGGCTGCATTGGATAATGCCGTCTGCCAATTCTGCCCGGAAATAATATTAAAACTACCGGCTTTCCTATTGTTTACTTCTGAAACACAGCTAGAAAAGCTGGAACCTTCACCACAATAGATGGCTTCATACATATCCTGCCAATACGGTTGATTAAGCATGATCATATTCCCATCAGTCGAGAAATATGTAGGAGTAACATTTCCATCTAATGTTGTGCTGCCACTATCATTTATAAAGATAGTTTCGCCATTGTCATTTGAGGTAACATTACCATTATTATCTACGTAGGCGCAAGCCTGGTTTGTCCTAAATGACCCAGAGCCTTGATATATTCCGTTTTGGTCGGTCTGCGATACCGCATATGTGATATACATACATTGCGATGATAGTGCGGAGTTATTGTCCGCCGCATATCCAAGCGAAGTCAAGGCATTTACTTTTTCAGATGCTGAACTGTTAGCTAAGATTCTCTGAAATCCATTTGAGTATGCGGTGACGCCAGCGAAAGTGTTGTTGCCTGTCCCATCGGAACCGCTAGGGTAACCCTCAAACAGCTGCCTACACGACAAGTCGTTATCGGTAATGTTCGTAAAGCCATTTGGCAATTTTACTTGGCCGTCACTATTATCTACAGCGATATCGCCCAAAGAGCTAAAGTTGCTTAGGTCTATACTTGCGCGAACATGACCGTTATTGTAGCAAGTGTAGACATCATTCATCAACGCTTTTCTTAGAAGATAAGCTTCATCATACTCGCCATCAGCCAAGGCAGACGGCGACAGGGCAATCAGTGATACGATAACTAGCGCGAATAGCGAGAATACCGCTGTCAGAATTTTTACTTTATGATTTTTCATTATTCTCCCTCCGCATTATTTGATGTAGGATTAGTTAGTTCGGAATTAACACTTCTTATATCGTTCATGATTGTATTGATTAACGAACTAATCGAACTGGAAATAATAAGATCTTGGTCGCCTGCTTTGCTCAAACTAGTAACTAGCTCTCCATTACTAGCAACAACATTAGCTCTGCACTCGGCATTAAATTCACCATTTTCGATACATCCGCTCTGCTGAAAGATTGCAAAGGTTTTAGTTATTTCTTCGTTTCTAGCTTTAAATGCTTCGGCAAGCTGCCCTCCAATCTCGCCATAATCTGACAGTGATGAATAATCTTCAAGAGCCTGTCCATCGTTTGCTGCAAGTTCATTAAGCTCAGAGTTCGTAGTTCTATAGCCAATCGCATACAGCTCGTGCAATAAGCCTGTGTCGTTTTTAATCTCTACTATATAGTTTGAGAGAAGTTCGCTATTTGCTCTTTCGTCCTTACTAAACGCCGTTGAGAGATTTGCACTATAGTTATTAGCGGTGTCAAGAAATGCTGCAAGAGTATTCTTGTCTTCCGAGCTCATCGCGCCTCTAATTCCAGCATCAACTGCCGCTTTGCCTGCCGTAAAGCTGCTAGTAGAATCTGTACCATAGAAAATCCAGTTCGCAAAACGATTAAATGATTCCTGGAGGGTAAGATTAGATGTCTGGCTGCCGGAGCCAGAGTTAGACTTTTTGCCCATGTTCTGAGTGACGAGGAAATAGCCGCCAACGCCACCAGCAACGAGCACTATTACAACTGCTAGAACGATAAGGATTTTCTTGCTAACAAGTGGCTTCTTTTCTGGCGCGGGATTTTGAAATTCGGAAGGGACAATAGCTACGCTGCTGCGATTAGTCGTAAACGCCTGCTCCGTAGGAGCCGAGCCAGTCTTGGCGGCTTCCTCCGCCTGAGCGGCGTTCATATCCCAGCCAGAAGGCTTGGTAGAAGATTTGCGGCCGAGCCCAAACAGGCCACGTTTTGGCTTGCTATTGTCAGAAGCGTTCAGGATAATATCGCCGGTGCCTGGTTCAATCTTGTCAAAATTATGCTTAGAAAAACTCATGCCACCATAGGTTGCGCCCTGTTCGGAGTTGAGGCTGTCCATTGTACGAGAAACATTAGCCCCAGTAGAAAGCTTGCCGCTAGCCTTGGAGCCATCTGCACTAAAATTAAATCCAGCATTCCCTGCTGGACCCGCACTTTGACCTTCTTGCCCACCTTGTGGCACTGTTTGTTTTGGATCCATGTATAAGAAAATTATACCATAAGCATTAAGAAAAATGCAACAAAAAAAGAAAGCCTCCGATATCGAAGGCTTTCTTTTGCTAAAGGCTAAGTTCTAAACACCGCCTCTTTTGCCCGACCCTTTTATAACAAGGCGGTCAAATTTAGCGCAAAGATTTGCGGCTAGCAAGGTAGTAACCAGCGGCGGTAACGATAGAACCGACACCGATTACACCAGCAGCGATAGAACCGGCACCAGTATTAGGAAGCTCAGTTACAGTAGAGGTGACTGGAGTGTTTGGAGTTTCTGTAGTTTTATCACAGCCCTCAGTCTTCTTAACCATAACAAAAGCGTTGTCCTGAATGGTGTTCTTGTCAACACCAACCTGGCCCCAGTTTACGAGTTTGTTAGTACCACAAACCATGCTGTTGTCAACGACTTTAGCACGGAAGCGGATATAAGCGTTGGCACCATGAGCATAGTTACCAATGTTTACACCAGTAGTAGTAATCGTATTAGCGTCAAAGACGAAGCCCTTAGGATAAGTAACGTTATAAAGTTTAGTTGTACCGTCGATGAGCTCCATGTTGTTTGGAAGAACGTCACGGACAATAACGTTATTTAGGGTTTCGTCGTTAGTGTTATTGAAGTAGATCTGATACTCAACAGTATCACCAACCTTAGCCTCAACAGTATCAGCAAAGGTTTTGTCACCATTGGTTACGTTACGAACAGTTTTCTGAACTTCGTAAGCATTGTTGACGTAGTGGGCCTTAACACGAATAGTCGTGTAAGAATCGTACTGGAAACAGCCTGGGATGTTACCATCTAATGCGCTGTAACCAATCTTGGCACCCTTAGAGGTGATAATATCATCAGAAAGTTTAACACCACCGTTAGCACCAACACCGTTGTTTTCATAAAGGGCAGAACCCTCAATGTAATCAAGGTAGAAGGACTGACCATTCGCACTCTTGAAGACTACGTCATCGTAAACACGAGATGGGGTAGCGTTAGAGGAATCAATAGAACCCTGGACGCTAAGCGTTGTACCAGCAGTTGTTGGAAGGGTATAGTGAAGGGTTACATCTTTTGCAACACCATCTGTACCCTTAGTGTTGTTGTTGTGAGCATAGATACGAATAAGGTATTCTTTGCCATCTTCAACGGTAATCTCGTCAGCGTTCCAGTTGTTACCCTTACCAGAGTTAACGCCTGTATTTACACGAGCACCGACGAAGTTACGCTCATCACCACCAATTTCTGGGTTGTTGGTGATAGAGTTAAAGGTAATTTTGTCACCTAAAGATGGAGTAATAGTACAAGAGGAAAGATCCGCAGTACAGTTCTCCAATTTATAAGTGTCACGGTGACCAGTGGCACTGTTGTCACCCCAAGCCATAGCGACAGGGGCAAGATTTACACCGACGATCGAGGCAGCGGCCAAGACGGCGGAAGCAGATTTAATAAGTTTCATAAGTTCTCCTTTTAGATAGATTTAAAATGATTATTATGATTAGTTGATATAAAAAAGTGGTACTTATTTCGCTTGCTAACCAAATTGTTAATCTTCGTCTTGACCATTACCAGGCAATGCCCAGTGTAAAATCGAATCATCTCAAATACAAATTACAGGTTCTTTTAAGGTTTTCTTGGTAGTTTCCCGGGGGCTTTTGGGCCCCCGGGAAAATAAAGAACTTAAGTGTGCTTAGTCTGGGAAATCAATAACCGGTGGAGCTGGAATTGGTTCGTTATTGACGATTGGTTCCGACTGACCAGTTGATGGATTAGTCTCAGTAGTAGTTGATGCTGGCTGACCAGTTGACTGGTCTGTTCCAGTTGTTGTCTGCTGAGCCTGCTGGTTTGTTCCTGGCTGATTCTCTGACTGAGTTGTATCAGGAGGATTACCATTGTCCGTGTGATCTGCCGCTGGACCCTGATCATAATTTGATGGGTTTGCAGCATCAGTGTTTGTAGATGAGCCTGCATGTGCCTGTGAACCGTCAACTGTTGATGATTGGCTGTTACCCTGATCAGGCTTATGTGTTCCTGAACCAGAATTGTCGTTTGTGCCGCCACCTACAGGTGCGTTACCCTGAGAAGCTGATCCCTGACTTGGGTGCTTTGTCTCAGTGTCGTTCTTAGGTGTTGGAGTTGGAGTAGAGGACGGAGTTGATGATCCGCTACCGCTGCTAGATGAGCCGCCACTCTTTGTAGTAGTCGTTGTAGTAGTTGTTGTTTTCTTAGTACTATGGTGACTAGTTGTGGATGGCCTGTATCTAACTGTGTAGTTGAAGATTTCTGGACGTCCGTCTCGTACGTTGTCTCCTAACATAAGACCAACTGTGTTGTCCTTAAGAAGGAATCTCCATACGAAAGAGGCTTTTGCGTCTACGTAGTTAGCGAGTTCAGCTTTACGCAAGATGTCATTATCGCCTGCAACGAGGTGATAATGCTGTGTTGAGCTGAGTACTTCGCAGCTGAATGGCTGTTCATAGATAAAAGCGATAAAAGGAATAACGTAGTCATAGAGATACTCATCGTTCATGAAGTAGTATTCTGTAACTCCATCCTTGTCCTTTGCTGCCTTGATCCAATGATTTACGCCTTCTCCATCTTGTCTTGCCTTATCATAAGTTGTTACAAACTGTGTAGGACCAGTCCAGTTGTCACGTAATGTGAAACTTGAACCAATCTTCTGATCGAGCATGAGGTTGATGAAGGATTCGAAAACTACAGGCTTTGATAACCAATCTTTGAAGATGGCTATTTCGTAATCTTCGATAGGCTTCTCAAGCTGGATTTTTTGTCCAGAATGAGCTGCCTTGATTGCTTTTACGTCGCTTACTGTCAACTCAACATTAGGAAAATCTAATGCGTCGTTGATAGGCTCAGATTCTAATCCGAGTTCCTTAGCCGCATTTTGGCGGTTGTGGTCCTGGTTTGTCATCTGAGCGTCCGCCCAAGGAATGAGTAGCTTACCATCTGCATCTTTAGCATAATCGCCAAAGATTTCAGGATGATCTTCTACAAACTGATCCTTAGTGAGTGTACCAACGTCGAATCCGTCGTTAACATACTCAATGAAACTATCAATAGTTGCCTGATCGATAGAATCAATGTAAGCGATACTAACTGATTCTTCGTCGTATGAGAATCTTCTCATAGATGGCTGTCCTGATGTTGGAACGGATCCAGATGGATCGTCCTCGTCAAAGACTGTTTCAGTAGAGACTCTGAGAGTCTTTTCTGCTACTTGTTCTTCTGCTGCCTGTGAAGGCTGACTGAAGTTCTTATAAGCTGCTGCTCCGCCGGTGATTGCCAGCGCAGCTGTGGTTACTATTGCACAAACTTTCTTAATTGTTGTCATAATGATCCCCTCCTTCTATGACAAAACGATGCCTGCTAATGTTTTCACCATCAGTAGGACTGCGGCAATTGCTAAAATGACAAAAATCACAGTAGCAATTTTTGAATCGTTAATTTTCTGCCACCAGGCTTTATAATAGTCTGGATTATCAAGGTATAGAGCCTTAATGTTTCCAGCCAAGAAAGCGATGATAGCGAGAGCTACGATGAGCACCAACACTCCAATATCTGGAAGTAAGATGTTGTGCTTGTCGCAGTATCCTGCATAAGCGAGGAAATTTAAAGAAACGGTCTCTAGAATGTAAGCATTCCAAGAGTTTCTTCTCTTTATTCCTTCTTTATTCAGGATCTGTAAGATGGTCAGTGCAACCTGGAGTACCATGAAAAGCACAAACCAGGATTTTGTCAGGAATTGAATTCCTAGCAAAACTAGACCAAAAACAGCGTAGCCAATTGTAACTGGCCACTCAAGTAGCTTGCCGCGCTCCTCGTAAAAGCTGCGGTTTGCCTGCTCAGCTGCAATAACACTGCAACCGATAGCGATTAACACAAGGATAACTTTCCCTGCTGTAAATAGTGAATTAAACATATTTACTACCTCCTAATTGAATCTGGAATTTTTTGTGGAAAAATATATCAACTTCGGAGGCTACCACCCCTCCAAAGATTAAAGGGATGATAGACCTATCGGTCTTTATAGCACACTCCAGATACGTTTGTATCTGGGATGATTCGATTTTAATGGTCGTCGATATGAGTGGTGCTTTGAAACTCTCTCATATTGACTCTTTCATTATAGCACACAGGGGTAAAAAAGTCAATAGTTTTAACACCTTTGCGCTTATGCTTCAAACAGGGGTAGAAATGCACTTTAGGTGTAACTTCATGCCGCTTTTGCTTGCGTTTTAGCGTTTTTTGTGATAATGGCGTGGATTTTGGGCGAATTATGTGACATTATTTTGTGATTCTTTTTAGCGTGATTGAGGATTTTTTGGCAAGATTGAAGACTTTTTGACACAAAAATACCCCCGGGCCATAAGGTCCGGGGGCAATACCACATTTAGCGCTTTCCGCCCACTCGAAAAATTGGAAAAAAGTGTGTGCTACTCCCTTTTGATCAGGGCAGAAGCGCTTTCCAGATAAGGAGTGGACTATCTTTCAGACTCTTTTGAATCTGAAGGATTTTTGGCGTTATCATCTTCTCCATCGTTAAGCTGGAGAATTCTAATGAGGATATCTTTATCTCCTCTGAAGTCTGAAACATACTGCTTGACTTCATCTCTTGTTAGACGACGAATTTCTTCGCCATCTGGTGAGACTTCCTGCCAGATCTTCTCAAAGAAGGACTCCTCTGTAAGAGTAAGCTCCATCGCTAAATTGTGAAGATCATAAGGCATATCCTCTATAGCCTCTGCCAATGTGCTGTAGACAACATCGTTTGGCTGAATTCTGCGAACAAAACCGACTTTGATATTCATTGAGTCGTTTGCGGCATTAACGATTTTCTCGTCGAGCTTTGGAATCCAATCTGGATTCTTTCTGAGCATATCCTCAATGTAATTATCAAAGAAAACAGGGATTAAATCGCCGTTATTCTCAATATACTCAAGGAAATAGCTGTTGATGAACTGGAAGCAAAGATCTTTGTCTTTTGCTGCGGTGCGCTTGATGTAATCTTCTAGACGTACATCCATAACGCCAGTTCTATCATACTCATATGCCATATCGCCAATCTCATCATAGAAATTTCTTTCTTCCATTTGTGTTTCCTCCTCTGAAATCACTGGTCTGCTATTTTTTAAAATGTCGATTACGCTATCTGCGCGGCTTTCGATGCTTTGCTTGATTTCCTCGATTTTGTCTTCGGAAACAAGATCAGGCTCTTCGTCCGGTTTGATAGTGGCCATTTTTGCGGCTTCTTCGATATCGTCGCGTATTGCTATGCGGATATCTTCGGAATCGTCACCAGAATCTTCGGCGGAAACTGTTTCAGTAGGCTCGTCTATAGAGTCTTCTGTTGAATCCTCTGTAGACTCTATGATAGAATCGTCTTCGTCGTCATCAGTATCGTCGATGTTAGCCATCTCTGCTACTGCGGCGTCGAAATCAGCGCGGTCTGCTTCTTTTGCACGTTTCTCACGGAGTTCTGCACCCCTGCTTTTAAGCCCGCCAACGAAGCTTTTGCGCTCTTCTTCTTCTAGCTGCTCTACTGTGTTAGCCATTTTTGCGTCGTCCTCAGCTATTTTTTCGGCAACCTTTTCGGCACCTGTAGCTTTGGCATTTTTGACTGCTTTTACTTCTTCGGTCTCAACAATTGGAGCTATACCTAAAATTTCTAAAACTTTACTCATGATATTTCCCTCCTTAATCATGGAACAATTTTTTAAAGTTCTGGCACAATGTGCCCGTGTGGTATTGTTCTTCCATTTTAGCACACATTGGCCAAAAAGTCAAGTAGCATAACCGGAATTGCGTAGTTGCGCAATAGGGAGAGGGACCCCCTTCCATATTATGCGATTTCGTGTTATAATCAGGGGAGCTGATTAACAGATATGGCGGGTGTAGCTCAGTTGGTTAGAGCGTCTGATTGTGGTCCAGAAGGTCGCTGGTTCGATTCCAGTCACCCGCCCCAGATAAGCGGGTATCGTACAGCGGTTAGTATACAAGTTTTCCAAACTTGGGATGAGGTTTCGACTACCTCTACCCGCACCAGCGAAATATTTGGATTGGTGGTCCGGTATTACAGAGGCAACGGCCTCTTTTTTGTTGGGAAACTTATGTGCTATAATGAGACAGGTGGCCATTTGGCCAAGTTCATATAGAAGGGGGTGAGATTATGATTTCAAGGAAGCGTGTTCCGCTTAGTGCTATGCCGGCAGCTGGAAACATCTGGCAAATTTCGGATTTAAGGGGAGGTAGGCTCGTAATTCTGGCTTATCTGGCTCCAGAGATGGGGCTTCTTGCAGAGGAAACTTTGAAGACTAGAAAATATTTGTCTTTTGATCCGAATCCAACGTTTTGGGGAGAAAGTCGACTTACGAGATTATCGGAAGTCTATGTTGACAGGGATGGTGATGTGCGAATGATTTTTCGAAACAAGCCTAGCATGCCGATATTCTATTTTACTTCGAAGGTCAACTGTCCATCAAAAATTTTGCTGGCTACGGTTGATGACGAAGATAAAATTAGGAAGCGCTACTTAGTATCATACACTCCTGAGGAAACGATTGTTACGGGCTTTTATATCCCTGAGGACGGGCAGGACGCTTACAGACGTCGCTCAAGAATTATCTTTTCTAGAAAAGATCCTGGATATATACTCGTGGACTGGTTTCCGGCAAAATAAAAGAGCCTCGGGTTTGACCGGGGCTGTTTTTTTGTGGACTGGAAGTTTGAATTGGGTGAGGACTGCTGTGGACTGGAGACTTGAAATGGGGTAGTGCAATTACTGGAAGAAGACAAGGTAAACCAACGCGCCGACGCCTGCGCCGAGGAGGATGGTGAGAGCGATGCCAACGATGAGGGCAGTATTGTGAGACTTGGCCTCTGGGGTGGACATGACCATGGTCTGGCGGTGGATTTCTTTGGCGTCGTCTGCGAGCTGCTTTTTCATGCGGGAGCGGTAGGTGTTTTTTAGCGGAGCATGAGACTTTTTGAGCTCTGGAATATGAGATTTTTTTGTGTCTTTTTTGGTAGCGCCTGAGGCATTGGAGCTTCTGAGGGCTGGACCATCGCCGGTTGGGGCGGAAGCAGAAAGTGGGCGCTTGTCAACAGAGGCGGTGGAAGTAATGAACGGAGATTTGGTGTCGTAGAGCGTCGCATATGGGGAGCGCTTGGCTGGCCTGTTGGCGCGGGCATACGACTCGTTTTTGAGATTAGCCTTTTCTTCTGGGGTGAGTTTTTTGCGCTCTTCTTCGCGAGCTTTGGATAGTTGGACTAATGGGTCTCCAAACAGAGGGCGGGGCTCTTTGACGAAGTCGTTGGCTTCGGCCTCGATCTCGGCCTCGATACGGTCGATATCATCGCCAAAGCCATCTCCACCGAAGAGGTCTTCGGAGAAATCATCAAATGGGTCTTGGGACTTTGGAGTAGGTTTTAAGACAACTGGGGCGCGGCGAGCTGGAGCGGCTGGGCGGACGGCTGGATGAGCGGCTGGAGATTTGGCAGAGGATTTTGGGGCAGGCTTGAGGACGCGTGGGTGGCGAGGGACTTCTTCGCTTTTGGCACTGGCAAAGCCGGCCAAGGTAGCCATGAGGTCGGCGTCATCCATCATTGGCTCAGCTTCTACTGGTTGGGGCTTTTTAACAGGGGCAAACTTAGGACGAAATGCTGGACGCTTAGCTGGTTTGGCTGGGGAGACTGCAGCGGTTGGCTTGATTGGTTCTGGAGCTGGAATAGGATCGGGAGATAAATGCTTTGGTGATCTGGAGGCTGGACGGCGAACAAAATCCATCATGGAACCGCGGGAGCGAACCGGACGAGGAGCTGAGCTGCGCGGGACTTCTATGGTAGTATGAGAAACCGTAGCTTTGATAGAGGTGGCAGGTTTTGGAGCGAAAATCGCGGTGGCCTCGGAAGTGGTAACTTTTGGAGTGGAAATAGAAATTTGAGGCTTTTTGGATGTACCCATCATTGGCATTTTAGAGTGAACAGGGGCGAAATCCATGCGGAAACCGCGACTGACAACTGGCTTCGGGGAAGGCTTTGAGGCTAAGTTTAGGGTGGGACGAGAGACCGAAGATGCCGCTGGGCGCATGGCTGGGCGGGCTGGGCGCATAGCTGGGCGGGAAGATTTTACGGCTACTCTTACTGGCTCGTCAGAGAATGCAGAGATAGAATCATCATCGGTAGAAGAGAGTGGTTTTTTGGCAGGGGTAGGAACTGGGCGTTTTGCTGGGGTGACTTTGGATCTGACGACACCAAAATCGAGACGTCTAACAATATTCCTCGCTCCTTTTTCTTTTTCTGCCATAAAAACCTATGATCTTACTCTTTTTGCTGTTTCGATTATATCATTGAACTGGTCTAATATCAATGACGAAGCACCGACGAGCAAACCGTTTACCCCTGGGATGGTGAGGTAGGCACCGCAGTTGCTTGGGCTGACGCTGCCTCCATAGAGGACAGGAATATCCTCAGCTTCTTTGCCATAGGTGGATTTTAAGTGTTTGCGGATGAGATCAATACAGCAAGAAACGTCGTCTGGGACGGCGACGCGGGCACCTTTGACGGAAGAAATAGCCCAGACAGGTTCGTAGGCGATGATGACCTTGGCCAAATCTTCTTTGGAAACATCAGCGAGGCCAGAGGCGAGCTGGTCGCGCAGGACATCTGCAGTTTCTCCGAAGGTGCGCTCGGACTCGGTTTCGCCGATGCAGAGAATCGGGGTGATATTGTTGCGGATGCAGGCGGCGACTTTTTCCCTGATGTCTTTGTCTGTTTCGCCAAAAACATAGCGACGCTCGGAATGGCCAACAATACAAAAATCGACAAGGCCGCGGAGCTGGGCGACGGCGGTCTCACCGGTGTAGGCGCCAAAATCTTTGGCACAGCAGTTCTGGGCAACGAGCTTAATCTTTTTTCTGTCGAGCTGGAGAGAGAGCGGTTGGAGCGCAATCAAAGACGGCGCAACCGCGATCTGGAGACCCCGGGACGGGGTGATTTTCTTTAGAAGTTTATGAAGATAGATGGAAGATTCACCGATGGTGAAATTCATCTTCCAGTTGCCCACGATATAAGTTCTCATAATGATATTTTAGCATAAGGAGAAGAGAAATCCTATCTTGACTTTTTGGGAGTTTTGGGGTATAATTATGATTCCAGAAAAAGAACTGGCCATTTGATTATTACTGATATTCCAAACTAGACCTTAATCCGGGCTTTTGGCCCGGATTTTTTATTTTTGACAAGTGTTAGTATTTATGGTAGAATTATAGGAGATGCTCTAGAGGGGGAGCATAGAATCTTAGGAGGTGGAATATTATGAGAACTGCAAACGGACGAAAGATAAAGGATTTTATCGGCGACCATAGCGCTAGTGAGCTCGAAAATTATCTGGAGGCGACATTCCCATTTGGAAGGCTGAAACAGGAAGAAGTAGATGACCTCTGTCTGATTATGGGCCAGCTGGAAGAAATGGCACGCTCAGCCGAAGGGGCTTTCCAGCAGCGCCGCAAGCAACACGCAGAGCAGCTCGAAAACTACGAGGCAAAACTCAGAAGAGAGGCTAGACATTTTAAGATAATTCGAAATCTATTTGAATTCTTTTCGATGGTTATCTATGGAGTGGTTTTCTTTTGGAGTAGGACCTGGATCGGTGGTGTAATCTGGGCAATTAGCGCCCCTGTAGTTATTGTCGTAATTAACCATTTTATCGACTCGGCTTATCAAAAGCGAATAAAGATATTGTCGAGCGACGAACTGATACTTGAGGCCTACAATGATTGTTGCGTCAAGGAAAAACGTTCGCTAGATGTTATCCCAAAACGGCCGGAAGACATCAACAGATGGATTGAGCAGACAGACACAATTTGGGCGTTTGTTAAAAATCGGAATCCGTACGACGAGGGGGTGGGCATATGACTGAACAAGAAATGGAAGAAAAGATATCCACCAAAAAAATAACCCAGGGA
>CAMYZZ010000016.1 GCA_947304135.1 uncultured Candidatus Saccharibacteria bacterium
GCAACACGTAATATAACGTTTGATATGCTTCCATTTTGTCGCTTGAATCTTCCGATTTCCAGAAGCGACGACGCGATCTTCTGACGAACCAATTTGAAAGATCGTCTACAAATGGCAAAATTCCGCCTGTAGCCTTTGGAAGGTTATATTCTTCCATTCCCTCCACAATTTCGTCACGTAGCATATGGAGCTTTGATACAATCCAAATATCCAGCTCATTCTTAAGCTCGGCCGGCAATTTTCCATCACCCTCAAACCCATCGACATTCGCGTAGGTTGCGAAGAAATCATATACATTCCAAATCATTGAAAGCTTCCTTGCTACATCAGAAACGTCCTTATCAAGTAGCGCAAAATCCTCACCCGCAAGCACCGGACTAGATAGCAATAAGAATCTCAAAGAATCTGCCGAGAATTTGTCCATCAACTCATTTGGATCAGTATAGTTCCCTAGACTCTTGCTCATTTTACGGCCATCATTACCAGCCAGTGTACCAGTGGTAATTACATTCTTAAATGCGTTTTTTGCGCCATTTTTTGCTTTCTCGCCAAACGCACCAACCGAGGCTAGTGCAGTATTCACAGCATGCACGTAATAGAACCATGCACGCACTTGGCCAACATATTCTACGATAAAATCAGCAGGATAATTCTTCTCAAACTTTTCCCTATTCTCAAATGGGTAATGCAGCTGCGCGAATGGCATAGAGCCAGATTCAAACCAACAATCAAGCACCTTATCTACGCGCTTAAAATGCTCACCATCAATATCAAACTCAATTGCATCCACCCATGGACGATGATAATCATCCAATTTCACGCCAGAAAGCTCATATAGCTCATCATACGAACCAACCACCTTGATAGATCCTTTGTCGCCCTTCCATACTGGCATTGCTGTCGCCCAAAATCTATCGCGCGACAAATTCCAATCCGGTGCCTGCTCAATATTCTTTGCAAAACGGCCATGCTTCAAATATGCTGGGAACCAATTGATATTCTCATTCTGCTCAAGCATCATTTCCTTCTGGCCATCAATGTCAAAGAACCAGCTTGGGAATGCACGATACATAATACGTGTTTTAGAACGAGGGTTGAATGGATATTCATGCTTGATATACTCAATCTTATAAATAATCCCGGCAGCTTCCATGCATTTGGCGATAAACTTGTTTGCATCCCAAATTTGAATTCCGTTCTCGTCCGTATCACGCACACCAAGTTCATGTAACTTCTCTGCATATTCTGGAAGATAGTAGCCGTTCTCATCTAATACGTCAACAAACTCAGCTTCCGTTTCGTGTTCAAGATACAAAGCATAATCGTCCTCACCATACGCTGGCGCAATATGGACAATACCTGTACCTTCATCGTCACCCACAAAATCACCAGTAAATACTTTACACTTTGTACCATCAATACTTTCGTACTCTAGCCCCGCCAAATCGGAACCCTTAAAAGTCTTCTCTGGCTCGAGCTCTGGGAATAACTTTTCCGCCGCTTTAACGGATACCACCATCCCGTCATAAAGCCCATATTCCATATCCGGACCAACCGCAAGCATTCTGTTTGCCATCAAAGTCCAAGGAGTTGTCGTCCAAGCCATCAAGTAAACTGGCTCGTTATTATTTTCAGAGTTATTCAAGGAAGCGGGAGTAGCGGAGCGAGACGTACTTGAGGTACGTTGAGCGAGCAACGCATCCGCTGACGCAGAAGAAACTGAAAATAAAACGAACGCAGACGGGTCAGTCACTTCCTGATATGCATCATTATCCATCGTAACTTCCGCTTTAGAAACCGGTGTCGCAAATTTTGTGTCATACATCAAAACCTTACGCCCTTCATAGATCTTGCCCGCCTCAAAAAGTGTCTTAAAAGCCCACCAGACGCTCTCCATGAAGTTTTTATCCATTGTTCTATACGCATTATCGAAATCAACAAAACGTCCAATACGATCGATTGTAGCGCGCCATGACTCAGAATTTGCCACCATAGATTCCCTAGCCTTCGTAATATAGGTCTCAAGCGAAATTGCTCCCGGCACAAAAACTGGATCCCCACCAATTTGTCGCCTATCAGTAATGTTCAGCTGTTTCTCGACAAAGTTCTCTGCCGGAAGACCGTGACAATCCCAACCCCATCTGCGCTCTACTCGCTTTCCACGCATCGTCCAAAAACGAGGCACAGCGTCTTTTACTACTGAAGAAAGCAAAGTTCCATGATGAGGCATACCCGTAATAAATGGAGGTCCGTCATAAAACACAAAAGAATCGTCCACCGGACGCATTTCGACGGATTTCTCAAAAATCTTATTTTTCTTCCACCAAGAAACTAGCTCTTTCTCGTATTCTATTGCACGTTTTCTCGGTTGATATTTCATGCGTCCTCCTCTTCGCTTTGCTTATTATTATATTTTCCAGGTATACCATTTAAAATCGATGCCTTCAGCTCATCTATGAACAATAGATAAACATCCATACCAATTTTATTGCTAAAATACTCTTTAAGCTCGTAAAGCTTTAGTAGGTCTTCTCGTGGCTCTTTTAACCCATGGCGCCAAAGCACACTACAAAATCTTCGTTCAATCGTCGTCACACCGTGCGCTCCCGACATAAAATCCGCCAGTTGCGCAAGCAAATCATAGTCATCAAACTCCACCTTTAGCATGTAATCTTTCAAGAACTTATCCTGTTCCGGATTATCTAGTGTTATCTCATGCACTTTCTCACGCGGGTTGAACGAATGTGTCAAACAAATCCTAGCGATTTCCGGCATCCCTTTTTCCATCAAAAGATTATAGCCATCCACCGTATGTTCCATCCCAGTATGTGGCCCTTTATAGCGCCCAATATCATGCAAAAGCCCAGATACATAAGCTCTATCTTTGTCCATACCACATTTTTCGGCAATAGCCTCCGCTACCCTTGCTGCCCCTAGGGAATGATTTTTCCATGCAGAAACAGCGTCGTCAGTCCTCTGACTGGCGCCCCAAGAAAAAATTTCCTCGCCTTTTTCTCTTATATTCATTAAGTAAATTATACCATAAAAAAATAATTAAATCCAATAAGAGACTTCATCAATTTGTGGCATCGGCGTCCCCTTCCACATTTTGAGCACCCTACCATCGTCCTCATCGAGTATCAATACCGCCGGATATTGCAAAATATCATAAGTCTTTGCAAAATCACTACCTTCCATCGTCTCCGGATCTAGCTGCTCCAATCTCGAACCTTTCCCGGTATCATGTTCAAAATCCCCCAGCCATTCCCTTACTTCACTAGCATAATCCGTCTGTTCGTTCCACAAAAGTATTGCTCTCATTTGCCCTCCTTTTCTTGCTATTTACGCTTTTCTTTTTTCTCTTTTTGCTTCTTAATAATCTGCTCAAATTCCGCTAAGCTCGTAAACTCCTGAAAAACACTCGCAAACCGCACATACGCTACTTCATTTACTTCAGCCAAAACATCTAAAGTCAGCTCCCCAATCTTCTTAGATGGTATTTCTTCTAAACCAAGATCATAGATTCTATCCATCACCTTATCGACAACCTCTTCAACTTCGAGCGAAGAGTTAAAAAACTTCCCCACGCTACGCTTTACAGAAGTAATCAATTTATCACGATCAAATTCTTCCCTGTTTCCACTGCGCTTTCGCACCATAATTGTTGGCATCTCAATCCGCTCGTAGGTAGTAAAACGAACCTTTCCATCAGAAGTAACCCGCCTACGGCGAATCATTGTTCCGTCCATCGCTTCGCGACTCTCCAGAACCTTGCTATCTCCGATCTTGATTTTTCGCGTCATTCTACCTCCATTGTTTTGCCCAGCTGCGCCCCCTTAAAATTAGCACTCTCTATTAGAGAGCGCTAATGCTTATTTCTTCCTACGGAACTTTGCGCGTAGCGAAGGCGGCACATCCAAATCCTCCTCAGATTCTTCCGTCCTAATCGAATCCCACATATTGCGCCTATTATCTTTTGCAAAATCTTCGCCCGCTACAGTTGGTTCTTTGCTGGAAGTATCTTCTACTACGGCAGCGGCATCAGCAACCGTTGCGCCCTCCGTATTATCGTCTATGGTTGCACCAATATTTTGGCGCTCAAGTTCTTTATAATAATCTGAATCAAAACCAGTAGCAACCACAGTAATAACAATCTCGTCTTCCAATTCTGGGCGAATTGACGCACCAAAGATAATATTTGCGTCTGGAGCAACTGCGCCAGTAATCACCTCTGCAGCCTCTTGGATTTCTGACATACTCATATCATAACCACCAGCCACTGAGAAGAGTACACCCTTAGCGCCTTCAATCTTTACCTCGATAAGTGGCGACTCAATCGCCTGCTGTGCAGCAAGTACGGCGCGGTTTTCGCCACTTGCTCTACCAATGCCCATAAGAGCCGAGCCAGCGTTCTTCATAATTGCCTTCACATCGGCAAAGTCAAGGTTAATCAAGCTATGCTCGGTAATGAGTTCGGAAATACCCTGAACACCCTGGCGAAGCACATCGTCAGCAATCTTAAATGTTTCAAGAAGAGGAGTACGAGGATCGATAGTCTGAAGAAGTCTATCATTTGGAATTGTAATAAGAGCATCTACTTCGTGTGCAAGTTTCTCAATTGCTATGTCTGCATTTTCTTTACGTTTTGCACCTTCAAACGTAAATGGCTTAGTTACGACACCAACAGTTAATATATCACGCCCATGTGATTCCTGAGCCACAATTGGACCAGCACCAGAGCCGGTACCACCACCAGCACCAAGTGTAATAAACACCATGTCGGCGCCTTCAAGTGATTTGCCAATGTTTTCGCGGCTTTCCTCAGCTGCTTCACGACCTTTTTCTGGGTCACCACCAGCACCAAGGCCCTTACCAATATGGACCTTCGTATCAGCCGACGAATGGTGCAAAGCTTGCGCATCCGTATTGACCGCCACAAACTCTACGCCACTTAGGCCAACTTCTTTCATTCTGTCTACAGCTGAACCACCAGCGCCGCCGACGCCGACGACTTTGATGCTTGCTGTGCTTTCCACTTCAGTGGGTTTTACTTCAGGCATGTTAACATCCTCTCTTATTTGCCTCTAATTATAACACACATTTTTGTTCTGCAAAGAAAAAAATTATTCAGGCAAAATTTGGCCAAAAATACTCACGCACACATTCAAAAATCGTCCCGCATTTTTCAGGACGATTTTTCAAATTTTTTATTCAGGCCTTAATTTTAGTAAAATTTCTATCAAAATTTCTTGAAAAATCCAGCCAAAATTCCACTCTTTTTTTCAGTCTTTTTAACTTTTTTGTTCACTCTCCTCATCTGTTGTGGGCGATCTTTTGCCGCCATCATAGCAAGTCCAACCGCTGCTGCATACTCCGGTTTAGAAATTGCATCGGCCACACCGCCAAGCCCTTTCGGAACGCCAATTTTAATAGACGCTTCAAGTGCCTCACGCGCATAAACAGCAATATCTTTTAGCTTTGCGCCACCGCCAACTAGTACGACACCTTCTGGAAGCCGCCTGTCATACTTTGCGTTCTTAAGCTCTTTTCTGACACTGTCAAAAATCTCTGCGAGCCTCGCCTCAACAATCTCGTTCACCTCTGCGCGCGAAAAGGCCATCTCATCACGACCCCTCTTTACTACAATCTCACCTTCCGGTTCTTCCCCATCCAAACCTTTAGCTACAAAACGTCGTTTAATATCTTCCGCAACCTCTGGCTCTATCTGAAGCACAATCGCAAGATCGTTCGTAATATTATGGGCGCCAACTGGAATCACGCCTACATATTGCAAATCACCCTCTTCAAAAATTGCCACACTGGTCGTCGCGCTACCAAGGTCAACCACGGCTACGCCATTTTCCATTTGTTTTTCAGAAAGAACTGCTCTGGCAGCTGCCACCACAGATGGAACTAACTTATCAGCTACTACTCTTGCGCCTTCTGTTGCCTTACGCAAGTTAATAGAATTTGGCGCAAGTGCCGATATTACACTTGCCTCGATCTCGAGCCTAGAACCGGTCATACCAAGAGGGTCCTTGATCCCCTTTTGCCCATCCAAAGTATAGTTTAGTGGCAAAACGTCTATAATATCCCTATTTGCTGGCACACGGCCAACCACCGCAGCCTGCTCAACTCTGGCAAGATCATCATCATTTATCTCGTGATCCTCTGCCCCAACCGCAATCATGCCAGTTGCTTTTACACTCATCACATGTGCGCCGTTAATCGAAACATAGGCTGAATTAACTTCGTATCCACTCATTCTCTCGACTTCGCCAAGCATTTTGTCAATCGACTCAGCTGGACCAGTCAAATTTGCCACTACGCCTTTACGCATCCCGGCGTCCGGGCCTTCATTATAACCCACCACAGATAGCGAGCCATCTTTTTGAACCGCAGCAACTACCGCGCGAACATTTTCTGTCCCCACATCAAGACCAACTGCATACTTAGCAATTTCTTCCATAAGCTCATTATAGCATAATAATTTTAATCACAGCACAAAAAACCAGGACATATGTCTGGTTTTTTTACGCCTAATTATTCCCACGGAGTCAAAATTTCATAACCGTCAGGAGTCACCAAAATTGTATGTTCAAAATGACATCCAAAACTTCCGTCGTTCATCTCAACCGTCCAGCCGCTACCATCTCTTGCAATATGATTTGCTGGCTTACCCAGCGAAGACATCGGCTCAATACAAAGCGTATCTCCAACTTTTAATTCGTAGCCATGCCCGCGCTTACCATAATTTGGCACATCTGGTTGCATGTGCATCCTTCTACCAATAAAATGCCCAACATAATTACGAATCACGCCAAGCTTCCCCGCTTCAAGAGTCTTTTCTACCGCGTATCCAATATCGCCCAACTTTGCACCGGGTTTCACCTGTTCTATACCTTCATAAAGCGAGCTCTTTGTCACAGAAAGCATCTTTTTTACAGCCGCGCTACCGTCTCCTCCAACCAGCATCGTAAATGCCGCATCGGTGTAATAACCTTTAAAGCCAATTACCATATCGAACGATACTTTATCACCTTCTTCCAAAACATAATCCGATGGCGCGCCATGAACCAGCTGCTCATTTGTAGAAATACAAATCGCACCCGGAAATTTCTCTTCTAGCTCGTCATAGGCCACTGTTGCGCCACGCTTTACAACCTCTGCGCGCACCCAGGCATCAATTTCTTTCTCGCTCATACCAGGTTTTACATACTCACGAAGATCTTTAAGTAGTTCACCCAAAATCTTACCGCCTTCGCGCATGGCGATAATCTTCTCCTGGATATCATCCTCAGTTTCAGCTTTTTTCATTTTATTCTCCGTAACTTTTCTCGCGTTCCAAAGCATCGTTCTCGATCGAATCCATCACTTCATCGTCCCAAACCTCTGGAGAATCCGGCTCAATCTCTTGGATAATCTTTACGATTCTATCTGTCACTTCTTCAAAACTACCCACGCCGTCGACATGGATAACCTTTACCCCTTTTTTCTCGAGTAGCGGCAAAATTGAATTAATGTTTTGTTCAAAAATATCAAAGCGTCTCTCTACTACTTCTTTTGTATCATCTTCACGGCCGCGATCTTCAATCCTCTTCCAGAGCTCCTCTTTTGGTACGTCCAAGACGATTGCTGCTTTCAAGTTATTAAAGAATTGTTGGTTCTTCTCTTCTAGCATAATCTCTGTCTGCTTTGTGTCTCTCGGATATCCATCGAGCACTACTTCCATCCCCTCGGCTTCAGCAAACTCAATCTCCTTGTTCATGAGCTCGACTACAGTTTTGTCATCAACTAGCTCCCCACTCTTCAAAATCTCGTCAAATCGCCCGGTATCGCGTAGTACCTGCCCTACCGACAGCCATCTCCATCCATATTTATCGGCGATCGTGCGCCCTTGTGTGCTTTTACCACTCCCTGCTGGTCCAAAAAATATAATCATGCCTTTATTATACATCAAAAAACCGCCCAGATGGGCGATTTTTTATTTTAAGCCTAACTTGATACGCTCTGTCTTCTCAGCCTTACGAACTTCGCGAAGAATTGCTTTTTTACGGCGTTCACGCTTAGAAATCGGCTTAGAAAAACGAGTCTGAGACTTAGCTAGTGGCATAATACCACTCTGTAAAACCTTACGGTTGAAACGACGAATAATGTTCTCGTTCGCCTCACCTTGGTCTTTTCTTGTAACTTTGATTGCCATATTGCGTCCCATTATACCAGATAACAGCCAAAAAGTAAACCCTATTTTATCTGGAATATTATGCGGCGTATTCCAGCCTCAAAATCCGCCCCTCTACACTTCTCGTCCCCTGCCACTCGTTTTCCATTATGCCCATCCAAACATTCACTCTAGCTCCAGCATTTAAATTTAGCCAAGTTTTTGGCGCATTAAATGCCACCAATTTTATTGTATTGCCATTATTATCACGCACCATCATCCTTACATGCTGCCCTTCCGCCCCCATTTTTGAAACATTCAAAACAAACATGTCCGGAAGCAAAAATACTGGCTCCGGATTGCCCTCACCAAACGGTTCCATTCTATGTAAATCATCCAAAAGCTCCAGATTAAAATCACCCAAATCGTTCACCTCAAGATCCTCTTTTTTCTCCAAAAATCGTTCCTGATTTTTCAACCCTAATTTGCCATAATATTGATTAATCTGGCTTACAAATTCTTCATATTTTTCCGGCAATATTTTTGCTCCACAAGCCGCCGCATGACCACCGCCAGACTCTAGTAAATCTCGGCAATTCGCCAAAGCTTCCGCCAAATTAAACTCCCCAAAAGATCTCCCAGACCCCTTCAAGACTCCGTTAGTTTCCGAAAAAACAAAACTTGGTTTTTTGTATTTTTCAGTCAATCTCCCCGCAATAATCCCTACAATCCCCTCGTGCCATTTACCTTTCGCTACAATCACCGGCTGCTTAGAAAAATCCATTTCCGAAATCTCTGCCACGGCCTCCGCCTGCTGTTTTCTACGCTCCATATTTAGCCGATTAAGCTCTTCAGAAATTGCTGCCGCTTTTGGTTTTGAATCGGTCAAAAATAGCTCGAGCGCCAACTCCGCCGTTTCCATCCTTCCTGCCGCGTTCAACCTTGGTCCAATTTGAAACCCAATTGCCTCGCTCGAAATCCGTGATGTTCCTGCCGCCCGCATCAATTCGAGCAAGCCAATATTTCTTGTTTTGGGAATTACCACCATCCCAAATTTACAAATAATTCTATTCGGAAGTGACAAATTCATAGAATCGCAAATCGTTCCAATTGTCACAAGATCAAGTAGCCATTTTTCTTGTCCTTCTGCAATCTCTCCCCTGCTAGCCAGCGCCCTAGCCAACATAAATGCCACCCCCGCCCCCGACAGGTCCTCTAGTCCTTCCTTTCTAAATTCGGCTCTTTTTGGATTCACTACTGCCACGGCACCTTTTGGAGATTCGCCATTTAGCTCATGATGATCCGTCACAATTGTCTGAATTCCTGCCTGTAATAATTTATCAATTATCTCCGCATTATTACTTCCGCAATCTACCGTGATCACTAATTTCACCCCCTCTTTTTTTGCTCGCTCCACCAAACGTTCCGACATCCCATACCCATCTACAAAACGGTCCGGAAGCATAGTAAGAACATCAAAAATTCCCATTAGCCCAAGCGTCTTTACTACAATAGCAGTTGAAGTAATGCCATCAACGTCATAGTCACCATAAACAAGTATTTTTTTGCCAGATTTTTTTGCGCTAATAATTCTCTTCACTGCTTTTTCCATGTCAGAAAGCAAAAATGGATCTATTAAATCCTCGTATTTTGGCGTCAAAAAATTTTCAGAAATACCGCGCTTTTTCAACAATTGAACAAAAACTTTATTCACACTTTACCCCTGTTTTTCGCCAAAATCAGCCAATAGTCTTGTTTGTTTTGCCATTTTTTCCAGCCGACATTTGCTGGCTTTTTATTACCATACTTTGGAGTTCCTTAAGAAGCGGAAATTGCTTATTGGTCTGGTAAATGCTCGTATTACCGCGTTTTGTTACAATTAAAAAATTTCCTTTTTCAAGGCGCTTTAGTTCCCTCTGAATATTCCCAGCATCTTCCTTTATCAGCTTCGAAAGTCCACGTACGTGCGTCTTAAAATCAGGATATTTTGCAAAAACAACTAGGATTTTTCTCCTTACTCTCGACGTGATAAAAACATCTAACATAAATACCTCGCTTTCTTAATTCTATTATAGCGCAACCCGTGTATTTTTTACAACAATTACTGCGTGCTATAATGTATCTATGTATTATGAGGTGATACCAACACGGGTTTTTCGTGAAGACTCTGGTTTTTTGACCTATTCTTCCGACCTAAGGCTTGCTCCCGGCACCATCGTTGAAATCCCACTCGGCCGCTCTAAGACCTTCGGCATCGTCGCAAAAAAAGTCGCCAGTGTCAACTTCCCTACCAAACCAATCACTCGCGCTCTCTACGATACCCCTCTTCCTTCTCACATCCTCAAATCCATCCTCTGGCTCTCGAAATACTACCTCGTCTCTCTCCCTGTCTCCGCTAACCTCTTTCTCCCCACCGGCCTAGGCAAACGCAGGAGAAATCGTCAAATAACACTTTCTCCGACGTTTGCGACAACGGGAGCAAGCCGGCGAGGCGCGCCCGTAACGACGGGCCGCGCCGAGCGTTTCGGAGAAAGTGTTATTGATGATTTCTCCATACCTTTGAATAATGCGCAAAAGAAAGCTCTTAAGGAGCTAGCAGGCATCACAACGAGCACCAAACTCCTCCATGGCGTCACTGGTTCTGGCAAGACCAATATTTATCTTGAGCTTACCAAATCTACCTTAAAAAACAATCAATCCACTATTTTGCTAGTCCCAGAAATTGCCCTCACTTCCCAGCTCGTCAGTATCTTTAAAAACACTTTCCAAAACGATATTGTTCTCATCCATTCCAAACAAACCGAAGCCGAGCGTCATCTTATTTGGGAATCAATTTTAACCGCAAAAACTCCAAAAATTATCATTGGTCCACGTTCCGCTCTCCTTTCTCCAGTCAAAAACCTTGGCCTTATTATTATAGACGAGGCTCATGAATCGACTTATTCTCAAGACAATAACCCCAAATATTCTGCTCTACGCCTGGCCAGCTTTATGGCTAGCAGCCTCCATATTTCCTGCATCTATGGCACTGCCACTCCTCTAGTTTCCGACTACCATCTTGCCAAATCAAACGGCGCCCTTGTCTCTCTAAAAGAAAAAGCCAAAGACACCGCCAAACCTGCAACTTGCCACGTTATCGATCTAAAAGATCGCTCAAATTTTACCAAAAATCGCTATTTTTCCGATCAGCTTTTAAATAATATCTCCGAAAACCTCAAAAACGGTCTCCAAAGCCTTATTTTTCACAATCGTCGCGGCTCCGCCCCACTCACAATCTGCGAAAACTGCGGCTGGCAAGCGCTCTGTCCAAATTGTTACCTGCCACTTACCCTCCATTCCGATTCATACGAGTTGGTTTGCCACACTTGCGGACATATCGAAAAAGTTCCGTCCTGTTGTCCCGAATGTAAACATCCTAGCATTATTCATAAAGGTTTCGGAACCAAACTTCTCGAATCAGAACTAAAAAAGTTATATAAAAATGCCAAGATTGTCCGTTTCGACGCTGATAACAAAAAGTCAGAAGCATTAGACTCCAAATACAGTGAGGTTAAATCCGGAAAATACAACATCATTGTCGGTACTCAAACTATCGCCAAAGGCCTTGACCTGCCGCTCCTTGCTACCGTAGGAGTGGTCCAAGCCGATTCCGGTCTAGCGCTTCCCGATTTTGCCTCCGAAGAGCGTACGTTCCACCTACTTACGCAAGTTATTGGCCGTGTCGGTCGTGGACATCTTAGCACCGCAAATGTATTTATCCAAACCTTCAAACCAGATCATCCAGTTATTGCCTCCGCAACTAAAGCCGACTATGAATCTTTTGCAAATTACATCTTAAATCAGCGCAAAATTGGCAAATTCCCACCTTTTTATTATCTTGCCAAAGTTTCCCTCACCTACAAAACTGAGTCGCTTGCAATTAAATACGCCAAAGAATATCGCACCCTCCTAAGAGCCAACAAAAATACCTATGTCACAAATCCCACACCAGCCTTTCATGAACAAAACAGTCGCGGCTACACCTGGCAATTTATTGTCCGCGCCCATTCCCGAAAAACCTTACTAGACGCACTAAATTCCCTTCCCAAAAACCCTAAGCTTTCGATTTATTTAGATCCTCCAACGCTTCTTTAATTCCATCAAGTATACATTCTTTTACTCTCATATTGTTCTTGTCTCTATCATGCCACTTATACTCAACAAAACCTTTTTCTTCATTCGTAATTTTCAACATTTGATACTCATATCGTCGTCTAAGTACTAGATTTTTTCGCGGATTATCACTTAGCGTTGCAAATACCTCCAAACTTGGATACGCAAATTTCTGCGTAGGATACATTTGTGCTAATCGCTCGCGCAAAAGAAGCGTAGCAAGAGGGTCAAAAATAGCGATAATCTTTACTTTGCCTACATAAATAGCAATCTTATTTAGTAGTAGCTCCACGATTTCCGCATAGTTTAAATCCTCCGGTTTTTCCAACAATACCACCCTACCCACTTCTTCTTTTAATTCTCTATTGAGATACGCCCAAACTGATATGCAGAGCGCCCCAAAACCAACCACTACAATCTCTGGTTTCATACCAAAATATTACTTCAAGTTTTTTAAAATAATCGTCCATTTTTTCGCCTAATCCGCCCTTTGACCGCATAGCCTTTATTTAATACCAAAAAAATGCTATAATAAAAGATATGGAAATTATCAAAACTCCAGATCCGCGTCTTCGTAAAAAGTCCACCAAAGTGGGCGCTATTGATGATGAAGTCAAGGACATTATCGCCAAAATGACCGAAAATTCCCTAGAGTGGGAAGCTAACCATCCGCACGAGCTTTCTGCCGCTATGGCCGCTCCTCAGCTTGGCGTCAATCGTCGCATCATCATTGTTCGTGACGACCTCGACGACAAATCGAACAACCACTTCACCGCCCTCATCAACCCAGAAGTCGTCCGCACCGAAGGAAAGCTCATCAAAGATTACGAAGGTTGTCTTTCTGTCCCAGAAATTTACGGGCTAGTTCCCCGCCCTGGGAAGGCCAAAATCAAAGCCATACTTGAGGATGGTACCGAAGTTCGCATCAAGGCCGAAGGCTTCCTTGCTCGCACTATTCTTCACGAAATCGACCATCTAAACGGAATCTTATTTATTGACCACATCAAAGACGAAAAAGATGCGTTCTATCGCCTCAACGAAAAAGGCGACCTTGTCCCCTTAGATTACGACAAAAATATTAAAGACAACAAGGACCTTTTCCCTGATGACTAAACCAAAGGTAATCTTCTTTGGCAATGGTCCACTTGCCGATTTTGCTAAAACTACATTAGAAAAATCTTGCGATATTATCTTTCATGCCCGCGAAAAAGCCGACCTCGAATCTGTCAAAAAACTAAAGGCCCAGAATCCCGATGCGCATGGCGTCCTTGCCTCCTTTGGCGTCATGATCAAAAGCGATGTTTTAAACATATTTGAACCAGAAGGCATCCTCAATATCCATCCTTCCCTTCTCCCAAAATATCGCGGTGCTTCCCCAATCGAAACCGCCATTCTAGAAGGCGACAAAGAATTCAGCGTCTCCGTCATGAAGCTTGTTCTCGCAATGGATGCCGGGCCAATCTATTATCAAACCACTTTCAAAGAGTCAGAAATCTTTGAACAAAAAATTGACTCGGTTTCTTGTCTAGATTACAAAACAAAAGTCTATCAGGCTCTCGCTACTGCTGGCACAGAATGGATTTCAAGTAATTTAAAAAACCTCCCTACCCCAAAAGACCAAATCGGCCAACCAACCTTTACCGGTAAATTTGACAAATCTATGTCACCTCTAGACCCAAAAACCAAAACCGCCTCCGAGCTTCTCAACCAAATTCGCGCCTTCTCTGGCTATCCAAAAAGTAAGTATACCCTCTTAGATACTAATTGCGCTATCATTTCCGCTCACATTGCCGCCCCAAATGATTCAGGCAAACTATTCATTGACTGCCATGATAGTTCCCGCCTTATCATAGACCAAGTTCAACCAGAATCCCGCAAGGTTATGGACGCAAAATCCTTCCTAAACGGCTATTGCAAAAAATAACGCTCCTGCTTATAATAAAGTTATGAATTTTGACGACAATTTTCTAGAAAAGGTGGGCTTGTCGCAACTGCCAGCAGATAAAAAGAAGCCCTTCCTTGACCAGACCAAAAACGAACTCGAGCTACGTGTTGGCGTCAAAATGAGCGAGGGCTTATCCGAAAACCAGATTCTAGAGTTCGAAGGCATCATGAAAAATGACCAACAGGTCATCAGAAAAATTGTCAGCGAGCTTGGCATGGATTTTCGTACAGATACTATCTATAGAAAATTACTCGCGCACTACAATGTCACCGAAGGTACTTGGGAAATCATTGGCGAATATTTAAGCATCAAATGGGTTCAGAAAAATCGCCCAGACTACCATTCTATTGTCGAGCAAGTCGCCCATGAACTCATCTCCGAGATCAAACAGAACTCAGAAAACATCCTCGCCGCCCAGGCCGTTTAAAAACGGGTGGCGTAAATTTATGTTAAGCCAGGACCCGTTTTTTAACAGTCCGCGTAAAGAATTTGAGTCTGTCTCCGATTTGAAGATTAATCTTGTGCGTAGTCTTAAGTGCCAACCCACCAATTTCCTTTTCAACTAGCTCTGGTACATCAATTTTTTCTTTCTGCACAGACACAACCTCCACTTCGCCAATCTCTTCTTTGTTTCGCATTACGTGCGCAAACATCCCAGAAGACACCTTACCGCGAAGCACCTCACCACCAGCAATGATAGAAGTCTTCTCTGTCCTAAATACACCCTCGACTTTCATTTCACCAGTCTCTTCTTCAATTACTTCTGCATCGAGCAAATCTTCCATAGAGTGCTTTGCGTCATCAAGCAACTCATAAATAACTTTGTAGCAACGAATTGGAACATTATCACGCGCTGCCATCTTAGCAATATTAGTTGGCACAGTTACATTGAACCCATAAATTACGGTATTCTCACCGGTTGCCATATAAACATCATTTTCTGTCACATCACCCACGCCAGTAGCTACGATATTTAGCGTAATCTCACCCTTTGTATCAATCATTTTTAGAGAATCCACCACTGACGTCACCGAGCCTAGCACGTCACCCTTAATCAAAACATTAAACACTTTAGAATTATCCGCTGTATTCATCATGCGCAATAGATCAGTCGAAGTCACATTGGCCGAAGCAGTCGCATCCGCTGCACCCTGAGCGTTTAGTAGTGCCATCTTACGCGCAGCCTTTTCATCTGCTACCTCAACAAACTTGTCGCCAAAATTTGGAAGCTCCTTAAATCCAGTCACAGTCACTGGAGTAGAAGGTGTCGCCTTGCCCTTTGGGCGTCCTTTAAAATCAACCATTGTACGCACTTTAGCGTAAGTTGAGCCAGCTACAATAAATTCACCAGTCTTAAGTTCACCACCAGTTACTAGAAGGTTCACAACGCTTCCCTTGCCAGTTTCCATATGGCTTTCAATCACAAGGCCTTCTGCTGGAATATCTACATCAGCCTTCAGCTCCTCCATGTCAGCAATAAGTAGAATCATATCAAGCAACTTATCAAGATTCTGATTCATCTTTGCCGAAATTGGTACCATCGTAATATCGCCACCCCACTCTTCTGGCTGGAGTCCATGCTGGGCAAGATCCGCCATCGTACGTGGAATATCTGCACCTTCGCGATCAATTTTGTTAATCGCTACAATAATTTTTGCGTTTGCACCCTGAGCAAACTTAATTGCTTCGATAGTCTGAGGCTTTACACCGTCATCTGCCGCCACCACAATTACTACAATATCTGTAAGCATCGCGCCATGCTGACGAATCGCCGCAAATGCCTCGTGTCCTGGTGTATCTAGAAATGTAATTTTTCTACCATCATGCTCCAACTGGTATGCAGAAATATGCTGAGTAATACCACCAGCTTCCGCCTCTACAGTCTTTTTATTAAGAAGTGTGTCTAGGAGCGTGGTTTTGCCATGGTCAACATGTCCCATCACTGCTACAACGGGCGGGCGCTCCACTGCTTTATCAGACAATTCGCGACGAGCTCCTTCAGAAATCTGCGTTGCAGAATTTTTCTTCTCAAGTCTTACACCTTCAATTCCAAGTTCATCAATAATAATAGACGCCGTATCATAATCAAGGCGCTGATTAATAGTCGCAACAATCCCTTCCTTAAAAAGCTGCCCAATCAAAGTCGTAACGGAAAGCCCTAAGGAATTTGCTAATTCATCAACAGTAATAGATCCTGCAATTTGGATCACTTTCTCTTGTTTGTCTGCCATATCCCCTGATTCTCCTTTCCGCCCATTTTTTGTGCACAAAACCAAATAAAACCACCCTAGCTTTATGCTTAAATACTTCTTTAATTTTACCACATCTGTCTGTTTTTGCCAACCTTGAGGCAAAAAAATAAGACCTTTAGTAGGTCTTTATATGGCTCCCCGGACTGGACTCGAACCAGTAACCTCGAAGTTAACAGCTTCTTGCTCCACCATTGAGCTACCGGGGAATGTATTGGTATTATAGCGCACCTACCCCAAAAAATCAAGGCCTTTTTAGGCTACGCCCCCCCAACCGGGCTCGAACCACCTCAGCAGCTCGAGCCCAAAACTATCTATGCCTTGTCCCAATCAAATCCGTTACCAAAATGTCCATATTCAGCCGATTTTGCATAAATTGGGCGACGAAGATTGAGATATTCAATGATTCCCTTTGGAGTCAAATCATATCCTTCAA
>CAMYZZ010000017.1 GCA_947304135.1 uncultured Candidatus Saccharibacteria bacterium
CGACGAAGATTGAGATATTCAATGATTCCCTTTGGAGTCAAATCATATCCTTCAATCTCTTCTGGTTTACCGTCAATTACTACCGTCTTTTCTAGCGGTTCTGCATAGCCAATTGCATACGCAAGTCGCACCAAAACCTCGTGCGCGTTGCGCTTTTTTAGATAGTCAACTGCAATTCTGCGCGCCATGTAGGCAGCCGAACGATCAACTTTCGTTGCATCTTTTCCAGAAAAACAACCGCCGCCAATTGCTACTCTCGGCCCATAATTATCAACGATTAATTTTCTGCCGGTTAATCCCGTATCTGCGTCAAAACCACCTTGATTCCAGTCTCCCGCCGGGTTAATATGAAGCTCCAATTTACCCTTCAATCCCCATTCGGCCACAAATTCACGCACCTTCTTTTCTAGCTCGTCCTTAGAAACATTCTGAAAACTCGCCACAATAGACTCTACCTTACCATCCGGATTCAAAGTCACCTGAGTTTTTCCATCATATGGATACTTCTCATAGATAAACTGATTCAGCCTCCTGGCAAGAACCACCTCAAGTGGCAAGAGTTCTGGCGTTTCATCACAAGCGTAGCCAATCATAATCCCCTGATCACCTGCACCACCAGTATCCACACCTTGCGCAATCTCTGGTGATTGTTTTACAATTTTCGTACGCACCTCTACGTCGTCCCCCGCAATCTGATGTACGATTGCCGGAATATCAACTTCGCCTTTAGAGGTTACTTCCCCAGTTACAAATACTTCTCCGTGCCCACCACAAGCTTCCACGGCCACCCTAGAAAAAGGGTCTTGCGCGAGGAACGCATCTAAAATCGTGTCCGATATTCGGTCACATAGCTTGTCTGGATGTTTTGGAGAAACACTCTCCGCAGTTCGATAGAACATATCTTTCCTTTCTTGGTCGGAATTGCCACCTTGCATACTTATCAAGGTATGTAGGTTGGTAGGGGGTCAACAGGCCGTTCCCTCGCCCCTTCTTGATATTAAATTGTTAATGTATATCCATTATATCACAACTATCATTCAAAGACATGAAAAAGGGAGCCCGTAGGCTCCCTAAAATTAGAGTTGTGTATTGAAAAGATTTCTCAGATGATTAACTAGATCCTCTGAGCTAGCATTTATGAGTGACGCCTCGTTGATATTGCTTAGTCGCTTCAGCTCTGAAGTCGCTCTAGAACCATCGTTCAAGTTATACCCAATAGAATAAACTGGAACTTTTAGTCCACCAATAATTGGTGCAACTCTGTCCAGACTATAACCACGATTCTGATCACCATCCGACAATACAAACAACATCAACTTTGCGTTTGGCACCTCAGCCTGCTTATCTAGCATCATTTTTAGGGCAACTAATACCGCGTTATAAGTAGCTGTGCTACCCTCAAGATCCAGGGCCTTTACTGCTCCAGTAAAATACGCTCGCTGCTCCTCGTCAAAACTCTCAATCGGAAGATCTATATGTACCTCGTCCGCAAAAGAAACTAGGCCTACATAGTTATCCGAACCAATATAAGACGAAGATGCGATTAACGCACTTTTCATTGCATTAATCGGCTCACCCGCCATACTGCCAGACACATCAGCCACAAAAACTGCAATAATTGGCTGACCACCATTCTTGTTAGTCTTCCAAATTTTTTGCGCAGACAAATAGCCTAATCCATCTAGCCCAACAGGCTGTTCCTTGTACTCGTCGCGACGGTTAAAACCTTTTTGGTCTGCCAACTTTTGCGACTCATCGCTTAAACAGTACTCCACAAACAACTTTGCGGCCTCCTGTTTCTCACTAGAAACGTATCCAAAAGTATAGACTGGATGATCATGACGAATACCAACCGGTGTATAAACATAATTTTTCAACTCCGGCGTATTGATATAGGCTTGCTCTTCCATTACCATCGCTTTTATCAAGCCCTTCGCCGCAGAGCTCTGCAGCTCAGAAGTGGTATATGCCACTGGTGGCGAAGTTTTTTGATACTCTAGTAGTTTGCTTTGTGCCGTTTGCGAAAGTGGGTCACTAGGATCAAATGCATGCAACATTGAGGTCAAAATATTCAAACCCGTACTAGATGTGTAAGGGTTTGTATAGGCAAACGTCAAATCGCCAGCAAGCGCCGCCTCCAATACCTTATCTACAGAAACCTCCTTATATTTTGCAATATATTCATCATAAGTTTCTTTCTGCATCAAGATACCGGCAGTATTTCCAGCAATCCTGTCAGCAATTTTTATCACATCTACGCCAGAAGCATCAAGCATCTCGCCCCAAGCCCAAGAACTTGGCGCATAGACATCAGGCTTATAATCCCCTTCTGTCATATACGTCAAAACCTCACCAGACGTGATTTTGCGCACGCTTACAGTCACAGATTTACCATCATAGGTAATACCTGCATTATTAAAGTTTTTTGCTACCGTCGTCAACCAATCATCGGGCGCTTTTTCTTTACTCATCTCCGTAGCTGCAGCAATTTCGATATTGATATTGCCGTTCCCTTTTACTACAATTGGAAACGTATCAATACTAGCTAGTGCTGAGCTGGTAGTGTTATCGCTATAAATATCTAGTTTCAAACTACGAGTATCTGCAGATAACTTCTTATTAAACGCCTCAAGCTCGGCAATCGCTTCGTCATAGCTATAGATTTCCTCTTCACCCTCTTCGTATTCCGAACAGCCAGTGAATAACCCCGCTGTCATGACAACAGCTAAAATAGTGGACAAAATTTTTTTACTCAAAACTTAAGTCCCCCCTTTTCGTTAATTTTGTCTTCCATTGTTTTGATCCAAGCATCCAACTCGCGACGATCAGAAATACCTTTACGATTATAATCGTTAATATACGCCACTGATCTATCGAGCAAAATTTCTACGGACCCTAGCTCGTCATCGTTGCTTTTAATTGCTCCTTTGACGATTTCCTGATTGCGCTCGCTAATCATTTTGCCATTGTCTTCTACTAAAAGACAGCAATTGATGATATCACGAAAATTTGCGCACATTCTTTCCTCGGCGCCATCTAGCACCGCAGGAATATCATTCAGATACAAAGCTCTATTGGCCTTAATCAGCCTATCAAGCTGAGTCTGAAATTTGTCGATTGCATCTTTTTGTTCAAGACATTTTGTCATTAAGTCAAAAAGATGAGGATTGTGTTCTCTTAGCTGTTCTAAGCGTACTCTTACCTTTTCAGGATTTAAAGAGTCCGTTTCGTAATCAGTTGTTCGCTCTTTATCGCTGCTAATCTCGGCTTGCAAGAGTTTATTCTCCTGCCCTTGCCTAATTCTGTACTTAATCTGAGGTACAAAACTTAGCAAAACGGACACGCCACCAAAACTGATGGCGAACCCAGAAGCTGTAGCAAAAAACTTTGCGGCACGAATACCGAGTGCGATAATCAAAGTAGATTTAAGTACGAAAAAAATACCCGCACTAACTCCACCAATTAACACAAAAACAGCGCCGAGAGTTCTCAGCCATTTCAAATTTTCTCAACTCCTCTCATTTTTAAGGTACCTCTTAGGTAGGGGTAGTAGAGCCTTGCACACTTTGTGCCACAGCACCCATAACGCCTTGTACGAGATTTTTCTCAGACTCGGCAAGAATACTAGCAGCCTTACGGCGATTTTCAGCTCCTTCTCTTTCAATGGCAATATAATCTTCTACCGCGCCAACAATTTCAGCATTAACAAATTCAATTGTTTCTGTTTCGATCATTTGGCGATTGATAGCTTTAGCCGACTCCACAGCTCCCATATGAAACTGTACGGCCTGCTCGCGAAGCATTCTATTAGTTGCGTCATCCACTGCGTTTGCAGCTTTTGCCGCCTCAAGATTATTCGCCATCGCGATAGACATCGCAATTTTCTTGCGCCAAAGTGGCATAGTGATAATGATTGAAGATCTGAGCTTCATCGTCAAATCTTCGTCATTCTGGATCAGCATATTGATCTGCGGCGCAGATTGCAAGCAACTTGTCCTGGTCAACCTCAAGTCGTTAAGTCGTTTTTCGAATTGATTAATGCTCTTGGCAAACTTGTCTGCAAGCATCGCATCTTCCGGCTTGCCACTTGTCTCAGCTTTTCGCTGCAGTTCAACTAACTCGCTAGTCCTTGCTCTTTCAATGGCAACTTCCGCCGCCTTGATATAGAGCGTCAATTCCTTAAAAGTCTCCCAATTCTCGTCCCACAAATCGTTCAGCATTGCGATATCGGTCTTGAGTTTCAACTCATGACCCTCCAGCTGCTTTTCGATGTCATTGAGTGTCGCTTCGACATTTTGCTGCTTCACTACGCAGGTCTTGCCAGCTACCTTCATCTTCCTAAAAAAGTCAGATAAAAAGCCCTTGTGGTCATTACCCCCTTCGGCCGCATCCATCGCTGTTACCATCTGGATTAGCAAACCACTCACCTCACCAGTGTTTTTCGTTTTTACACTTTGCAGCGTGCGTGTTGCAACCGTTGCAGATTTGCTCTGTGCCGATGCTCCGTAGTTTAGAACGATATCTGTATTAGAAACATCTATTTTGGCGGCAAATTCGTCCACCATTTTTTGTTCCTCCGATGTCAGTTCTTCAACTTTTGAGAGTACCGCCTCAGTAGTCACCTCTGTTTTTCTTAGGCCCGTTTCGGGCTGTGTTACTTGGCCGTTAGACACTCCGTCCAGTACTAAATTGATAGCCATTCATGTTCCCTCCCTTCTTAAGACTACAAATTGGGCATAAAAAAAGTCCCAATCATGCATGCTATTATAAAAAACTATCGGGAGTTTGTCAAGGTTATAACAGAGAGTCTAAACTGTTTTTCTAAGCATCGGAATCTTCCGCATGACTTCAATTATCAGAACGCTAACCACCGTCGTCAAAATCATTGTAACCAAAATTCCAGAAATCGCCCCCAGAGTCTCCAATCCACCATTGTTAGCATTTTCAAACATCACATTAGAAACCCCCATCCTATTCAATGCTCCAAGTACTGCGACATGTACCAAATACACCCCCAAAACATCCCCGGCCAAACGTGAACAAATTTTTTGCTCTGTCTTTTTTTCTGCACGCCCTGCGAACAATAGTTTTATTAGTGCAAACACCGCCACAGATTGCACGATGGCCAAGATCGACCAATCCGCATCTAGAGGATGCACCACCGCCCCCATTTCTACAGAAGCCTTTGCATTGAGCCCAGTGATTACGACCGCAGTTGCCAAAAATAGTCCCGCCATCATCCCAGTCGCCAAAACCCTCTTCCTTCCACTAGCCCAGTTTCCGTCACCAAGTACATATCCCATCAGATAATACATCGGGTACGATGTCCATCTAAACTGCAGCCCTACAGATAGCACTACAAGAATAATAATTGCCACCACGCACCACCCCTGATTTTTTGCAATCCATCTCAAAATTGGCGTTATCAGATATAATCCCGCAATCATCGGCAAAAACCACATGTGAAAATGTCCAAATATTAGATCGTGTAGAGCTGCCTCCTTCCCTTTTCCCGCCGCCAAAGAAAACCCCGCATAAAACACGCACCAAAATCCCCAGACGATTAGGAGTCTCAAAATCTTCTTTAGGCATTTTTTATAACTTAAATCCCGCTTTAACATCAAGGCACCAGAAATCATCACAAAAACCGGCACCGCAAATCTAGATAATCCATCGAACGTTGCAAAGACAATATTCTGTGCAGAGCCAGCCACGACATCCTCTAAATTCTGCGTCGAAGCATGAATCATCACCACAGCAAGTATAGAAATGATCCTTAAAATGTCTAACCAAAGAATCCTCTTCCCTGATTTCTCATCCTGATTCAGCTTCTTGCTCTGCCCTTTTTCTTTCCCCACTTTTATCTTCACTTTCTAGCTTATTTCTTTTCTGGAATCGTAATATTCCGAGACAAAAGCCACATCAAAAGCGAGCCAACAAAATTCCCAAGAACACAGATAATAAGCGACCACGAGAAGGTCTGTGCGGCGCCCATTGTGATGACGTTCGCAATACAGTGCTGAAACCCGCAGAAAATAAATAGTGGAACCCCAAAAATAATCCCAAGTGGCGTCCCCTTGCGATATGTCAAAACCGCGATATACATAATCACGCCGCAAAGTATCGACTTAATGAAGAATGGCATCGAAATCTCCCAGCTTGCTGCCTTTGCTGCGGCCGCCGTTGCTACCTGCGTATCAATTAGTGAAAAAATCACTCCAATAAAAAACCCTGCTAAAAGGTTTACTGCCAAGATCGCAAACAGGTCTAATAGCTTGATTTTGTCTTCAATTAAAAACCCGCACTTACCCGTAAACAAATTTTGCCCCATATAACAAACCCCAAGGAGCCCAAACGCAAAAATCACCGGTCCAATCGGATTCCCAAGCTTTAGAAGCACAAAATCACCTAACGCAATTAATAATGCAGCGCCCACACTTTTGCCCACCAGTTCTAATTTCTGGTTCATATTTACCTCTCTTTTCCCCCATTATAACATAAGCGTAGAATAGCGGCAAAACTCAGGCGACAAACCATCAAAAAAACGGGTGGCTAAACATAAAAATTGCAAGAATTTTCCAGGCTGAAGCCAAGTAAAAATTACAACTTTCGTTGTAATTTTTACGGCTTCACCAGTTCGGCAATTTTTATGTTAGCCAGGACCCGTTTTTTCATGTTGAGCCAGGACCCGTTTTTTATGTTAAGCCAAGCCCCCTTTTTTAGTACTTTCCAAACTTACTTAGGCAATAGTAAGAGAAATCTTACGACCATCGCGGTCAATATCAAGCACCTTAAACTCTTTACGTTCATTCAAAGTAAAGACTTTCTCTGGGTCAACATCGTTCCCTTCGCCAAGCTCAGAAACGTGAACGAGAGCTTCTACAGATGGAGAAATCTGAACGAATGCGCCAAATGGAGTGATACGAGTAACCGTACCTTCAACCTTGGAGCCTTTCTTTAGCCCCTCAACCTCAGATAGCCATGGGTCGTCCTTAAGCTGTTTCATAGAAAGAGATAGGCGTTCCTTATCGATAGCGATAATCTTAGCCTCAACAGTTTCACCCGGTTTGACATAGTCTGCAGGATTATTAACACGCTCCCAAGAAATCTCAGAGATGTGAATCAAGCCTTCAATACCATCAACATTAACAAATACGCCAAAGTCGACTACGCCAGTGACTAGACCCTTTACAGTGTCACCAACCTTCATCTCAGAGAAGCGCTCGGAAAGTGCATCTTTCACAGCTTCCTTCTCAGAGAAGATAAGCTTGTTATCTTTCTTTGAGGCATCAAGAATACGAACCTTAATTGTCTGTCCAACTAAAGAGTTTAGACGTTGCAGGATTTCGTCCTTATCTGCACTACCAACACGTGGATAGTGCTCAGCGGAAAGCTGAGAAACAGGTAGGAACCCGCGAATACCTTCGTATTCGACAAGAAGACCACCACGGTTTGCGTCAAATGGAGTAACCTCGACGATTTCGCCAGCCTCAAGCTTAGCAGCGATCTCATCCCAGCCCTTATCTTTAACAGCTTTACGCATAGATAGAAGGACCATTCCGTCTTCCATCTCGGTATCGATTACGGAAGCAGAAACTTCCTGACCAACCTCAAGATCGCGAGAGAAAGATGCCTCACGACGTGGTACCATACCAACACCGTTTGCACCTAGATCAATCAAGATCTCATGTTTTTTAACAGAGAGGACCTTTCCTTGTACGGTGTCCCCAACTGCTAGTTGTTTTACAGAATCGCCAGCTTGTTCTAGCAATTCATCCATAGTTAATTTTTTGGCTTCAGCCATTATAATTTTCCTTCCTTTAGGCCCGTTCAAAAAGTTCTAAAAAGCCCCCCTGTATTTCCCAATTTTAGAGCCCTTTTGAACGAGCCCAAGATTTATCTATTATACCAAATCCACCCCTATTTGTAAAGCGTTTTGCCTACTCGAACGTCCTCCTTCCCCACTCATTTCGCTTATGCTATAATAATTCTATGTATCTGATTATTGATGTCGGCGGCACCAAAACTCTCCTTGCGCTTTTTGGCGCTCATGGTCGCATCATCAAAAAATACAAATTCAAGACACCAGACACCAAATCTGAGTTTCTCGGCATTCTCAAATCTTCCCTTATCACCTTTTCTTCTTCCTATGAACCTAAAATCCGTCAGATTATCGTTGCCGTTCCAGGAGTAATCAAAAATAATGTTGCCCTAAATTTTGACAATCGCTATTGGAAAAATCTCGATTTCGCCACCGAGTTAAAAAAATTGTTCACCTGCCCTATCACTCTCAAAAACGACTCCGATCTTGCCACTCTTTATGAGTCTAAAAATATCAAAGGCCTAGCACTCTTCCTCAATATCTCTACCAATATCGGCGGCGGTTTAGCCAGAAAAGGCCACCTCACCAAAAATTCCAACACTTTTGCCCCCGGCCACATCCGCTACATTTTTGAAGGCAAAAACAGAGAGTGGCAAGACATCGCCTCAGCCAAAGCTATTGGTAAAAAATACGGCAAAGAAGCCACATCCGTCCGCGGCAAAGAAGCCTGCTCGGATATCGCCTTCCGTATTTCCCTCGGCCTTCCGCATCTCATCCAAAAATATCATCCAGATGTCATTATTATTGGTGGTCCAATGGCTAAGCAATTCGTTCATATTCATTCCATGCTCAAAAAAGATGTCGTAGACTTTTTACCTCGCACTAAAAATTTACCTCGCATCGCTGCCGCCAAACGCCCACTCGAATCCGTCATCTACGGTGGCTACCTCTATGCCAAAAAGCTCAAAGCGTAAACGCCTCACACCTTGGACAATGCCAACTAGCATCCTCGGTCTGATACATTGTCAGGCCGCATTTTTTGCATTTAGATTTTGTATGTAGCCAATCTCGATAAGTATCTAATTTTGCCTGCACAAAATCTTCATCCCACTCCGGCAAAATTTCCGCTAGGACCACATCCTTACCATCGATTGTCATCGACTGACCATCTTCAGCTTTTTTCTGCAAATCAAAAAATGCCGTTTTTACCCTCTCCCAGGCCTCAGATTCAATTTTTATACGTTCGACGCTTCGTGTATAGTCTTTATGCCTACAAAGGCCATGGCCGAGCTCGTGGAGCGTCAGAAGGCCAAAATTCGGCTGGGGTTCACCCAAAAATACGGTTGGAACTCCCGCCCGCAACTGATAAGAAAATCTTGGCGCATTCCAAACGAATTTTACCTCTGGAAATTCCTTTTCCAAAAAACGGACAAAAAGCTCATCCGTTTCCCACCCCGGGTTTCGCCCCTGCCCAGTAGTCATTGTTTATCGATTGTCCCCTTCGCCATGCAACTTCCCCCTCTGTTTGCGACTTACAGCCTTCTCGACATTCTTCTCCGCTACGACAGACAAAGGCGTATCTAGATACCTCGCAATTGTTGCCACATACCAAAGAACATCGCCAAGTTCCTTGACGATTTCCTCCCTATCTTCATCAGAAATCTTGCCGCCTTTATCTCTAAAGATCTTCTTAAATTTATCTACAGCCTCTCCGGTCTCACCAGCCAACCCCAGAATCTTTTCTATCAACCCCAGTGGCATTGTTTCTGTCTTGTGGTCATTCAAATCAAACTCAACAATTCTCTCTTGATACTTATCCAAGTCCATAAAATATTACCTCCATTCGAGCGTCTCGCAGTTTACCCGCTCGAATTATCTCTATTATATATCACAGCATGCATATTTACAACCACTCATTTTAAGTTTCGCCCGAACACGAAAATCCATATTATACCACATTTTTAAGCATTATTATATTGACAAAACGAAAGCGGTATGCTATAATCATAAGCATAACCCCAGTTAGGGGCTTTATTAGTTATTTAATTGGTGGGCAGAAACGGAGCACATAATGGCTGGTACACGTAATGGCGGCCTTAAAGCTGCTACTACTAACCGCACTAAATACGGCAAAGAGTTTTATGCTCAGATCGGCCGCAAAGGTGGCAAAAATGGTCACACTGGCGGTTTTGCCGCTAACCCTGCTCTAGCACGCATTGCTGGTGCCAAGGGTGGACGTATCTCTCGTCGCGGACCTGCTAAAAAAGCTGCTTAATTTCAGCTTTGCAACAAAGATGACCTCTTCATGGGGTCATCTTTTTGTATTACTCCCTTTCCCCCTTGCGCTACCGCCCCTGTTATGCTAGAATATAACAGGTGGTGGTTTAAAACCAAGTATTTTTATGTACCATACATTCTAGACAGAGGAGGATGATGATATGGGTAATGTGTTACAACTTGCTACGGGGGAAAGCAAAGTTTATGTTCAAGCTGGGGTGTCCAACCCACCTTACAGCGAACAACTTACCCCCGCCATGGGCCTTTTTCAGGATGATATAAAAGGCTCTAAAGTGTCTAGTGGCCGCTTTAAGCGAATGGGCCTCTTCTTTGAACGAGAAGATGGCTCTGCTTTTCTCAGGCAATGGACGATTCCTACACGAAATCGTATCGTGCAGTGTTACCGTGCAATGAAATTGCTAGAGCATGCTTCTATCATCCAAGAAGACACTCTTTGGGCTGCATACTTTTTATGTAGCCGCGACCCAGCAGCCGATGCTAGTATCTGTGATAGAGATTCTATCCAAAAGACAGTAGATCGCTGCGCCAAGGCTATCCTTGATTCCGGAGTCAAGGACCCAATGGCCCTTCGTCAGGAGATGCTAGACAATGTCAAGATTGACAACGTCACCATGAACAAGATGGTCGAAAGCATCATGATTAGTGATATTCTCCCTGACATCAGCGAGCTTAATCAAGAAATCGAACTCGGATTTATTGAAAAGTCTCCAGCTATCGAGCAGCTTTCAATCAAGTTTCTCGAAGAAGGCATCACTGCTAATTTAGCCTTGTAAAAAACGCATGGTACCATGGACAGCCGCAATTTGCGGCTGTTTTTCTCTTTACAAATTATCAAAACTGCGATATAATAGAAAAACGTTGGGGATATCTGGGGATATAGCTCAGCTGGTTAGAGCGCGTCACTGATAATGACGAGGTCTGTGGTTCAAGTCCACATATCCCCACCAGCAAACTTAACAATGGGGCAATAGCTCAGCTGATTAGAGCGCCGCCTTTGCAAGGCGGAGGTCCAGGGTTTGAATCCCTGTTGCTCCACCACATGGGGTGCCGGATGTCCCCCCATCTCGGCACTCCACCAATAAAAAATACGCCCTTTCGGGCGCTATTTTTTTATTCTATTACTTCTCCAAGTTTTGTTTTGCCCACTCATACATCGCAATACCACTTGCTACACCCACATTTACCGATCTCGTACTGCCAAAACTGGATATCTCTCTAATATCGTCACATTTTTTAAGCAACTCGTCAGAAATACCATCCGATTCCCCGCCAAACACCAGCGTCGTTTCCTCTTTAAACTTCTTCTCCTCAATTGGTTTGCTTACTATAGCTTTTAATCCACGGCTCTTTACGTTGTTTTCAATGGCCACTATTTCCCTTTTCCGCGCCCTCTGATCGTCAACAAACGCGTCTACTGTCTCCCAGTGCACTATTTCTAGATACTTATCCGTACACATCGCCCCACGTCGATTGTATTTTTTACGCCCGATGATATGAACCTTAGAAACATTAAAATTGTTAGCATTCCTCACGATCGTCCCCGCATTAAAATCATGGCTAATATTTTCTATTGCCACTTCAAGCGCAGATCTCTTCTCTGCCAATCTATCAAAAACTTCCTCATTAGAGAGACCCTTATATTCATCCACTAAATTTCTCGTATCTTCCATCGTTCTACAATTATAATTTCAGAGAGAAAAATGTTCAAGAGGATTATTTCAAAGATAAAATCGCTCAGATGGGTGGTTTCAATTTCAGAGAGAAAAATGTTCAAGAGGGTGTTTTCTTCTTGCGAAGCGCGATTTCTTATCGAGCGAGCAAGAAAAAACGCCCTATTGGGCATTTTTATTCTGAAATTAACAATTTAGTTGTGCAATTTATTATCTATCCTAATCATACGTCAAATTTTTGCTTGCTGTCGAGCCCCTAAGGACAATGTTATGTTTCAAGCTTACAAACATAACTCGACCGACCTCGCTACAGATGCGGATAAAACCAAGACATCTGTGCGTAACATCCTTCTCAAGAAAGGAGGTAATCCATCGACACGTTCTCGTACCGATGCCTTGT
>CAMYZZ010000018.1 GCA_947304135.1 uncultured Candidatus Saccharibacteria bacterium
CGCGGACTAGCACAACAGCGTGCTCCTGGAGGTTGTGACCTTCACCACCGATGTATGCCCAAACTTCCTGGCCGTTGGTAAGGCGCACACGAGCGACCTTGCGGAGAGCGGAGTTAGGTTTTTTAGGTGTTTTTGTCGTGACCTTGATACAGACACCGCGTTTTAGTGGTGCTGGCTGGTTGTAATAGCGAGTTTTCAAGGTGTTGACAATGGAGCCGAGAGCTGGAGCTTTCGGCTTCTTGGCAGCCTTCTTGCGAGGCTTTCTAATCAACTGATTGATAGTTGGCATTAAAATATTCCTCTATTTATAGATTATTTGCTGTGCTCATCTGTTACAGCAATACAGATAAGCGTGAAACTCTTGCGACTATTATAGCAAAAAACAAGCCCTTTTGCAAGGGCTTGTTCTAAGATCTCTTAGCTTATTTCTTCAAGACTTTTTTGTCGTATTTGGCAGAGCCAAAGGCGAGAATAAGGGTGAAGATGTTTGGTAAGAAGAAGAGGCCGATAGCCGTGCCAGCACCGCGTTTGAAGGCGGTAGCAAGCTTTGCACAGAGGACGATGTAGCAGACTAGCTGGAAGATAGCCATGAAGGAGACGACGAGTGAAAATGCTAAATCTTTGATTTCGGTGATATTACCAGAAGCATCGGTGACGATACTGCCGTTGGCAGAAGCAACAAAGCAATCAATAATCGTAATGACATCTGCAAGAAGATATGCCCAGAACCAACTTTTGGCACCAGCAATCTTGAAGAGAATGTATGCATTGTAGATTGGGATAAGGGCTTTCCAGCCTGGCTCACCGGCTTTCTTGAAGAGCTTCCACATCGCAATGATGAGAAGAATAGTGACGGCGATACCAGCAACGATAGCCGTCCCAAGTAGACCACCGAGAAGTGCACCCGCAGCAGCTGCTTCGCTGGTAGTCAATGTTGTAGTTGTAGTTAATGTATCCATTGTACTCCTTTAGGATTTATATTTACCTCCATAATAAAGCATAAGCGGAATTATGTCAACTTTTTTGGTGATTTTTTAAGTTTTTTAGACAAAAACCACCTCCCCGAAGGGAGGTGCATGTTATGAAGTTGTAAAACGATATGAAGTTTTAATTGTAGCCAACCTCATCTAAGAGGTCCTGGATTTCTGCGAAGACCGCCTGACCTTTCTCTAGACCGAGGTTGTTATCATCTACATAGATGACATTGTCTGTATCTGCTATATCTCTTTCTGAGAAGGATATTCCACCATCAGCACTGACTGCGTTATAATAAACTGCTTTATAAGTGCCGTTTTTCTGCAAACGATAGAAAAGATCAATCGTTAAAACAGTTTTTCCGTCAATATCGTAATTAACGGTTGAATGCAGATAATTGCCACTGGTTTTTACCAGGTTAGCATTTGTTGTATAAGGCTGCAATCTCTGCATCGTAGTAGCAGGTGTAGCATTTGCAGGTGAAGATGTCACCGGTGCTGGAGCGGCATTCACTATCATTGTCCATCCATAGATCATGATTGCGGCAAAGATAATGCAGAATATGCCAGAAACCACACACCACGCTTTACAATAATCTTTGAAAAATGCTTTAGAATCAGAATTCTTCATAATTTATACCTCCTAAATCTGAAAATTCTTAGCTATTCGTCGTGGTATAAACAAATAACTATCTAACACCTTAATTATAGCACAGGTGGGTCAAAAAGTCAATGGTTTTGCCCCTGGTGCAACAGAGGTAGGCCTGGAGTGATTTTGGGTGCGTTTTAAGGAAATTCTGCGATTTGACAATAAAAAGCCCCCGGGAAACAAATAAACCGGGGGCACGCCTCCTCCCTGCTCAAAAACAGTGGAAGGGTTAGTTTTTAACGGGAGAGGCTATAAGAACCTGTCAAGAAAATGGTTGGAACTTGACAAGGATCTTACTACATTAATGAAGCAGTAAATAAAATAGCTGCAAGTATAGCAAATATGCCAAGAATTATAGAACTAGTCTTGAGTTGAGAAACCTTGGTTTCTAACTCTCTGATTTTCTCTGTAGCATCGCTAAGTTCAACCTGTTTTTCGGCCAGAGTCTTGGCCTGCTTCTCGCACTTGCCATTGATGTCGGCAAGTTGGATATCTTTGCGCTCGATTGTGTTGTTTGCGACTTCGAGCTTCTTTGCAAGGTCATTTAGCTTGTTGCCAAATTCTTCGCGAACTTCTGCTAAAACACTTTCGGCTGCGGAGCGCTCTTTTGTGGCTTCGTCTAATTTCTTTCCGAGTTGACAGTTCTCTTCTTTGAGCTCAGAAATCTCGTCCATCAAATCTTTATTACGCTCGAGCGCTTTGGCATTTTCCTCTTTCATGCGTGCCATTTCTCTATCAAAAGCCTCTTTTGTTGTGCCTTTGTTTGTAGGCTGTTTTGGGGTGAGCCTACTTGGCATAACAGGGGCGGTGCCGTCTGTTGTTCTGTTGGAAACTGCACTGTTTACAGGTTTTGTAACTGTTTTCTTACTAGTCATTTTTTGATATTCCTCCCGATTTTTAAAGTACTATTACTAAAAGTAACAAGGCGTTGTCTATCCCCTTTCTGTAAGATGCAACCTTTTTATTTTATCAGATTTTGGAAAATTGTCAATGGTTTTAGGCTGGAAAATCTATTTTTCTAAAAACAAAAAGCCCCCAGCTGGTAGCCGAGGGCAAGCCTCCCCATAGGAGCACTATAGGGAGGCGGAACTCACCTGAGGGGTTACCCCAGATGAGGATCTTAGATGATGAGAATGGTAATAAGCGCGATAACGATTGCCGCCAAGAACACCGAGAGCATGCCAAAGCGGCGTACGTCGCTTTTTAGCTCTTCGTTCTCCTTTTTCAGGTTGGCGTTTTCTGCTTCTAACGCTCCGTTGGTACTGCCGAGCGCGCAAAGCTCATCTTCTAACTGGGTGATTTTGGCTAAGGCTTTAGTAAGAGGCCCTTTTTCCTCCTGCTTTTCTTTGCCAAATTTATCCTTTTTTCCCATGATCTCTCCTCCCCTATTGTTAAGTTACGTGGCGTGGCTTATATTTTAGAGTAATATCAAAACCAAACCAATGATTCCCATGATGACACCAATCACAGCCAAAGCGCGAGCAGTCCTAATCTTTTTTTTGACAGTGTCTAGCTCTTTTTCTTTTAGCTCGTTCATGGCTTTCTCTGAATGATAGGCCTCGTTCAGCTCTGTGCAGAGCTGATTCTTTTCTTCGAGCTTTTCTTTTAGGTCTTTGTTCTCATTTTCGAGTCTGATAATCTCATCCTCAAGATAAGTATGATCATGCTCCGGACGGAACTTTTTGCCTTTTTGCTTTTTGGCTGGATAGCCCTGGCGGCGTTTGTTTGCCTCCATTTCTGCCTTTGTCATCTGTTATTCCCCCTTTCTATAATGTGCAATTCTTATATTTTATCAGAAACTTTACAGATGTCAAGGAATTTATGGATAACCAGGAAGCGGGTCCTGACTTAACATAAAAATTGCCGAACTGGTGAAGCCGTAAAAATTACAACACGCAAGGTGTTGTAATTTTTACTTGGCTTCAGCCTGGAAAATTCTTGCAATTTTTATGTTTAGTCACCCGCTTCCTGGTTTAACTATTGGCTTTGACGAGGAAGTCGAGGGTTTTTTCGATCGTCATGCGGTTTTTGATGTCTTGGCGGACGCGTGGGTCTTTGAGGTTTTTGAGGGCCTCTTCGGATTTTTTGTAGACATCGCGGAGCTCGGCAACTTTGGCAGAGACTTCTTTGTCGTCTACCTCGATTTTTTGGTCACGAGCGAGAATCTGAAGAACAAGAGAAGCTTTGACGCGAGCTTCGGCGATTTTCTTGGCTTCTTTTTCCCAATCTTCGGCTTTTTGACCGGTAGCTTTTAGATAATCTTCAAAACTCATGCCCTGAGCGGCGGCGTTTCTAGTGATATCGTCTCTAATAAAGCGCATCTGATCCTGAATCATGATTTCTGGAGCAGAAACGGTAGATTTCTCTACAAGTTTTGCGACGAGGTCGTCTTTGAACTTTTCGTCGGCCTTGTGAGCGCTCTGGGCCTCGAGATTTTTCTTGATGTCAGCCTTGAGCTCGTCGATAGTCTTGAACGGACCACATTTTTTGGCCAACTCATCGTCTAGCTTGGCTGGGGTAATCTCGGAAATTTGCTTGAGCAAGACCTCAAATACGACTTTTTTGCCGGCGAGGTCTTTGGCGTGATAATCCTTAGGGAAGGTGAGGTCTAGGTTGAACTGATCGCCAACATTTTTACCTTCGATTCCCTCTTCAAAACCAGGGATGAAAGAGTGTGAGCCTAGAGCTAGCTTGTAATCGTGGGCTTTGCCACCCTCAAACTCTTTACCGTCTTTTTTGCCGGTGAAATCGATTACGACTTCGTCGCCAGATTTGGCAGCACGCTTGACTACTTTTTTCTCAGCATAGGCGTTGGCGATGTTGCTCAGCACATCTTTGACATCTTTTTCGGAAACTTTGGCGGATTCTTTTTTGACACCGAGCTTCTTGTAATCGCCGATTTTGACCTCTGGGAGAATATCGGCAGTGGCCTTGTATTCGGCTTCCTCGTCTGGGACGTACTTGGTGACGTTGATTTCTGGGATGACGAGAGGAGCTTTTTTGCTAGACTCAAAAGCTTTTGGAACAGAGGTGCGGACAGCAATATCGAGCGCAGCCTGTGCGATGTCATTTGGGTTTAGGTGTTTCTCGGCCATGTCGGCTGGGACTTTGCCTTTTCTAAAACCTGGGATTTTGACCTCTGCGGCGAGGCGAGTGATAGCCTTGGCGCGGGCGTCTTTAAGATCATTTTTGTCAAGTTTGACAGTGATTTCCACCTTAGTGTCTGAGATATTTTTTACTGTAGTCTTCATAATCTGTTATTATAGCATAAAACAGGGCCCGGCTCAATACGGTTTTGTATTGGGTGGTGGTAGGTGTCCTAGGTGATGCTGGGTGGTTTAAGATATGACAGATTCAAGATAGTGAGTGCGGAGGTGGCGGACAGTTTGACTGCTGACGGCGCCAAGTTTGACTTCTGGGTTGAAGATACTTTCTGGGTCAAAAATGTCTTTTATCTCGCTATAGAGCGCTTTTTCTTGTTCTGAGAGCTGCTCGTTTGTGAGAATGGCTTTGAGACGGCCCTCTGGGGTGCCACCGGTGAGCGAGCCACCATGCTCGCGAAGCAAACTATCTAGGTCTTTGATAAACTTGAGTATCATCTGGCGACCTTCGACGGAATTGAGCTGGATATCTGGGCGGACGGAATAATTAGAGGTTGAGAAGGAGCCAAACACTGGGAGCTCCTGGCCATAGGTCTTTTCCATATCGCGGAGGTCGGTCAAGAAGTTTGCGAGGTGGTCGGACGGAACGAAGAAATCGTCGGCGATGGCCACGCGCTCACCACGGACGTCATTATTGAGATAGCTGGTGATGGCGGAGTAAAAACGCTTGAAATCTGTCTCGTTGTCGTCGGTTTCCACCACGGCGGCGGCGTTTTGTGGAAGGAGTTTGAGGCATTTTTTGAGCTTCTTGTTGCAATGCCTATTCTTGTCATCAAAACGAGCAAGGACAAAATACCCTTTGTAAAAACGCTTGGCAAAGAGGGCCGGATCTTTGCCGCATTCGGCGACGGATTTGAACATGCGGGCATCATAAATATTGAGCTCCTCTGGGATGAGCGGCATGATTTCTTGGATATAATTCTCTGCCGCGCCAATAGATTCGAAAGCGGCAATAAAATGACGGTCTTTTGGCTGGAGGACTTCGCAACTTAGGATAACCTCGGTGATAATGCCGAGTGTGCCCTGAGCAGCATAAAACAGAGGTAAAAGATCGAAACTTTTGACCGGGTCGCGGACTACCTGGGTGACCATCTGGTAGCCAGAAGCGTCGATGGTGGTGCGGTTGCCAAGGTCGGCTATAAGCTCGGCGTTTTTATCGATCAGCTCGTCGACTTCGCGATAGATTTCGCCCTCGCGCGAGGTGAGCTCGGTTTTGCGGTTTAGATGGCGGCGAGAAAAACGGGCGGTTTGGATAGTCTCGCCAGTGGAGATAACAGATTCGAGACAATCGACATGATAATAGATGCCGTTGTATTTGCCGGCAGCTGGGTCGGTGGTGAAATTAGAAATTAGGGCGCCAATGGTCTCGCGCGGGTCGGCAAGCACCGGAACGGTCAAACCATAGAGCGCCAGTGCGGTATTGAGCTGGCCAATCGTGACTCCCGCCTGAACCCGAACGAGACGAGCGCGATCATCAATTTCTAGAATCTGGTTGAGTTTTTCGGTGGAAATAATCAGGCCACCGCCAAGATCCGCACCGGTCTTATCAAGACCGGAGCCTCTGACGGTGATAGGGATATGAACGGATTTTTTGGCAAGTTGGTCTACGAACTTGACAATACGGCAAACATCGGTGGTGTTTTCTGGGATAGCAACCATGCGCGGGATGATTTTGACAGCGGAACGGTCGGTGGAATAGGCTTCAAGAATTTGCGGTGAATCAAAAACATTACCAATGATATGTTGATTTAGATATTTCGCAATCTTATTCACGATCCACCCTGTTTAACCTTTTACTCATTTAATTTTAGCATGAATATTTTCAAAATGGTAGTGGTTTTGGCGGAAAATTTTGGGATTTTTGACAAGAAAAAAGGGCCGCTTGGTGCGGCCGATTTTAAAAAACTTAGTTAGTATGATTAGTTTTTCGCCCTGCCTTGTTTGGCGTTAGTCCGGCAATTTTTACGGCGTTATTCCAAGAACCAAAATGGTTTTGGTAGGTCACTGCGCTTGGCAGTTTGTAATCTTCTTCTACCATCTGAGCAGTTGGAACATAACCTAGCTCTTTTACCCTAGCTTGAAGCGCCAAGATAAGTTCTTCGTCTGACCAAGTTGTTTTGAAACCAACTAGCTCTAAGGCTTTGGTCCATGAGCCAAATCGTTCCACATATGCAGATGGTTTTGGCAGATCTGGATCACCAAACAAAGATTTCTTTGTTGGAATATGTCCAAGCTTGTTGACCTTGTCTCTTAGGAGCTTTAGTAGTTCCTCGTCACTGAGATTTTTAGAACTATAGTATCTACTCTTTAGTCCTGCGACTCTTAATGCGTTGCTCCAGGAGCCAAAACGTTTTTCGTATGCACTTGGGTTTGGCATGTTAAGATCGCCGGTCAGTGAATCAGCGGTAGGCGCATGCCCGAGCTGCTCAGCCTTTTTTCTGAGTAATTCCAGCATCTCTCCGTCACTAAGCTTTTTTGAGCAAAAATATGTGCTTTTTCTCGTCATATTTTCATCCCCTCCTAAATATGATGATTATTAAGTTGCGAGTTTTAACTAACTCATTTGTATATTATAGCATATATTAGCATTTTGGTCAATGGGTTCTACTTATGGTTTGGCCAGGGCAGCGACAGATTGCGGGCCTTGGCCCATAGCTTGGCTAGGCTAATGGTAGATTGCGGGCCTTGGCTTGGTATTGTTCGGAATTTGTGTTATAATACTTTGTAGTTAAAGTTATTGGAGTTATTTTTTTATGGACGCAAGTTATTACGAGATGGAAGAAAAGAAACAGCGCCGCATTGTAGTGGCGGTGATTACCTTGATTGCAGTGGTAGTTCTCGCGATTACGGCCTGGGCGATCGTTTCAATCGTTTCTGGAAGTGAGACGGCTCAGGTGGCGGAATCTTCTGAGGTAACAGTGGATGATCCTACTGCTGAGGCGCCAAAGAATGAGGGAGTGACGACGGAGAGCGGCTCTTCCGAGAAGACCTCGAACGGGGCTGATAGCTCTGCGAAAGATGCCGCTGGTAGCGCAAAGGCTGACTCTGCTAAATCTAGTGCTGGCAAATCTAGCGAATCTTCCCTAGCTGCTGCTTCCTCTGTTCCAGAAACTGGCCCAGAAGATTTGTTGCCGCTAGCACTTTTGGCCGGATTTGGGGCGGCATTTGTCGCTTCCAGGAAACTCGCCAAGGACGAGATTGTTGCCTAAGGCTTAACTCGTTTCGCTATATCAAAAAATACAGCTAGCCATAGCTGTATTTTTATGCTATAATAAGTTCACGCTCAATTTTGCCCGGGTGGTGGAATTGGTAGACACGTATGCCTTAGGAGCATATGCCTCAAGCGTGCAGGTTCAAGTCCTGTCCCGGGCACCATTATTGACAGAAAGTGATTCAAGTAAAGTCTTAAAGGGCTCACTCCAGAGGAAAACGGGCTCTTTTTTGTTATCTAATTCGATATATAGGACTATCGCTATGATATTTTCGCTTGTTTTTACCAAAGAAGGTGGCTTTCAGCCAACCTAAAAGAGGGCGGTGTCCCGCATATTACACTGCAGGTCCTGCCCTCATTACTTATGATTATACTCCAATTATTTCTCAAAATCAAGGGTCTTGCCGCTTTTTGTGATGACCTTCAGACGTTTTATGCCTTTCTTGCTTAGGAACTGCTTTTCAAGTTCTCTTAGACACTT
>CAMYZZ010000019.1 GCA_947304135.1 uncultured Candidatus Saccharibacteria bacterium
TCTGTGGGGATTTTGTGGTATAATTTCTCTAGTCGGAAGATTGGCCGAGTGGTTGAAGGCGCACGACTCGAAATCGTGTAAGGGCTTTACGCTCTTCAGAGGTTCGAATCCTCTATCTTCCGCCATTTTAGCGGCATCTTGCCGTTTTTTTGTTTTGGATTTTTGAATGATGCTTATGCTATAATTAAATTATCAAAAAGTGAAAGGGTTAAATGGATAATATCAATAGATCAACAAATACGCCTATAATTGTATTGCTTACGGCAATACTAATAGCGGTGCTGGGCTTTGGCGGGTATTTTTTAACAAGGGATATTATTTCTCTCAATAATGGTAGCAGCCAAACTCAGAATACCGACAATAATAGCGATCAGGGCAACACCGATCCAAGCAGTGGAGATAGCGGCAATAGCGGAAGTGGCGGCAGTAGTGATCAGCCAGTCAGTACCGATATAAACGCAAGCATCACCGTTGCAGAGACTCAGGGAGTTAATTTTCATATCGAGGCACAGACGAGTGGTGTAATCGACGGCAAATGTGATGTCACTCTTGTCCCTACAGATGGCACTCAAGGCAACCATAATGTCGTAGCTCTAAATATGGTTGGTCAAAACAGCGTCTGCACAGAGGATATTTCGCTTAAGGGATTGAACCCTGGTGAGCATAAGCTTACGATTGTAGTTCTTGCTGCAGATGGTAGGACAAAGACATTGGAGCAGACCATAAGAATCTAATTCTTCGTTTAAAAAACCACACCTTAGAGTGTGGTTTTTTGTTGGTGTATAATTGAGGTATGGAAGATAGCATTTTTACGAAGATTATTAAGGGCGAGATTCCCTGCTACAAGATTTATGAAGACGAAAAGACAATGGCTTTTCTTGATATTGCGCCGGAATCGATGGGTCACACGCTAGTGGTGCCAAAAGTGCAAGTGGATAAAATTTATGAACTTTCTGACGAGGATTATCAGGCGCTATTTGCAGCTGTGAAGAAAGTGGCAAAACATATGGAAGAGGTGCTTGGTGCAAGGACGCTGATGAAAGTGATTGGCACAGATGTGCCGCATGCGCATGTGCATCTGATACCGTATGATGAAAAATGGCAACACGGAGTAACGTTGAATCCGTCTGAAGATGAGATGAAAGCGATGCAGGAGAAGCTGATGTTTTAGCAACTTGGCGACGTGGGTTAGCATGCTGCTGTGGTTTTGCACTGTTTATAGAGTCGGTTTTTGGCCGGCTCTTCTCTTATGTGGTATAATAGAAAAAAGGGTTAATTGGAGTTTTTGATGAAATTTGCAAGTGCATATGAACCAGGTAGTTTTGAGCCGGATATTTACGCGGCTTGGGAAGCGGCAGATGAGTTTTTGCCGGGCGGAAAAGTTGATGGAGACGCAAAACTTTATGATGGTAATCCAAATAATGATCCAAAAACCTATTCTATTGTGATGCCGCCACCAAATGCAAATGGCAACCTGCATATCGGCCATGGCCTAACTATTGCAATTGAAGATTCCCTGACCCGTTACCATAGGCTCCGCGGTGATTCAACTTGGTATATTCCAGGCGCGGATCATGCTGGATTTGAGACTTGGGTGGTTTACGAGCGTGCACTAGAAAAGGAAGGCCATACTCGTTTTGAGTATTCTCGTGACGAGCTTTATGCTCGGGTTTGGGATTTTGTGCAGGAGCAGCGCGGCAATATGGAGCTTCAGGTGCGGGCGCTTGGCGCATCCTGTTCTTGGAAGGATTTGACGTTTACTCTAGATGAAAACGTGGTGCGCAGAGTTTATTCTACATTTGAGAAGATGTGGAATGACGGCATGATTTATAGGGGTGAGAAGTTGGTCAATTTCTGTACTAAGCATCAGACGGCGTTTGCGGATATTGAGGTGGAGCATAAAGATGAAAAAGGCCATCTCTGGGATATTGCTTATCAGGTCGTTGATAACGAGCGGTCTTCTGCGTCAGAAGATGCGTTGCTCGCTCAACGTACCGATAGCACGTCTCGCTCCGCTACTCCTTCTTCCTTGAATACTGCTCGTTCTGAACGACCTAGCGAAATTGTAGTAAGCACGACTCGCCCAGAGACATTGTTTGGTGATGTGGCGGTGGCGGTGAACCCAGAGGATGAACGCTATAAGGATCTGATTGGCTCCTCTGTAAAACTACCTTTGACCAAGAGGGAGATTCCAATTATCGCAGATGAGCATGCCGATCCAGAATATGGCACCGGTGCAGTAAAGATTACGCCGGCACACGACCCAGATGATTTTGAGGTGGGTGAGAGGCATGATTTGCCAAGAATTCAGGTGATTGGATTTGACGGTAAGATGTTGCCGGAGGCTGGAGCAGAATATGCAGGATTGACCACGGCTGAGTGCCGCAAAAAAGTTTTGAACGATTTGAAGGATGCAGGTTTACTCAGGGGTGAAAAAGAAATTGTTCACTCGGTGGCACATTGTTACAAATGTGATACTGTGATTGAGCCAATGCTAAAAGAGCAGTGGTTTATTGATGTCAAAAAGTTGGCCAAGGTTGCAATCGAGCATCTAGAGGCCGGTGAGATTAAGTTCTACCCTGCTTCAAAGAAGCAAGTCTTGATTAACTATCTGAAAGGTTTGAAAGATTGGAATATTAGCCGACAGATACCTTGGGGTATCGCCATTCCGATGTTTAGGAACGTGGACGACCCGACTGAATGGGTGTTCGATACCAGGACTAACTTGACAGAAATTGAAATTGGTGGTGTAAGATATGTTCGTGATGAAGATACGTTTGATACTTGGTTCTCTTCTTCGCACTGGCCAATTGTTTGTACGAACTGGGAGGATGGTAAAGTTAATCCGTACTATCCTTTGAATGTGATGGAAACTGGAGCGGATATCTTATTTGCTTGGGTGGCTCGCATGATTATGATGGGGCTTTACGTGACTGGTGAAGTGCCATTTAAAGAGGTCTATTTGCATGGGCTCGTGCTTGATGCACACGGTGCAAAGATGAGCAAATCTAAGGGTAATGTGATCAATCCGATGGAGCTTGTTGCAAAATATGGTTCGGACGCTTTCCGTCTTGGCATCCTGCGTGGACGTTCGGCTGGGATGAATCAGGCGTTTTCGGAACAGAGTGTGGTTGCGGGTCGTAATCTTTGTAATAAGCTTTGGAATATCTCGCGGTTTATCCAGTCCATGGTTGAGGAAACGGAGCTAAGCTCCGACTCTCCGAAACGCTCGTCGCGCGCGTCGTCACGCGGCTCCTCGCCGGTCCTCGTCGTAACTGCGGACGTCGGAGAGTCGGACTTAGCCTCCGTTTCCTCTGCGGATGTCGGAGCAACTGGCTTGGACTCTGTTTCTTCTGCGGACGTCGGAGCAACTGGCTTGGACTCTGTTTCTTCTGATAATATGGGGGAGGATTGGATTCTTTGGGAGATTAATGAAGCGAAGTGGCAGATTGAGAGCCAGATGAAAAACTATCGGTTCTCTGAGGCGGTGGAAACTATCTATTCCCTGGTCTGGGATAAATATGCAGATTGGTTTGTTGAGAGCCAGAAAATTTATAGAAATATTGGCCTCCTTAAGGCTACGCTTGAGGCGATTTTGAAACTAGCACATCCGTTTATGCCGTTTGTGACAGAAGCGATTTGGCAGAATCTTTCCTGGACGGATGGACTTTTGATTAACGCTGGATGGCCTACTGACTTTGAATACGACCCAATGAGCGCGGAGAATTTTGAAAAGCTTATGGTTCTAGTGATCACAGCCAGAGGCACCTTGCAGGCGCTCTCAGAGGCCCATAAAGGCTTAAATAAGGCGGATATTACGATGCTTTATGGTAACGATTCTCTAGTGGACGATAATTCCCTACTCATCCAATACTTTACTAGGGTAAAGAGTGTGATTTCTGACGAAGGGCAGCCAAGAGGACTGCGCCTTGCTTTGGCAAATCATGAGGTGTATCTTGATGTGTCTTCTGAAGTTGTGGCTGATTATGCAGCAAGTCTTGAAAATAAGATTTTGGCAGTGGGGCGTGAGCTTGATGCGCTCAATATGAGGATGATGAATCCAAATTATGTCGATAAGGCACCAGCGGCTCTCGTAAAAGAAACGCAAGATGCGATTGCGGAGAAATCTGCCTTGATTGAGAGGTTGAAGCTTGAGAGAGACACGATCTAGTTTGGGTGGCTCTTTTGGGGGTTTGACCGGGGTAAAAAGTCAAGATACAGAGCAATTGGTAATGCGCTTTGTCTTGACTTTTTTGCTTGTTTGTGATATAATGGGAGTATTCATGGTGGTGATGAAGGTACTTTTACACGGAGGTTTTATATATGAAGAATTTTTACTATGAGCTCTTAACAAGCACTCTTAATCCTGAGTTTGATCCAAAAGATTTTCTTGGACACGAGGAGGCAATGGATGAGCTGATAAATAATCTCAACATATCTATTGATGAGACTCAAGAATTGATTGCAAAAATTGAAAGAATTGCCGTATATCAAAACGACAAAATTGCAGAGCTTGAGGCTTATACAAGAGTCGACTATGTGAGATTAGTAGTTTGCGCCGTTGCAGCAGCATCGGTATCATTTATGACATTTAGTTTTCTAGGCGTTTCTTCCCTTTTTAGCTTTATACTTTCAATGGTTATAATGTCCGCAGTTTTATTTGCGAATATGCTAGCTGTTAGGCTGATTAGAAAGAGCATAGAAAAGCAGAGCCTTAACAGAGGCGCTTTTGCAGAACATGCGCTAAATACGTTATACGCAAAGAGACAACAGAAGGAATTTTTCACAAGATCTGATAATGTCTATTCGAGAGCTGATTTTAACAGATTGCTCGATGAAAACCGACAATTAATTGTCGCACGTAGCATATAGGCAAATCACCACCTCCACTATCTGAACGGTTTTTTAAAAAAATGATCTCTCCCCCCTTTAATCATTTTTGGTACACCTTTTTAGCCCGTTTAGATAGTACTTTTTTCGATAGCTCCCGCTTTAAGCGGGAGCTTTTTATTTAGTTTTTTTGCATATGAGTTTTGCTACTCTTCCCTGTTAGATGCTCGCTTCTATGTGAAATAGATTGCCCTATTACAAAAAATAGCATGTCGTAGTTGACATACCAAAATAATCATGACAAACCTGCCGTTTTCATGCGGAATAACAGATGTAGATTGTAAGTTTTTGTTTTTACACTCCCAATTATCCTTCAAGATCCTCGCTATTTGATTCGTAGGATAATTGTATTTTTATATTAGCACTAGCGGGTTGCTAAGTCAAGTGGTTGCTAATAAATAGATTAGCATAAGGTTAATGAGCAGGGAATTAGTGGAAAAAGTTGTGGGATTTGTTGTGGATTTTTTGAATAGTTCTTTTGGGGCTCTAGTGGCGTTTTATTCTGGGGGCTTTTTTGTGGTAAAATGAGGTTATGCCATATATTCGGAAATTTAAGACTGGCTCGGGGGCGACGGGAATTCAAGTTTGCTACAAGGAGCATCAAAAAGTGGTGCGAACTGTGCATGTTGGGTCGGCTGTTTCTGATGAGGGAATTAAACGACTAATGAAAAAGGCGCAGGGAATCATTGATGCCGAAAAAATGCCGCTTTTCAATCTGAAAAAATTCGATAAATAGGTTTTGGCAGGGAATTAAAAAAATCCGCCTTGCGGCGGAATTTTTGTGGTAATTTTTATTTTTTGATAACTCTTCTTAAGAAGCGGTTACCGCGACGAGCTAGGTTGTAAAGACGGTATTTTACAGGGTTTAAGATTATGTCGTAGGTGCCAGCGTATGTAACTTCGCGGCCTCCGAAGGATTTTTTATACTGGGTGAAGTGATACCATGGATGATTTTTGTCTTCGGATTTGGTGATGCCCCAGAAATCGTAGATTTTGGCGCCGGCATTTTTGGCGTCTAGAATCATCTGGATGAGGATAATGCTACCAGCTTGAAATTTTCGATGTTCAAAATCTGTGGCGGCGTGGGCGTAGTAGCGGACCCCATCAAAATCGTAAATCAGGGCGGCGGCGATTGGGGCGGTTTTTTGGGTTTCCGGATCAGTATAATCTGCAATATATAGGGTGGCAAAATCGCCCGCTTTTAACTGATTTTTGAGGTGATTTTCGTCTTGTGGCGTAAAATTGTCTTTTTCACCTAAATTTTTGAGAAAATTTGTCAGAATTGTGATATCTTCTGGGTTTTTAGAGGTGCGAAGAGTAATGCCTTTTTTCTCGGCATTTCGCCAGTAGCGAACTTTTCTGGACTCCATATTTTTGAGGAGTTCTTCTTCGGTTTGAGTGTCTAGGTCAAGAACCCAGGTGTATTTTGGATCAAGATCTTTGGTTTTGGCGATTTTCAGAGATTTAGTTGCGGTTTTGGTGGATTTTGAAATTTTGAGAGCGGTTTTTGCCGCCGAGGCGATATCGGACGCGCTGAATGGAAATGCTGGCTCGATACGTATAAAGACGGCACTTTCGGCTTGCTCTGTGCTTAGAAGCGATGCTATGGCCTTAGAGAGGCTGTTTTTTGCCGCGCTTATGCTTTGTTTTGCGCTGGTTTGGGGCTGTGTAATAGTTGCGGAATTTTTCGAATCTGGTTTAACAGTTGTGAGAGCGGGTCCATATGGTAAAAAGAAATATGAGCCAAATGGAGTCGGTTTTTCTACAACTAGGCAATCAATATCTTTATCTGTCAAGCGAAAAGTAGTGGATTTTTCTAATTTTAGATAATTTTCCCAAATTTTGCTCTGCATGAAGTGCGTAATCATGGACTAATTATAGCACAGAAGTTTTCCACAGAGGTGGGGATAGTTTTCCACAGTGGTGAAACAGGGGTGGTGGAAAACTAGTTGATGGCGGAGCGGGGAAGAATGTTCAGAGAATATGGATCGGTTGGCTTGACGCCTTTTTGGATTTCGTAGAAACAGGCGGCGCCCACCATGGCGGCGTTATCGCCGGAATATGTTAGCTCTGGATAGAGGACAAGTGTGCCGTGATTCTCGCAGCTTGCTTCGTCGCGGCCCGTCGTTACGGGCGCTGCCATCGCTTCGCTCGCCGCGCCATTAGGCGCGGGGCGCAAAGACGCTCCCGTTGTCGCTAGATGCTGCTCGAATTCACGTACACTTGTCTTCTCGCGGAGTCTTTTATTGGCGGAGACGCCGCCGGCGAAGACAATAGATTTTGTGTCGGGGTAGAGTTCGAGAGCTTTTTTAAGCTTCCGGATTAAAATTTCGCAGGCGACATTTTCAAAGGAGGCGGCAAAGTCGTTTACTTGTTGGTTGATTAGTAGATTTTTTAGCTCGTGAGATGGGGTTGAGATTGGGACGCCCAGTTCTTTTTGGACGGCGCGAAGGACAGCTGTTTTGAGACCAGAGAAGGAGAAGTCTAAATCCTTGATATTTGGGATTGGGAGCTTATATTTTTCTGGGTTTCCGGATTCGGCAGCTTTGGCGATGGCTGGACCGCCAGGGTAGGGAAGGCCAAGAATTTTGGCGACCTTGTCAAAGCATTCTCCGATGGCGTCATCCAAAGTCGTGCCGATAATTTCGAAATTATTGTGGTCGGTCATTCTAATGATCTGGGTGTGACCACCAGAAATCACTAAGGCCAATAGGGGGAAGGAAGGTAATATACTACTTTCTCCGAAACGCTCGGCGCGGCCCGTCGTTACGGGCGCGCCTCGCCGGCTTGCTCCCGTTGTCGCAAACGTCGGAGTAAGTAGTATATTACCTTCCTTTCCTAGCCAGTTTGCATAAATGTGAGATTTGAGGTGGTGGACAGCGTAGAGCGGCTTATCGTGTAATATTGCGAGGGTGCGGGCGGTGAGAGTGCCGATGAGAAGGGAGCCAAGGAGGCCGGGAGTATGAGTGACGGCGATGGCGTCAATTTTAGACCAGTCGTCTTTACCATCTTTTTTGAAGCCGGCTTTATCAAAGGCTTCGTGGATAACGGGTAAGATAGCCTCGAGATGGGAGCGTGCGGCAACCTCTGGGATGACTCCGCCGTAAGCTTTGAAAATATCAATCTGAGAGACGACAATGTTGCTTAAGATTTTTGGGGTGTCGTTTTCTGCAAAAGGGTCGCCGGAGATAATTGCGGCGGCAGTTTCATCACAAGAAGACTCAATTGCAAGAATATTCATGTGAAAATTATATCACATTATAACAGAGGTGGCAAGCGTAAGTGGAAAGACTGTGTTTTGAAAACAATATTAGCACAGTCGTATTTATTCTTATTAATCTTATTATTTCTAGTATTATTGAGGTATTGTTTATCATTTTACAGGGTGCAGCTACGATAATAGGTATAGTTTGTATTATATTTACTA
>CAMYZZ010000020.1 GCA_947304135.1 uncultured Candidatus Saccharibacteria bacterium
CCCGTCGCCTTGTCTCCCGTTGTTGCGAAAGATCCCTCACAACAAAAAGCCAACTCACCTAGTTTGCCCATTAGTTCTGGGTAGTCCAACAAAACTTCTAGGGTGTCATCGGCGATGGTGCCTTTGAATTTGGCGCGGTAGTCGCGTGGGAGGAGGGGGACATTCTCTAGTTCGGCGTCAATAAACTCCTGCGAGAGGTTGATTGGTGGGATGTCTGGCTCTGGCATATAGCGGTAGTCCTGGGACTCTTCTTTGCTGCGCTGGAAAGTGGTTTTGCCGGTGGCGTCGTTCCAACCGCGAGTTTCTTGGCGGACTGGCTCGCCTTTGTCTAGCAATTTCTTTTGACGCTCGTATTCATACTCCACGGCGCGCTCTACGCTACGGAAGCTGTTTAGATTCTTGATCTCGGCGCGCTTGCCAAGCTCTTTGGAGCCCTCTGGGGCAAGGGAGATGTTAACATCAAAACGCATGTTGCCATTATAAAGATCGCCAAGTGTTACGCCGGCATAAACCATAGCGCGCCAAAGCTCTTTACAATAATCGTGAGCCTGCTTAGCGGAGTGAATATCTGGCATAGAAACAATCTCGATCAGTGGAGTGCCAGCACGGTTTAGGTCGACTAGGCTATAGGTATCGTAATGGTTGAGTTTGCCGGCATCTTCTTCCATGTGGGCGTGTTCGATGCGGATTTTCTCACCAGTTGGGAGTTCAATGTAGCCCGCACCAATAATTGGATGATAGAACTGGGAAATCTGGTAGCCTTTTGGCAAATCTGGATAATAATAATGTTTGCGGTCGAAACGGGAATAGGCGTTAATCTCGGCATTCATAGCTTTGCCAGCGCGGATGGCGAGTTTGATGGCCTCGCTGTTCAAACGCGGGAGCATGCCCGGGAGAGCGTAGTCTACCGGAGAAACACAGGTGTTTGGATCTTTGCCGCGGGCGTCGTTGTCTACCTCGGAAAAAAGTTTGGTCTTTGTTGCTAGCTGGACATGACATTCGATGCCGATGGTTATTTCATATTTCATTAAATCGCCTCCAAATCTTTTAGTGCCTGACGGAAACTCGCGAGGGCATGCTTGGCCTGCTCGTAGCTAATCTCAAAACCGTGCTCGTGAGCAATCTGGTTCCTCATCTTGTGAGCATACCAAACGGAGTTGACACTAGAAAAATACTGCCCAGCGCGTTTCAAGCGGTCGCCCATGGTCTTGCCAGGGAGAGCCATCTCGGTGAGAGCCTTGTCGAGCAGTTTGTCTGCGGCAATCACAGAGGTAGGGTAGCTGGCCTTGTTGTCTTTTCTGAGCCCATTTTCTATCTTGAGCCAGGCGGTCTGATATTCTTCTTTGTCAAAAGAATAGCGGCGCTTGCTGGTGATAGAAATCGCTACAAAAACCATGATGCCAACGATGATAATCGCGACTCCAAGAAAAACAATAGACATATCCATAATTATTTACCCTCCCTTTTGGTGATTTTTGATGCAAATTCTAGCAAAGCTTTGTCGCTTCTTCTAGGTCCAACAATCTGTAAACCGATTGGCAAGCCCTCTTTAGCAGTATCAGTTGGCTCGGTCCTACCAACTGGGATAGCTAGGCCTGGTACGCCAGCAAGGTTCAAAGGTACGCTCATCACGTCTTCTAGATACATAGAGATAGGATCATTAACCTTCTCGCCAAGCTTAAATGCTGGGTTTGGCGAAACTGGAGTCAAGATGAAATCACATTTTTTGAAAGCGTTTTCGTATTCTTTGATAATCAGAGTGCGAGCTTTTTGGGCCTTGAGATAATATGCATCATAAAAGCCAGAGCTTAGCACGAAGTTGCCGATCATAATGCGGCGCTTGTTCTCTGGCATGAAGCCGAGATTGCGCGAGAAGCTATAGACTTCTTCTAGGGATTTGGCATCTTTGCTTCTATAGCCATAGCGGACGCCGTCATGACGAGAAAGGTTGCTGGAAATCTCGGCTGGGACGACGATATAGTAAACTGCGAGGGCGTATTTTAAGGCTGGCATGTCTAGCTCAACAATCTCGTAGCCAGACTCTTTTAACTCGGCAATCTTTTTATCAAATGCGTCCTTAATATTCTTGTCAATCTTACTTAAATCAAAATCCTTGATAATTCCTATACGAACCGGAGCAGCTATATCTGGGGCACCGGTCGCTCGGCCCGTCGTTACGGGCGAGCTCCCTATCCTTCGCTCCCGTTGTCGCGAAAGATCCCCAGATACAGCTTGCTCCGATTCGTTATAATAGTCAGGTAAGGTTGTCATGTCGTATGGGTCCTGGCCGGAGCAGATTTGCATGAGTAAATCTATGTCGGAGGCGGAGTTGGCGAAGAAGCCGATGCAGTCGGTGCTTGAAGCCATGGCGACAACGCCGTAGCGAGAAATCGTGCCATAGGTTGGCTTGAAGCCAAAGACGCCGTTGAACGAAGCTGGCTGACGGATGGATCCGCCGGTATCGGTGCCGGTTGCAAATTGGACGATCCCCTTGGCTACGGCCACAGCTGAGCCGCCAGAAGAACCGCCAGCAACACGCGTCTCGTCATAAGCGTTCAAAGTTGGGCCAAAATAGGAGTTTTCTGTGGAAGAGCCGTGCGCAAAGGAATCCATATTGGTGCGGCCAATCATAATAGCGCCTTCGGCTTCTAGCTTTTTGACAGTAGTAGAGGTGATTGGGCTTTTGAAAGGCTCGAGAATTTTGGAAGAAGCCGTGGTGGCACCTTCGCGACTTAAGAAATTATCTTTCAAAGCATAGGGTACGCCAGCGAGACGGCCAGCGTCTTCGCCTTTTGCGATTTTTGCGTCGATTTCCTCTGCGCGTTTTATAGCAGCCTCTTCGTTTAGAGAGACAAAAATGTTGTAATTTTTACAACGCTTGGCCTTGTCCAAGGCTTCTTTGACCATCGATACTGCGGTTCTGTCTTTTGTTGCGATCTGCATGTTTTTATCTCCTATAAGACCTTTGGAACTTTTATCTGGTTGTCTTGTTCCGCTGGAGCGAGGTTTAATAGTGCTTCCCTGTCTGCTTCTTGTGGCTGAATTTCATCAGGGCGCCAAATATTTTCCATCTCAAAGACCTGGTAGGTTGGCTCGGTATCTTTGGTGTCTAGCTCGTCTAGCTGAGAAATATAGCCGATGATATTGCCAAGGTCTGTGCCAAGGCTGTCTTTTTCTGCATCTGTCAGAGAAAAATTAGAAAGCTCCGCCAGATGGTCAATTTCCTCGCGTGTAATTTTTTCCATCCGTTTTATTATATCACATTTTCTGGGACTTTAAAGATGAAAAAGCGACCCAACTGGGTCGCCTATGCTTGCTGAACTAGAGTCTGGTGTTGTTGATATCGTCGAGCTCATCTTCGAAGCTCCGAAGCTGAGAGAAGATATCGCTTTTGAGTCTTTTGAACTCGGCCAAAACTTCTTCTTCTGCGCCTTTCAAGGTTACGCGATTTCTAACGCTAAAGTTGCCAACTCCGGCCGCTTTGGCGCCTTTGCGAATCCTCTGAACTTCTTTGCCAGTTTTTTCGGCGAGCTCACGAATCTCGTCTTTCATCTCCTGCAAAGCCGAGATGAGGTCGTCGGCACCGATATGGCCATGCATGTCTACCTTGCGGAAGCATGTTGCGGTCAAGATAAGACCGTCAAAGTTTGCCATCTGGTCTTCAACCTTCTCTTTGAAGTAATGGTCACGATCTGCGCATTCGCCGCTTTCAACATCGATATCCTCTATACCCTCTTCGATCTGATTCTTGATAATCTGGATTTCGCGGCTATAGAGGTTTCTCAAAACATCGTGGAAAGTGTCTGGATTTTCAGCAAGTATTCTATAAAGTCCAAGCAAAACATTAATATCCATTACTTATCCCCCTTTCATAATATGAAATATTTTTGCTACAGTTATATATTATACACAGATTTTGGATTTTTGTCAAAGGCTTTGCGCGGCTATTTTTTGGTGGCTTTGCCAGATTTGATATCTTCTATCAAATCACGCAAGCTGGCGGCGCGCTCAAAATCGAGGTTGGCAGCGGCGAGTTTCATCTCGGACTCTAGCTGTTTGACTAGTTTTGGAATTTCTTCTGGCGGGACTTTTTTGAGGTTTAATGCGTCTTTTTGCTCTTTTTCTGGGATAAGTGCGCGGAGGCCGGCACTGACTTCTTTTTTAATTCCCTTTGGAGTGATGTGATGCTTCTTGTTGTATTCTTGCTGAATCTCGCGGCGGCGGTTGGTCTCTGTAATAGCTTTTTCCATACTCTCTGTGATATGGTCGGCATACATAATCACGTGGCCATCGACATGGCGAGCGGCACGGCCAATGGTCTGGACCAGGGCGGACTCAGAGCGGAGGAAACCTTCTTTGTCCGCATCGAGAATTGCAACTAGAGAGACTTCTGGCAAGTCCAAGCCTTCGCGGAGAAGGTTGATACCAACCAGGACATCGTAAACTCCGGCGCGAAGATCACGCAAAATGTCGCCACGCTCCAATGTGTCGATGTCCGAATGAATATATGCCGTCTTGACGCCGCGCTCTTTGAGGTGATCGGACAAATCCTCGGCCATGCGCTTGGTGAGCGTCGTGACCAAAACACGCTGGTTTTTGGCAATGCGGCGGTCAATCTCTTCCATCAAATCATCCACCTGGCCATCAGTGCCGCGCACCTCTATCTCTGGATCTAGCAAACCGGTTGGGCGGATAACCTGCTCGGCTGGCTCTGGAGAATGCTCTAGCTCGTACTCACCCGGGGTGGCGGAAACATAAATCGCGTGCTTGATATGCTTGTCAAATTCATTAAAAGTAAGGGGGCGATTATCTAGGGCGCTTGGCAAGCGGAAGCCATATTCCACCAAAGTTTCTTTGCGCGAGTGGTCACCATTATACATGCCGCGGACTTGTGGCAGAGTCATGTGAGATTCGTCAACAATCAGAAGGAAGTCTTTTGGGAAAAAGTCTAGCAGCGTGGCAGGTGGCTCGCCGGCTTTGCGGCCATCTAGGTGGCGAGAATAGTTCTCAATCCCCTTCACAAAACCAGTCTCTTTGAGCATCTCTAAATCATACTTGGTGCGCTGGGAAAGCCGCTGGGCCTCTAAAAACTTGTTGTGGCGCTCAAAAAACTTGAGGCGCGCGTCAAACTCTGTCTGGATAGTCTCAAGAGCACGGTCTAGCTGGTCTTTTGGTGTGGCGTAGTGGGTGTTTGGGAAAATATGAATCCTATCAGGCTTTTCCAAAACTTCGGCGGTGAGCGGGTCGATAATCTTGACCTCTTCTAGCTCGTCAAAACCAAACTCAAAACGATAGGCAAACTCTCCAGAAGCCGGGTAAACATCCACTGTGTCGCCCATCACGCGGAAATTGCCGCGCTCAAAAGCGATGTCGTTTCTATGATATTGCATGGCAACTAGGTAGACGAGGAAGTCGGATTGAGTGATAGGACGAAATTGCAAAGCTTCTTCTCGTTCGCTTGGCGCGGACGTCGGAGAAAACAATTTACCCTTTATCCCCCAGCGTGTCCCATCTTTCCACATCGGCAGAGACATTTCTGTGTAATGGTCGGGCGAGCCGATGCCGTAGATACAAGAGACGGAGGCAACGATAATAGTGTCTGGGCGAGTAAGGAGAGAAACTGTGGCGCCGTGGCGCAGACGGTCTATCTCGTCGTTGATGGCGGAATCTTTTTCGATATAAGTATCGCTGCTGGCGATGTAGGCTTCAGGCTGGTAATAGTCGAAATAACTAACAAAATAGTGGACTTCGTTGTCTGGGAAAAATTCGCGAAACTCGGAATAAAGCTGAGCAGCGAGAGTCTTGTTGTGCGCCAAAATCAAAGTCGGTTTTTGGGCGTGCTCAATAATATTGGCCATGGTGAAAGTCTTGCCGGAGCCGGTCACGCCGAGCAAGGTCTGCTCGCGGATACCCTTGTCCAAACCATCACAAAGCTCGGCGATAGCTTTGGGCTGGTCGCCGGTGGGCTGATATTTGCTGTGCAGTTTGAATTTTGGCATAATTATATTATAGCGAAAACTGGTTGGGGAGACAAGCAGCGGCTTGATAAACCGGGCGGTTAGCATAAAAAAGCGGGGCGGTGTCCCGCATATATCCAATGCAGGTCCTGCCCCTGATATTTTTATTATACCCTACCTATTTTTTTAAAGTCAAGGATTTTATTATTCTTTGTAATAATCTGGCGTATGAATTCCCTTTATGTTACTTCTCGGGATCAACTCAACATTTAGTCCTTGCTCCGTCAGCAGGACTACTGCTGCGTTTTCGTGAGTTTGTAGAACTACGCCATTTGGGATAATTTTACCTCTTTTATTCATATTCCAAGCGTAGCAAAT
>CAMYZZ010000021.1 GCA_947304135.1 uncultured Candidatus Saccharibacteria bacterium
AACCAGCATTGTATCCTTAGAGGGGATATGTCCTATCCGTTGAACGACTGCCCCATGTGTTAACAGGGGGAAGAAGACCTTTGGTCTACTGCCCCGAGCATCAGCAAGGGAAAGAAGACTTTTAGTCTGCTGCCCCATACCTCATAATATTATAACAGATACGTACCATTTTCGCAAAAGCAAAACCTTATTTTAGGCTAACCTCCAGAACTAGTGTTATAATCTTCTTAGAAATTACGACCATCTTACCAGTCCGCCAATAAGAATTATCAATTCTAAATTGGAGGATTATTTTTATGTCAACAGAGCAAAACAACAAGATTAAAGGGCTAGAAAAAATCGTAGAGGAAAAATTTAATAATTGGAACAGCCTTAAAAAAGAAATTCATTTTAAACTCAAACGAGTTTCCGTAAATCGCGGCGACGTTTGGTGGGGGAAAATAGGACAAAACATAGGTGTTGAAACTTATGGCAAAAATGAAAACTTTTCAAGACCAATCCTTATTATTAAGCCCATAGAAGGTGGGAATAATGCAATCGGAATTCCAATTACTAGTAAGAAGCATATTGGAACCTGGTATGCCCACTTCATACTTAACAAATTAGATCAATATGCCATACTTCCACAAACTAGATCAATTGACACCGCAAGACTCTATCAACGCATTGGAGAGTTATCGGAGGAAGTTACAGATTTAATAACAAAACAATATATTGATTATCTACTAAATAAAAAATAAGCCTGCTCTTTTATTGAGTAGGCGGCGGGTAACCCCGAAAATTACTCTCAGTATAGCACACCACCCCTAAAAAGTCAAGACGCCGCCTCTTCTCCAGCATGCCAAGAAATCCCAATTTTACCCTTAAAATCACTATGATTTTTACCACAAGCATGATACAATAAAACTACAAAGTGGAGGTTATTAATGGCTAACGTAGAGCACCGCAGAAGCAGGTGTCGTTTAGGTAAGTTACTTACTGCAATTTTTGCAGCAGTTTTCGCATTTTCACTTTCACAATCTTTCTCAACTTTCGCCGCAGCAAACATCTTTAGAATCCAGAACGTCACACTTTCCGAAATCTCTACCGATGCCGAGGGAACCGTCTCAAGCTTCACCGATGACAGCATTATTTCAAACATCACTTTCCACCACTTAAACGATCTTGCAAAATATACTATCACTTTCAAGAACACCGACTCAAATCCCCACACTATCGAAGCTATCACAAATGATAACGACAACCCATACATCACCTACGAACATGATTCTTTTGCCGAAACCACTATTGAAGCTGGCGACTCCTTTAACCTTATCGTCACCGCAAAATATACCACCGCTGCAGACATTAATGCCCGCGTCCAATCCACCGATGTCAAATTCAAAATCAAACTCGTCGGCATCGATGACCCAGATGTAGTTCCACTTGCTCCAGATACTAGCGGAAACACAAACCAAGCTGTTATCACCGCCGTTAGAAACAATTCAATCCTCATCATCACCTCAGTAATCGGCTTCACCATCTGCATCATCTTCGTTGCAAAGCGCCACAAAAAAGCCGCAAAAGTTGTTGCCGTCCTTGCTCTCGCCGTTTCCGCCGCAGCTATCACAACCTCAACTAAGGCCGCAACCAAGACCGAAACTCCATCAATTAAGGCAACCTACACTCTCGAAGACCGCCTCGTTGTCACTTGGACCGACGCAGACGACAGCACCCACACTGAAATCATCAACTACAACGGCACTCTAAATCTTCCAGCTCCTACTATCGCAGAAGGCGAAAAATTCACCGGTTGGTATAACCAAGCTGAAGGCGGAGAAAAAGTTGACCTCACAGAACCTGTTGAAAGCGACTTTTCTGTCTTCGCTCACACCCGCGAGCTCGCTACTACCGCCGAATGGTATACCGGCTCACTAATCGCTCAAATCATTAAAAATATCAACCCATACATCACCACCTTCAGGCACTACACTACCGACCCACAACCAGACGACAACTATCCAAGCGACAAATATAAAGACCTCGCCGCTCCAAGTTCAGAGGGCCGCATCTACATCTGGCAAGACGACGATGACGAGAACATCATCAACTGGTGGACCGAAGCAAGCACCATCCATTTGAACCACCAATATTCAAACGATATGTTCAACGGCCTCTCAAGGCTCAAAAACATTGACCTCTCTGGTATCGACTTTAGCACCGCCCCAACCCTTGCTTACTTCTTCTCTGGCACCGCCATCACCTCTATCGACCTCAGTAGCTGGGATACCTCAAGCAACCGCAGTCTAAGCGGCATGTTCTCACAATGTGGATCCTTAACTTCTGTTACTTTCGGCAACAACTTCAATACCGAAAATGTTACAAATATGAACAACCTCTTTGACGGAGCAAGCAGCCTAACAAGCGTTGACCTCAGCATGTTTGACACCAGAAAAGTCACTGGCATGCAAATGATGTTCCGCTCAACCACTATGGAAACTTTGGACCTCTCAAGTTTTGAAACCCCAGCTCTTAGAAACATCAAAATGATGTTTGCCATGAATTCAAATCTTAAAACCATCTATGTTAGCGAAGGCTTTAATACCGACAATGTCGTAAGCGGCGGCGGGACCCAACAGAATTCTAACGATTACGAAGTCTTCCAAAACACTACCTCTCTCGTTGGTGGTGCTGGCACTGCCTTTAATAGCTCAAACCCAACCCACAAAACTTACGCCCGCATTGACGACCCAACAAACGATAAACCAGGGTACTTCACCCTTAAAGCTGCCCGCATCATCCACTATGATGGCAACTACCCTGATGGCGGCAGCATGTCAGACGACTACTACACCAGAAGTGGTAAATTAAAGAAGAACGCTTACACTGCAATCGGCTATCACTTCGCTGGCTGGTCTCTTGAAATGGATGGCGAAAAAGTTTACGACGACGAAGAACCGATGCGCAATATCCCAAATAGCGACGAACCACTCACACTTTATGTAATCTGGGAACCAAATGCTTATACCTTCGTTTTCTACAAAAACTCAGAGCAAGCTACCGGCAGCATGGAACCATACAAAGCCGAATACGACGGCTACCGCACACATCTTCCTCGTAATGAATTTGTCCTAGAAGAATATCGCTTTATCGGATGGAAAGAAGATAACCAGGGCGATCTAATCCAAGACGGCGCCAATGTCAGTCATTTAACTGTTGAAGATGGCACTACAATTAATCTCTATGCTCAATGGGAGGTGCTCCCAGTCGGCATTGACTACTATAAAAACAGTTCAGAAGCGGTCGGAACCACCCAACGCTCAGAAGGCTTTGGTAGAACCACTAACTTAAACACACCTAACTTCCACCGTGATGGCTATGGCTTCGCTGGCTGGAATACTAAAGAGGACGGCACCGGCACCATGTATGGGCCAAACGAACGCGTCACTATATCAGATGATGGCTTAAAACTCTACGCGATTTGGGTAAAAGCAGAAGAGGGAATTACTATGCAAACCTTTGACGACACCACTGAACCATACGCTTCCTACCCAGTTAATAAAGTAATCGCTTTGAAAGATGACCGCGACAATCAAGTCTACACTGTAGCAAAACTCCCAGATGGCAAGTGGTGGATGACCGAAAACCTTCGTCTAGTTCCTACTGGCGTTCAGCTCACCTCCGAAAACACCAATAATCCTACCGCAGCAGTTAAAAATATTACCAGCACAGGAGAAATGTGCACAGAAAACACTGCAGAATGTATTAATCGGTTTATCTTTAGAAGTGACCAACTAAATGCTTCTGGCTCAAATCCAGTCTTTGCCTACGGTAACGGTGTTTATTACAACGTTTATGCAGCTACAGCTGGACATGCCGCAGTTGACTTAGAAAACCCAGTAACAGAACAAGTAGCCGGCGATATTTGTCCAAAAGGTTGGCACCTTCCAGTTAGCGGTGTTAGCGGAGACTTCAGAACTCTTGATATCAGCCTTGGTAGCAACGGGTATAACACACTTGGCGACTATGAATTCGCTCAAAAGTATTTCAAAGCCCCAATCAACCTTGTTACTGCTGGCTGGCGTGAAAACACTGCCGCCTACAGAAATATCGGAACTGAAGCTATGTATCTAGAAAGCGGCACCGACGGCCTAGTGCATAGCTCCAATTCATTTACCGACGCATCTGCAACAATCGTAGACCAAACAACCAATAAGTACGACGCCTACACTATCCGTTGTATTGCATACTAAACTACAAACCCAGCCCCTACGGGGCTGGGTTTTTAATTCAAAAAAGGGAACAAAAAAGAGCCAATCGGCTCAAATTCCATCGTGTGAAGTTTTGGTGATCTCTGCGGGAGTCGAACCCGCGTTGACGGGATGAAAACCCGTTGTACTAACCGTTATACTAAGAGACCGGCTTTAACACGTGTCTATATTATATCAAAAAAATTAGATTTTTCAAGCTAAAAGCGGGACTTTTATCTTATTTCTTTTGGATTGTCTTTCTATTGCCGTTAATAACCTTATCCGCCACAATCGTAAATGCAATTGGCACTACGAAACACATTGCATATCTTAGAAGAAAAACAAGTGTATCAAGGCCAAAACATACGCCAATCACAGCAAAAACCATCACTGTTGCAAGCGCAGATAATACTTTAAGAGCAATATTTAAAACCTTATCAAATAACTGCATAAGCATATTATATCACATTTTTCACTTTTTATCAAGAGCTACCCCTGTTCCCGCGCCTGCATTCATAGAATAAAATTCGAAAATAAAAGCTGATAGATTGGTCTTTTCTTCATGCGACGCGCGATTATACATCGAGCGAGCACGAAAAAAGGCCGAGATATCGGCTTTTAATTCGAATTTGGCGGAGGGTAGCCGGCTTACGCCGTCTTCCCACGCCTGCGCTCGCAGAATAAAAAAGAGCAAGCTCTTTTTTGCTCTGCTCACTTGGCGGAGGGTGGGAGATTCGAACTCCCGCTCCAGGTTTCCCCAGACTAACGATTTAGCAAACCGTCCCCTTCAGCCACTTGGGTAACCCTCCAATGAATCTATCATACCACAAAACCCCAGATACCGCCACCCCCTAAAAACACAAAACTAAGCTTAAAAAACTTGCAATATATTTGATATATGATAAAATAAGTGCATAATCTAACTGTGAGATTGAATTATTTTATGAATAAAACTGTGAAAAATATCTCTCAAATCCTTACTGGAACCGGCGCGGTTCTTTGTTTATGGATTGGAAAAGCTATGTCTGTCTACGCAGACGAAGGTAAAACTGCTGTTGAAAAAGGTGCCGAGATGGCTCGTGCTTCTGGCATGCCAACTGATCTTATTGGTGATAATGGTGTCTTTGGCCGCATCACTAACGTTATTTTGCTCGCTATCGGCCTCGTATCTGTTATTATGCTTATCTACGGTGGTCTTCGCTACATCCTTTCAGGTGGCGATAGCAAAAAAGTTACCGATGCAAAAAACACTATTCTTTACGCAATCATCGGTCTTATCATCTCACTTCTTGCATACGCAATCGTCAACTTCGTCTTAACTTCAGTTGTTGGCGCTACAGCTTAAATCTTTAAAAAATCCCCGAAAGGGGATTTTTTGTTGCTAAACTTCTGCCGCGTTTTTTACAATCACCACTCCGCTAATTTTTTTCGCCCCATTATCTCTTAAAACCTTCGCAGCCGCCCGCATCGAAGCGCCCGTTGTCCAGACATCATCTAGAAGCAAATACTCCGCCTCAGAGTCAATCTTCACCCCTGGGGCTAACCCATACGCCCGCTCGGCCTGCGTCATCCTCAGCTCCCGGCTCGAGCCTACCTGAACCGTATTTTTCTCCCTGATAAGCGCCTTAAAAACTGTCGCACCCCTTAAACTCGCAAGCCCCTCCGCAATCCGTCCAATATGATCAAATCCGCGTACTCTAACATGTTTCTGAATCGTCGGAAGCGGCACAATCACGAACTTCTTTCGCGGCACCACATCAT
>CAMYZZ010000022.1 GCA_947304135.1 uncultured Candidatus Saccharibacteria bacterium
ATTGAAGTTGATTGCCCTCTTTGTCGGGCTGTTGACGAGTTACGAAAACTATTTTACTGGAGGTACGATAGTCCATTGGGCTTTATGCGTCGTTTCCGCACATAAAGCGAAATGTAATGGCACAACCTCGCCGCACCATGCCTGTTGAAATGCGGCGAAAAAACCAAATACTTTTGGCCTGCCAAGGCCTGCCGATCCGTCATCTATTTTTCGTTAGGTGTTATCCCTAAAGTTCATTGGAATAATCTTTATACCTACATAGACGCGGTTCGGTCTCGCGATGTTCATAGCACAGGCTTTCACTTTAAAGTACTACCGCGTACCGCGTTTCTCCTATTGGGAAACGTCAGCCCCATTTCCGCGGTGTACGGAAAGCACGACGTGCGTGTTTGGGTGCTTTTTGATGTTTTCACTGTAAACTTGCTACTAACATCTAGCACCAGTTACTAAGGAAGCGTGGTTGTCCGAGCATTTGAAACAACCATGCAATTATGTTAACACAATAATATCCTTTTGTCTAGAGTTTTTTTAGATTTTTTGGATTGGCATTGGATGTAAATCTTCCGTGCCATACAGAATTCCAGCTTTAGCGCCAAATTTTGAGACTACAGAAGTTGAGTTGGCTGAGCCAAAGATAAGCGAATCTTTAAATGAATTGCCGGCGGCGAGATGAGCCAAGAAGCCAGAGCCAAAGGCATCGCCAGCGCCAGTAGTATCTTTAACTTTTACATCTTCATAGATACCGAAGCGATAGGTTTCTTTACCGTTTGTGGCGATTGCACCCATTGAGCCAGTAGTGATGATGACAGATGGGACGTAGGCGCTGAGGTGCGCAAGGAGTTCCTCAAGTAGTTGACCAGGAACAATCATTGCAGCTTCCTTACGGTTGACAAGTAGAATATCAACATCTTCTAGAAGACCTAAAAGTTTCTTTTTCTCGGCGATTTCCATTTTTCCTGGGTTAAACATAACTTTGCAGCCGATTGAGTGAGCCTTTTCAAAGAAGCGAAGAAGCGTATTCATGTCACCACGAAGGCTCGTAACGTAGAGCCAATCTGGTTTAATCAAATCTAAATCATTTTCATCAAGGTTATCAAACTTAGAGCTGGCACCACGGCAAGTTAGAATCGTGCGCTCGCCAGATTTAGTATCCAAAAGCACAACGGATACGCCAGTTTTGGTGCGAGGTGGATGGACAATGTAGCTCGTATCAACACCTTCGTCATCAAGCACTTCTTCTATAGCTTGGCCAGCCGGGTCGACACCAGTGTTACCAATAAAAATCGTTTCATGGCCGTGACGCGCAAAAGAAACTGCGGAATTTGTGCCTCCGCCACCAACTTCAAATAAAATCTGGTCAATATCAACTTTCGAGCCAATATCAATATGGTCTAATTTCTCGGTTTCACCCTGTTTGACACCAACAAAATCATCGTGGTCTACTAGGTAGATATCCTGCAGAGCTGAGCCAAGACTTACGATGCGTGCCATTAGAATGCCACTCCTCTTTGTACGGCTTCAGTGCAGAGCTCTTCGTATGCAGCCTTTGGATCGTCTGCTTTTAAGATGTATGAGCCGACATTAATCACGTTAATATTAGAGTGAGCGAGAGTGCGGACGTTATCTTTCCCTACGCCGCCATCCCAGCCGATTTCGGCGTTTGGGTTAATTCTGCGAACTAATTTTACTTTTTCAACTTGCAAAAGGTCAGCTTTACCACCGTTACGACCGAGTGCGCCAGCAAAAACGAGAACGTGGTCTGCGGCTTTAATATATTGTTCAACTAGGCCAGGATAAGTGCGTTGCATGAGCGCTACACCAGCCTTAATTCCTGCCTGTTTGAGCTGTGCGAAGATTGGAAGTAAGTTTTCAGCCGCTTCAGCATGAAGAATACAAAGATGTGGTTTGAGTCTTAAAATATGAGGCATGTGCTCAGACGGGCGAGCTACCATCAAATGCATGTCGACTTGGATATTTTGAGGAAGAGCGGCGATGGCGGAGTCTGGGATAGTCGTAGTCGCAACAAAACTACCGTCGATTACGTCAATTTGCATGCGTTTTACGAAGGTTGGATAAAGAGTAATAGCCCTAGTAAACTCCTCTGGATCACTCGTGAGAAGAGTTGGGGCGATGATTACGTCTGTTGCGTCAACGATTTTTGGTTGCATTTTTCTCCTTAGTAAATATTTTCCTCGTCAAGTCGAGTAACTCTTCTTATATAGCGCTCCTCAGGCAAAAATTCAGCAGAGAGGAACATTGAAATTGAGCGATCCATAGTTGCGTCATCCATAAAATCAGATGAGAGACAGAGGACATTGGCGTCTTCATGGAGACGGCCGATATGGACGAGTTCCGGGGTATAGCCACAGATAGCGCGGATACCTTTAAAGCGGTTAGCTTGCATTGAGATGCCGTGGGCTGAGCCACAGATTAGAATACCTCTTGAGGCAGGATTTTGGCGGACATTTCTAGCAACAGCAATCGCGGCATCGTTAAAATCATCATCTGGTCTCAAGGTAGTTGGGCCAAGGTCGATGATTTCATAAACATCCTTCACGTTTGTGCTGTTTAGCACCGTGATAAGGCGTTGTTTATCGGCGAATCCGCGATGGTCTGATGCGAGAAATAGGCGTGGCATTTTATCTCTTTCCAAAGTCCGCAGTTAGTTCGACGAGACGGTTTGAGTAGCCCCACTCGTTGTCATACCAAGCGACAACCTTAATTAAGTTGCCAGCGACAACGTCGGTAAGTGAAAGGTCTACAACACATGAGTGAGAATTGCCGCGAAGGTCACAAGAGACGAGTTGTTCATTAGTGACGCCAAGGATACCTTCGTAGTATGGTTCTTTTGCGGCTTTTTCAAAGACTTCGTTAATTTCTTCTTTAGTAGTGTCGCGCTTAATCACGGCGGTGATGTCAGAAAGTGAGACAACTGGAGTTGGGACGCGAACTGAGAGACCGTTGAATTTATCTTTCAGGCTTGGAATTGTAAGAGCGGCAGCTTTTGAAGCACCAGTAGTAGTCGGGACGATATTTTCAGCAGCAGCACGAGCTTCACGAAGGTCCTTTGCTGGAGCATCTTGAAGGCGTTGTGATGCGGTGTATGAGTGAACAGTGGTCATCATTGCTTTTTCAATACCGAAGTTATCTTCAAGCACGCGCATTACAGGAGCGATACAGTTCGTAGTGCAGCTTGCGTTCGAGAGGATTTCGTCGCTGTCTTCAATGATTTCTTCATTAACACCAAGGACAATGGTTTTTGCGCCTT